>NZ_OY782857.1:35000-698278 GCF_963678425.1 uncultured Bacteroides sp.
CACGAAGCTGCTCCGACCGCTTGTAAGCGCATGGTTTCAGGGACTATTTCACTCTTCTATTCGAAGTTCTTTTCACCTTTCCTTCACAGTACTGGTTCACTATCGGTCTCTCGGGAGTATTTAGCCTTACCGGATGGTCCCGGCAGTTTCACGCAGAATTCCTCGTGCTCCGCGCTACTCAGGATACCACTACAGTATATATTGGATTCATGTACGCAACTATCATGCTCTATGGTGACACTTTCCAGAGTCTTCCATTCTCCAATATAAGTCCGATATCGTGGTCCTACAACCCCATATATGCCGTAACATACATGGTTTGGGCTAATCCGTGTTCGCTCGCCACTACTTACGGAATCATTTTTTATTTTCTTCTCCTACAGGTACTAAGATGTTTCAGTTCCCTGCGTTCGCCTCCATCATAAGATGGATAATATCCCTTCAGGATATTGGGTTGTCCCATTCGGAAATCTTCGGATTAAAGGCTATTTGCACCTACCCGAAGCTTATCGCAGCTTATCACGTCCTTCATCGCCTCCGAGAGCCAAGGCATCCGCCATGCGCCCTTGCTTACTTTCTTCCATACTATACAATCTTATTCGTTTACACGTTTTCAATTGCAATATGGTTCGATATATATTTTAAAGCTCTTTTCATCACTGAAAATTACTTCTTTATTTGCTTTTGTACATTATGTCAAAGATCGTTTTCAAGCCTTAGCTTGATCGTGGAGAATAACGGATTCGAACCGTTGACCCCCTGCGTGCAAGGCAGGTGCTCTAGCCAGCTGAGCTAATCCCCCGTGAAATTATTATGAAGCGTTTTTCTTTGGAATTGGTTAATCCATTAAGCTCCTTTTTTTCGCGTAGTCCCAGGCAGAGTTGAACTGCCGACCTCTACATTATCAGTGTAGCGCTCTAACCAACTGAGCTATAGGACTGTCGTTCAAAACCTCTTACCTTTCGGCTCGGCTTCTTTCTAATCTCTTTTTTTTTATATTTTGAATAAACAATAAACAGTAGCACAAAGTAAAATCCGAACCTAAGAACGAAATCACTCCAGAAAGGAGGTGTTCCAGCCGCACCTTCCGGTACGGCTACCTTGTTACGACTTAGCCCCAGTTACCAGTTTTACCCTAGGACGCTCCTTACGGTTACGTACTTCAGGTACCCCCAGCTTCCATGGCTTGACGGGCGGTGTGTACAAGGCCCGGGAACGTATTCACCGCGCCGTGGCTGATGCGCGATTACTAGCGAATCCAGCTTCATGGAGTCGAGTTGCAGACTCCAATCCGAACTGTGAGAGGCTTTTGGGATTAGCATCCTGTTGCCAGGTAGCGACCTTCTGTACCCCCCATTGTAACACGTGTGTAGCCCCGGACGTAAGGGCCGTGCTGATTTGACGTCATCCCCACCTTCCTCACATCTTACGACGGCAGTCTTGATAGAGTCCTCAGCTTAACCTGTTAGTAACTATCAATAAGGGTTGCGCTCGTTATGGCACTTAAGCCGACACCTCACGGCACGAGCTGACGACAACCATGCAGCACCTTCACAAATGCCATTGCTGGCTATAATATTTCTACTATATTCATTTGCAATTTAAGCCCGGGTAAGGTTCCTCGCGTATCATCGAATTAAACCACATGTTCCTCCGCTTGTGCGGGCCCCCGTCAATTCCTTTGAGTTTCACCGTTGCCGGCGTACTCCCCAGGTGGAATACTTAATGCTTTCGCTTGGCCGCTTACTGTATATCGCAAACAGCGAGTATTCATCGTTTACTGTGTGGACTACCAGGGTATCTAATCCTGTTTGATACCCACACTTTCGTGCCTCAGCGTCAGTTGTACCCCGGTAAGCTGCCTTCGCAATTGGAGTTCTTCGTGATATCTAAGCATTTCACCGCTACACCACGAATTCCGCCTACCTTATGTACACTCAAGAATAACAGTTTCAACTGCAATTTTACGGTTGAGCCGCAAACTTTCACAACTGACTTATTATTCCGCCTACGCACCCTTTAAACCCAATAAATCCGGATAACGCTCGGATCCTCCGTATTACCGCGGCTGCTGGCACGGAGTTAGCCGATCCTTATTCATAGTATACATACAAAAAACCACACGTGGCTCACTTTATTCTACTATAAAAGAAGTTTACAATCCATAGGACCTTCATCCTTCACGCTACTTGGCTGGTTCAGGCTCTCGCCCATTGACCAATATTCCTCACTGCTGCCTCCCGTAGGAGTTTGGTCCGTGTCTCAGTACCAATGTGGGGGACCTTCCTCTCAGAACCCCTATCCATCGAAGACTTGGTGAGCCGTTACCTCACCAACTATCTAATGGAACGCATCCCCATCCATAACCGATTAATCTTTAACTTATTTAAGATGCCTTATATAAGTACTATCGGGTATTAATCTTTCTTTCGAAAGGCTATCCCCGAGTTATGGGAAGGTTGGATACGTGTTACTCACCCGTGCGCCGGTCGTCAGCGGTATTGCTACCCTGCTACCCCTCGACTTGCATGTGTTAAGCCTGTAGCTAGCGTTCATCCTGAGCCAGGATCAAACTCTTCATTGTAAAAGTTTCATTTTAATTCTGTTCAGGATTCCGTTCTTATTTTTCTTGTTTCTTCAACTACTTAATCACTTAAGTCGTTGTTGACGGTTCGAAATTTATTACTCTGTAAGTATGCCAAAGCACACCAACAAGAGCTCTTGTACTACTTGTATTGTTTATATCTAAATCTTATTCAAAGAACGATTTTGTTTTTGCTTTTTGTAAAGCGGATGCAAAGGTAGAACTTCTAATTCTTATATCCAAATGTTTTCTGAATTATTTTTTTTAATTGTTTCTTCAGGACTCTCTGAAAATGCCACCCATCTTTTCAATATGTCAAAACGTTAATGCCTTGTCTCTTACAAAGCGGGTGCAAAAGTACTCGATTCAACTATACAATCCTAATATATCTGACTCTTTTATTGAATAAAAATGGAATTAATTTGTAACTAGCTGATTACTATGTATGTTACAAAGCGTGTTTTTAAAATTCTAAATTATAAGAATTCAAACGTCATACATTATCTATTTACGCGCACGTAAGAGGCAAATATAAATTAAATTTAGGAGAAAAAAAGGCTTGATAAAGGGATTATGCTCAAATTCTATATCACAAGCTCGAGTTAAAAGGGCTTATTGAGGATATTAAGTCCTATGTTTGAATATAGTCTCCCCTGAATAACTCAGATTCGACAGATTTCTATTGTAAGTTGCCCTTCAATAGAAATTTTGTATTTTCACAATGAGCCACAAAAGAACTCTCATTGCTTTTAAAAGATAAAAAGAAGAAAAGTATTTCTTCTTTCCGCATAAAGAATTATTTTTAGTTACCACACTTTAAATAATTATGTATTTAACGGATTTAGAAGAAACACAGTGGCAAGTTATTAAGAAAATCTTGAAACCACAAGAGAGAAAGCGAAAATATGATTTACGTAAAATATGGAATGCCATATTTTATGTTGTAAAAACCGGTTGTCAGTGGCGTATGTTGCCTTCAGATCTTCCCTCCTGGGAATTGATATACTATTATTATCACAAATGGTCATCTCTTGGTGAATTTAATCTATTACTCCACTGCTGTCCCGTTAAAGACGGGCTGATATCTCTGCAGCCTTTTATTTATCGGACCTACAGACGTTTTTGTTTTTTTTCGATTTGAAATTATAGCTTTGCGAACCGGAACAAATCCATTCGCAAACCATGAATACAGGAAAAACAGTATTTGCACAACTTATGTCATTTATACCAGAATACGAACTAAAGAAATGTATTGACAGGTATCAAGGAGATTACCGAGTCAGAAACTTCACTTGCCGTGAACACTTCAATGTGATGAGCTTTGCTCAACTCACTGGCAGGGAAAGCCTTCGTGACATCGAATCATGTCTTATTGCTTTTTCCTCTAAGCTTTATCATTCGGGAATAAAGAATCCAGTAGCTAGAAACACATTAGCAAAAGCTAATGAGAATAGAGACTGGCGAATTTATGCCGACTTTGCTCAAATTCTTATCAAGAACGCACGTTCCTTGTATTTCAAGGACAACGACTTCAGACTAGATATGGACAACATGATTTACGCCTTTGATAGTAGTACCATAAACCTATGCTTAAGTCTGTTTCCATGGGCTAAGTTTCATCATCAGAAAGGAGCTTTTAAGATGCATACATTACTTGACCTTAGAGGGTCAATCCCTGTATTTATCCATCTAACTAATGGCTCAGTTCATGATGTAAATGCCTTGGATTCCTTACTGATAGAACCTGCTGCCTTTTATTTGATGGATAAGGGCTATGTAGACTTTTACAGATTATTCAACCTTATCCATGTAAAAAGAGCCTTCTTTGTAACCAGAGCTAAAGACAACATGGCTTACCAAGTTGAAGATAACTTTGAAGTGTACAAATATGCAGGTCTAATAAGTGATCAATCCATCAGGTTAGCTGGTGTAAAGTCATCCAAACGATATCCTGATAATATCAGATTAGTAGTCTATGAGGACTATGCAACTAACAATGTTTATCACTTCCTAACCAATAACTTTGAATTGTCCGTTTTGACAATAGCAGAGTTATATCGGGAACGATGGAAGGTGGAGTTGTTCTTTAAATGGATCAAACAACACCTTCACATTAAGACTTTCTATGGAACAACAAGTAATGCTGTATACTGCCAAATATGGATTGCTATATGCACTTACTTATTACTTGCAATTGCAAAGAAAAGCCTTGGGGTAAAAGAAAATCTTTACATATTTTCCCAGACAATAGGGCTAACTCTATTCGAGAGAGAATCTATAAATGATTTATTTAACAATAATACTAACTTAAAAATGCAGTCCGATGATAACCAATTATCACTTTGGGAATCTTAACGGGACAGCAGTGATATTACTCAATAAATTACGCGAGAAAGTACATGTTTCTATGGGGCAAAAAGCCGAAGCTAGTCTAGGAATAATGGATAGTCAAAGTGTACGTTGGGGAAACAACCGTTCCCTTAATGGAGTTGATGGTAATAAAAAAGTCAAAGGGATTAAACGTCATGTGGTTGTTGACAAGAATGGTTTCCTGATCGCTGTTATGGTAACAATTGCATGTGTGCATGATAGCAAAGCAGCTTATCTGCTTGCCCGATATCTGAAAGAATTATGCTGTAATATAAAAGTAATTCTTGCTGATGCAGGTTATCGTGGAGAAGTATCGGAGAAAATAAAGAATACTTTTGGATATTTGCTGGATATTATAGTCAGCGGAGACAAAGTAAATGGCTTTAAACCAATTAAAAAGAGATGGATTGTTGAAAGAACTTTTTCTTAGTTTGACAACTATAGAAGGCTCTGCCGAAACTATGAATTTACATTCGATTCAGCAGAGGAAATGGTTAAACTGGCAAACATCAGAATGCTGTTGAATAAAATTTAAACAGGCTCTTAAATAATCAAGAATTTTGTGATAAATAAGCGTGATATCTATATTAAATTATTGCTGTCCGGTAAAACTTTTTAGATCAACAAAATAAAGGGCTGAGTTCTTAGATGAATTCAGCCCCAATTGTCTATATTCGTTTCGACCAAAAAATCCTTATAGACATGGGCAAAAGTATAAATTTTACCGGACAGCCGGTTCTATCACAGCTATTAAAATTCATCGATAAGCAAAAAATCTTAGATTTAAGCCAGAAAATGGGTTGTGAACGTTATGTCAAGAGCTTTGATGGCTATACTCATCTTGTGGTTATGCTTTTTGGTGTGCTCAAACACTTTGATTCCTTACGCGAACTGGAGATTGGGATGTTTGCGGAAGCAAATAAGCTGCAACACCTTGGAATCGATTACATATGGTTAGGCGTAGTACTCTGGCAGAAGCAAATAAAAGACGGTCTCAGGAGTTTTTTGCCAACGTCTATTCTATGCTGTTGGAACAATATGGGCCTTTTTTAGCGGACAGCCGCTCACGGAAAGAACAGAAAGATTGGGAACGACTGCTTTTTATGATGGATTCTACGACAATCAGCCTGTTTGACAATATTCTTAAGGGCGTTGGTCGTCATCCAAAAAGCGGAAAGAAGAAAGGCGGTCTGAAAGTCCACACGGTAATGCGCTATGTAGTAGGTGTCCCTATGGTTGTTCAACTGACATCCGCAGCCAAACACGACCATTATCTGCTCAAAGAGGTTCATTTGCCTCAAAATGCCACTCTTGCTATGGATCGTGCCTATATTGACTATGCACAATTCCAACGATTGACAGAAGAGGGTGTCTGCTATGTTACAAAAATGAAGAAGAGCCTGATATACAAAGTGTTGAAATCCACCACTTATGTCAATTCTAAAGGTTTGGTAACGCATACCGACCAGCATATCATCTTTGAAAAAGGAGACTTGCGACATACTTCCAGGCGAGTAGAGTTATGGAGCAAGAATAAAAAGAAATCCGCGGTATTGCTAACCAATAATTTCGAACTATCTGTTGAGGATATTGAAGAAATTTACAAGCGGAGATGGGCTATTGAAACGTTATACAAACAGCTCAAACAGAACTTTCCGCTACATTTCTTCTATGGTGAGAGTGTCAATGCCATAGAAGTGCAAACATGGGTAGTTCTCATTGCTAATTTACTGTGTACAATCATGCAACATAAACTTAAAAGACACTGTTCTTTCTCTAATTTAGTTACCATGGCTAGACTTATGCTAATGTATTATGTCGATTTTATAGCTTTTCTTGAAAAACCCGAAAAGGATTGGGAATATATTCTTCAGAAAGCCAATTATGAGCCTCCAAATGTTGACCCCGCATTAGAATTTGTTTTTGATTAGGGGCTTACTTTAAAAAAAACATTCCGAACCACCATTTTATAGGCGATTCGGATGGTTCTTTATGCATTTTAGAGTTTTACCGGACAGCAATAATATTAAATAAACAAATAGGAGAATCAGCAAGAATACATTAATAAAAGAAACTTTCAATCTCTTTATCTTTGCTAATTGCAAAGATAAAATAAAGAATTAAGTTAAAATTTGTATTGAGGAAGAGAAAATAACTGCTGTGGCATAAAGTAGTATAATGTGGATTCTCAATTTAAAACGCACAAGTTATACAACGATAACGCTTTTAATCTGTTTTTATAAGGATAAACATTCAAACATACTCCTATCTTCAAACAATAACAATAAAAATTAAGTCGTTAATCAATAAATATTAAGAAGCTTGTTTTGAAAGATAGTTTTCGTAATTTTGCAGATAGTTCCAGAAAAATGTAGAATGATAGATCAAGCCACTATAGATAGAATATTAGATGCGACACAAATAGTTGATGTAGTATCTGAGTTTGTTACGTTACGTAAACGAGGCGTAAACTACGTGGGACTCTGTCCATTTCATAATGAAAAGACCCCCTCATTCAGCGTTTCCCCCACAAAAGGATTATGCAAATGCTTCAGCTGTGGCAAAGGTGGAAATGCTGTACATTTTATCATGGAGCACGAACAGCTTTCATACTATGAAGCATTAAAATATCTTGCAAAGAAATACAACATTGAAATAAAAGAAAGGGAGCTAAGCAACGAAGAGAAACAAGCACAAAACAATCGCGAAAGCATGTTCATCGTTAACAGCTTTGCACGTAATTATTTCCAGGATATTCTAATAAATCATATAGATGGAAAGTCTATAGGCATGGCTTACTTCAGACAAAGAGGATTTCGTGATGATACAATAAAAAAATTCCAACTTGGATTCAGCACAGACGCACGTGATGCACTAGCACAAGAAGGACAAAAAAAAGGATACAGAAAAGACTTTTTGTTAAAAACAGGTTTGTGTTATGAACGGGATGACCATTCACTAAGTGATCGTTTCAGAGGCAGAGTTATATTTCCTGTACACACACTCTCTGGAAAGGTTGTAGCTTTTGGCGGACGTATTCTAAATGCGGATAAAAAGATCGCCAAATATGTGAATTCACCTGAATCTGAAATATATCACAAAAGTAATGAACTCTATGGCATTTATTTTGCTAAGCAAGCCATTGTAAAACAAGACCGGTGTTTCTTAGTAGAAGGTTATACTGATGTTATCTCTATGCACCAATCCGGTGTGGAAAACGTTGTTGCCTCTTCGGGAACCTCTTTAACCTCAGGTCAGATTAGATTAATCCACCGCTTTACTAATAATATCACAGTCATTTATGATGGAGATATGGCCGGAATCAAGGCATCGATACGTGGTATTGATATGTTATTAGAAGAGGGTATGAGCATTAAAGTTGTCTTATTACCCGACGGCGATGACCCTGATTCATTTGCACGCAAGCATAATGCAACCGATTTTCAGGCTTATATTACTGCAAATGAAGTTGATTTTATCCGGTTTAAGGCTAATTTACTGATCGATGAAGCTGGGAAAGACCCTATGAAACGTGCCGAGTTAATAGCAGATATCGTTAAAAGTATATCTGTTATTCCAGAAGCCATTGTCAGATCAGTATATATCCGGGAATGTAGCCAGCTATTAAGAATTGAAGAGAAATTACTCCAGATTGAAATGGGGAAATTAATTGAAAAGCAAAATGAAAAGACAAACAAGTCAGCTTACAATGACGTCCCCCCCGCCTATATTCCAGAAGATGTAGTTCCAGAAGAAGTATATCAGTCTTTTATTCCTGAAGAAGGCAAAGAAGGAAGCGAATTTTATGAATACGAGCGTCTTATTATGAGCGCACTTGTAAGATACGGCGAGAAAATTATGTGTAATATGACAACCGAAGAAGGAAAAGAAGTCCCTGTTACTGTCATCGAATATGTTACCAACGACTTAAAACAAGACGAACTGAATTTTCATAATCCACTCCATCGAAAGATTCTTTCTGAAGCAGGAATGCATTTAAAAGATAATAATTTTATCTGCGAGAGGTATTTTATTGCACATCCAGATCCATTTATCAGCAAGTTAGCAGCAGAACTTTCGAGTGACCGCGACCAACTAAGTAAATATCACACCAAAGGGCAACATATTGTAACAGATGATGAACGATTACACGAATTAGTGCCTTCTCTTATGACAAGTTTTAAGAATGCCATTATTGAGGAGGAACTAAAACACATAATGTATGCACTTCAAGATCCTGAGAATAGCAAATCTGAAGAAAAATATACGGCCATAATAAAACGCTATATGAATGTACAAAGAATACGTGATATAATGGCCAAAAGACTTGGCGATAGAGTCGTTCTAAGAAAATAAATTCCTATTTATGAGCTATCAGATCCATGAACTCACTACGAGTTGTGGCATTCTTAAAGGCTCCTGAAAAATCTGATGTAGTAGTAATCGCATTTTGTTTTTCCACGCCACGCATTTGCATACACATATGCTTTGCTTCAACAACAACCATCACGCCTAAAGGATTCAGCGTATTCTGTATACACTCCTTTATTTGAAGAGTCATTCGTTCCTGTACCTGTAACCGATGAGAAAAGATATCCACCACACGAGCAATTTTACTCAATCCTGTAATATAACCGTTTGGAATATAAGCAACATGAACTTTACCGTAAAAAGGAAGCATATGATGTTCACATAAAGAGAAGAAATCAATATCCTTGACTATCACCATTTGATTATAATCCTCTTTAAATTTTGCTGATCGAAGCACTTCATGTGGATCTTCTTCATACCCCCTGGTTAGTGTAAGCATGGCTTTAGCCACCCGTTCAGGAGTTTTCAGCAACCCCTCACGATTTACATCTTCTCCTATCAGCTCAAGTATCTTTTTATAGTTTTTCTTTAACTCTTCAATTTGAAGCATCAAAGCCTCTTCCTTGTTCATCATTTATAAAGGTATAATAATTTGTGTTTTGACAATAGAAATCTCATTAAAGACTCCGGCTTGTTTCATTTTTCTCATCATTGCATACGCCTCCTCTATTGTTTTATAATCCCCCACCTGACATAGCCAACGTGGTGATTTAAAAATTGTGTAGACCGGCAGTTCCGGAAAAAGAGTTTTCACCTGTTCTTCCATTTCATACGCAGCACTCTTGGAATCGCGAGAATCACTTCCGGCATAAATCTGAACTCGACAACCAGATTCCTTAAGAACTTTAGTCTCTCCTGCATTTCCCTTATTTGTATACTTCCCACCTAGTAAAGCATCCAACCGTCTGTCCTGATGAATGATTACTGTACCACAACCAGTTTCATGCCGTTCCAAGCTTTTAATAATGTTATCCTGTGCCTGAATCTTCAAAGAGGCAAAGCTGCAACATAATAGCAGTAAACAAAAAAGATATGGCTTCATGACTTGAAAGATGAATTAAAGGTGAAAGAGAAATAATTCGCTTCCACCTTTTTAATTAATTATGCATTAAAAGCATCTATGATGCCTTTGAAATCAGCAGCCTTCAATGAAGCACCACCAATAAGACCACCATCTACATCAGGATTTGCAAATAATTCTTTTGCATTGGAAGCTTTACAGCTACCTCCATACAAGATAGAAGTGTTATCAGCAACTTCTTTGCCATATTTTTCTACGATTGTAGAACGGATATAAGCATGGATTTCCTGAGCTTGATCTGCAGTAGCAGTCTTGCCTGTTCCAATAGCCCATACTGGTTCGTAAGCTAGAATAATTTTAGAGAAATTCTCAGCAGATAAGTCAAACAGAGAGCTTGACAACTGAGCAAACACAACTTCATTTTGTTTTCCAGCTTCACGTTCTTCAAGAACTTCACCAATACAGAAGATTGGAGTTAATCCGTTAGCTAAAGCCAAAGCTACTTTTTCTTTCAGGGTTTCAGCAGTTTCGTGATAGTAAGCACGACGTTCTGAGTGGCCAAGAATTACATATTTAGCACCTGTAGAAGCAACCATAGCAGCAGAAACTTCACCTGTATAAGCTCCAGATTCTTTGTCTGCACAGTTTTGAGCTGCAACTCCAATCTTATTTGTATCAATAGCAGCAGCTACAGATGCAAGATGAATAAAAGGAGTACCAATAATTACATCACAATTAGGCTTTTCGTTAGCCAATACTTCGTTTAACTCTTTTGCCAATGCTAATCCTTCAGCAAGGCTCTTGTTCATTTTCCAGTTACCTGCAACAATGTTTTTTCTCATTTTTTTATTTTTTAAAGGGTTAATTAAATTCCTTCTTTTCTTTTTTTCCAAACGTTTAATAACTAATATATCAAGTCCCAACACGAGCAATAAAGGGATCAAATACCATAATACAACCAAAATCACAGTGTGTGCATCATTAACCGGCTTCTGCTTTCCTAGTTCTATTTTATCCAGTTTTCCTGAAAGAGCATACTCATCCGGTAAATTTGAATGATGCCATTTATTCAGAATCATTCCATTCTTAATCAGGACTAGTCCTGGATTGGAGCGAATTATTGTTTTTAAAGTAATATCATCAGTGAAACCAAAAGGATACTCAGCTCCGGTTTTATCTCTCCATTGCCCTATCTGACTATCTAACGAAGAGGTCAGACAATAAAAAGTATACCCATTTTCCACACAGTAATCATAGATCTCATTGATCAGATCAATATCATTATCATCAGCTTCTTCAATCCGATGTGCAATCAATAGAAAAGTATAACCTTTATCACTCAGTACCCGATCAGTAATATCCTCTCCTGTTTCCACTTCTGTAATGGAAAAATCATGAATAGGAGGTTCATATCCTTTTTCTTTCAACACTGTCCGAGAGTCAATAAACTTCCAGGTACTATCCGGGTAGTTTTCCAGTGAAAATTCTTTTTTTATTCCATTCTTCTCAAGTGTAAAGGAATTCTCATAAACTCTTTTTTTCGCTCCTTCAGGGATTACCATACCTTGAGGAATACTGGTTCCTATTCTGTAAGGGCGAAAATCCAGGATAGGCAAGTTCCGGTAACAGTAAACAGAGAGAATTAATCCAAAAAATACAGTATACAAAGCAATCAACCATTGCGATTTCTCGCTAACTAACCGGACAATCCTGTCTTTCCACATAAAACAAGAAATAGCAGTAACAAGCAACACTACATTTTTACCAAAGGTCTGCCAATTTGTTAACACCAATGCATCTCCAAAACACCCACAATCTGAAACCGGATTTTTAATAGCAAGGTAAAAAGTCAAAGGAGTCATGACCAGCATCATCAAAAGAGCCAGTGTGGTACATGTTTTTTTTCGGATTCCGAAGAAAAGAAATCCACCTATTGAAAACTCAAAAGTATCAAGAAAGATAGCAAACAGCAATGGGAGAAAACCCGGCACTAAGGAGCTTAATCCAAAAGCTTCAGCATAATCCTTAATCTTATAAGAAGAGCCAAGAGGATCCACTGCTTTCACAAATCCTGAGAAAACAAATACAATGCCAAGGACAAATCTACAAAGATTTACCCAAACACTCAGAATTCTATTTTGCTGTTTCTTTGTCTCCAAACTCTATTTTGATCAAGCCAAATACTGAATAATTAATCATATCCATGTAATTTGCATCTACGCCTTCTGAAACTAAAGTTTGTCCGGACAAACTTTCTATCTGCTTAGTTCTGTAAATTTTCATCAGTATAAGATCCGTATAAGATGTAACTCTCATAGATCTCCAGGCCTCATCATAATCATGATTTTTAGCCAGCATCAATTCCAGTGCAGAATCAGCATATTTATCATAAAGAGCTAAAGCTTCATCTACACTAATATCAGCAGATTCTGCATATCCCAATTCCAACTGAATCAATCCAATAATTCCATAATTTACAATGGCAATAAATTCAGACCTAATACCCTCATCTATCAGTGAGAGCCCTTTCGTTTCTATGGAACGGATCCTGTTTGCCTTGATAAAAATCTGATCTGTAACAGAAGCCGGACGCAAGATTCGCCATGCAGGTCCATAATCATGAAGTTTTTTCGAAAATAAATCACGACAGATAGCTATTACGTGTTCAAATTGTTGTTTAGTATCTTTCATTTCGTTATAAAATTGGTTGCAAAGTTAACAAATTATTAAGAAAAAATAAGAAGAGGATGCTCTAAATTATATTAAAGCATCCTCTTCTTCTATATTTTATTTAATAACTATGAACAGCGTAATACTTGCCCCGGTTTAAGTTTAGCTCTCTTAGTAAGTCCGTTTAGTTCACATAGCTTACTAACCGATACACCTCTAATTTTAGCAACCTTTGAAAGAGTATCGCCTCTATGTACTTTATGGTATTTGATTATTCTCTCAACATCATTAGACTTCGCAGATGCAAATGCTGTTGATCCCATTCGATCTTCAGATTTTCTGAAAGTATATGAATCAGCTACAACATCCTGATTTGGAAAGTCGAACATCAAAGCCGGATTAATCGCAATTCCTAAGAAACGAGTTTCAAAATGAAGGTGAGAACCCGTAGAATGTCCGGTGTTGCCACCTAATCCGATAATCTCGCCGGCTTTCACAACCTGATCCGGTGTCACCAATTGTTTTGAAAGGTGTCCATAAACAGTCTCAAGTCCGTTATTATGGCGAATTACGATATAGTTTCCATACCCTTTAGCTTCATATTTTACCACACGCACTTTACCCTCAAACGCAGCACGGATAGTATCACCTATTTCCACTTTAATATCCAGTCCGTTATGCATTCTTCTCCAACGGGGACCGAAAGGAGAAGTTATCTTTCTGCTCGGAGTAGGCATACAGAAACCTCTTAAATCAAATGTAAAAGTTTCGGGTACTATTGTGTTTCTTCCATAGACATGCGCATACTCAGTATTCCAGCTTGGATATAAGCTGAAAGCAGGATAAGCAGCTTGTTCAGCTCTTATCTGTCTCTGCAGTGCTAAGGAATCTACACTTTTCAATTTTCTGTCGATAGGAGCCTGACGCGCAAGAAGATCCTGAGAAAAAGAACTCAAGCTTACCATTGCGGCTGCCGCTACTAACATTGTTTTAATACAAATAAAATTCATTCTTACTATTTTTCGATTAAAACTCGTCGCAAGCATACAAATAATCAAATGTAGCCTGTTTGTACGCGAAGAGTTCATCGGGTTTAAAAAATCGGTTTAGCTCTGCTTTCGCAGTTTCGGGTGAATCAGACGCATGAACGATATTTTCCTGAAAGCTCATGCTAAAATCACCTCTGATTGTTCCGGGAGCAGCCAGACGTCCATTAGTTGGACCCGCCAACGTACGAACTACTTGAATTGCATCCACACCTTCAAAGCAACATACAATAACAGGAGCTGTCATCATAGAATCTTTCACACGCTGAAAGAATTCCTTTGTGCTGAGATGGGAATAATGCTCACTAAGAATTTCATCAGTTAATTGAATCATTTTCATTCCTGCCAATCGCAAACCTTTACGTTCAAAACGCGTGGTTATCTCACCAACCAACCCTCTTTGAAGAGTACAAGGCTTTAATATGACCAAGGTTTTTTCCATGCAGAATACTGTTTTTTATATGAGTTCAACAATCTGATTTTTTTCAAATATTCTCAAAGATAGCATTTTTGCTGAAAGTACAACTACCCCATTAACTATTTTTTAGATTTTCAATCCTTGATTATTATAAGATAATTTTCGCAAACCCCCACGAACAAGTCATATCAAGGTAAAACATGTTTTTGAACATGCTTTTGCATTTTAACTGTATATTCAAACGAATTTCAACTGATTGACGCCCAGCTTACATTGGTTTTACGTAAACTCTTAAGCTGTCTCCACAGCACTTCATTTTCCGGGTTAATACCATCAGGGTCACTATCAACAATCTCCTGTGCAATATTTCGTACATATTGCAAGAGTTGTCCGTCACGGGCAAGATCTGCAATCTTCAGGTCGAAAGCTATTCCACTTTGCTGTGTTCCTTCAAGATCTCCAGGACCACGCAATTTTAAATCCGCTTCCGCTATTTCAAAACCATCATTGGTGCGAACCATTATTTCTAATCGTTTGCGTGTTTCTTCCGACAGTTTATAATTCGTAACCAGAATGCAATACGACTGATCAGCACCTCTTCCTACCCTCCCGCGTAACTGATGCAACTGAGAAAGCCCGAATCTTTCTGCATTTTCAATCAACATAACCGAAGCATTAGGTACATTCACTCCTACCTCAATAACTGTAGTAGCCACCATAATTTGTGTTTCACCGTTGACAAAACGCTGCATCTCGGCATCTTTTTCTGCCGATTTCATCTTCCCGTGCAATTTGCTTACTTTATACTGAGGAAAAGCCTCACAAACATGCAGATAACCCTCTTCCAGGTTTTTCAGATCTATTTTTTCACTTTCCTTTATCAACGGATAAACAATATAAATCTGGCGACCTTCTGCTATTTGTTTGTGTATGGAAGAATAAAGACTTTCTCTCCGATTATCAAACTGATGCATTGTGGCTATCGGTTTCCGTCCGGGAGGAAGTTCGTCTATAACAGAAACATCAAGGTCACCGTAGAGAGTCATAGCAAGCGTTCGGGGAATTGGAGTTGCAGTCATCACCAGAATATGAGGCGGATAAACGCTTTTCTGCCATAATTTAGCTCGTTGGGCTACCCCAAAGCGGTGTTGTTCATCAATCACCACCAATCCTAATTTAGAAAAGGTTACATTATCTTCAATAACTGCATGTGTGCCTATTAATATATTAATATCTCCCGTAATCAGATCATTTAATACCTTCTCTCGTTTTTTACCTTTAACAGATCCTGTCAGCAATTCCACATGTATATTCAGTCCAAAGAGTAGTTCCTTGATTGTTTCGGTATGCTGGTTCGCAAGAATCTCCGTGGGAGCCATCAGGCAAGCCTGATAGCCATTATCAATAGCAATAAGCATACTCATTAGTGCAACCAGTGTTTTACCACTGCCCACATCTCCCTGCAAAAGTCTGTTCATCTGCTTGCCACACCCCACATCGTTACGTATCTCCTTAACAACCCGCTTCTGTGCTCCGGTCAGTTCAAACGGAAGATTATTAGAATAGAAATCATTGAACACCTTACCAACATGTTCAAACACATAGCCACGATACTTTTTCTGCCTTTCCTTACTATATTTTAAGATGTTTAACTGCACATAAAACAGTTCCTCAAATTTGAGACGTGTTTGTGCCTTACGCAATAACTCCGGATTTTTGGGGAAATGTATATTCCGCAGCGCATCGCTGAGCGACATTAAATGATGTTTAGAAAGAATGGTCTGGTTAAGAGTTTCCGGCAATGGTGATTGGATCTGCAAAAATGCAGTCTCAACAAGCTTTTGTAAAGCATTTGAATTGAGGAAACTACGCTTCATCTTCTCCGTCGTGTTATAGTAGGGCTGCAATCCCATAGAGGATAATGTCAGATCCGAAGCATTGTCAATATCAGGATGCGCAATGTTGATTCGCCCACCATAAACTGTGGGTTTACCAAACACAATATATTCCTCGCGGACTTTATACTTACCAGTAATATACTTAATTCCCTGAAACCAGACTAAATCTACCACACCAGTGCTATCAGAGAAATGAGCCACCAGCCTTCTTTGCCTTCCTTCACCAAAAGTTTCAAATCCCAGAATCTGTCCTTTGAACTGAATGTAGGGCATCGTTCCGTCAATCTCATGCACATAATACAGTCTGCTTCTATCCACATATTTATAAGGGAAATAATAAAGCAGATCGTGCATAGAAAAAATTTCCAGCTCTTTATTCAGGATTGCAGCTTTTTGAGGCCCTACTCCGGGCAAATATTTTATATCTCGTGTAGTTATATCAAACATTCGCTAAAGCATTGGCTATTATCATATCAAACGGAGTGGTAATCTTTATATTTTCTCTATTTCCCGGAACCAACGTCACCTTAATTCCCATTGCCTCTACCACTGAGGCATCATCCGTAAAACACGGCGAATATTCCTGTCTATAGGCGCATTTTAGCAAAGAGGTAGTAAATACTTGCGGTGTTTGCACAAGCTTATAGTTATTTCGGTCCACAGTCTCACTTTGTTCACCGTCCAGTTTACGTATTGTTTCCACAACATCAATTACTGGAATGACAGCAGCTTTGGAGAAAGCTATATCAAAACAACGAGCAATCACCTCCTGAGAGACAAACGGACGAACACCATCATGAACGCCAATCAACCCATCATCGTCAGCCAGAGACAGTCCGTTTTTCACCGAAAGGAAACGAGTCTCGCCTCCATCAGCCAACAAATAAGGAATTTCAAAGTGACAATTCTCGCACAATCCCTTCCAATAAGCTTGTTGTTCCCTAGGAAGAACAAGTATAATCTTCATTTCGGAGTCAAAACGATGAAATGTCTCCAGGGTCAGCATCAGTACAGGTTTACCATTGACCGGAAGAAATTGTTTCGGAATTTCCCCTCCCATACGCAGGCCTTTTCCACCTGCTACTATGATTAATTGTTTTTTCATTATTTGCTCTTTTGCCATCTACTTTGATACAAATATAGCACCTTTGTACCTAATTCTAAAAGATAAAAATTAAAAAAAGAATAAGATCGCTTCTCTATTTCCTATAACGATACATTGTTATCCTGGTTGCACCTGCTTTTTCACGGTGTCACGTATAACATTAGCATTAAAGACAAAGTTAATGTAGACGAAAAAACAAACATCACAAACAGATATAAGCAACGCCAATAAATTCAAATTATTCACAAATAAATAAATTTTATACTCCAATAAATAAAAATCATAGGCGAATAAACTTTAAACGAAAAAGGCCTAATGGAAGATACACCTAAAAACGGATAGATCAGTGGGAGATAAAAAGTCATCTACCACTCTTAAAAAGCCTATTAACAGAACATTTCAAGCAAAAAAATGGTAGATGACAGATAATTTAATTTTTAATTTCTGGAGAAACTTTTTAGTTTCTAACAAGCATTCCTTTAGCAACTTCATTTGCCTTTTCATTTCCTAAGAAATATGCCACAATTTCCAAAGCGAAAGCAGGTGCTGCAGCAGGTCCTTCGGCCGTAATAAATAAACCGTCTCTTACCACTGCCTTGTCGCGATGAATACTAGCTCCCTCGAGAAATTTCTCAAATCCCGGATAGCAGGTAGCCTGTTTGCCTTTGAGCAATCCCAGGTTTCCGTACACCAACGGAGCGGCACAAATAGCAGCCAATGGTTTGTTTGCTTTGGCAAATTTCAGAATCAGCTCACGCAATCCCTTATGGGCATCGAGTCCGGAAGCACCGGGCATTCCTCCTGGGAGTACGAGCATAGCAGCTTCGTCGAAGTTTGTCTGTTCAAAGCTCTTGTCGGCCACAACGGAAATGCCATGCGCACCTGAAACAACATTGTTATCAGCAATAGAAACCGTTTTTGTGCTTATACTGGCACGACGTAAAACATCAACCACAGAGATGGTTTCAATCTCTTCAAAACCTTCAGCTAAAAAAACATAAACTGTTCCCATAGTACTAATTATTTAAGTTTGAAATAGTAAGTGATTGTTCCTGTTTGATTATTTAATCCGCTCACGTTGTTAAACCGTGCTTTCTTAGCTGCATCCTCAGCTGCCTTGCGAAGAGCCGGATTTGTTGTATTCGTCATTTTGTTGATACTTGTTCTAATCACCTGACCTGAGGGATTCACCACAATTGTAACAACAACTTTTCCTTCTTCCCTTACATTATAGCTAGGACGTGGTAAACCTCCGGGGCCTAACGAACGTCCGTCAAGATCAAAAGAGCCATTGCCCGAACCGTTACCCGTACCATATCCAGTACCTGAGCCCGTTCCTCTTCCGGTTTCAGAATTTCCTCTGGAACCATCACCCGTTCCTGCTCCGGTTGTACCTGCACCCTTCCCACCTAAAGACTTCGCTCTTCCAAAAGCACTGGAAGCAAGTTTATTGGCTGCAGCCGCCGAAGCTTTTTCAGCCTTATCATTTTCCTCGTCTGCCGTTTGCTGTACAATCTTAATCTGACTCGATTTTACATTACTATTTACCTTTGAAGAAGTTCCTACCGGAAGAGTTTCTCCTTTGATAACCGGAGCAGCGCCCGGAGCTTCTGCCGAAGCCTTATGTTGCTTAGGCGCACCACCACCTTTTCTGGCAGCTTCACCATACTTAGGTTTTGGCTTTTCAACAGGCATAGGTTCTTCCAATAAAGAGATCGTTGAAACTTCAGTGACCACTTCCGTTTGTTTTGGAGTAGTAATCTCATTAATTTTAAGCATACTAAATCCGATCAGCACAACAACGAAAATAATAAAAAAAGAGCGATTATGCCTTGCCGCAGCGTCAAGACGCATTCTATAAGCTCCATATTCACGGTTTCTACCTTGAAATATCAAGTCGCACCATTCCTTAGATGTTAAATTATTCTTTGCCATTTTTACTATCTTATTTATGCGCTACCTGCAATTAATATTTAATAAACGAAAGGCGCATTCAGAAAGTTATCGCAGACATTTCTTATATTCCTGAATTGCTTTTTCCAGTCCCAGATAAAGTGCATCGCTAATCAGTTGATGCCCTATGGACACCTCATCTATCCACGGAATATTCTGGTAAAGATAATTCAGATTCACTAAGCTAAGGTCATGACCTGCATTTAATCCTAAGCCCAGATTTCGTGCTACTTTTGCTGCTTCCACAAAAGGTTTTATAGCAGCCTCCCGATCTTTCTCATAAAGAGTAGCATAAGGTTCTGTATAGAGTTCTACTCTATCAGCTCCCGCCTTAGCAGCATATTCTACCATTTCAACATCCGGAGCAACAAATACAGAGGTCCGTATTCCTACACGGGTAAATAGATCAAGCACTTCAGTGAGAAATACCAGATTCTTTTTTGTATCCCATCCAGCATTAGAGGTTAGTTGAGCTGGTTCGTCCGGAACCAATGTTACCTGATTTGGTTTTACCTGTAGCACTAGTTCTATAAACTCAGGAGAAGGATAGCCCTCAATATTGAACTCTGTTTTCAGCAAAGGGCGTATTTCATATACATCGGATCGACGAATATGCCTCTCATCGGGTCGGGGATGAACTGTGATTCCATCCGCGCCAAACAATTCACAATCTAATGCCACTTTTGTCACATTAGGAGTATTTCCCCCTCTTGCATTTCGAAGAGTTGCAACTTTATTGATATTTACACTAAGCTTTGTCATAATAATTCTATCTATAATAAGAATCTTTTGATTTTTTTTGATAATAAAGAAAAAACAGCTGCGATTATAGCAGCAAAACGAAAAAGATTCCCCAAATTTGCATATAACGTATCAAATGCAAAAGTAATAGGATTTACCGAATACTGAATAATTTGCATCGAAAAGATTCATAAAAAGTAATTACTTAAATTTAGAATAAAATGAAATTCGCTATTTTCGGTAACTGTTTTCAAGCGAAGAAATCGCTACACGCTGAGAATCTGTTTACTCTACTGAGACAACATGGAGCAGAGATTTTCGTGGATTGGGAATTTTACGATTTTCTGACTAAGGATCTTCATTTTACTCCTAAAGTAAGCGGGTTGATAGGCAATGACGATTTTAAAGCAGACATGGTAATCAGCATTGGAGGAGACGGAACATTTCTGAAAGCAGCCAGCAGAGTGGGTAGAAAAAACATACCTATTCTAGGTATCAATACAGGCAGGCTTGGTTTTCTTGCAGACATCTCTCCCGAAGAGATGGACGCCACTTTTAATGAAATACACAAAGGGCAGTATAGAGTGGAAGACCGCAGTGTGCTGCAATTAAAAACCTCTTCAGATGAAATTGGGGGTTATCCTTATGCCTTGAATGAAATTGCCATTCTCAAACGAGACAGCTCGTCCATGATTTCCATCCACACATCAATCAATGACGCATATCTTACCACATACCAGGCAGATGGATTGGTTATCTCCACCCCTACCGGATCAACCGCTTATTCACTAAGCGTAGGGGGACCGATTATTGTACCTCATTCAAATACAATTGCCATTACTCCGGTAGCTCCGCATAGTTTGAACATTAGACCAATAGTAATTCGGGACGATTGGGAGATCACACTTGATGTGGAAAGTCGCAGCCATAATTTTCTGATAGCAATTGACGGCCGCAGCGAATCATGCAACGAAAACAGTCGTCTTACCATACGAAAAGCAGACTATAACATAAAGGTTGTGAAGCGATACAATCACGTTTTTTTCGACACATTACGTACTAAGATGATGTGGGGAATTGATAACCGCTCCCTATAATAGTCTTACATTTATTGAAAATAAAAGAGGCAACAACCTGCAGCAGGTGTTGCCTCTTTTATTTATTATAATGGGAGCAATTATTAGATTGCTTTCATTTCAGTCAATACATTGTTTGTTTTACGAACAGCTGCTGCACTTTTAGCAAAAAGTTCTTTTTCTTCTGCATTCAGCTGAAGTCCAACTACCTTTTCAACACCGTTACGACCGATGATTGCAGGAACACCAATACAAATGTCAGATTCACCATATTCACCATCCAAAGCTATGCAAGAAGGGATCATCTTCTTCTGGTTCTTAACAATAGATTCAACAACATATGCTCCAGCAGCACCTGGTGCATACCATGCAGATGTTCCAAGAAGACCTGTTAAAGTAGCTCCACCAACCATTGTAGATTTAACTACTTCGTCAATTTTTTCTGCACTTAAGAAATTGCTTACTGGAAGACCTTTGTATGTAGCAAAACGAGCTAAAGGAATCATTGTTGTATCACCATGACCACCGATTACCATGCCTTCTACTTCGTTAGCATTGCAACCTAATGCCTGAGACAAGAAATATTTGAAACGTGAGCTATCCAAAGCACCGCCCATACCAATAATTCTATTCTTTGGTAAACCAAGAGACTTAAGAGAAAGATAAGTCATGGTATCCATTGGGTTAGAAATTACAACGATGATGGCATCTGGAGAATATTTCAAAATGCTTCCGGCTACTGATTTAACGATACCAGCATTTACACCGATAAGTTCTTCACGAGTCATTCCTGGTTTACGAGGAATTCCTGAAGTAATAACAACTACATCTGAATTTGCTGTTTTAGCATAATCATTAGTACAACCAACAATTGTTGTGTCGAATCCCAACAACTGAGCTGTCTGCATCATATCCATTGCTTTACCTTCAGATACACCTTCTTTAACATCAAGCATTACTACTTCGTCTGCTACTTCATTGAAGGCTAGAACATTTGCACATGTAGCTCCTACGTTACCTGCGCCAACTACGGTTACTTTTGACATAATATATATTTTTTAAATAAAGTTGATAATACTTTTTTTTTAAATAACTGTGCAAATTTACAATCTTATTCCAATTAAAGAAAAATTTCCAGAATAAAATACGTTAATTCCTTTAAAGGAGATCACAATATAAAAACGAAGAATGTTTTTGCTAATCAATATTAAAAACACTATTTTTGCACCGTTTTACAAAACAATTATTAGGCATATAATATTATGAATAAGAAATCAACATGGATAGTGGCTATTATCACTACCATTTTAATTATTACAATAGCAGGTATTACCTACTTATTTCTCCGTTCTGAAAAAGAGAAAAAGGAATTGGTTCAAAATTTTGAGTTAGACAAGAAAGACCTGGAAAATGAATACACCGGATTTGCCAAACAATATGATGAATTAAAGTTTATCACTTCAAATGATTCTCTCTCCAACCTTTTAAGCGAAGAACAGGTAAAGGTGCAACGATTGCTGGAACAACTCCGTTCGGTAAAAGCAACCAATGCTTCTGAAATAAGACGATTAAAGAAAGAACTGGCATTGCTTCGTAAGGTAATGATTGGATATGTTAATCAGATCGATTCTCTAAACCGTCTAAACAAGGAACTCACAACTGAAAATCAGGAAGTTAAACAAAAATACCAGAGTGCTACACAGCAAATCAGCAACCTGTCTGAAGAAAAGAAAAACCTGCACAACAAAGTAACCTTAGCTGCCCAACTGGATGCTACAAACATTACATTCCTGGCAAAGAACAAAAAAGGAAAACAAGCTAAAAAGGTGAAAGATATTGTAAAATTCCAGATTGGATTTACAATAGTGAAGAACATTACTGCAGAAGCTGGAAACAAAACAATTTATATCCGCATCACAAAACCGGACAATGATGTATTGACTAGAAATAGTGGAAATACGTTCCCCTACGAAAACAAGAGCCTAAGCTATTCCATAAAGAAATACGTTGAGTATACTGGTGAAGAACAGTCTGTTACAGTATTCTGGGATGTAGAAGAGTTCTTATATGCCGGTTCTTATGGAGTTGATATTTTTGCTGATGGCAATTTAATAGGCTCTAAGAGGTTTACGATAGAATAGCAAGGACTTATTTCCTTGCTAAAATAAAAAAGTTTAAATCATTTTGTCAGTTGGCAAAATCGAACTATTTTTGCATCGTTGTTTATGCAATTATTTGCTGCGCATGTTTGCGTTTCTATAAATAATTGCAGCATAACAAACAGGAATGAATTGCTTTCCCTAAAGAATCATATTTTATTCATAATGTTTAAGATGCAATGAAAAGATCACTCAGTTTAGTTTTACTGTTAAGTATTACTTGCTCATTAAGTTCGCAAGAAGTTTTAAGTTTAGATAGTTGTCGTGCATTAGCTCTTGCTAACAATAAAGACTTACGAATTGGCAATGAAAAAATAAAAGCGGCATACTATGATAGAAAAGCCGCATTTACAAACTATCTACCCAACATCTCTGCAACAGGTTCTTATATGCGCAATGAAAAAAACATTGCGCTTCTTGGAGAAGATAAGTTCCTGCCAATAGGAGCATTAACGTCAAACGGAACCTTTGGATATACTCCAGGAGCCGGACAAGTACAAGAGATTCAGCTCCCTACGGGGCAATGGGTACCTACAGACGCAAGTGGAACACCTTTCAATCCGACCAAAAATCCGGAGAAGCTTGTCTGGAAACAATACACTACCATTCCAAAAGAGCAATTCGAGTTCGATACCAAAAATGTTTATGCTGGAGCAATCACTCTAACTCAGCCCATTTATATGGGTGGTAAAATCAGAGCTTACAATAAAATAACTCAATACGCTGAAGAGCTGGCTAAAAGTCAGCATAAATCAGGTATGCAGGAGGTTATTTTAAATACTGATCAGGCATATTGGCAAGTAGTGTCGCTCGTGAATAAAAAGAAACTGGCTGAAGGCTATCTGGAACTTCTAAAAAAGTTGGAAAGCGATGTCGATAAAATGATTACCGAAGGAGTTGCGACAAAGGCCGACGGACTTTCCATAAAAGTAAAAGTCAACGAAGCCGAGATGACACTCACAAAAGTAGAAGACGGTTTAAGTCTTTCCAGAATGCTGCTCTGTCAGATCTGCGGTATTGATTTAACAACCCCTATTAAGTTATCGGACGAGACTATTAATGATATATCTGTTAATCCTTCCGTTGGAGTAGCCGACATAGACATGGCATACAAGAACCGCCCGGAGTTGAAAAGTCTGGAATTAGCTACAAATATTTATAATCAGAAAATAAACGTGACTCGTTCTGAGTTCCTTCCTTCTGTGGCTTTAATTGGAAATTACATCGTAAGCAATCCTTCTATATACAATGGATTTGAAAATAAGTTCGGTGGACAATGGAATGTTGGTGTAATGGTTAAAATTCCTATCTGGCATTGGAAAGAAGGTATTTATAAAGTAAATGCGGCAAAGGCAGAGGCACGGGTCGCTCAATTCCAATTGGATGATGCAAAAGAAAAGATTCAGTTACAGGTAAACCAATCGGCTTATAAAGTAAATGAAGCATCCAGGAAACTTACCATGGCAGAGAAGAACATGGAAAAAGCTGATGAAAATTTACGCTACGCTACTTTAGGCTTTGAAGAAGGAGTTATACCTCCAAGCAATGTACTCGAAGCACACACAGCCTGGCTATCCGCTCAATCTGAAAAAATAGATGCACAAATTGACGTTAAACTGACCAAGATATACCTACAGAAATCATTAGGGACATTGGCAAAATGATATAAAAAAAACAAATAATATGGCATCACAAAAATCACAAAACAGCAATATGATGCTGGCATTTATTACCCTGCTTGGGGTTATTGCAATAGTTGCTTTAGTAGGTTTCTTTATGCTGAGAAAAGGACCTGAGATTATTCAAGGACAAGCAGAAGTGACTGAATATAGGGTTTCCAGTAAAGTTCCAGGAAGAATTCTGGAATTCAGAGTGAAAGAAGGTGATAAAGTGAAGGCTGGTGATACACTGGCCATACTTGAAGCGCCCGAAGTTGCTGCAAAAATGATACAGGCACAAGCTGCTGAGTCTGCTGCACAGGCGCAAAATCAGAAAGCGATCAAAGGTGCCCGTTCTGAACAAATTCAAACAGCTTATGAAATGTGGCAAAAAGCTAAAGCCGGAGTGGATATTGCAGAAAAGTCTTATAAAAGAGTGAAAAATCTTTTTGAACAGGGCGTAATGTCTGCTCAGAAAATGGACGAACTCACTGCACAGCGAGATGCTGCCATTGCTACAGAAAAAGCGGCTCATGCACAATATTCTATGGCTAAGAACGGAGCAGAACGTGAAGATAAACTTGCAGCGTCGGCATTGGTTGACAGAGCAAAAGGTGCTGTTGCCGAAGTTGAGTCATATGTAAAGGAAACAGTTTTAATAGCTCCAATGGGAGGAGAAATCAGTGAAATATTTCCTAAATTGGGAGAACTGGTGGGAACCGGTGCGCCAATCATGAATGTGGCTAATATGGATGATATGTGGGTAACCTTCAATGTTCGTGAAGATCTTCTAAACAGCCTAACTGTTGGATCTGAATTTACATCCATTATTCCTTCTATGAATAATAAAGAAGCGAAACTGAAGGTGTATTTCATGAAAGATCTGGGAACTTATGCAGCATGGAAAGCAACTAAGACAACCGGACAGTTTGACTTAAAAACATTTGAAGTTCGTGCACATCTGGTTGAAAAGATTAATAATCTCCGTCCGGGAATGTCTGTTATCATTAAGAAATAAATATGATGGAAGTAAAACAAAAGAAGTATATTAGTCTCTGGCAGGTCATGAAGCGCGAATGCAAGCGTTTGGTATCTCGCCCGCTTTATCTCTTTTGTATGGTTATTGCACCTCTTTTTTGCTATATATTCTTTACCACTTTAATGCAATCAGGGCTTCCTACAGACTTGCCAATTGGTGCTGTCGATTTAGACAATTCGTCTACTTCCCGTTCTATACTTCGAAATCTTGATGCATTTGAACAAACAAATATTGTATCCAGATATGAGAGCTTTGATGAGGCAAGAATAGCCATGCAGCGAGGAGATATCTACGGTTTCTTTTATATTCCTGAAGATTTGGCTTCAAAGGCCATCAGTAGTCGTCAGCCTAGAATATCCTTCTACACCAATAATTCTTATTTGATAGCAGGTTCTTTGCTTTTCAAAGACATGAAAATGATGTCGGAACTTGCAGGTGGTGCTTTGGCACGCGCCACACTTTACGCTAAGGGCGCTACAGAAGAGCAGGCAATGGTGGCATTACAACCAATAGTAATAGATACCCACCCTCTAAATAATCCGTGGCTAAACTATTCTGTTTATCTATGTAACACGCTTGTTCCCGGGGTATTAATGTTGCTCATATTCATGACAACAGTCTATTCTATCGGAGTGGAGATCAAGGACCAAACTGCCAGAGAATGGCTGCGATTGGGCCATAAATCTATCTACATATCATTAGCGGGAAAGCTGATACCACAAACTGTAGTATTCTTCGTAATGAGTATTTTTTATAATACATATCTCTACGGATATTTACATTTCCCATGCAACAGTGGCATTTTACCGATGATTTTTGCTTCTTTGCTGTTGGTTCTTGCATCACAGGCTTGTGGAGTAGTAATGATTGGAGCCTTCCCGTCTTTACGTCTGGGACTGAGTTTTGCCTCACTTTGGGGAGTTATCTCTTTTTCCATTTCAGGATTTTCATTTCCTGTTATGGCTATGCACCCGGTACTTCAGGCACTCTCAAACCTATTCCCGTTAAGGCATTATTTCTTAATTTATGTGGATCAGGCTCTGAACGGATACAGCATGGTATATTCCTGGACCAATTATATGGCACTACTGCTATTTATAATGTTGCCGTTTGCTGTAATGCCACGACTAAAGAATGCTTTAATTTCTTATAAATATATGCCATAATGAAAGAAGCAACTTTTATAGATAAGATATCAGAAGGTATTCAGGATCTTTTTTATATCTGGAAAAGAGAATTCCGAACTACTTTCCGTGATCAAGGAGTTCTGATATTCTTTATTCTCGTGCCCTTGATGTATCCTTTAATATATGGATTCATATATACAAACGAAGTGGTACGGGAAGTTCCTGCTATTGTTGTAGATGACTCTCATTCTTCGTTAAGCCGTGAATTCATTCGTAAGGTTGACGCTACCGCCGATGTGGAAGTAAAAGCTTACTGCAGCAACATGGAAGAGGCTAAACAAATGATGAAGGAGAGAAAAGCCTATGGCATAATCTATATTCCAAGTCAATTTAGTTACGATATTGCCAGAGGAATACAAACTAAAGTGAGCATTTATTGTGATATGAGCGGATTACTTTATTACAAAGGTATTTTGCTTTCTGCCACAGCTGTTTCGTTGGATATGAATAAGAATATTAAGATTAGTCGTGCAGGAAATACAACTAACCGGCAAGACGAGATTACTGCACATCCTATAGACTATGATAATGTGGCTCTATTTAATCCTCAAAATGGGTTTGCAGCCTTTCTTATTCCTGCCGTACTTATTTTGTTGATACAACAAACACTACTATTAGGTATAGGACTTTCAGCAGGAACAGCCCGTGAACACAACCGATTTAAGGATCTGGTTCCTATCAATCGGCATTATAACGGCACCCTGAGAATTGTTATGGGTAAAGGATTAAGTTACTTCATGGTTTACTCCATCATAGCCGTTTATGTACTTTGCGTAGTTCCCCGTATTTTCAGTCTGAATCAGATTGGACAGCCTGATGCACTAATTCTGTTTATGTTACCTTATTTAGCAGCTTGCATATTCTTCGCAATGACTGCTTCCATCGCCATTCGTAACAGAGAAACTTGTATGCTGATATTTGTCTTTACTTCCGTTCCACTGTTATTCATTTCAGGAATCTCCTGGCCGGGAGCAGCCATACCTACATTCTGGAAATATGTATCTTATATATTCCCTTCTACTTTCGGGATCAACGGTTTTGTGAGAATTAATAATATGGGGGCAACATTAAATGAAGTAACTGGTGAATACCAGGCTCTTTGGTTACAAGCTGGTTTTTATTTCCTTACCACCTGTTTGGTATACCGCTGGCAAATCATAAACAGCCGCAAACATGTATTAGATAAATACAGGGAAATGAAAGCAAAAAAACAACTAGCATCCAGAGAAATAGAAGAGTAAATTAACATACAATAAATAATATTCTGTTATATAAATGATATTAATCCCGGGAAATGATGCTTC
Organism: uncultured Bacteroides sp.; assembly: GCF_963678425.1. Lineage (NCBI taxonomy): Bacteria > Pseudomonadati > Bacteroidota > Bacteroidia > Bacteroidales > Bacteroidaceae > Bacteroides > uncultured Bacteroides sp. The sequence goes on from NZ_OY782857.1 coordinate 63,601, forward strand.
CGGGATTTTTTATTGTAAAGGTCTGCAGTATCAGATTTTATCTTTATCTTTGTCGCCTTAATTTATATAAAAAAAGACCAATGAAAGAATTTATCCAGATCTTAAAACGATTTATTCCTCCTTACAAGAAGTATCTGATACTTAACATACTCTTTAATATTCTCTCAGCTATTCTCAATATTTTTTCTTTTTCTCTCATTATTCCTATCCTGCAAATTCTGTTTAAACTAAGTAACCAGGTTTATAAGTTTATTCCTTGGAGTGCAAACATGAGTTTTAAAAATATTGTCGTTAATAATTTCTATTATTATGTAACAGATTTAATTAAGGTGTATGGAGGAAGTAAAACTCTACTTATCCTGGGGCTATTTCTTGCTGCGATGACCCTTTTGAAAACGGGTGCTTATATTCTCACCTTTGCAACTATAATTCCTATCCGAACAGGAGTTGTAAGAGATATACGTAACCAATTCTACCAAAAAATTCTTAGCCTGCCTCTTGGCTTCTTTTCAGAAGAGCGCAAAGGAGACATTATGGCTCGAATGAGTGGTGATGTACAGGAAATTGAGACCTCTATTATGAGTTCGCTGGATATGTTATTTAAGAATCCAATTCTTATTGTCATCTATTTTATCACTCTGATCGCTATCAGTTGGGAGCTAACACTATTTACAATAGTTGTCCTTCCAGGAGTGGGTTGGGTTATGGGCGCAATAGGTAGAAAACTGAAAAGAAAATCACTGGTTGCTCAAGCTCAGTGGAGTGATATGATGTCACAGATGGAAGAGACATTAGGTGGACTTCGTATTATTAAAGCTTTTACTGCCGAACATAAAATGGATAGTCGCTTTACTCGTTGCAACAATGATTATCGTCATACAATTAGCCGGGTAAATACCCGCCAACAGATGTCTGGTCCAATGAGCGAATTCCTTGGGACAGTGTTGATTGTAATTGTATTATGGTTTGGTGGCACATTGATTCTGAAAAATAGTTCGTCTATTGATGCACCTTCATTTATTTTCTATCTGGTAATTCTTTATAGCCTCATCAACCCATTAAAGGACTTTTCAAAAGCAGCATATGCCATTCCAAAAGGACTAGCTTCTATGGAAAGGGTAGATAAAATCCTTCAGGCTGAGAGTTCAATGAAGATTTCAGATAACCCTGTCCTTATTAAAGAATTGAAAGACAAGATTATATACAAGGATGTCTCATTCAAATATGAATCAGAGTATGTATTAAAACATATTAATCTCGTCATTCCTAAAGGAAAGACTATAGCTTTGGTAGGACAGTCTGGATCGGGAAAATCAACGCTGGTTGATCTACTTCCCCGCTTTTATGACGTAACAGAAGGCGATATACTTATTGACGGAGTAAATGTGAAAGACGTTACTCTGCTTGATTTGAGAAGCCTTATGGGAAATGTAAATCAGGAAGCAATTCTGTTTAATGACACATTCTATAACAATATTGCTTTCGGAGTGGAAAATGCCACAATGGAGCAGGTGATAGAAGCAGCCAAGATTGCCAATGCCCACGAGTTCATCATTACTAGTGAAAAAGGATATGAAACAAATATTGGTGACCGTGGAGGGAAACTTTCCGGAGGGCAACGTCAACGCATCAGTATTGCCCGTGCGATCCTTAAGAATCCTCCAATTCTGATTCTCGACGAAGCAACTTCTGCCCTTGATACAGAATCAGAACGCATGGTACAGGATGCACTTGACAACCTGATGAAAAACCGCACCACTATTGCCATTGCCCACCGTCTTTCTACCATTAAGAATGCAGATGAGATTTGTGTTCTTCACGAAGGTGAGATTGTAGAACGCGGAAAGCATAATGAACTTATAGAGTTGGATGGCTATTACAAACGTTTATGCGATATGCAGGGATTCTAATTTTAGGTTAAATCAACCCAAATATAATCTCTTATGAAACCCGACTGGTTTCATAAGAGATTTTTTTATTTCCTAAAAATAGCAAAATAAATTCATCATTAACATTCTTTACACGAACTTTTAATCCTTGATTACGAAACTTTCGTAGATTTGCGATATAATCGTAATTAATTAATAATCATGGAAAAGTTAACTACACAAGAAGAAGAAGTAATGATCCATATTTGGGAACTGGGTTCTTGCTACGTCAAGGATATTGTTACAAAGTTTCCCGAGCCATTTCCTCCATATACAACTATTGCCTCAGTGGTCAAGAATCTGGAAAGAAAAGGATATCTTTCTTCCAAACGATATGGCAACACCTATGAATACACTCCCATCATTGAAGAAGCTGATTACAAAAAAACATTTATGAGCGGAGTAGTACGGAGCTACTTTGAAAACTCTTATAAGGAGATGGTCACTTTCTTTGCCCGTGAACAAAAAATCTCGGCAGACGATTTGAAAGAGATCATTAAACTAATTGAGAAAGGAAAGGAATAACCACACAAAACATACATACTATGACACCCGAGCTCGCCTATTTTCTTAAAATAAATATTGGCATAGCTTTATTTTATGCCTTTTATCGCTTGTTTTTCTATCGCGACACCTTTTTCCACTGGCGCAGATATGCGTTACTGTCTTTTCTAGCCATTTCTTTTCTCTATCCATTGATGAATATTCAGGATTGGGTAAAAGAACAGGAGCCTATGAATGAGATAGCAACTATCTATGCAGCAAATATGTTACCAGAAGCAGGAGTTACTCCTCAGGAAAGCAATATGTGGACTCAACTAATTAAAAACATAGGGCCGGTGGCTTATTGGCTGATTGCCGGACTACTATTTATCCGTTTTCTTGCTCAGTTAATCAGCATTAGCATTCTTGCTATCCGATGCAGGAAAACAGAGATTAACGGAATTACTGTAAGAATTCCCAATAAGCCTTCTTCCCCATTTTCTTTTTTCCACTGGATATTTATATCTCCCGAATTGCATTCAGAAAAAGAAACGAAAGAGATTTTGATTCACGAAGAAACTCATGCCCGACAATGGCATTCCATAGATGTTCTATTCAGTGAATTAATAAACATTTTCTGCTGGATAAGTCCATTCTCATGGCTCATAAAAAGAGAAATTCGGAATAATCTGGAATATATGGCGGACAACCGGGTAATTCTATCCGGTCACGATACCAAAAGTTACCAATATCACCTATTGGGACTGGCTAATCAAAAGGCTGCAGCAAATTTATATAATAGTTTTAATGTATTACCAATTAAAAACAGAATTACCATGATGAACAAAAAAAGAACAAAGAGCATAGGGAAAACAAAATACGCAATGTTTATTCCTCTTGCTGTCTTACTAATGTTAGTTAGCAACATAGAAGCTGTTGCTCGGGTTACAGGCCAATTTACAAAAGACATCGCAGGTTCCACTAAAGATGAAGTTAGTAGAGAAACGGCGTTATATTCTTCAGCCCCGATAACACAAGCAAATGACTCTACAAAACCTAAAAAAGAAGATGTTTATACTGCTGTAGAAGTTATGCCCCAATTTCCGGGTGGTGAGAAAGCTTTGCTAAAATACATTGCCAGCAATTTGAAATATCCTGTACAATCTCAGGAAAATAAGATCGAAGGGAAAGTATATATTCGTTTTATTGTTACAGAAAAAGGAAATATCACGAAAGTTACTGTAATGAGATCGCTAGATCAATACTGTAATGAAGAAGCTCTTCGGGTTATCAAAGAAATGCCCAAATGGACTCCGGGAAAACAGAATGGAAAAAATGTTAGCGTATATTATGTTATTCCTATCATGTTTAAACTAACCGGTTCACCCGCAAATTCTGAAAAAAACACTACTAAGAAAAATTACCATGCAGTAATTGATTATGGAACTAACCTTAATTCCTCAAACAGTACATCTCACACAATAATAAATAAAAGCGAAGACGCAACTCCGCCTCTCTACATTTTAAATGGAAAAGAAATTTCCGGTACAGAAATGAAGAAGTTAGACCCTAACAGCATTCAATCAATTAATGTTTTGAAAGACAAATCTGCCACTGAAAAATACGGAGATAAAGGGGCTAATGGTGTTATTGAGATAACCCTAAAAGAACAATAGCCAAATGAAGATAGCCTTTTTTGAAAAATAATTGGTGTATCATTCAGATTCATTCTCCAATAATTTTTATTTATTGGAGAATAAAATCAGACAATTCAGCAATTAATATAACACAAAAAGAATATTAAAATCACATCTCCTTTTATCCTATAAATGTTAACTTATAAAAATAAAATAATCTTATTAAAATAAGCCGTGATTTATATTTAAGCACAAACGTCTAATGCGAAAAAACTATATTATGAAGAAAAGTTTATCTACACTAATTTTATTCTTGTTGTGCATTATGGCAAACGCACAATCTGACAAACCTGTCTTTTTCACCGTTAAGGGGATATTGCTCGATTCAATTACCAAAGCAGGTGAACCATACTCCACAATTCGCATAAGCAGAAAGGACACCCCTAATAAGCCAATAAAAGTTCTTACAACAGACGCGAACGGTAAGTTTACACAAAAAATAACAGAAGAAGGAAATCTGATTATCTCATTCACTTCAGTTGGGAAAAAAGTTGTGTCCAAGGAATTTTCCATCAAGTCTAATTCAACGACCATAGATTTAGGTGCAATTTACACCAAGGAAAATGCAAAAGAACTAAAAGGTGTAGAAGTTGTTGCCCAGAAACCATTGGTAAAAACTGAAATTGATAAGCTGGCATATAATATTGAAGACGATCCTGATTCAAAAACCAGCAGCACACTTGAGATGCTCCGCAAAGTACCTATGGTAACTGTAGACGGAGAAGATAAAATTCAAGTTAACGGAAGCAGTAAGTTCAAGATATACATAAACGGCAAGCCTAATAACATGATAAGCAGTAATCCTACTGAAGTGTTAAAGAGTATGCCTGCCAGTTCAATTAAATCTATAGAAGTCATTACTAATCCCGGAGCAAAATATGATGCTGAAGGTGTTTCAGGAATATTGAATATTATTACCGTGGGAAAAGGAATGCAAGGATATACTGCAACATTTAATGCCGGAGCAGGAAATATGGGAACCAATGCGGGAGCCTATGCCACTGTGCAATCCGGAAAATTTACGGTTACCGGTAATTACTATTACAACCATTATAAGACACCCGATGATATGACCGGATATAGCAAACGTGAAGATTACGCCTCAGATGCAAACAAATTTCTGATTAACAACTCGAAGACTAATTATAAAGGAAACTACAATTCGGGCAATATGGAAGCCAGTTATGAAATTGACACATTACGATTAATCACATTTTCAGGAAGTCTGTTTGGAGGCGATAATAGAAGTAACGCCATTGGAAAAACCGAAATGGAAAATGTTTCATCTGAACCGGTTTACAGCTATAATACAACCAACGATAATAAGAGCACTTTTATGAGTATTAATGCGAATGTAGATTATCAGCGTTCTTTCAGAAAAAAAGAAGAGCTCCTTACTTTCTCTTACAGACTAAGTGGTTCTCCCCAAACATCTAATGCATATACTTATTATACGAATTTTTTAAAAGACGTTCCTACCTTAAACGATCTACATACAAAAGGAGATCCTAGCACCACAGAACATACTTTTCAGTGCGATTTTACAAATCCTCTGACTAAAAATCAAACAATGGAACTTGGTGCTAAATATATAATCAGAAACAGCAATAGTAATGACAAGTATTACATAAAAACCCCTGGAGGAAGTAGTTATACTGAAGATGAAGACATAAGCAGTAAATACCGTCATCTTCAGGATATCCTTGCCGCTTATGCCGGATATAGCCTAAAGTACAAAAGTTTGGGATTCAAAACCGGCTTGCGTTATGAATATACAATGATGTATGTGAAACACTACAACAAGGAAGAAGATTTTGATGCACACTTCAGCGATTTGGTCCCTTCTGCCAATCTTTCATATCAGATTGGTCAGACTAAGACATTAAAGGCTTCTTATAATATGCGAATCAGTCGTCCGGGAATCTGGTATCTGAATCCTTTCAGAAACAATTCAGACCCTAAAAATATAAGTTATGGTAATCCCAATCTGGATAGCGAAAAGAGCCATTCATTTGAATTGAATTACAGTAGCTTTACTCAGAAATTCAATATTAATCTTTCTTTAGGACATACATTTGTTAATAACAGCATTGAATCTTATTCATTTATTAAAGATGGAGTTCTTAACAACACCTACGAAAATATTGGCAAATGGGCCTCAACCCGCTTATCTTCTTATATAAACTGGAATATGACTTCAAAGACCAGAGTTTATCTGAATGGAAGTGGCAGCTATAATGATTTTAAAAGTGATAAAATGAATATCTCTAATAACGGATTCAGTTATAACTTAAATGGAGGACTGCAGCAGAACCTGCCTTGGGAACTACGCTTAAGCCTTTACGGAGGAGGAAGCGGATCAAACATTTCATTTCAGGGAAAGAACTCAGGATATAGCTATTACGGTTTTGGCCTGAATAAAACATTCCTGAATAAACGACTGACTGTTTCTACATATGCGCGCAATCCATTCAGTAAATCAATCAATTTCAGTTCAACAACTGAAACTCCAAGCTTCCGCTTATATAGTGAAACACATTATCCACAACGCAGCTTTGGGTTCAGCATCAGTTACCGGATTGGAGAGTTGAAAGCTGGAGTGAAGAAGGCTGCACGTTCAATTCAGAATGACGATGTTAAAAGTGGAGGTGACAGTAAAGGAGCTCCTGCCAGTAACTAAATAACATCCAAATAGAATCTAAGTAAACAAAAAACAGAGATTATTTATCTGTTGATAACTGCGCGGGCAAACTATACTTTTTTTTGTTTTCCTAAATTCAAGTGTTAAATGCAACTGATGGAATTTTAGATTGAATATTTTTTCAGAGAAGGGGAAAATGTTTTTCTTCCCCCCTTTCTCTGATGGGATAAAATAATTATCTTGTTCCCTCAATCTCCTACAAAATCAGTTACAAGATGAAACATTTAACCCAAGAACAAAGATATGAAATTTCTGCATATCTTCACAGTGGAAAAAGTAAAAGTGAGATAGCCTCTCTTGTAAAGGTTCATAAAAGTACCATAGGCCGTGAAATCATTCGTAATTCTTATGGCTCCTGGCATCAGTACATGCCCCGTGAAGCTCAAAAGAAAGCTGACTTAAGAAAGAAATGTCGCCCTGGGAAAGTAGTCTTTACCCAAGAAATGAAGGCTCTTGCAAAGGATCTGCTAATAGAATTTAATTATAGTCCGGAACAGATATCAGGTCGGTGCAAATTACAGTCGATTCCCATGGTTTCTCATGAAATACTTTATCAATGGATCTGGAAAGATAAACGTCAGAAAGGACGCCTTTATAAATATTTGCGCCGAAGAGGGCGAAAAAACAAAAAACGCGGCTCTGAATATAATAGTAGAGGGATACTTAAAAATCGCAGAACTATTGATCAAAGACCTGCCATTGTAGAGGAACGCAAAAGGTTTGGTGATTTTGAAATAGATTCTATAATTGGAAAGAATAAAAAGAGTGCACTAATGACCATTAATGATAGGCTTACCGGACGCTTATGGATACGCAAACTTAAGGGGCGTGATCCAAAATCAATGGCAGATACGGCTATTAAATGTTTAACATCATTTAAAGGGAAAATCTTCACTATAACCTCGGATAATGGGTTTGAGTTTGCTTTTCATAAAAAAATAGAAACAAAATTGAGAATTAATTTCTATTTTGCCAAACCCTATCATTCTTGGGAAAGAGGAGCAAATGAAAATATAAATGGATTAGTCAGGCAATACTTTCCTAAGGGGACAGACTTTAGTGAAGTAACTGAAAAACAGGTAGAAATAGTAGAAAATTTAATTAATTCAAGACCGAGAAAAAGGTTGGGATATTATACCCCAATGGAGTTTATTAATACATTAAAAAACATAGGAGAGAGTTGCGTTTATAACTTGAATTCGGCTTTTATAGGGGGTGATATAAAATTGCCCGCGCCTTATTTTCAGACATTTATCTCTATAAATAAAATAGTAAGACAGAAAATAACCTTTTAAGTTTCATCGATGAAAGAATTAATCGAGTTAAAAAGTGTTTCGTGATTGATTTTCAGTTTATTGCGAGAGATCTTTTAATGCATGTTTTTTGGCCACTTTTATAAAAACGTACAATTAAATCGATAAGAAGGCTTTTATAAAACTAAGAAATGGCAATATACAGGTATATTATGCAGATAAAATTAACTCATTACCAGAAGATTAAACAAGTGATAAGAGAATTGTAAAATATTAAAACCAAATTTAATTATATCTTACACAATATTATACCATTATAAAGCTATTATTCGCACTGTTACATACTAACTTTCTTCTAATCAGCAACTACAAAAAGATCAAAATTCCTATTATTCGCACAATTATTACTAACTTTTCACGTCTAAAGAAAAAGGGTTACAACTATCAGCTGCAACCCTTTTTAATTTATATGCGATGAATCTACTGGTTCAAACTACTATTTATGCATTTCAACAATCTTAGTAGGTGCCAATTCTTCATTTCTCTTCTTAACTTGTTTTACTACATTCTCTGCAAGAGCAAGGAATGCCTGACCAGTGATGCTATCTTCATTCAGAGCCACCGGTACTCCGCTGTCTCCACCTTCACAGATACTTTGCACAATTGGAATCTGGCCCAGAAGAGGAATATTCATCTCTTCAGAAAGTCTTTTAGCTCCCTCTTTACCAAATATAAAATACTTATTTTCAGGCAACTCGGCAGGAGTAAACCATGCCATATTCTCAACTAATCCAAGAATAGGAACATTTACCTTTTCATTGGTAAACATATTAATCCCTTTACGTGCATCGGCCAAAGCCACAGCCTGAGGAGTGCTAACTACAATAGCTCCGGTTAAGGCAAGTGTCTGAACAATAGTCAGGTGAATATCACTGGTTCCCGGAGGAAGGTCAATGAGAAAATAGTCAAGTTCACCCCAGCTAGCATCAGCTATTAACTGTTTCAAGGCATTGCTTGCCATACCACCACGCCACACTGTAGCCTGATCCTGATTAACAAAAAAACCGATAGACAATAGTTTAATGCCATATTTCTCAATCGGAATAATCAGATCCCGTCCGTCAATCTTCTCAAGAAAAGGACGTTCATCCTCTACCTGAAACATTTTCGGCATAGAAGGGCCAAAGATATCGGCATCAAGCAAACCTACCTTATAACCTAGTTTTGCCAATGAAACTGCAAGGTTTGCAGAAACAGTTGATTTACCTACTCCCCCTTTACCGGAAGAGACAGCTATAATATTCTTTACCTGAGGCAGGAGTTTCTCCACTTCGGGACGGGGAGCCTGAACAGCTTTCACCTCAATGTTTCCCACAATCTCTACATCCTTACTCACATAAGTGAGAATTGCAGCCTCAGCAGATTTTACCAATGATTTAATAAACGGATCAGTTGGTTTCTCAAAAATTAAAGAGAAAGAAACCTTCATTCCTTCAATACGAATATTGTCATCAACCATTCCGGAAGAGACAATGTCCTTTCCCGTACCGGGATAACGCACCTTACTTAGCGCGTCGAGTATAAGTTTAGGATAAAGTGTCATTTTATTATTCGTTATCTAATTGTTCGTCTTCAAAAGCCAAAGTTGTTTTCTTACCACTCCGTTTACTACGGTTATAGCTGCGATATGTATCCAGTTCAATCTCCTGTTCGGGTTCTTTCAGTGCACCTTCCTGAGGAAGAGTAAACTTAAGGTACTTTATATTCAGTCCTCTGTCCAGCCATTGCTGCTCATAGTAAGTCTGAATACCCAGAATATCGTCTACCAGACCAGAGTGATACAAGTCTTCTGTAACAAACAGAACCGGGAATTTGTTTTCCTGAACCATGTAGTTTGTATAAGTAAACATGAAGTTACTGTCTGTTTTCAAGTGAATAATCCCATCCGGGACCATAAACTTGCGGTAACGTTCCATGAAATAGGTCGAAGTGAGTCGTTTGGTTGCTTTCTTCATTTGCGGATCAGAAAAAGTAAGCCAGATTTCGCTCACTTCACCTTCACCAAAGAAACGCTCAATAATCTCTATATTCGTCCGAAGGAATGCCACATTGTTCAAACCTTCTTTCAAAGAATCGGAAGCGCCACTCCACATACGTGAACCTTTTATGTCAACAGCAATGAAGTTCTTGTCGGGAAACATGCGTCCAAGTCCCACTGTATATTCTCCGCGTCCGCAGCCTAGTTCCAGTACGATTGGATTATCATTCTTAAAAAATTCCTTTCCCCACTTTCCTTTCATCTCAAAAGGGAACTCGTCCACTATTGAATATGGATATTCGAACACGTGCGGATAGCTCCGCATATCTGCAAATTTTTGTAATTTGTTTTTTCCCATTCAATCAATTATTTTATTTCTTCCACCCACCCAGTGTAGCTATAAAACACACGGGTGCTGAATTCCTGCTGAAAACGCGCATAATTGTCTATTCCTGTGCAATGGCAAACGCCTAGTCGTCTGGGCAACTTTCTTCCCAGGTATGTACTGATCAGACTAAATTTGTCTTCTCCCGTATTATGTACATGAAATCCTCCGATGACCACATTCAACGACCGATCAGGAAATGCCTCCTGTGCACAACGAATAATATTGGTAATCCCCCTGTGTGAGCACGAACTCAGTACAGAAAGTGTTTTTGTATCGGGCAATACCAACGCCAATTCATCTTCAAATGTATCGGGTATAATATTCTCATCTTTCACAGTAAAGAAGTGTTCAAAGTGAGTATCGCTTTTATCTGTTATTTTGATCTGAGGAAGGACATAAGCACCCGGGAAAAGTTCAGTTGTTTCATTTACCAGCCAAAGACGGCTTTCATCCAGCTGACTGGCATTCTTAAAACCATTTTCGCGGCTATCCTTATACTTTTTCTGCAAGATCTCTTTTTTACAGACCACCTTTGCATGCGAATTTAGTTCCAAAAAATGACGAACACCACCTGTATGATCACTGTGACCGTGAGACAAAACCAGATAATCTACCTGATTCAGATCAATGCCTAAGAGCCGGGCATTTTTAATAAAAAGTTCAGATGCACCTGTGTCGAACAATATTTTTCTGTCTCCAGCTTCAACCAGGATAGAAAGACCGTGTTCCGCCTGTAACCCCCGATCATAAACAACATTATCAACAAGAGTTGTGATTTTGTAACCCATAATAACAAAAGAATTTAATTATCTTTTTAGATTGCTATTTTATAAAGGAGAAAGGGGTATCTTACCTCATAGTGAATTGACTATTCAAGATAACATACCCCTTTGTATTTCTTAGAATAAACTTAGCAAGTTTTTTTTCTGCCTAAGAATATTACTCTACAATAGTAATCCATCCGAATTCATCCGGCTGGTCGCCATACTGAATTGCACGAAGTTTATTATATAATTTAGTACTTATTGGACCTGGCTTACCATCTTTCGAAATTACATAAGATATTCCTTTTTCAATATCATCAATACGTTCAATAGGACTGATAACTGCAGCTGTACCACAAGCACCGGCTTCTTCAAAAGTAAGAAGTTCTTCTTCGGGTACAGGACGACGTTCTACTTTCAAGCCAAAGCTTTCAGCTAATTTAATCAAGCTCTTATTGGTGATAGATGGCAATACGGAAGTAGATTCCGGAGTAATGTAAGTGTTGTTTCTGATACCAAAGAAGTTGGCAGCACCACATTCATCAATATATTTTTTCTCTTTTGCATCCAAATAGAACTCAGAAGAATAACCTAAGTCATGTGCTTTCTTGTTAGCTCTAAGGCTGGCAGCATAGTTTCCACCAATCTTAAAGGTACCTGTTCCAAGTGGAGCAGCACGGTCGAATTCACGAATTATCACGTAAGGATTGCATGAGAAACCACCTTTAAAGTATGGGCCTACAGGAGTAACAAAAACAATAAATGTATATTCAGTAGCTGCATGTACACCTACCTGAGCAGTTGTACCAAATAAAACCGGGCGAATATAGAGTGAAGCACCGCTTTCATAAGGGGGAACAAAACGTTCGTTGAGCTTAACAGCTTTCAGAATAGCTTCTTTAAATTTATCAACCGGAAGTTTAGCCATCAAAATGCCGTCGCAAGAAGATTGCAGGCGCTTCGCATTATCCTCCAAACGGAAAATACGAATCTTACCATCTTTCCCTCTGAAAGCTTTCAGACCTTCAAAAGCTTCCTGACCGTAGTGTAAACATGTAGCAGCCATGTGCAGATTAACATATTCACTGCTGCTGATTTCCAGTTCTCCCCACTCACCGTTACGGTAATTATACCGAACGTTGTAATCTGTCGGAATATAACCAAACGACAGATTAGCCCAATCTATTTGTTCCATTATTATATGATGTTTTAGTACGTTTTATATTGAGTAGCAAAAGTAACCTTTATATTTCATATTTCCACTTAATCCTGTAAGAAAATTACAGAACAAGAACCTTTTGGGGCGGTTTAATATAAATCAGTTATCTTCCCCTTCCATAATTTTCTTTATCTCTTCATCTGCTTTGTAAAGCTTATCTTTGCAAAAGCGAACCAGTTTCTGAGCCTCTTTAAGCTTCTCACTTAACTGATCAATATCCAGTTCGTCTTTCTCCACAGCTGAAACAATGTCTTCCAATTTCTCCATTGCCTGCGCATAAGATTCTTTCTTTTCTGCCATATTTGTTGTCTATATATATTATTTAACCTCACTTCTAACCTCACCCTTTGCCAGACGGGTGGTGATTAAATCTCCCAGCTTTAGCTGTGCACTGTCCGTAACCACTTTCCCGTCTTTGAACGTCAGGCTATATCCTCGTTTCAGCAAACGTTCCGGAGAAGCGTCGTTTACCTGTTGCTCCAATAACATCAGGCGATGTTTCTTATTAGTCAGATTACGAGCAATCCCCACATGTATTCTTTGAATCAGTTGTTCTAACAAGTAACCTTCACGAATGGTTCGGTTCTTAATAACCAGAGGTAGCCGGTTTGTGAGATCTGTAAGCCGTGAATGTTCTTTTTCCATTCCTCCCGAAACGAAAGATACTAATGTTTGTACCAGTTCTTCAAGCGATTCATCCGCCTGGTGCATGTGAGTTATCAGAAACTGAGCAGCTGCTGTTGGTGTCTTTACCCGGGTATGAGCTACGGAATCGAGCACAGTATCATCACGTTCATGCCCAATGCCGGTTATTATAGGCAGAGGAAACTGAGCACAATTGGCTGCCAACAGGTAGGTATCAAAGCCGGAGAGATCTGATGTGGCTCCCCCACCCCGAATGATAACCACTGCATCAAAATCGTCCCGTCTGTCATTCACTTCATTTAATGCGGCAATCACGGATTCTTCCACCTGATTGCCTTGCATAAGTGCCGGAAACAGGTGTGGATAAAACATAAATCTGTAAGGATTCTCTTCCAGCTGGCGACAAAAGTCACCATACCCCGCAGCAGAAGCAGAAGAAATAACGGCAATCCGTTGAACAAGCAAAGGCATCTCCAGTTCTTTATTAAGAGTCAGTACCCCCTCTTCCTCCAATTGTTTCAGGATTTCACGTCGTTTGCGGGCCATATCTCCCAATGTATAAGTGGGATCAATATCAATAACCGTCAGACTGTAACCATAAAGTTCATGAAACTCCACGGTAACTTGTACCATTACCTTGATACCCGAAACAAAAGCCTGACCGGTACTCTCTTCAAAATAGGGTTTCAGCATGCGGAAGACATTGGCCCAGATGGTTCCCCGCGCCTTTGCTATCAGATTATTGCTGCGTAGATCTTTCTGAACGAATTCCAGGTAACAATGCCCAGTGGTATTGGAACGCACATCACTCAGTTCAGCCTGAATCCAGTAAGCCTCAGAAAGAGATGCGTTCAATGCCTGTTTTACCATTGCATTGAGTTCGTAGAGAGATAACGGTTCTTTTCCCATCTATAAAGTTTCTATTTATTTGCTACTTCGTGATGAACGCTCAGATAAGCTTTGTATACATCAGGCACTCCATAACCATATATATTATCGGGAGAATCAGAATGATTGCATGATTTACGCACTAATTCTATTACTTGTTTAGCGGTAAGCTCGGGACAAGACTGCCACAAACAAGCAACCAACCCACAGAAGATTGGTGTGGAAAAAGAGGTTCCGTTTGCAGTTCCCACTTCCCCACTTGTTTTTAGCACAAACGATTTCTGTCCGATAGCAGAAACATCTGGTTTAACCCGGTTATCAGTAGTGTTACCTACGGAAGAAAAAGGTGCAAGCTTTAGGGTAGAATCGATTGCTGCAACAGTAATTACATTGAAAGCATCCGCCGGAGGAGTGATTTTTTTCCATGAACCGCGGCCTTCATTTCCGGCACTGCACACCACAACCATGCCTTTGTCGGCAGCCATTCCAGCCGAACGGGAGATCATCGCCCTCCGTCCGTTCAGGTCCTGATAAGTATAATTCTTTGATGAATCATCGAACTCCCGGTAGCCTAGTGAGGTATTTACTACATCCACTCCCACACTATCGGCAAACTCAATGGCAGCAGCCCAGTAGTCTTGCTCTACCAGGTTCTCAGAATCAATGTCTTCCGAGCGAAGCAACCAGTAAGAAGCCTCCGGAGCTGTACCTACAATAGAATGTGGCATATTGGATGCCATGCAGGAAAGTACCATCATACCATGATTATTCTCCTCAAAAAGGTCGGATTTTGATTTCACGAAGTCGCGTGTTCCTAATAGTTTCAACGACTTCAGGGCAGTTAATTGATTGGCATTCTTAAATCCGCCGTCAATGATGGCAATCGTCATGCCTTGTCCGCGGAATCCTGCCTCGTGCAACTTCTGTCCGTTATGAATTTCTATCTGGCGGAAAGCTTTTCCATAGTAATTATCTGTTTTTACCAGTTTATTAGTCACCGTATCCTTGCGTGCAGCATCAGAAGAAATATCTTGTTCCTCGCCTGACCAAACAAGTTCGGCACCCGAGACAAACGGTAGTTTTGCAAATTTCTTCACCAGCAGTGAATCGGAACAACGAACAGTCACTGTATTGTTCCATTTGCTTGTTACAAGGATTCTTGCCCCAGTAGCACGAATGGCCTTTACATACATACTGCAAACAGGAAGATCTGTGGAATCTACCGCAAGTTTCTGTTTCTCGCGGCGAAGGAGTGCCTTTTCTGAGAGGAATTGCCGGGGTTTATCCAGTGAATATTCTGTATTTTTTTTATCTGTCAGACTGATACGAAACTTATACGATACTTTTGCCTGAGCAGCTATTGTAAGAAATAATGCGAATGTTATTAAGCTTATCTTTTTCATTTTCAAGTGTGTTTTTATTCTCTTTCCAGTTATACATGCAAATATAGTATTTGACAAGAGGAAAAGAAAAGGTTTCCCGGAAATAATTTGAAAATGAATGGCGAATGATTAAAGAATCCTTGTACAAAAGATTGTTTTCTTTTGTACAAAAGAATTAATTGTTCTGTACAGAAGAATGCAATCTTCTGTACAGAACAACAATAAAGAAAGCCGAAAGACTTTCTTATTTATCTGGAATAAATTTTATTCTTTGGTGAGTAATACCGTAGCATAAGCAGAGATACCTTCTTCTCTACCCGTAAAGCCAAGTTTTTCAGTAGTAGTTGCTTTAATAGAGATATCGTCTTCGTCTACTTTCATTGTTGCAGCCATGGCGCTCTTCATAGCAGGGATGTGAGGATTTAGCTTAGGACGCTCGGCACAAACAGTAGCATCAATATTTCCAAGCTCATATCCTTTAGAGCGAATCAGCTCCATGGTTCGTGCAAGAAGTATCTTGCTATCAATATTCTTATATTCTCCGGCATTATCTGGAAAATGAAATCCGATGTCCCGCATGTTGGCAGCACCTAATAATGCATCGCAAACTGCATGAAGCAGCACATCTGCATCCGAATGGCCCAGCAATCCCTTTTCATGCTCCAGCTTAATTCCACCGATCCACAATTCCCGCCCGGATACAAGCTGATGAACATCAAAACCAAATCCTACTCTTATTTTCATTTTCTTCCAAGGATATCTTTAATACCATCTAAATCAAAAGAAAGAGAGAAGCGCAAAGTCTGGTCCAGCGGGTTACTTTGGGCTGTTGAGATAAGGTATGCAGCATCCAATGAAAAGACATTCATTTTGAAACCTGCGCCCACGGAGAAATATTTTCGATTTCCTTTATACTCATTCTCATAGTGATAACCGCCGCGTACAGAGAATTGCTGGTGATAGGTATATTCCGCACCAAGAGACCACTGTACTTCCTGCATTTCTTCCTTAAAACCGCCCGGTGCATCACTGAAAGATTTAAATATCCCGGCAATAGGAGATACATCACGGTAATCTCTCTGCAACCGATCCTCATAATCTGTATCACTTTCATTCGCACCTTGTATAGGGCGTGTAGGAACCAGCAATTTATTGACATCAGCACTGATGGCAAACGTGTTATACTCATCCATAGGAATCAGTAAAGATGTACCCAAACGAAGATTCGTTGGAATAAACTCACTGTTATTACCGCTATCATAGGAAATCTTGCTACCAATATTCGAGATGTTCATACCCAAAGCAAAGTTACACTCCCGCTGTCCTAAAATAAGATAGCGATTATAATACATTGCTACATCTGCCGCAAAAGCAGAACCGGGAGTCACATCTTCGTCTTGCTTATAAGCCAGATCAGAATAAATAAAGCGCAAAGCAACTGCTGCAGAGAGGTTCTGGGAAAGCATGCGGGAATAAGCTACATCAAAAGACATTTCATAAGGGTTAATGGAATACCCGCCGTTACCGGTTCCATCCTGCCCCACCGTTACCTCACCAAGAGAAAAGTATCTTAAAGAAGTACTCAGTGCCGAATAATCTCCAATACGGTAATACCCTGCCAGATAAGCCAGATCTATATCGTTCACCAGTTTACGCAACCAAGGAGTATAAGAAAGAGATACCCCCGCACGACTAATTGTAAACGGATACTTCGCCGGATTCCAGAATTGAGAGTTCACATCCGGATCAGTAGCTACACCAACATCACCCATCGCACCACCTCTTGAATCGGGGGCAATGGAAAGAGAAGTTACACCTGTGTTTACAGGATTAAACTGATTCTTTGTATCTTGTGCCTGTATGCTCATGCTTACGAAAATCAGGGCAGCTAAAAGTATATATACTTTTGAATTCTTCATATTTACTATTTCTACTTTTTGTTTATATAAAACTTTCTATCGGGTCAATTATTGTGCAAGAATAACTATTTTTCCGGCCTGGGTTTTCTCTTCACCTCCACCCGAAGCGATGGATGCACGGAACAGATATACTCCCGGGGCAAGGCGCTGACCGCCGTTGCTGGTTAAATTCCAGTCCACATAATAATAATTATTCGCACTCATACCCGATTCTGTATGTGTCCACAACACACGACCGGCAAAATCATACACTGATAGTTTAACATCCAGTGTCGATTCCGGGCGATCGTGAGAAATCACGAACGTAGTGTTATCTCGTGCCGGACTCTTAGTACAATCCACACTAAACAAGCTTGGATTTAATCCTTTAACAACTTCAAATTCCAAAGACTTGGAGGAAGAATTGTTCATTATATCCCATGCACGGAAAAACAAAGTATGCTTTCCTTCAGGCAAGGTTGCAAAACTATATTTCAAAGTTCCCTGGGTATAATCTCCAAAGTAAGCTTCATAATAGTTATTCAGCACAAAGTTGTAATTCGGAGAATTATCGATAATAGCCACAATGTCATGGCCTATGCCATTTCCAACTGTATTAATTCCGTCTTTATCTTCCAGTTCTGCCACCAGATAAGGAGTTTCATTTGTTTTGCCTCCATACACAAAATCAGGTGAATTCAGGTACAGGCTTTTTATCGTAGGGCCAACACTGTCTGTTACTTCCGTGCCGGCTTCCGTTCCTCCAATGATAAAACTACTGTAAGCACCCTGAGCTTCCCGTCCGTTTGTTGACTCAGCAGCGTAGAAGTTTACCATACCTTGTTTATTTGAATAATTAATATCCTTGGGTACGGGGAAAGCAAAAGAGAAACTGCCGGATTTAATGGAATCACTGCCAGCGAATAATTTCTTCTCTCTTTGAGAAAATGTAAAGCTGGAAGTTGATGTCCCATCATTATTTAAGGCGGTAACCGTTTCCTTATTGTCAAAAACTGTTGGATAAACCTTCCCATTAAAATTTGTGAGAGTATTTCCGTCGGTATCCGTCACATGACCTTCAACCTGTATTTTTCCTCCGGCCTTTATGGAAATATCTGAAGCTGAAGCGTCTTTTCCGTTAAACTTATCAACTACAACCTTATAATCCGGATAGGCCAGCATTAATGCCGGATCGCCAATCAAAGAAAATTTGAGTTTATTGAGGTCTCCGCTAAGATTGGCATCGCATTTAGACAAACGCATAATGTCTCCCAGCCGTAACCGTTGACCATTTTGTTTACTGAATACATATTTACAGAAAACCTGATTCAGACTAGCATTATTCTGCGAATAAACAACTCTTGAAGTCGTAAACAACGCTATTGCCCCACCTTTATTATTCAGGAAAGCCAGTTCACCCGCTGAAGTCGTAACATCGTCATATCGGCAAAAATCACAGGTAGCGGTTACCCAAAGCGGAAGTTTCGAAGAATTTAAAGCAATAATTTCTGAAGATACTAATATATTCTCGGCAGACCATCCGTTAGGACCTCCGTGCCCCGTATAGTTTACCATCAGCATTCCCTCATTAAAAAGTTCAAGCAGTCGTTTGGTTGCCTGTTTATAAGTGTGTCCCGTTGCTGTCGTTTCCCATTTATATGCATCTGCAAAAATACGGTTTACTGTAAACTCAGGATAGTTAGTTTCGGTTTTCTCTGCCAACGCATCTGCCTGACTCATATGTAGATTATTGTCTCCATCGTCAGCAACATAACAGATTGAATTCTTCCAGGGAGCCAATTCCTTATTTTCCATATAGGCAATTGTTTTATCAACCATCTGAGTAGCTTGTGCTACAGTACGAACAGGAAATCTCCCCACTCCAATATCCATTCCATCATATTCCAGACTGCTGCCTTCTTCATCGTCCAGCATTCCCATATAATCATCCGTCACATAAGAATAAGTTTCCCAGGTAGAATTTTTTGATTCATAACCTAAAAGGAAATCATCGGGAGTGTATCCTTGCCAGGAAGAAGTTATCATCCGGTTATCCCAGGCACAGTCGCCAAAAAGCAGAAGATAGCGAGGCAATTCACCCGTACCTGATGAAACTGCACGGTCATAAAACATCTTCATCAGCCAACGGTAAGCTGTTACGTCGGGAGTTCCTGAAGAAAACTCATTGTAAACCTGATCAGCTGTAACCACATGAACTGTCATCCCGTCTTTTGTTCGGTGAGCATCCGCCAATCGTTCTGCCTGTGTCAGGAAATCGCCATTGGATGGCACTATAATCACCATATCACATTGCGCCAGCGAATGCAGATTCTGATTGTCGACTGCTCCAACAACCTCCACACTCTTGAAAGTTCCGTTTACATCTACCGCTACAAACTCTCTTAATGAGGGATTATCAACAGTGAAAGAATAACTTCCGCCGGAGAGGGTTCCCCCAATCGTTTTATAATCACCCGGAGTGGTAACATCCCATACTTTCATATTGCTATTTGCTCCGGATATCGTATAAGTAGAGACCTTACTTACAGAAGATAAATCACGGAAAGCAGTGAAAGAATTATATAATGCCAGCTTTCGTCTGTAATTTAACTGAATATAGTTTAGCCGGCCTGAAACACCGGACTCACGGTTATGTGTAAGGGTTACCGTTGCCGACTCGCTTTTATCTCCGTCCCAGGTAAATGTTCCGCTGCCCGGCTGCGCTTTACAATAATAATCATTTGCAGGACAGGAAGGAATTGAGAGTTGTCCATAACTGGTACCATTAATCTTAACATCTACACTGGTATTACTGGTAGACATGGCGGCAAAAGCCACCGAGCAATAGGCTTTTTCATTGGTTATGCCTGGTAATGAGAAAGTATAGCTTTTCGAGTTACCAGAATTATAATCATAGCTATCATAGAGTTCCCTTCCCGAGGAAGCCCAGTTATAGGCATCTTTCTCATATAGAGCATAATCATCAAAACTGGTAACCAAGGAAGCATTGTCAGAAGTTATTGACTGTTCCACTGGAAATGTTAAAGGTTGCTGATCTCCTTCTGCCAGGAAGTAATATCCATAGCTTGAATAATGATTATTGGTATGCGTAAAACGGGTAACACCGGTATTTGCATCCCAACGGACCATGCCATTGGCATAAAAAAGGACATAATCTTTCTCACGCCATAAAGGAATCTCAGGTAAATCATCACTCTTTAATTGTGAAAAGCTCTCTGGAAGCAGTAAACCACCATAGCCGTGTAAGCGGACTTTAGTCGGATCAGTAAAGCCCATTTTTGTAAGTTCCGCATTTGTTATCTTATATACCCCCGACTCACTAACACGTATCTTTACCCATTTACCCGTTGCCATAACTGAGTTTGAAGAAAAAGCATGCCGTTTGGAGCTTGCTCGTTTCTGCATAACTGCCGTTTTTTCAAGCGTTAGCCTAAAAGAGTTTATGCGTTGGTACTCCCCGTTACTATAGACAAGAGGAAGAAAAGAAGCCTCAAGAATTCCTTTTCCAGCAGAAACAACCAGTCGGGTATCAGTCTTGGGATAAGCATCTAATGTCTCTTTTGTTTCACTGATAAAAGCAATATCTTTTTTAGATAAACTCTGAAATTCCGGATATTCAATTTTCACCTTATAAGTATAGCTTGCATAATCTTCACCAAGATCAAAATTCTTAATGTATCGGGGTAATGAACTTCCAGGGATAAAAAGGGCATCATCAAAAGAGAGTGGATGCACAACAGTAGGAGTTTGCCATTTCAGCGAAATAAAGTCCTGAGCTGAAAGTGACAAAGTAAAGAAAGAAATGAGAAGAAAAAAAAGATAGTTTCGGCTACGCATATACCCTCCAGGCTTTATAAAAAGCTTAATAACTTATCGAATATAAAAATCGAGCAGTTTCTCTTCTTCCAGATAACCTTGCAAATGTTGACCAACAGCAACCGGGCCTACCCCAACAGGAGTACCAGTAAACAATAAATCACCTATTTTCAGTGTAAAGAAACGGCTAATATAAGCTATTATCTCATCCACTTTAAAAAGCATATCTGCTGTATTTCCTTGCTGAACTTTATTCCCATCAATATCCAGGTGAAAGTTCAAATTCTGAATATCCTTAAACTTATCTAAAGAGACAAACTTACCAATCGCAGCAGAATCGTCAAAGCCTTTGCTTATTTCCCAGGGATTTCCTGCTTCACGGATGTTACGTTGCAGGTCTCTAGCTGTAAAATCAATACCTACCGTTGCTTCTTCATAATAACGATGAGCAAAACGTTCAGAGATATTTTTTCCTAATCTGCATATCTTGACAACCAACTCTGTCTCATAATGAACTTCATTGGAAAAGTCGGGAATAAAGAACGGTTTGCCATCTTTAAGCAAAGCAGAATCTGGTTTCATAAAGATAACCGGCTCTTTTGATAATACTAACGTGGAATTCAGCTCTTTATTGTGCTCTGCGTAGTTCATTCCTACGGCTATAATCTTCATTACTTAATCTGATTAAAATTTAGACGATTAAACATTACGGCCAAATGTGCATATAAAGAGGTATTCTGAACAACAATGTTTTCAGGAACACGAATGCGGAATGGAGTAAAATTCCATACTGCCTTAATTCCTCCGTCTACCATTTTATTAGTAATGTCTTGTGCTATCTCAATAGGTACGGTCAATACTCCGATATTCACCTTGTATTCTTCCATTTTCTGCAAGAACTCATCAGGATGAAAGATAGGAATGCCATTAATGCTCTTTCCTATAATTTCAGGATTAACATCAAAAGCAGCTACAATCTCTAATCCAAAATGCTTCAATCCGGAGTCACGAAGAAGGGCACCTCCCAGACTACCTACACCAAATAAGAAAGCTTTATGCATATTGGTAAAGCCTAAAAAATCCTCAAGTACAGCAATCAGCTCATCAATGTCATAGCCCACACGTGTACGTCCTGATATATTCACATAAGACAAGTCTTTTGCAATCTGCGATGCATCAATATTTATCTCCTTAGAAATCTGCGTAGAAGAAACATATTGTTCACCCTTATTCTTCAGCAGCTTCACATTTGATAAATACCAGGGAAGTCTGCGCAAAGAAGGTTCCGGTACTTTAATTACTTTTTGCTCATTATCGCTCATTGTACTTCATCTATTATTTGGCATATGCAAAAATACACTATTTTTTGAAAACAATCGAGTAATAAAGAAAAAGATTATTTTGTACATATCCATAAGTTTGCTACATTTGAAAACAAAACATCAAAATTATGAAGAAAAATGATTGGAAAGAGAGATTGAATGTGGTGTATTCAACCAACCCTGATTTCAGTTACAATATAGAGAACGATGAAGAAAAAATAACATTGGAACCTGCTAAGCAGTCTCTCCGTGTTACCATTGATAAAAAAAACAGGGGAGGTAAGATTGTGACACTGATTACCGGATTTGTAGGAACTGAAGAAGATCTGAAAGATCTGGGAAAACTCTTGAAAACAAAGTGTGGCGTTGGTGGAGCAGCCAAAGACCGTGAAATTATTATTCAGGGAGATTTCAAGCTCAAGATTGTGGAACTTCTGAAAAAGGAAGGATACATTAAAACAAAGCCTGTAGGATAACCCATTTATCTAAAAAAGGCTTGCAAAAAGAAAGGCGGCTAAACAGTTTTTGAATCTGTTTAGCCGCCTTAAGTATCTTATGAAAGACTTCTATTAGTCAGCGTTCAAAGTAAAACGTTTGAAGTTTACAATAGTCAAGTTTTTATTAGTATTCTTCAGGAACTGAGCAACACTAATCTTAGGATCTTTCACATATTCTTGTTCCAACAAGCAAACTTCTTTGTAGAACTTAGCGATACGACCTGCAGCGATACGTTCTATCAAGTTTTCTGGTTTGCCTTCTTCGCGAGCTTTGTCTGCAGCGATTTCTTTTTCACGTGCTAATACATCAGCAGGAACACCTTCTTCGTTTACAGCGATAGGGTTCATTGCAGCAACCTGCATAGCAACTTCGTGAGAAACCTGTGCATCAACACCAGCAATATTGAAAGAAACAGCAGTAGCCAAACGATTTCCCGGGTGGATATAAATTGCAGTAGAAGCTCCTTCTACGACTCCATATCCATCAAGTTCCATCTTCTCGCCAGTGATACCAATTTTAGCAGTAATAGCTTCAGCTACAGTTTCTTTTCCCATAGAAAGAGCTTTTACTTCTTCTATAGTAGCACATTTATTCGCGATAGCAAGATCAAGAATTTCGTTAGTCAAAGCAACGAAATCAGCATTCTTAGCAACGAAGTCAGTTTCACATTTCAATGCGATAACTGCAGCAAATTCGCCTGCAGCCTTAGCAATAACACAACCTTCTGAAGCTTCACGATCAGAACGTTTTGCAGCTACTGCTTGCCCTTTTTTACGAATTATTTCTACTGCTTTGTCGAAATCGCTATCAGCTTCAGCCAAAGCATTCTTGCAATCCATCATACCGGCACCTGTCATTTTACGCAAGTGGGTAATATCTGCCATTGTTACAGCCATAGTCTTTATATTAATTTATTGATATAGTAATTAAGCTTCTTCATCTTCTTTCAAGAAAGCAGCAGCTTTAGCAGCATTGATTGCTTCCTCGTCATTCTTATCAAGTCTTGCTTTAGCAGGTTTTCTCTTTCCCTTGCTTGCAGGAGCTTCTCCAGCTGCTTCCATATCAATTTTTTCAGCTTTTCTTTCTTCCAGACCTTCGCTCATAGCTGTACAACAAGCTTCTAGAATCACTTCGATAGATTTTGTAGCATCATCATTTGCAGGGATAACGAAATCAATGTTTGAAGGATCAGAGTTTGTATCAACAATAGCAAATACTGGAATACCTAAACGGTTAGCTTCACGAACTGCAATGTTTTCTTTCATTACGTCAATAACGAACAAAGCAGAAGGAAGACGAGTTAAGTCAGCAATAGAACCTAAGTTCTTTTCCAACTTAGCGCGTTGACGAGAAATTTGAAGAACTTCTCTTTTAGAAAGATTTGAATAAGTACCATCGTTAGTCAACTTATCGATAGTAGTCATCTTCTTAACAGCCTTACGGATAGTTGGGAAGTTAGTCAACATACCACCTGGCCAGCGCTCGATTACATAAGGCATATTTACAGAAGCTGCTTTGTCAGCAACAACTTGTTTTGCTTGTTTTTTAGTAGCAACAAAAAGGACTTTTTTGCCTGATTTTGCAATTTGTTTTAAAGCTTCAGCAGCTTCTTCTACTTTTGCAACTGTTTTGTGAAGGTCAATGATGTGGATACCATTGCGTTCCATGAAAATATAAGGAGCCATTGCTGGGTTCCACTTTCTTCTTAAGTGTCCGAAGTGGCAACCGGCCTCCAATAAATTATCAAAATTAGTTCTTGACATTTTTTAATTTTTTAATCGTTTACTTTCTTTTTTGTTTTATAACCAACTTTCGGGTAGCCTACTTAAGAGTCCCGATAGTTTAGATACTAAACGTAGCTTACTCCAGAGATTTCTCCAGCAAGTATTAACGTTTACTGAACTGGAATCTTCTACGAGCTTTTGGTTGACCCGGTTTCTTACGTTCAACAGAACGTGGATCACGTGTCATGAAGCCTTCAGAACGAAGAGCTTTTTTATCTTCAGCGTTGATTTTCACAAGAGCACGAGAGATTGCTAAGCGCAAAGCCTGTGATTGTCCTGTGAAACCGCCACCAACCAAATTAACTTTGATGTCATACTTCTCAGCAGCACCTAATTTGTTCAATGGTTGTTTTACAACATATTGAAGAATAGTTGATGGAAAGTACGTTGCAAGGTCTCTCTTGTTAATAGTAATCTTTCCTGTACCTTCGCTTACGAATACGCGAGCAATAGCGCGCTTACGTCTGCCTAATGCATTTACTACTTCCATTATTTATTATTTAAGTAAGTTTATATCAATTGACTTAGGGTTCTGAGCAGCCTGTTTGTGTTCGCTTCCTGCGTAAACATACATGTTACCTAATAACTGTGCACCTAATTTGTTTTTAGGAAGCATACCCTTTACTACTTTTCTCAATAACTTGTCGTCACCGTTAGGTCTTGCTTGCAAACGAGCTGGAGTAATAGCTCTTTGACCTCCAGGATAACCTGTATATGACAAATAGATTCTGTCATTCCATTTGTTACCTGTCAACTTTACCTTGTCGGCATTGATAATAATTACGTTGTCACCACAGTCTACATGAGGAGTAAAGTTTGGTTTGTACTTTCCTCTCAACAGCTTGGCAACTTTTGCACCTAAGCGCCCCAACACCTGGTCTGTCGCATCAACTACGACCCATTCTTTTGTTGCGGTTGCTTTGTTTGCAGAAATGGTCTTATAACTTAAAGTATCCACTGCTTAATTGTTTTTAAATTGTTAACTACTAATAAACATAAATATCCATACTGATTATAAGCTCCCCGGACAAAGGAACCTTAATTAGCTATGAATTAATCTTTTATCCTTTTAGATAATAATCGGCTTGCAAAAGTACTGCTTTTCTTTGAATTGGCAAACAAATTCTCTTTTTTTTTCTTTTTCACCACCTTACAGAAAGAAACAAACGGTTCTTCCCAGTTGTTCTGGCTCTTAGTTTCTTTTGGTACAGTTTAACCCATTTTCGACAAAGCAAACTGACTCTATAATAATTCAGAAGTGGTTTTCTCATACATTAATCCCTGGAAAAATGCATTTATTCCTCAAAAATTCTAATAATAATCCGTACAAACAAAGCTAAAGAATACATACGGTTCAGCAAACCGGGACATGCAGCCCTAATTTAAAGCTTTCGGAATTGTCCTTCGGATATAAAAGGAAAGGATGGCGCAACCACGAGTCATGCCATCCTCTATAAACAAAAAACAAAAAAAGTTTAATTAAAAATCCGCGTTACGAGGTGTCCTAGGGAAAGGAATCACATCACGGATATTTGTCATACCGGTAACGAAGAGCAATAAGCGTTCAAAGCCTAGCCCAAAACCGGAATGAGGAGCAGTACCGAAACGACGGGTATCAAGATACCACCAGATATCCTTGGTTGGCACGCCCATTTCTTCAGCTCTCTTAGCAAGCTTTTCATAATCCTCTTCACGCTGAGAACCACCAATAATTTCTCCAATCTTCGGGAATAAAACGTCCATTGCCCGGACCGTTTTTCCATCTTCATTCTGCTTCATATAGAAAGATTTGATTTCCTTCGGATAATCGGTAAGAATAACAGGACGTTTAAAATGATCTTCCACCAAGTAACGTTCATGTTCCGAAGCAAGATCAGCTCCCCAATATACCGGGAATTCAAATTTATGCCCTTTTGCCACAGCATCTTCAAGAATCTTCACACCTTCTGTATAAGGAAGACGAACGAATTCATTATCAAGTACAGATTGCAGGCGAGCAATCAGCTCTTTATCAAACATATTGTTCAGGAACTGAATATCATCCTGGCAATTATCCAAAGCCCATTTTACACAGTACTTAATGAAATCTTCAGCCAACTGCATATTTTCTTCAATCTCATTGAAGGCAACCTCCGGTTCAATCATCCAGAACTCTGCCAGGTGACGAGGGGTATTGGAGTTTTCAGCACGGAATGTAGGGCCAAAAGTGTATATGGAGCCCATTGACATTGCTGCAAGTTCACCTTCCAGCTGACCGGAAACAGTCAAGCTAGCTTGCTTTCCGAAGAAATCATTATCATAATTAATAGAACCATCTTCATTCTTCTTTAAATCATAAAGATTCATTGTGGTAACCTGAAACATTTGTCCGGCTCCCTCACAGTCAGAGGCTGTGATAATAGGTGTATGAAAATAGAAGAATCCACGTTCATGAAAAAAATTGTGTATAGCGATAGCCATATTATGGCGAATACGGAACACCGCACCAAAGGTATTGGTACGCGGACGAAGATGTGCTATTTCACGAAGAAACTCCATGGAATGCCCTTTTTTCTGCAATGGATAAGTAGCCGGATCAGCAGTGCCTAATATTTCAATATCACAGGCATGAAGCTCGGCTTTCTGTCCTTGTCCAAGCGATTCAGTCAATTCTCCATTTACGCTAATACAAGCACCGGTGGTAATTGGCTTCAGGTATTCTTCACCAAACTTTTCAATATCAATTACAATCTGAATATTATTAATGGTAGAACCGTCATTCAAAGCGATAAAGTTAACTTGTTTACTGCCCCGGCGAGTTCTGACCCATCCCTTCACGTTCACAATCGTTCCAAAGCTATCCATCTTCAGAACATCAACAATTCTTGTCCTACAAATCTTTTCCATAAAAATCTTTTATATACACATTATTATATAAGGTAGGGGCATATTTGCATATGCCCCTATATTCTATTATTCAAAAGCTCCCATTCGAAGCATGTTCACCTCTTGTTCAGTGAGGTATCTCCATTCGCCTCGGCGAAGACTCTTCTTTGTCAGTCCGGCAAAGAATACGCGATCCAGCTTAATCACTTTGTATCCAAGCGATTCAAATAGACGGCGAACGATACGGTTTTTACCAGAATGGATTTCAATACCCACCTGATCTTTATCCGTTTCAGTAGCATAACTAATTGCATCTGCATGAATTTCGCCGTCTTCCAGTTGTACACCAGAAGCTATTTGTTCCATATCATGGTTAGTTACATTCTTATCTAAAAAAACATGATAAATTTTCTTTTTCAGGAACTGAGGATGAGTCAGCTTAGAAGCCAGATCACCATCATTAGTCAACAGCAATACGCCAGTGGTGTTGCGGTCCAGACGTCCTACCGGATAAATTCGTTCTGTACACGCTCCTTTAACTAAATCCATTACTGTAAGACGCGCCTGAGGATCATCAGAAGTTGTTACGCAATCTTTTGGTTTGTTCAACAGAACATAAACCTTACTTTCAATGCTCACCGTTTCTTCATGGAATTTAATAACATCGCTGCGTTTTACCTTTGTTCCAAGTTCAGTAACCATTTCACCATTTACTGAAACAACTCCAGCTGCAATAAATTCATCAGCCTCACGACGAGAACAAACACCTGCGTTTGCAAGATATTTATTTAAACGGATCGGTTCATTAGGATCTGCAAATTGTTCTTTATACTCAATTCTTTTCTTTTCGCTATACTTAGCATTTGGATCATAATCATCAGTTCTTCTACGAACCGGACGTGCAAATCCCTGAGATCTGCTATCATTCGATGAGAATCTAGGACGACGTTCTCCGTCTCTAGGAATAGAAGGACCTCCGTAATTGCTATTCGGACGGCGGAATCTTGGACGATCCCCGCTTTCGCCTTCCTGATTTTCATTCTTTCTCCAAGGTTTGTCCTCACGATTAAATGACGGACGAGAAGGTCTGTCACCTCCTTCGCGATTAAATGATGGACGGGGACGATCTCCGCCTTCACGATTAAATGATGGACGTGGTCTGTCGCCACCTTCACGGTTGAAAGATGGGCGTGGACGATCTCCGCCTTCACGGTTGAATGAAGGACGTGGTCTATCACCACCTTCACGGTTAAAAGAAGGACGTGGCCTGTCACCACCTTCGCGGTTAAATGATGGACGGGGACGATCACCACCTTCACGATTGAAACGTGGTCTGTCACCACCTTCTCTATTAAAGGAAGGACGAGGACGATCTCCGCCTTCACGGTTGAAGGAAGGACGTGGTCTGTCGCCACCTTCACGATTGAAGCTAGGACGATCACCTTCTTCTCTGTTATATGGACGAGAAGGACGATTAAAACTTGGGCGATCATTGCCTTCTCTGTTAAAAGAAGGGCGTGAGGGGCGATCACCACCTTCACGACTAAAACGTCCTTCACGGTTAAACTTACCATCTCTATTAAAAGAAGGTTTACTGTCATCTCGACGGCCAAATCCTCCTCTGTTAAAAGACTTATTACCATCACGGCTGGCGCCTCTACTCTCGTTGTTAGAATCTCGCCAATTTTCGTTGTCTGTACTCATTACTTTATTCGAATAAAATTAAAACTTGGCCTCGCGGCCTATCTCTATATACTATTTTACAATTAAATTCCAGTATAACTATGTGGAGTTATACCTCTTAGTTCTTTCTTTATATCTTCACTAACATTTAACTCTTCAATAAAGTTCTTGATTGAAGATTCCGTGATAGCCTGATTTGTTCTTGTCAATGCTTTTAGTGCTTCATATGGATTAGGATAAGCTTCACGACGCAAAATTGTCTGAATAGCCTCAGCAACTACACTCCAGCAATTATCCAAATCATTATAAATAGCAGTTTCGTTTAATATCAATTTACGTAGTCCTTTCAAAGAACTCTGAATAGCGATTAATACATGCCCGAATGGAACACCCATATTACGAAGCACTGTAGAATCCGTTAAGTCGCGTTGCAAACGTGAAACCGGCAGCTTTTCAGCTAAATGATTAAGAATAGAATTTGCCATTCCAAGATTTCCTTCTGCATTTTCAAAGTCAATCGGATTTACTTTATGCGGCATTGCGCTCGATCCCACTTCACCTGCTTTAATCTTCTGCTTGAAATATTCCATAGAAATATATAACCAGAAATCGCGATTCATATCAATCATGATAACATTGATACGTTTCATAGCATCAAAGATAGCAGAAAGATTATCATAATTTGAAATCTGAGTTGTATATTCTTCACGCTCCAGTCCCAGTTTTTCAGAAACGAAACGATTGCCAAAAGCCTTCCAGTCATAAGAAGGATAAGCTACATGATGCGCATTGTAATTACCTGTAGCACCACCAAATTTTGCAGTTACCGGGCAAGCCTTAAGTGTAGCCAACTGACGTTCCAGACGGTAAGCAAATACCATAATTTCTTTTCCTAAGCGGGTTGGCGATGCAGGTTGTCCATGAGTCTTTGCAAGCATTGACACCTCAGCCCAATCAGATGCATACTGTTTCAGCTGCGCAATAAGCTCCTCAATCAAAGGGTAATAAACATTACTTAATGCTTCCTTAACAGACAATGGAATAGAGGTATTATTAATATCTTGCGAAGTAAGGCCAAAATGTATAAACTCCTTATACTCTTCCAGACCACCCAGCTTGTCGAATTCCTCTTTTAAAAAGTACTCCACAGCTTTCACATCATGATTTGTCACACTTTCTATGTCCTTAATGCGTTGTGCATCGGCTTCCGAAAAATTACGATAAATATTCCTCAAGGATTCAAAAATATCCTCATTTACTCCTTTGAGCTGTGGCAAAGGCAGTTCACACAAGGTTATAAAATACTCCACCTCAACCTGCACACGATATTTAATCAATGCAAATTCAGAAAAGTAAGCAGCTAAAGCCTCAGCTTTGCCTCTGTAGCGACCATCAATTGGTGAGATAGCCGTAAGTAAATCAAGTTTCATAGTGTAATGATAATTATCAGGTTGCAAAATTAGTGCTTTTATTTGAATAGAGAGATACACAAATAGGAAAAAGTTGTTTTAAAGAGGTAAAGAAACAAAAAAAAAGTCTCACAAGAAAAACTTGCAAGACTTATTATCTTCGGTGGGCGTTGACGGATTCGAACCGCCGACCCTCTGCTTGTAAGGCAGATGCTCTGAACCAGCTGAGCTAAACGCCCGGGATTTATCAACGAAAGTCTCTGGATTTTGAAGTGGGCGTTGACGGATTCGAACCGCCGACCCTCTGCTTGTAAGGCAGATGCTCTGAACCAGCTGAGCTAAACGCCCGAGACACTTTCGTTTCAAAAGCGATGCAAAGATATAGCTTTCTCTGGAATCTGCAAAACTTTCTGCATTTATTTTTTAAACTATTTTAGAGTAAAAGCACAAAAGCACTGTTTATCAGCACAAAAGAGCAACTATTTTTTTCGGCACATTCTAACTTCTTCAATGCAGTATTTGCTTATTTCGGGCAACTTCCATTTTTATTTCTTTGAGATTCTCTTAATTAACGGGGACTATAGATAAAAAAAATGCATTTTATTCATTCATATTCAGGCTGTCAATCAGTAATACTTACGAACTATTTTATTTCATAAAAAAAGTAAATAAAAATGTTTTTATAAAAAAAACAGAAAGTCACTGCAACTTTTCGCCACGCCATTGCGTCTAAAGTCATGTAGCGCTTACAAAGACATAAATATTCTATTAACAATGGAACGATTTAATTGATATGAAAAAAGTATATAGTATATTGATTGCAATAATTGCCTGGCAAACAGTCTCAGCCCAGGATTTGCAAATAAAAGGACGAATTATGTCGGCTACACAACAACCCGTAGAATTCGCAAACGTAGTTCTCCGAAAAACAGATTCAACCTTTGTTACAGGTGGAATGACCGACGCCAGAGGTAAGTTTAGTATGGAGAACCTGCAGAAAGGTATATATAACCTACAGGTTTCCAGCTTAGGATATCAGACAAAGAACCTAACAATCCATGATTTTGCAAAAGACATCGACCTGGGGAATATAGAAATCGACTCGGCTGCTGTGGCACTCAATGAAGTGGTTGTTACCGCTGCCAATGTAATCAATGAAGCCGATCGCAAAATATTACTGCCATCTTCCAGACAAATGAAGGCCTCAACCAATGGGTTCAATCTTTTGCAACAACTGAATTTAAAACGAATTCAGGTAGATGTTTTGAGAAATACCATCTCAGCATCCGGCGGTGGAGAAGTTCAATTAAGGATCAACGGTGTTAAGTCAAGCGTTCAGGAGGTGATGTCCTTACGTCCGGAAGATATTCTCCGTATTGAACACCACGAAGATCCGGGACTCCGTTACGGAGGAGCCGAAGCTGTAATTGATTATATTACCCGCAGACGAGACAGCGGTGGTTTTATAGCATTCGACTTAACCGACTCTCCACACGTACCATTCGGAGACAACAACCTTACGGCTAAGTTCAATTACAAAAAATCCGAGTTTGGAGTATTCTACTACGGCGGTTACAGAGCAATGGATCACATGTGGCGTGAAAATTCAGAAACATTTAATTTCGCAGATGGTAAAAGTCTTACCCGGTTAGAGGATGGTACACCCGACAAGTGGGCAAAAGACTGGCATTATATGCAGATGAACTATAACTATCAGGAAGCAGACAAATGGTTCTTCAACGCTACCCTCAGAGGGAATATCAATGACGATCCAAAAATGAACTTCAAGAGTTATCTGTATCCCACAAATAATCCATCGAAAGGCGTTAACATGACAGATCGCTCTTCTTCCTGGGAACACATTCCGTCTCTTGACCTTTATTTCCAACGAAACTTAAAGAACCAGCAATCTTTGATTCTTAATGTTGTTGGTACTTATATTGATTCAAATTCAGAGAGATATTACAAGGAGATGCTGGGAACAGAAACACTGACTGATCTGACAACCATAGTTAATGGAAACAAATATTCAGTTATCAGTGAAGGTATATACGAGAAAGGATTTAAAGCAGGACGTCTTAGCACAGGGATAAAGCACACCCAGAGCTTCACCAACAATGAATACACAGGAAGCTCTCTTTCTAAAACCGAAATGAAACAATCAGAGACCTATGCATATACAGAGTTTCAAGGGAAGATAAAGAAGTTCAACTATTCTTTGGGTATTGGTGGTTCACGTTCATGGTTTAGCCAGGGAGGCGTAGGATATCAGAATTACACATTCCGGCCAACAGCCAGTTTAAAGTATAATTTCAATGACAACTCTTTCCTTCGCTATCGTGGAAACATTTACAGTTCGGCTCCTTCTTTATCTGATTTAAGCAATGTAGAGCAGTCAATAGACTCTTTGCAGATAAGAAGAGGCAACAGCAACCTGAAACCGGTGATGACATATACCAACTCTTTGAACTATGATATAAGAAAAGGAATCTTCAGCGGGAGCTTATTCCTGGGGCATTGGTACCACAACAAGCCAATCATGGAAGAAACAAGAGTGGAGAACAACAAGTTTATCCGCACCAATGACAACCAACAAAGCTGGCAGAAGTTAAATTCAGAAGCAGAACTTTCAGTCAATCCTTTCAAAGATCATTTCATTGTAAAGGCCGTAACCGGATTTAGCTATTTCGACAGTAAAGGCAACAATTACCATCATACATATTCTAACTGGTATTACCGTGGCGAGGCAAGTGCCTACTACAAACAATGGTCGGCCTTCTTCCAGATACAGGGTCACAAAAACAACTTCTACGGAGAAACTTTGGAGATTGGCGAGAACTATCACCTGTTCGGGGTAATGTACAAGCACAAACAACTAAGCGTGGGAGCTATGATGATTAATCCGTTTGTTGATAACTGGAAAGCAGGCAGTGAAAACAGGAATGCTTACGCTCCTTCAAAGAATTGGGTATATATAAAGGAGTCGTCCAGATTGCTTTCTTTAAAAGTATCTTATAGCTTCAACTTCGGTCGCAAATATGAGTCAGCCCAGAAGCGTTTAAATAATGAAGATAAAGACACAGGAGTAATGAGTAGTAAAAAATAGATTCTCTAGTTTAATTTCATAAATTAAACTTACTTTAACAGAGGAAGGACCGTTGTGATAACGTTCCTTCCTCACTCTATTTTTAAAGGCTTAACTAAGTAAGTTTTCTTTTTATCACAGCCGGATTGCCTACAGCCAGCGAATCATCGGGCACATCTTTAGTAACCACGCTCCCCGCCCCAATAATGCAACGATTACCAATTGTAACACCGGGGCAAATAATGGCACCACCACCAATCCAGCAATCATCACCTATGGTTACAGGATAAGCGCTCTCAAATGATTCCCGCCGTTCTAGATAATCCATCGGATGCTGCGGAGTATAAATCTGGACCGAAGGGCCAAGCAAGGTATGATGACCAATTTTAACCGGAGCTCCATCCAGTATCACACAATTAAAGTTGATAAAAACATGCTCGCCCAACTCAATATTATACCCATAATCACAAAAGAAGGGAGGATTGACTTTAGCCGTAGCATGAATATTGGGAAGTAATTCTTCTAAAGTAGCCCGTAAATCAGGTAAACCCAGATACATTGCATTTATTTTAGCAATCAAAGCCTTCGCCCTTGTAAGGTCTGAAAGTATTTCAGAATCAGTAACTTTGGCAAGTTGTCCGTTCCTCATCTTTTCTTTTTCACTCATCATTTTATTATATAGTATTTAAAGAGTATTCAATCAGCATATAAACACCATTCGATTATCCGTCGAATATTCCGGAGCAAACGCAAAGTCTTCCCATGTGAAAGCCATCAATTCCTCGGGTTTCTCAATACGGTTCTTCAGAATAAACCGGGTCATCTCTCCTCGTGCCATCTTTGCATAAATAGTTACCGTATCCAGTTTTCCCTTTTTCCACATTTTAAATTCGGGAGTAATTACCCGAACTTCCTTTTCAACAAGTTTCCAATCAAGCGAAGGCTGAATATCCATGCTTGCCAAATTAATCAGTACTCCCCCACTCTTCTTCACATCTTTAATAAAAGATTGAGTAAGTCTCGGTTTCCAGTAATCGGCCATTGTTATTCCTCCCAGTTCAGGAAGCTTCACATCATACTCCATCCGGTAAGCCTTTATCATATCGAGCGGACGCACCACTCCATAAAAAGGAGAAGCTATCCGTAAATGTTCGTGTGCATAAAGAAAATCTTCATTAGAGAAATCCGCCGGAGCAATATGCTTATACACCATTCCCGTATATGCCAGCAAAGCCTGAAGGGAAGGAGCCTCATCAGAATGAAACGCTTCAAACCGCTTAAAAGTTTCCAGAGCCAGCTTCGGACTAATCTTTAGCAATCCTTCCAATTCCTCAACAGAGTATTGAGCCATATGGAGCGCAATCTCTTTTGCTTCATTGGCAAACTGCGGGATTGATTTAGCAAGAGCTTTCTTTGAGCTTTTTGTATTTATCGTTTTGGCTGGTGATATTATTATTTGCATTCTATCTATTTAATAAATTTCTTAGGTCTGTGTTATTGATAAACATCTGCAATTTATAAAAAATAATATAAAGTGGTTCTGCAAATAAAACATTCCTGATATTCATTTTTTTAAAGTTTGTCATTATGCTGTCTTTAAGGCATGCTATTCATCACAAGTTTATTAGCAATAAAAATAAACAAAGTTTCAATTCTTTATCAAAAAGAATATTATATTTGCAACCATTTACATATCATTATCAGCACTTTATTTTTCAAAAATAAATTTAAGACTATAAATGCGATGAAAAAAACTATTTTCATATTTATGCTTATTAGTACAACACTGGTTAATAAGCTTCCGGCACAAGAAAAGATGCCAAGCCATGAGGAAAGGATTTATTCTCTATCGGCTATCTGGAAAGAGATGCACTACAGCTTTGCTTTTCCCGAAACCCTGCAGCAAGTAAATATAGATAGTTTATACATGACTTACCTGCCGAAAGTAGAACAGGCAAAAAGCAACTACGAATATTTTCGTGTGTTATCTTCATTCATGGCACATTTCAACGAAGCACATACGCGCATTTATACTTCTCACCGCCCGGACGATGTTCCGCCTTTGAAAACTATAAATTTTGATAAAAAGATTCTGATAAGCAACATTGCTAAAAGCATGGTTGATAAAGTTCCGCTAGGCAGCGAAATTATTAAGATAAATCAAATTCCGGTGTTAGAGTATATTAGAGATTCTGTATACCAATACATTTCTGCAGCTACTCCACATTGGAAGTTTGATAAGTCAGTGAGTGAAATGTTTTATGGGAAACCACATTCCAAAGTAAAAATAACAGTTATAACTCCAAAGGGGAAAGAGAAAGAAGTAGAAATGATTCGGAACTACAACTCTAATGGACTTAAAGAGATTATGGCTGATACTACTATTGTGCCACCCATAAATATAAAAATCATTCATGGGAATATTGGGTA
Organism: uncultured Bacteroides sp.; assembly: GCF_963678425.1. Taxonomy (NCBI): domain Bacteria; kingdom Pseudomonadati; phylum Bacteroidota; class Bacteroidia; order Bacteroidales; family Bacteroidaceae; genus Bacteroides; species uncultured Bacteroides sp. The sequence goes on from NZ_OY782857.1 coordinate 99,798, forward strand.
TATACAACTAACGTCTTTTGCCGGACAATATCTTGATACTATAAATTCTGTTTTTAACCGCAACATAAGACAATTAAGTAATTGCAAAGGCTTGATTATTGATCTTCGTGGAAATAGAGGAGGTACAGACCAGGCATGGGAGAATATTGTAAACCATTTAATTTCTAAATCACAAATTCAAGACCAGGGTAAATGGTTTTGCAGGAAATATATCACCAGTTATAAAATTTGGGGAGAATATGATCCTCGGTTCAAGGATTATTATTTAGACAAAGCTATGGAAGAGATAATACATCAACCATATATAAACAAATTAAATGATTCTTTAAAACTACATCAACCGCTGATTATAATTTCGGGGCAGTATGTTGGTTCTTCTTCAGAAGACTTTTTGACACTAATGAAAGAGACCGGGCGAGCAGTTGTTGTAGGAGAACCAAGCGTTGGGTGCATGGGGGAACCAATATTCACCACATTACCGGGCGATTTTGAAGCAATGATTTGTGCTAAGAAATATGTGAATCCGGATGGTACTCAACCAAATAAGACAGGTATTTTACCCGACATTGAAGTCAAAAGAAGCTACAATGCATATCTAAAAGGAAGAGATAATGTGCTGGAGAGGGGAATTGAAGAATTATGGAAGCAGATTAAGAAGTAAATGGTATACATTTATAATTATCCTCAATTGATCATCAAAATGGCTTTAACTTTCACAAACGAAACACAATAAAGTAAAATCCACCATCACTCCCTCACTTTTACTAATATATCACTGATAATAAACGTACTATCCAGTGAGGGATGGAATTCCATCCCTCACTGATCCATCACTTTTGGGGGCATTCCTCACTGAATTAACAAAAGTTTGCACGAAAATTGCGGTACTGAGATTTGTTTTTACCTGATTTACTGCGAATAAAAGAAGAAAGAGAATAAATTAACTGTGACTGTTTTTTGTGATTATTTCGTATCTTTGCGGAAATTATTTAGAAAAAAATAGAATTATGGAAACAGTTGTTAGTGGAATTCGCCCTACAGGTAATCTGCATCTGGGCAACTACTTTGGAGCAGTGAAGAGTTTTCTGCAAATGCAGAATGAATATAATTGTTATTTCTTTATTGCCGATTGGCATTCCCTTACTACTCACCCAAAACCAAACGATATAGTTCAGAGCGCACGCACTATTCTTGCTGAATATCTGGCTTGCGGTATTGATCCTGAGAAAGCTACCATTTATGTACAAAGTGACGTGAAAGAGGTATTGGAACTTTATCTGTACCTTAACATGAATGCTTATCTTGGTGAGCTGGAACGTACCACTTCTTTTAAGGAAAAGGCACGTAAGCAACCGGATAATGTAAATGCAGGATTGCTGACTTACCCTACTCTTATGGCTGCAGATATTCTTATTCATAAGGCTGCAAAAGTACCTGTGGGAAAAGATCAGGAACAAAACATGGAGATGGCGCGTAAGTTTGCCCGCCGCTTCAACACAATATATGGCACTGACTTATTCCCAGAACCGGCTTCATTCTCTTTAGCAGATAAAGCTATCAAGGTTCCGGGATTGGATGGTTCCGGTAAGATGGGAAAATCTGAAGGTAATTGCATTTACCTGATGGACGATGCCAAGACTATCAGCAAAAAGGTGATGAAGGCAGTAACTGATGCAGGTCCAACAGTGCCTAACAGTGAAAAGCCTGAGGTTATTCAGAACTTATTTACTTTCCTTGATATTGTGTCAACTAAAGATACTTACGATTATTTCAATGAGAAGTACAACGATTGTTCTATCCGCTACGGAGATTTGAAGAAGCAATTGGCTGCTGATATTATAGCCTACACTGACCCTATCCGCGAAAAGATTGTGGAATATTCTGCAAACACAGAATATCTTGCCAAGGTTGCTAAACAAGGTGCCGAAAAAGCGCAGGAAAGTGCAGCTAAAACATTGAAGGAAGTTAGAGAGATTATCGGGTTCCGCGAGATTTAACTATCACACTATAAAGGCAATGCCCCGCTATCTTGATTAAGATAGCGGGGCATTCTTTGAATAAATTCATTTTCATCTTAAAAAAGCTAAGATTACACTTGGTATAGAGGTTTTAAAAGCTTCTTTCATTACATTTATTTCGTCTTTGTTATTTTGAAAAAAAACGGCCATCATTTTCATTTCCTCTTCTGACAAATCATTAAGCATACGCCCCACTATTTCCATAGCAGAATAACGAGTATATTCATTTGATATCTTTATTGAAAATTCTAAAAGTCTTTCCTTTTCTTGCAAAAGACTTGTTGCATTAAACAGTACTCGTGCTCTTCCTACTAATACTTCTACATCACTAAATTGAATCCAACAGTCACCATTATTATATGCATTAAGTAACAAATTAATAAGATTACTCACATTCTCTTTTTCATATTTTACAAGCTCTTTAAAAAGTTCTACTCCTATAGTTTGGAGGTCATTTATTAAGCCTTTAAAGTCATTTTGCAAGGTTAATAAATGAATATACAACTGATCAAAAAACTGTCTATCATTAATACCTTTTCTATAATGAGAAATGGCTTCTTTAATTGTTATTGGAGTTTTTCTTGATTGCTCGCATATATTCAAATCCCGAATAATATCTGAAACATTTTGATATCTATCAGATGGAGCAATCTTCATACATTTAGCTATAATAGCAAAAACATCAGCTTTTACTTTCGATGAATCTATATGGAGAGGAGAATAACCGTCCGAAAACATAAAATAGAGTAAACAACCAATAGAATAAATATCACTTCTAGAGTCTGCATCCCTTCCTTTTCCATTAATATAAATTTCAGGAGGAATATATCCATAAGATCCCACCAGAGTATTAGTTGGAGTTAAAATAGGAGAATCGCGATCAACAAATTTTCCTAGTCCTAAATCAGACACCTTTACTTTGTCCCCCAAAATTAGTGCATTATTAGGTTTAATATCTCGATGAACTTCTCCTGCATCATGAATTGCTTTCACCCCTAAGCATAACTGCTTCGCATACTCGAATTTCTTATCATCGGTTATACCCGCCTTTATCGCTTCATCTAAAGACATATCACATAATGGCATTACAAAACAAGGTACTCCACCTATTTCAATTTTATCAAGAACTGTTATAACATTCTCGTGCTGTATAGCCTCCATTAAACGAATTTCACGATTAAATCGTTTAATAGATACTTCATCACTACATATACATGTTTTTAGCGCATAGTTCTCACCATTCTTTCTTACCTTAGAAACAAATCCCATACCACCTGGAACAAAATGCTCTAGAATCGTATAGCCATTAATTACTTCCCCTATATTCATATTTTTTTTAGTTCAAAGATACATTTTTGCCCTAATATTGTACTGAAAAATCTCATAATTTACTATTAGCTTCAAATAGAAACAATGTTCGGATTAAATATACACTTTTCATTGCTTAATTTTGATCTATGTGGAAACTGCACTAATCTATTACTCTTATATTTATCCTTTCCGTTCAAAGGTAGCATCTTTCATCTTCGTCATGAATGACGGTGCAGGCCGAAGCAGCAAACGATTTACCTTAACATCGGTAACACGGAGTTTATCGGGATTAACAACTTTGTTTGAGGTAAGCGAAAGAGAAAAGGTACCCACTTTATCCAGCTTCACCGAGTTCCCGTTTTTCAGTTCATTGATCAATGTTTCGGCAAATTCCTCCAGCACCAGCTTAACATCTCCGGTGGTTGCAGTACATTTCCGGGAAATCAGTTTACTCATTTCGTCAATGGTAATCAGTTTTTTTCTTTGGGGAACAGCATAATAAAGCTGTTTTTCTTCTTTTTTGCGGGCATCATTGAGAGGCGCCGCCTTAAATAAAATGCTCATTCAGGTATGATTTAAAGTTTTATCTTGTTATGTTTTTCATTTATTGCCGGAATCTTTCCGACGACCTGCGCAGGTCAGTTTAACGAGCTGCGCAACTCAAAGAAACGACCTGCGCAACTCGATTATGCGAGCTGCGCAGGTCGCTAAAAATATTTCCCGTAAGATCTGAAAAGATCCCGTTATATATATCTTTTTATTAACCGGAGATCGTGTGTGTACTTGTTTAGTTCCTTACTGAATATTCCCTGATCGTCGAGTTTATCGATATGAACCGAGCCGGAACAGTGAATAATATAGCCTTCTTCTGCCACCATTCCCACATGTGAGATGTGTCCGTCAGCATGATCAAAGAATGCCAGATCGCCCGGACGAGCTTCCTGAAGAAAAGGAACAAGTTCGCCTTGCGTTACCTGATGGCTTGCGTTGCGAAGAATGTGAATGCCATGCATGCGCATCACCACCTGCGTCAGCCCCGAACAGTCCATTCCCATCGCATTCTTGCCACCCCACAGATAAGGAGTGTTAAGGAACCGGCGGGCAGTATCGAGCAATGATTCCTTCAAAGGAAGAGCATCGGCAGGATTCAGTCTGAAACGATCATTCTTTACCCGGAACGTTCCGTCTTCCTTGTATTCAGGAAGCAGACTTCCGCCCGTAAGCAAAATCTTTTCGCCGGTTGTTTCACTGGTTGCCTGAGAAAAAAGCGTGGTTACAACAGTTTGCTCTGCAGGATCATAAGCATCAAAATACTCCTTACTTACCTCAGTCAGCATTTTGGTGGTTACCCAGCCAACATATCCTTCGGTTTTATTTATAATCTTACTCCAGTTGCCCCATGATTCAGTCACAGTGCAAGCTTCTCCGAAAAGGAGTTCAGTGAGCATCTCCGAAGCTTCGTCATGTTCTATACGAAGCGGGTTATTTGGAACAAAACAAATAGCGTATTCCATATATCTTTTATATTAAGGTCGTTACTTGAACAGTTTTTCAATATCCTCTTCTTTCAGTACCGACAATACCGTTTTTCCGTCGGGGGTATAGTTCGGTGTGGCGCAGGCAAAAAGAGAATCGACCAGTTTTGTCATCTCATCATTGCCCAGTACCTGCCCGTAAACAATGGCCGATGCTTTGGCAAGGGTCAGAGCAAGCGTATTCTGCACTTCCTCCTTTACATCACTTCCCTTTTCCATCGCCGTGTGCACCATGTTTCTTACCAGCTGAACCGGAGAGAGCCCTTCAATACCTGATGGAACTCCGTTGATGGCGTAACTTCCTCCGCCCAGATTGGTCAGTTCAAAACCAATAGCGGACAAATCATCGGAGATTTCCTGCAACACTACTGCTTCAGAAGCAGGAAGTTCCAGTATCTCGGGAAATAGAACTCCCTGAGCAACCCCTTGACGATTCTTTATCTGTTCCAGATATTGGTTGAACAACACTCTGACATGTGCGCGATGCTGATCAATCATCATCAGGCCCGATTTCACAGATGTAAGGATAAACCGTCCCTTAAACTGAAACTGAATGGAACTCTTTTCCACAACAGGATCATCTTCATACAGTGAAGGTTGTTCCGGTTCAGGTTCCTCGTTCTGAAAATCGGGATAATCAATCTCATCAGGTACATAAGCAGGCTGCACCTTACGCTCCGCTCTTTCAATCCCATCATATAGATCCTCCCATTCTACACTGGGGCGCGAATAAGAAGAACCGGATTTCTGGAACGGGTTAAAGTTGGGATTAAAATTCAATTTAGGCGGCTGAATAGGAGCCGATCCATCATAAGCCGGAATATCGGGCATACCTTCCATATCAAAATCAATAGAAGGCACTTCATTAAACTTACCCAGACACTCTTTTACAGAGGCTGCCAGAATCTGCCAGATAGGCACTTCGTTTTCAAACTTAATCTCCGTCTTTGTGGGATGAATATTCACATCAATATCGCCGGGATCAACATCGAAATACAGGAAATAAGAAACCTGTTCGCCTGCTGGGACCAACTTTTCATATGCTTCGCTTACTGCTTTGTGAAAGTAAGGATGACGCATGTACCTTCCATTAACAAAAAAGTATTGGTGTGCTCCTTTCTTACGGGCTGCTTCAGGCTTGGCTACATAACCGGATATTTTAACCAGTGTAGTATCCACATCCACCGTGAGCAGTTGTTGATTCATCTTTTTGCCAAATACATTGATTATACGCTGGCGCAAGGACGAGGCCGGAAGATGGAATAATTCAATATCATTACTGTGAAGCGTGAATGCTACATCAGGATGAACAAGAACAATGCGCTCAAATTCGGCTAATATATTACTTAATTCCGTCTGATTAGACTTTAAGAACTTACGACGGGCGGGAACATTAAAGAAAAGATTCTTCACAGAGAAGTTGCTCCCTTTGGGACAAGAGACCGTTTCCTGCCGTTCAACCTTTGAACCGGCAACAGAAATAACTGTACCCAATTCCTCTTTTTCAGGGCGCGTTTTAAGTTCCACCTGTGCCACTGCGGCAATAGATGCTAAAGCTTCGCCCCGGAAACCCATAGTAGTGAGAGCAAACAGATCCGCCGCTTCGCGAATCTTGGAGGTAGCATGCCGTTCAAAAGAAATTCGGGCATCTGTTTCAGACATCCCTTTTCCATCATCAATAACCTGTATGCAGGTTCGCCCTGCATCGGTTATCAGAATATGCACTTCTTTTGCACCGGCATCAATAGAATTTTCGACCAGTTCCTTTATAACTGAAGCCGGACGTTGAATCACTTCTCCGGCAGCAATCTGATTAGCAACTGAATCGGGCAACAAACGAATAATATCACTCATATCAATTTTTCAAATAAAGACATGGCATTTACTTTTTCAGCAATCCATGATTAGGCAAAGGTATTGATTTTCTTCCTTTATTCTTCAATTCCTGCCCGGCTTTTTTGCCTCGCCATTCAAAGATGTCATCTTTATTGAGCGGGCGAATATAGTCGAACCATCCAAAGTTTTCCAGCCGTAGTTTCTCGGGCGGAATCATAAGCATGGGGTAAAGTGTGCCATTGGAATTGGGACTCATCACCATTTTCTGCATTTTCTTTTCTTTGATGAAAATATTGAGCAGACTGGTTTCCGACACATTCATTCCAATCATTGTGCTATCCTTATCTTCAGGATAATATACCAGCCGAACATTTCCTATCACATCTACTTTTCGCATATCCCCTCCTACAAAAAAAGCTTTAATTTCTTTTCCTGTTATCTGGTTATAATGAATCGTATCTTTCTTTTCAATGCTCAATGCCTGGTTTACAATGTGTGCCCAATCGATAGTGCTATCGTTCATATAAACTCTGATCTCTTCACCTAACAACTGTTTATTCTCGTTCCATAGAATAGGATCCTTGTACATAATCAGACAAGTATCCTTTGTTGAAAAGAAGAGAGAATCGCACACCCCTTGTATATCTTTGCGAAACAACCTTGCTTTATGGTAAGCCCGCAACTCCCGATACATGGAGTCTGTATTCATATTGAATGTATTCATTTTAAGTGTATCGCCGTGCAGAAACAAGCTGTCACCTTGTGAGTAATCAACAGCCAAAGCTTTTTTGGTAGCCAATGCATTTCCCAGGAGTTCATTATAAAAACAATAGTCACCCTTCAGAAAGTTCTTATTGAGAGAATCCGTCATTATTACATTATAAAATGCTTCACCATAACCTTTTTTACGATCATAATAAATACTATCGCCAATAAGTCTCTTCCCATCCTCAGTGTTTAACACAGATCGGTCCATTAATTGCGCCTGGTCTGCACGAGTGTTATAGTATCCACGTTTGGAAAAGATATGATTTTTTTCACTGTCTATGTAAGAAGGCCCCACAATATGAGCAACCGATGTGCCGGTATTATATTTCAGAGTATCTGTTTTTAACGTAAAACGCGGATTTACAAGCTTCACATCGAAGTTAAATACTGCATTTTTTGTGGAAGGACTATACTCCCCCCAGTCAGATGTCAGTACATTCTCCTTATCAAGCATCGTACCTCCTTCAAAATAATAAGCTTTATCCAGCACACGGTCATAGTCCAGACTGTCTGTAAGCAAGGTTGTGCCTCTGTTTACCAGCTTCACATTCTCCCGAATTTTAGCCAACTCCTTATAACCATCATATTTCAGATAATTACCATAAATAAACAATGTATCACCCTGTTCCATGTGAACCTTACCAAAAGCTTCAAAGGAATTTGTTTTTTCATTGAGATAGGCACTGTCACAAAACATATACATATTTTTGTGCCGCAACTTTACATTTCCTTGTAACAAGGTTATATTCGGCCTCAGCACTTCATCTCCGATCGTTTCATCTGAGTTGATAATATAAACCATGTCTTTTTTATTATGCTTTTTCTTTTTTTCCTTTGCGGGTCTGTTTCCTGCTATTAAACAAACGCCAAACAGGCACAGAAAACCCATTAGTAGTGTTCTGTGCCTGCCTATTGAATATCTTGTTCTATTATTCTTCAGCATACGCTATTTGTGCTTATCTTCATTTATTTTATCCAACCTGGATATTTGAAATCACATTTCTTCCAATTGTCATTAATACGAACATACGTATTCTTCTGCTTTTCTCTTATCCAATGGTCTAGTTTTTGCGCTCTAAGCTTATTAAGTACAATTTCCTTCAGGTTTTGATAATCTTCGGTCATTGTTGCTTTGTGGCCATCTATTCTTGATTTCAGTTTAACAACTGCGCAAACTTCCTTACCTTTATCGTTTACCATTGTGAACGCTTTCGAGATTTCACCAACATTCAGCTTATCAACAGTCTTCGCAACTTCTTGTGGTAATTGATCCATTTCAAATCTGGAAGTGTTAGTTTTTAAATTTGGCATCAAGCCATTGTTATTGCGTGTTTCTTTATCTTGAGAAACAACTGAAGCAGCCTGTTCAAAAGTAAATTTCTGTTTGCGGATATCATTTGCAACAGAATCCAAACGACCGATAGATGCCTGTATATCCTTGTCAGCGACTTTAGGTTTTAACAAGATATGACGGCAGTTAATACGGTCACCACGTTTTTCTATTAACTGGATAATATGGAAACCATATTCAGTTTCAACAATCTTTGATACCTTTTTGGGGTCTTGCAGATTGAATGCCACTGTTGCAAATTCAGGTAACAACTCTCCTTTTCCCATAAATCCAAGTTCACCTCCTCGGCGTGCACTACCCGGATCTTCAGAATAAAGAATGGCTAATGAAGAAAAAGGAGTATCTCCGGAAGTAATACGATCAGAATATTCGCGCAACCTTTTTTTTACATCTTCAATTTCGGAGACAGGAATTTTAGGTTGTTGAGTAATTATCTCAACTTCTACCTGAGTAGGGATATATGGAACACTATCTTTAGAGAACTCACTGAAATATTTTCTTACCTCAGCAGGAGTGACCTTAATTTCACCAACCAGTTTCTTTTGCATTTTCTGCACAATCAGTCCATCGCGGGTACTTTCGCGCATTGTTTCCCGAATCTGGGTAAAGGTTTTATTGAAGTATTCCTCCATTTTTTCCTTAGAACCTATCTGGCGGATGTAGTTGTTTACCTGCCATTCCACCTGTTGCATAACTTCAGAGTCGGTAACTTCCACACTATCGATTGCAGCCTGGTGAAGATATAATTTCTGGATGGCAATTTGTTCCGGGATGATACAATAAGGATCTCCGTCAAACTTAACTCCGTTATACTGCGCATTCAGCCGTTCCTCTTCGATATCCGATTTCAAAATGGCATCATCACCCACGATCCATACCACTTCGTCAATAACATTATCCTGAGCATACACTTTCACTTGAGTGGTGCACAGCACAAAGAGTAATATAAGCGTTTTAAAGTTCACTAACTTTTTCATCCTTTGAATTTAAAATAATTAATCTGTTTTTCCCGGCTGCATCTTTTGCATGCCATCCTTCTGTTTGTGTTAAAACATACAAGACACTTCACAGAGCGAAGATAGTGTAATAATCAATCCGTTCAATGATTATTAACTGTTTTTAAAATCTGTTGGTTTATTTCAACCTTATATTTATCTCGTAATTCTTTAATCCAATCAGCTTCCAGGTAATTCTGATAATCAGCGGTAACTGGTCCACGAACATCTTTATAACTTTCCGGGCCATTCTTCAGCAACTTACCAATAACAATTGTTACAGGATAATCTTTTACAGGATCTGCTTTACCTGACTTAAATTTCAGCTCATCTACATATTTATTATCTCCTTTTACAAAGAGTCCTTTTTCTACTTTCACCACTGTAGTTGAATCATTGTTCAGACTTTTACGAATAACGCTGACCCACTCCTCTTCAGGATTCTTTTTAGTCAGTTTGCTAACAGCCTTAGCTGTTTTTTTATCCTTACAGTGAACAATAATTCCTTTGAAGCGGGAAGAATCCCATTTATAGTTAGCTTTGTTTTCTTCAAAGAAAGTTGCCAATCCCTTTTCATCTTTAGAAGCTTTATCCCAAACCATACGGTTACTGATGTCAAACAATAAAATTCCATCACGGTATTCCTGCATCAAATGACCAAATTCAGGATATTTCTGTTCAAGTTGGTTATCTTCATAACTAAGAATCGAACTATGTGCATATCCATTCAGTTGTTTTTGAACATTTCCCGGATGACTCTTTGCCCAATCAATAAATCCTTTTATCGGATAGTTGGTTCCTCCCAAAGTGAAAAGATCGCCGGAAAGACTCTTTGCTTGGGCTGAGGTAAGAGAATCTTTACCAGCCTGAATGTTTCTCATCAAACTTTTAACTTCATTTACTCCCTTCTCATTGAACGAAAAGTTATACTCCTTCTTCAACTTCTCAACAAGAGCATCAACTCCTTTTTCTCCACGTCCCTGACGTTCCAGACGACGAATAACTTCATCCCTTTTCTCTTCAAATGACTCTATTGGTTTGCGGTCTATTAATTTCACAATATGTAAGCCGCTGGGAGAACGAAATGGTTTTGATATCTCACCTTTGTTTAAAGAGAAAGCAACGTCCTCAAATTCCTTTACTGTCTGACGGAAACCAATCCATGGTAATTCACCTCCACGTGAAGCTGTTCCCTGATCCTCCGAACATTTTTTTGCAACGGTAGCAAAATCGGCACCTTTTTGAAGAGCATCATAAATGGAGTCAATCTGAATTTTCGCTTTATTTTCTTGTTCTCTCGTTACATCTTGTGGAAGGAACTTTAAGATATGTGCAACCAGCACCTTGCCCATATCAGGACGTCGGTTGGTTAGTTTAATCACATGATAACCAAAATCAGTACGAACAGGTTTGCTAACCTCCCCTTTCTTTAAGGAGAAAACAACATCTTCGAAAGGAGCGACCATTTGCAAAGCTGTAAAATATCCTAAGTTACCTCCGTTTTGCTTAACAGAAGGGTCTTCTGAAACCTCACGGGCAACTTTTTCAAATTCTTCTCCTTTGAGAATTCGCTGACGGGCACGTTCTGCCTTATGATAGGCATTGAGTGAATCTTCGGGTGTTGCATCAGGTTTACACCGAACTAAAATATGTGATGCTTCCACGTTTTCCTTAAGCCGGTTATACATTTCACGTGCATATGCCACATCTACGGAATCATCTGTCAGATAGGATTTTGTCAACTGATGACGATATCCTTGTAATTCATCCCGAAAATTTTTAGTTGTGTCCACTCCCTCAGCTTCAGCAGCAGTCACCTTCAATTTGAAGTTTACGAACAGATTAACATAATCATCCAAAGACTTCTTATCTAATTCGTTATTTGAATTATTCTTGTTATAAATGTATTCAAATTCAGACCGGGTAATATCCTTATTATTAATTCTCATTAACACCTGATCTTTTTGTTGCGCAAAAGCACAAGTACTCAAAGCTAAACCAGCAAATAAAACAATATCTTTTCTCATTGTTTATGTTTCGTTAAATACATATTAAAAATAGATTGGCATAACAATCAGTAATTTAACGGCGAAAATACGCAAAAATTGCATATCTCTATGAATTTTCAATTGTTTTTATTATCATACGACCAAATAATTATCACAAACGCCTCAATTAATTACATTAAAAATTGAACCGACATAAGAGATACAAAGGAAAGCCTCTGAGAAATAGTCTGAAATAATCTTATTTTATTGAAAGAGAAAATGATTGTTTTTTCTGTAGAAAATAAGATCTTGTTTTATTCTGTTTCATGTATTAGCAGAAAAAAGGGATAATTTTGGCTCACCTGCAAAAGTACTCATCATACTTTTGCAGGTGAGCCAAAATTATTCCAGAAAGAACTTTCTCGTAAAGTTTGAACCACATCAAAAAAAAGAGAGGGAAAGAACTCTATTAAAAGTTATCCCCCTCTGTATATTTGCTGATTATAATCGTTTATTCCGGTCGACTATAGTTTGGTGCCTCACTTGTAATTGTCACGTCATGTGGATGGCTTTCCAGCACGCCGGCATTTGTGATACGTGTAAATTTAGCATCGTGAAGTTTTTCAATATTCTCGGCTCCACAATATCCCATTCCTGAACGAAGACCTCCACATAACTGGTAAATCACCTCAAAAAGAGTACCCTTATAAGGTACACGTGCAGCAATACCTTCTGGAACTAACTTCTTAACATCTGTTTCTCCAGCCTGGAAATAACGATCTTTAGAACCATTTTCCATTGCTTCCAGTGAACCCATTCCGCGATAAGACTTGAATTTTCTTCCGTTGAAGATAATTGTCTCACCTGGACTTTCTTCTACTCCTGCAACCAAAGAACCAACCATTACACAATTTCCTCCTGCAGCCAAAGCCTTGACTACATCTCCTGAGTATCTTAAACCACCGTCAGCAATCAAAGGAACTCCTGTACCTTTTAATGCCTTTGCCACATCGTAAACTGCTGAAAGCTGAGGAACCCCAACACCAGCTACTACACGTGTAGTACAAATTGAACCTGGGCCAATACCCACCTTTACACCATCAGCGCCAGCTTCTACCAGAGCTAAAGCTGCATCACCAGTAGCTATATTACCAACAACAATATCAATACCAGGAAAACGTTTTTTAGCTTCTTTCAACTGATCGATAACACCCTTTGAATGACCATGAGCTGTATCAATAACAATTGCATCTGCACCTGCATCAACCAAAGCCTGCATACGAACAAATGTATCAGATGTTACACCTACCCCGGCAGCTACGCGAAGTCTTCCTTTAGAATCCTTGCAAGCCATTGGTTTATCTTTAGCTTTTGTAATGTCCTTATAGGTAACAAGTCCAATCAACTTGCCATCCTTATCCACAACAGGAAGTTTTTCTATTTTATATTTCTGAAGAATCTGAGCAGCAGCCTCTAAGTCTGTAGACTGATTAGTGGTGATAAGATTTTCCTTAGTCATAACCTCATCAATTCGCTTATTCATGTCGCGTTCAAAACGCAAATCACGGTTAGTAACAATACCTACTAACATTCTGTCGTCGTCAACAACAGGAATACCTCCGATTTTATATTCTGCCATTAAAGACAAAGCATCACGTACAGTAGAACCTTGTTTAATGGTAACAGGATCATAAATCATGCCATTCTCAGCTCGCTTTACAATAGCAACTTGTTTTGCCTGAGCCTTAACAGACATATTTTTATGAATCACGCCAATTCCTCCTTCACGTGCAATAGCGATAGCCATCTTTGCTTCAGTTACTGTATCCATTGCTGCCGTAACAAAAGGAACTTTTAATTCAATGTTTCGTGAGAACTTAGTCGTGAGGTCGACAGTGCGGGGTAATACCTCAGAATACGAAGGGATTAAAAGTACGTCATCGTAAGTTAATCCATCCATGACAATTTTATCTGCAATAAATGACATAGGATTTGCTTTTAGAAATTATTGCGTGCAAATATACAAAGAATTCTCTTTTTCAGAAGAATAATCGCCCTATTTTTTATGAATAATTATAAAAGCAGAAAAAAACGCGGGTTATACAAATCCATCTCGACTAGTAGAATAAACCATCCTACTTAGATTTGTATAACCTGCGCTAAAAGAATATAACTGTTTTAGTTTGCCATTTCAGAAATAAACTTGATTCTTACCAGACGAATTTCATCTTCTGAGTAATCTCCGCCAAGTTCTTCTACAGCATCTTCAATTTTATCGGTAACAGATTCCTTAAAATAATCATAGATATCCTGCATATGATCTTCATCCATTATTTCGTGAAGAAAATAATCGATATTTAACTTTGTCCCCGAATATACAATCGCTTCAATTTCATCAAGCAAATCGGAGAATTCAATCCCTTTGGAAAGTGCAATATCATCTAATGCCACTTTTCTGTCTATGCTTTGAATGATAGAAACTTTCAGTTTCGACTTGTTTGCGACTGTACGAACACGTAAATCTTCGGGACGGTCAATCTCATTTTCCTCACAGTGTTTTTTTATCAACACACAAAATTCCTGCCCATAACGTTTTGCTTTTCCAGCACCAACCCCGGGGATATTCTGCAATTCATCGAGCGTCACCGGATAAATTGTTGCCATCGCCTCGAGTGAGGGGTCCTGAAAAATAACATAAGGAGGCACGTCTAGCTTCTTGGAGAGTTTTTTCCTCAAATCCTTCAGCATTGAATAAAGAGCAGGATCAACTGCGCATGAAGCGCCTCCCCTTGCAGGAGTTTCTTCTTCTACTTCTTCAAAATCATTATCCTCGGTTATTTTAAACGATTTAGGATGTTTCAGGAATTTGCGTCCTGCATCCGTAACTTTTAATAATCCATAATTTTCGACATCTTTACTTAAGTATCCAGCTATCAAAGCCTGTCGAATAACAGCATTCCATGTTTTATCTTCTTCACCCATTCCTGAGCCAAAGACTTCTAAGTCTTCGTGCAGATGAGCTTGTACTTCGGAAGTTTCCCTTCCTTGCAATACATCGATAATATAGTCTGCTTTAAAGTTTTCTTTTACTGCCATGATAGCTTCTATCACGGCGCATAATGAATCCTGAGCTTCCACTTGTTTCTTAGGGTTTAAACAATTGTCACAATTACCACAATTATCTTCCATATAATCTTCGCCGAAGTAATGTAACAAAGACTTTCTCCGACATATGGAAGATTCGGCGTACGCAGCGGTTTCCAGCAGAAGCTGCTTGCCTATTTCCTGTTCTGCCACAGGTTTGCCTTGCATAAATTTTTCCAGTTTCTGCAAGTCTTTATTGGTATAGAAAGTAATGCACTGACCTTCGCCGCCATCGCGTCCTGCACGACCAGTTTCCTGGTAGTAGCCTTCCAGACTTTTGGGGATATCGTAATGAATTACGAAACGAACGTCGGGTTTATCAATTCCCATACCAAACGCAATAGTAGCTACTATCACGTCGATTTTTTCCATTAAGAAATCATCCTGATTTTCGGTTCTTGTTGACGAATCCATACCGGCATGATAAGCACGGGCATTAATCCCGTTTGCCTGCAAAATCTCAGCCAGTTCTTCCACTTTCTTCCTGCTTAAACAGTAGATAATTCCAGACTTCCCGGAATTAGCTTTGATAAACTTTATAATTTCCTTATCAATACTATTTGTTTTAGGACGTACCTCATAGTAAAGATTGGGACGATTAAAAGAAGACTTAAAGACTTCCGCATCAATCATTCCAAGATTTTTCTGAATATCATGCTGCACCTTCGGGGTAGCCGTAGCTGTTAAAGCGATAAGAGGTGCTTTCCCTATTTCATTAATAATAGGACGAATTCGTCGGTATTCAGGACGGAAGTCGTGCCCCCATTCTGAAATACAGTGAGCTTCGTCAACAGCATAGAAAGATATTTTAATCTTTTTCAGGAACTCCACGTTTTCATCTTTCGTCAAAGACTCCGGTGCTACATACAACAACTTTGTCTTTCCAGAAAGAATATCAGATTTAACCTGATCGATGGCAGCTTTATTTAAAGAAGAATTTATGAAATGTGCAATTCCATCCTCTTCACTAAAGTTACGCATCGCATCTACCTGGTTTTTCATCAAGGCAATTAAGGGAGATATAACGATCGCCGTTCCTTCCATTACTAAAGAAGGCAACTGATAACAAAGAGACTTACCCCCACCTGTGGGCATAAGTACAAATGTATCATTCCCGGCTAATACATTATTAATAATCGTCTCTTGATTTCCCTTGAATTTATCAAATCCAAAGTACGATTTTAGTCGTTCCGTTAAATTAATCTTCTCTGCCATTGTCTTAAGTTGTTTTTAGCAATCTTCTATTGCGACTCAATTTTTCTTATTGAATACAAACAAAGTTATAAACAACTTCTCAAATAATGCGTATTTCTCGCAGATTATTTTTCAAAAAAATATGATCCGTCTCTTTTTCCTACCTATCTATTGATATCAGGCAGTTTGTAAGCGAGCAATATTTGCTTTTTCCAGTTGCTGCTTTGCATATTCCATCGAAACATGATATTCGGCCTTACTTTCAGAAGGAATTTCAAACATCACATCCATCATGATTGTCTCGACTATAGAACGTAAACCTCGCGCGCCAAGCTTATACTCTACCGCTTTATCCACAATATATTCATAGACTTTTTCATCGAAAGTCAGCTTTATATTATCCATTTCAAAGAGCTTGACGTACTGTCTGATAATCGAATTTTTCGGTTCGGTTAAGATAGCACGTAAGGCAGTCCTATCTAATGGATTCAGATAAGTAAGTACTGGCAGACGACCTATAATTTCAGGGATTAATCCGAACGATTTCAGATCCTGAGGAGCGATATACTGCATCATATTCTTCTTATCAATCACCGCTGTAGCCTGAGATGCACTATATCCTACCACATGAGTGTTGAGACGCTGCGCAATTTTTTTCTCAATTCCGTCGAATGCGCCTCCACAGATGAATAGAATATTTTTGGTATTCACTGGAATCATTTTCTGATCAGGATGTTTACGTCCTCCCTGAGGTGGAACATTAACAACTGCACCTTCCAATAATTTCAATAATCCCTGCTGAACTCCTTCCCCACTTACGTCACGGGTAATGGAAGGGTTATCACCTTTACGGGCTATTTTATCTATTTCGTCAATAAACACAATACCTCTTTCGGCTTCTGGAACGTTATAATCGGCCACTTGCAGCAGTCGGGTAAGAATGCTTTCAATATCCTCTCCCACATAACCCGCTTCCGTTAATACGGTTGCATCGACAATAGTAAAAGGTACATGCAACAGTTTTGCAATTGTCCTTGCTAGAAGAGTTTTGCCCGTACCCGTGCTACCCACCATAATGATATTAGATTTCTCAATCTCTACATCATCACCGCTGTCTTTCTGCAGCAAACGTTTATAGTGGTTATAGACTGATACCGAAAGATAACGTTTGGCATCGTCCTGACCAATAACATATTGGTCCAGAAACTTTTTAATATCAACAGGCTTTGGTAAATCTTTAAGATTTAATGGTTTTCCGGAACCCGATTGTTTACTAGTACCAATGGCTTCCTGGGAAATTTCATAAGCCTGAGTGGCACAACTGTCACAGATGTAGCCATTCATCCCCGTAATCAGAAAAGAAACTTCGCTTTCCGTACGTCCGCAAAAGCTACATTTCTTTTTATTTTTTGATGATTTTGAATCTTCCAATGTAGTTGTTCAATTTAATCTTTATACCTTAATTATATCGTCGCAGGTTTACGCATAAGCACTTCATCAATCATACCGTACTCTTTTGCTTCTTGTGAGCTCATCCAATAATCACGATCTGAATCCGCCCATACTTTATCAAAATCTGTATGAGAATGATCGGCTATGATTGTATAGAGTTCCTTTTTCAATTTCTGAATTTCACGAGCAGTGATTTCGATATCCGAAGCCTGTCCCTGAACACCTCCCATTGGCTGATGAATCATCACGCGGGAATGTGTAAGTCCTGAGCGCTTCTTATCTGCTCCTGCAACCAGCAATACTGCCGCCATTGACGCTGCCATACCTGTACAGATAGTAGCTACATCGCTGGTGATAAACTGCATTGTATCATAAATTCCCAAACCTGCAGAAACAGATCCACCGGGAGAGTTAATATAGATAGAGATGTCTTTTCCAGGATCCACAGAGTCAAGATAGAGCAACTGCGCCTGAAGCGTGTTTGCTGTATAGTCATCAATCTGCGTTCCAAGGAAAATGATGCGATCCATCATCAAACGAGAGAAAACATCAAGCTGAGTTACATTGAGTTGTCTTTCTTCCAGGATATAAGGATTCAAATAGCCATTTTGTGATTTAACCACATCATCCAAGACCATGCTACTCATTCCAAGATGTTTGGTTGCGTATTTTCTAAAATCGTCCATAGTGATTGATATTTTTAAATTAATACATAAGAAAGGAGGCTTTTGACTATCCTCCTCAAGGGCTGACAAAATTACAAAAATAAATCAGACTTGTCTTATTTATTTTTATAAGTAACCCTTTTTAAAGTCAAAAGCCTCCTCTTTTATGAAGATTTAGCAAATTGCGACTTGCTACAAATTGTTTTTATTGGAACAATTTGTTGAATTCTTCCATTGAAACAGTCTTATTGTTCAATGTTGTTTTCGCTTTCAACGCAGTAGCAAGTTTTGCTTCTACTGCACGGTTAACCAAACCTTCTACATTTTCTTTCTTCTTCAACATCTCCTGAGAGTAGTTTTCCAAAATATCTTCCGGAACATTAAGCATTCCATATTGAGCAAACTGAGCTTTTGTTGCTTCTTTGGCAATATTAACAAGGTCATCTTGCTCAACCTTAATTTCATTATCCTTAACCAATTGTTCTTTGATAAGGTGCCATGTCAGTTCTTCAATACTCTTGTCGTAGTTTTCTTCAACGAACTCAGCGCCTTTATCCTGGTGATTCAACATCATGATACGTTTCAGCAATGCATCCGAGAATTCAAGTTTGCCAATTTTGTTGACCAAAAGTGTACGAACATCAATTAAGAATTTATAATCGCTGTCTGCTACGAATTGTTGAGCAACAGATTCTTTAATCTTTGAGCGGAATTCTTCTTCTGTTTTAACGGTACCTTCACCATAAACCTGATCAAAGATTTCCTGAGTTAGTTCAGCCTCTGCAAAACGTGTGATTTCTTCAACCTGGAAGCTAAAGTTTCCTGCGTAATTTGCAACAGCATCTTTCTCAATTTTAAGAAGGGATGCAATTTCAGCTTCATTTCCTTCGTAAGCTGTATTTGGATTAAACACCAATACATCATTTACTTTAGAACCATTAAAAATAGCTTTCTGATCATCGTTCTTCATGTATGAAGGCATCAAAACTGCACCTTCAACCTGAACACCGCCTTCTTTTGTATTGCCTTCTTCATCCAGCTCAGCAAGCAGACCTTTCAACATATCTTTATCCTGATATTCGTCTACTTTATCATACTTACCGGCACGTTGAGTGTAAGATTTCACTTGCTGATCAACCATGTCTTCAGTTACATCAATGGAATAGTAATCAACAGAATCTTTATCTGAAAGTTCAGCCTTAAATTCAGGAGCCAAAGCAATATCAAATAAGAAATCGAACTCATCCATTGTATCGAAGTCGATTTCAGGCTGTTTATCTTCATTTGGAAGAGGTTCACCCAAAATATTCACTTGATTTTCCTTGATGTATCCGTATACCTTTTCTGAAAGGATCTTATTGATTTCTTCAGCCTTAACAGCCTTCCCGTACATTTTCTTCACAAGGCCCATCGGAACCATTCCCGGACGGAAACCCGGAACGTTAGCTTTTTGACGGAAAGTCTTCAGCGATTTATCAACTTGTTCTTGGTAATCAGCCTTTTCAAGCTTTACAGTAAGTAATGCACTTACTTTGTCAATGTTTTGCAATGAAACGTTCATTCTGACAATTATTTATTATGATTTATACTTTATCTATAAAAGAGGGTGCAAAATTAGTGTTAATCTTTCAATTATCAAATTTCTATCTGATAAATTATTCCGGAGTTATATTCTTTTAAGCCAATGGCTTGCACATTTTTCCACCTTAGTTAAAGGAAAACAAAAGGAAAGAATTTAAAAAAAGACTACGCCTTTTATAAATATAGTGTAGAGTTAAGTACTAATATGTCTACACCTTCTATAATTAAAGAGTAGACAAGAAGAAGAAGTATACAGGAATAAAGGACTTAACCTATTAGTTGAATTAAATTCATTGAATAGTGTTTTATAGAAAGTTGCATACATTGTTGAAATTTGGAATTCTAACAGCAAACAAACTTTTAATAGATATCACTTCTACAATATACACAACTCAGCCACAGCATCATTAGAATTTTGTGGCATTCACAACAAGTAGCACTTTCGCTCATTTAATTTGGCCTAAAACAGTGTTCATGATATTTGCATATTGATTGGGAATAGGGTATACCAAAAATATTGAGCAATTTAAATATGAATCAATTTAATATGTCAACGATTTATTAAATTAATAGATAAAACTGCTAGGACTTCGCCTTTGATAAAAACAAACAAGTACCTTTACATTGTAACCTTACTACAAGAACATTCTGCACTCAAGCCTTTCAATTAAAAAATAATTTTTTTATAAAAAAACAAAGAAAAAGATTGTCTATTCAAATTTATTGTTTTTCTTTGCTGTGAAAAGATGATATTTTGTCTCTCGATTTCGATTACACGGTTTTTACTTTCGTTCTAATGACGTTTTTGTAAACTCTCTGTCATTTAAAATCCCTACATAATAGATCATCTTTCAGAGAGTTTTATCAATTTATTTATTTTTTATTAGTTTAACTATGAACATTTACGTTGGAAATCTTAACTATCGTGTTAGGGAAGCAGACTTACAGCAAATTATGGAAGACTATGGTACAGTAGCTTCTGTAAAAGTTATCATGGATCGTGAAACAGGAAAATCAAAAGGATTCGGTTTTATAGAAATGCCTAATGACGAAGAAGCCGCAAAAGCTATCGCAGAACTTAATGGCGCAGAATTTGAAGGCCGCGCATTGGTTGTTAAAGAAGCAAGACCAAAATTCTAATCAAATAGAATCTTAGGAAATTAAAGAAAGCCTTCTGTCGATTATACGACGGAAGGCTTTTTTCATTTATAATAATTCTTATTAAACCCAGCCAACAAATGAAAAAAGGTACATTTGAAAAAAGCTCAGGATTCACCCAAGTTTCCCTGCTGGCGTTAATTTTCTTATTTTTCGCACTGTTATGCATAATACTTCTGAGAATACTAATGCCACTCAGTTCAGGAATGAAAGAAGCTGATGTCATGAGGCTTACGATTTTTATCCAGGATCTTTTTATATTTATTCTTACGCCATTGATTGCACAGTTTCTTCTTTGGAAAGAACCCACCAAAAAGACTTTGCAACTAACAGTTCCAGACCTCCCGGTTTTGCTTTGGGGAATAATAGCTATTGCTTCTGTAAGCCCCCTCATAGACCTCCTAAACACATGGAACCAAGGATTGCATCTGCCGGAATCAATGAAATCCATCGAACAATGGATGATTGATTCCGAAAAAACAGCAGAAGTAATCACTAACAGGTTGCTAAACACTGATAACTGGGGAAGCTTTACTATGAATATCCTGATTATCGCAGTAATGGCAGGTATCGGAGAAGAGTTTATGTTCAGGGGAGTTCTCCAGAAAATCCTGATTAACTGGATGCGTAATACTCATCTTGGGATACTCTTTGCTGCCATTATATTCAGCGCTATTCATTTTCAGTTTTTCGGATTTATTCCACGTATGATACTTGGGATAGTTCTGGGATATTTATATGTATGGAGTAAAAGCATCTGGGTACCTATAATAGCGCATGCTACAAATAATGCTTTGACGGTAATTCTCACATCAAATACATTTAATAAAGGGAACGAGCTTATTGAAACAGTAGCAAAGGATCAGAATAATGTTCGGTACACTTTTGTTGGGACTGCTATTTTCGCATTCAGCATGTGGAAAATATGGAAATATTATCAAGTTCAAGCAGCTATAGACGAAAAAAATGGCAGTTAAGAATAGTCCAAAATGAGCATTACAGGTTTCTGTGACATAAAATAAGAGCCGGAATATAATTGCTCATATTCCGGCTCATATTTTATTCCTTTATTCACTTATTCCTTTGTTTCAAAATCCTTTCGGCGAAGCACAAAACTGTTACTAAGATATTTTTCACGGACAATTTTATTTTCTGCCAGCTCTTCAGGAGTTCCCTTAAACAGAATCTTTCCTTCAAATAATAAGTAAGCACGGTCTGTGATACTTAAAGTCTCCTGCACATTATGGTCAGTAATTAAGATGCCAATATTCCTATCTTTGAGCTTCCATACAATGTGTTGAATATCTTCAACCGCTATCGGGTCTACTCCGGCAAATGGTTCATCAAGCATAATAAACTTAGGATTGATCGCCAGACAACGGGCTATTTCCGTACGTCGGCGTTCACCTCCGGATAGCTGGTCTCCAAGGTTCTTACGAACCTTTTGCAAACGGAACTCAGCAATCAGGCTCTCCAGTTTTTCTTTTTTATATTCCTTAGAAGTCTTGGTCATCTCCAATACAGACATAATATTATCCTCCACAGTTAACTTGCGAAACACTGATGCTTCCTGTGCCAGATATCCAATTCCATTCTGTGCACGTTTATAAACAGGATATTTGGTAATTTCCAGATCATCAAGAAAGATTCGGCCCTCATTTGGAGTTATCAATCCCACAGTCATATAGAATGACGTAGTTTTACCTGCGCCATTGGGACCAAGTAATCCTACAATCTCCCCCTGCTTCACATCAATCGAAACATGACTAACCACCGTTCTCTTTCCGTACTTTTTTACCAGATTTTCGGTGCGAAGAACCATTTTACGTTCCTCTTGAGGTTCAGTATCAATATCATTTGGTTGTTCAACCAAAGTATCGGTAGTATCAGGTTCCACCTGCGTTTCAGTAAATCCTTCTTCAGCCATTGTTAAACTATATTTTGGGGCAAATGTAGTAAAAATATGCATAAATTAGTGTACATTTGCCGACAAATAAGATAATATGTTTAAAGCATTAAGAACTGTTGGGAGATATATCATACTAATGGGGCGAACTTTTTCACGTCCGGAAAGCATGAGAATGTACTTAAAACAATTGGTTAAAGAGGTGGAGCAACTAGGAGCTGACTCTGTGGGCATTGTATTACTAATTTCTTTCTTTATCGGCGCAGTAATTACAATTCAAATTAAATTAAATATTGAAAGCCCTTGGATGCCACGCTGGACAGTAGGGTATGTTACACGCGAAATTATGCTACTGGAGTTCTCTTCTTCAATTATGTGTCTAATTTTAGCAGGTAAAGTAGGATCAAACATTGCATCTGAACTAGGAAGCATGCGAGTAACCCAGCAAATTGATGCGCTTGAAATAATGGGAGTTAATTCTGCCAGCTATCTGATCTTACCAAAGATTGTGGCATTGGTAGTCTTTATCCCCATACTGGTAACCTTTAGCATATTTGCAGGAATTATCGGAGCTTATACCACTTGTTGGTTTGGTGGAATAATGACAGCCACAAATCTTGAATTCGGATTACAATATACGTTCGTGGAATGGTACGTATGGTGCGGCATTATAAAATCTCTCTTCTTTGCATTCATCATTGCATCAGTATCAGCATTCTTTGGATATACAGTTGAAGGAGGTTCTATCGATGTAGGCAAGGCTAGCACTAACTCTGTAGTAACCAGCAGCGCATTAATTCTATTCTCAGATATTATACTCACAAAAATTTTGAATGGATGATAGAAGTTAAATCATTATATAAATCATTTGATGGCAGAGACGTTTTAAAAAATATAAATGCTGTTTTTGAAAACGGAAAAACAAATCTGATTATAGGACAAAGCGGCTCAGGAAAAACAGTACTTATGAAATGCCTTGTAGGCTTGCTCACTCCGGAAAAAGGAGAAGTGCTTTATGACAACCGTAATTTCGTAACCATGCGAAAAAAAGAAAAAAAAATGCTGAGAAGCGAGATGGGTATGATTTTTCAAAGTGCTGCTCTATTTGATTCGCTCTCTGTACTGGACAATGTAATGTTTCCTCTGGATATGTTTTCAAAAGATACACTGAAGGAACGCACCAGACGTGCAATGTTTTGTTTAGACCGTGTAAATCTGAAAGAAGCTAAATCTGCATTCCCTGGAGAAATAAGTGGAGGTATGCAAAAACGGGTTGCAATTGCCAGAGCGATAGCACTTAATCCACAATACCTGTTTTGCGATGAACCAAACTCCGGGCTCGACCCAAAAACGTCACTTCTTATTGATGAACTGATTCAAGACATCACTAAGGAGTATAATATGACTACCATTATTAACACTCACGACATGAACTCAGTTATGGGTATCGGAGAGAAGATTTATTATATTTGTGAGGGTAATAAAGAATGGGAAGGCACAAAAGATGACATTTTCACTTCTTCCAACAAACGATTAAATGATTTTATCTTTGCCTCTGACTTTTTCCGAAAAGTAAAAGAAGTAGAGATACAAAATTTATTAGATGAGTAATACAGTTTATATTAGTAAAGGGGTAGCTGTCTTTATTCGCTTACTAACTTTATTTTTGCTATTTAAAAAGAATCACTCTTTTAAAAATAAATAAGAGAACTTACAGAAAGACTTAATAAAAAGCCACTGAAAATCAATTTCAGTGGCTTTTTTATATTCTAATTATTTTTGTCTGATAAAAATATTTATTGGAGTACCTGTCAGATTCCATTTATCACGCAGTTTATTCTCTAAAAAGCGCTTATAAGGATCTTTTATATACTGCGGTAAATTCGCAAAGAATACAAAAGAAGGAACGCGAGTATTTGGCAACTGAGTCACATACTTTATCTTAATATATTTCCCTTTTGTAGCAGGTGGTGGATATGCCTCAATTAGCGGAAGCATCTCTTCATTCAATCGGGCCGTAGGAATCTTAATTGATCGGTTTTCATAAACTTGTTTAGCCTCTTCCAGCACTTTAAAAATACGCTGTTTCGTAAGAGCTGAACCGAAAATAATAGGAAAATCAACAAAAGGAGCAAAGCGACTGCGAATTGCATTCTCAAACTCTTTCATTACCTTATCCGTTTTATTCTCTACCAAATCCCATTTATTAACAACCACAACCAAGCCTTTTGAATTCTTCTGAATTACTGAAAAAATATTCAAGTCCTGACTTTCAACGCCACGAGTAGCATCTATCATTAAAATACAGATATCAGCTCCTTCAATTGCACGAATAGAACGTATAACTGAGTAGTATTCCAGGTCTTCATTAACCTTTCCTTTTTTTCTTATACCAGCTGTATCAACAAGGTAGAAATCAAATCCAAACTTCTCATAACGCGTATAAATAGAATCACGTGTTGTTCCCGCTATTTCAGTTACAATGTTTCTTTCTACACCTATAAACGCATTAATAATAGAAGACTTTCCTGCATTAGGACGACCTACAACTGCAAAACGAGGAATATCGTCATCTAAGATTTCTTCCGCTTCTTTATTAAACTTACTGACAAGAACATCCAGCATATCTCCTGTGCCACTTCCTGAAAGAGAAGAAATACAATGCGGATCTCCTAATCCAAGACGATAAAATTCAGGTGCATTATATTGAAGGTCATTATTATCTGTTTTATTTGCGACTAAGATCACTGGACTCTTAGCACGACGAAGAATTGTAGCTACCTGCATATCGAGGTCTGTTACTCCATTCATCACATCTACAACGAAAAGAATAACATCAGCTTCATCCACAGCCAACAACACCTGCTTGCGGATCTCTTCTTCAAAAATATCATCTGAGTTGACAACCCATCCACCGGTATCAACAACAGAGAATTCACGTCCCAGCCATTCCGACTTACCATATTGACGGTCACGAGTGGTTCCGGCTTCGTCATTAACGATAGCCTGACGCGTCTTGGTCAAGCGATTAAAAAGCGTAGATTTTCCCACATTAGGACGACCTACTATTGCCACTAAATTTCCCATAAGTTACAACTTTAATTTACGACTATCACAGTCGATGAATACTAATCTATCTGGTAGCCAAAATTCTTTAGTTCTTTATCAGAACTTCTCCAATCTTTGTCTACTTTTACAAAGGTTTCCAAAAATACTGATTTACCAAAGAATTTCTCCAACGAACGGCGCGCTTCCGTTGCCACCTTTTTCAAGGCCTTGCCTTGTTTGCCGATAATGATGCCCTTTTGGGAATCCCGTTCGACATAAATAACCGCATTGATACGTATCAACTTTGGCTCTTCTTTAAATTGTTCAACCACAACTTCTACTGCATAAGGTATTTCTTTATCATAATAAAGCAATATCTTTTCACGAATAATCTCGGTTACAAAGAAGCGGGCTGGTTTATCCGTCCATTGATCTTTATCAAAGTATGGAGGAGAATCAGGCAGAAATTCTTTAATTCTACGCATTACGTAATCAACATTGAATTTCGAAATTGCAGAAATAGGAATAATTTCAGCCTGAGGAAGCAGTTCTTTCCATTCTTCAACTAAAGCTTCCAGCTTTTGTTGATCAATCAGATCTATTTTATTTATAAGTACTAAAACTGGGAATGTTTGCTGACGAACCTTTTCAATAAACTCATTATGTTTATCTCGCGTTTCAATAACATCTGTGACATAAAGCAAAACATCTGCATCTGATAATGCTGATGTTGAAAAATTCAGCATTGATTCCTGCAATTTATAGTTGGGTTTCAAAACACCCGGTGTATCAGAAAAAACAATCTGCATCTCGTCAGTATTCAGAATTCCCATAATACGATGGCGGGTAGTTTGCGCCTTAAAAGTCGCAATAGAGATTCGTTCACCAACCAATACATTCATCAATGTAGACTTTCCCACATTAGGGTTACCTACAATGTTCACAAATCCAGCTTTATGCATACATTTCAGTTATTCAAAGAGACAAAAAAACGCATCGAATAATGGGATGCGTTTTTTATATCAGGTTATTTTTATTTATTTTTCAGATCCATCATAACCCCACTTCACATATACAGCTCCCCAAGTGAAACCTGCACCAAATGCAGTGAAGAGTATATTGTCGCCCTTCTTCAATTTTTTCTCAAAATCCCAAATACAAAGAGGCAACGTTCCAGCACTTGTATTACCATACCGCTCAATATTAATCATGACTTTCTCTATTGGAACTTCTAAACGGTTAGCAACAGCATCAATAATGCGCAGATTTGCCTGATGGGGAACAACCCAATCAATATTATCTTTAGTCAGATTATTTTTTTCAGCTACATAAGCTGTTACATCAGACATATTAGATACTGCATATTTAAATACAGTACGTCCTTCCTGATAAAGGTAGTGCATTTTATTATCAACTGTAAAATAAGACGGAGGACAAACTGAGCCACCTGCTTTCATGTGTAGGAAAGGAAGACCTTTACCATCTGTACGCAAGCAAGAGTCCATTATTCCATAATCTTCAGTAGTGGGCTCAACCATAAAAGCAGCAGCACCATCGCCGAAGATCGGACAAGTTGCTCTATCTGTATAGTTAACCATTGAAGACATCTTATCTGCACCAACAATAATAATTTTCTTATATCTTCCAGAACGGATAAATGCAGCAGCAGTTTCCATCAAATAGAGGAAGCCACTGCAAGCAGCTTGAAGGTCAAATGCAAAAGCATTTTTCAACCCTAATTTATCACAAAGTATAGATGCTGTTGATGGGAAATGATAATCTGGAGTACTCGTAGCAACAATAACTAAATCAATATCATCTGGATTGGAACCAGTCTTTTGCATTAACTGTTTTGCTGCCTTGCGAGCCATATAGGACGTACCCAACCCTTCTTCATTCAGGATGCGACGTTCTTTGACCCCTATGCGTGTCATAATCCACTCATCATTGGTATCTACCATCTTTGATATCTCATCATTATTTAAGATATAATCTGGGACATATCCACCAACGCCTGTGATTACTGCATTAATTTTTTCCATTAATTTTATTTTAATGTAATGTACACCAAAAAACAGCCCGGGAGCATTCCCCCTGGCCATATTTTATAGTATACAGAATACCTGCTTAGATAGCAGCTTCTTTTTCAATAGCAAGCTTACCTCTGTAATAACCGCAAGCTCCACATACTGTGTGATAAACGTGCCATTCGCCACAGTTTGGGCAAATTGCCAATGTAGGAGCTACAGCTTTATCATGAGTTCTTCTCTTTGCTTGTCTCGTTTTTGATTGCTTTCTTTTAGGATGTGCCATTTTCTTAAACTTTAATTATTATCTAATATTTTTTTTAATTCATTCCATCTAGGATCTATAGAAGACTCATCTTCCACGTCCTCAACTTCTTCTTCTATTGATGAATCTATTTCATCTCCACCATTATCATCTGGTGTTGTTCTAAGATGCTTATTTAATTTGCTAACCATGCCTTTATTGCATTTCCCAGGAGCATGCACATGCTTCATTGGTATTGTCAATGCAATAAACTCATACATAAACCAAGCTATATTTATATATCCCTCTTCTTCAGGAACAACAACCACATTTTCGTTTTCCTCCGCATAATCGCTGCCAAACTTGACAAACAGTTTATCTGTAGTTACTACAGGAACATCCATTTCATCCAAGCAACGATCACAAGAGACAAACACAACGCCTTCCGTTTGAAATACCAGCTCAAAAGTGCCTGCAGTCCTTTTTACGAAAAGAGTAACATTAACTTTTCCTTTTTGAACTTCAGGGCCGTCAATATTTGCAAAGAATACATTATCAAGAACAAACTCAAATTTACATGAGTCTTCTTGCATTCCTTTTAAATCAACTTTATATTTATCGAACTTTCCCAAAACTAGTTATTTTATAATTTCTGCAAAGGTATAAAAAAAGCGCAAACCAATAAGGTATTATGCTTTATTTTTACCTTAACAACAAGTAATTAAACAGAATTCGGGCGACAAAGATACGAATAATTATCCTCATAAAGTATAAATGAGGGTTAAATCTTTATTTTTTAAGCTCAATTCTAAAAATTGTACCTTTGTTTAGCTCGGAATGTTTTACAAAAATCTTCCCATGATGATATTCTTCAACAATTCTTTTAGCTAAAGATAATCCTAATCCCCAGCCCCTCTTTTTCGTTGTATATCCAGGCTCAAAAACTGTTTTGTATTTTGATTTAGAGATACCCTTACCTGTATCTGAAACATCAATAAAGACTCTATTTTCATTGTTCTTTACTGATATAGAAACAATTCCCTGTCCCCCCATTGAATCAATAGAATTCTTACACAGATTTTCGATAACCCATTCAAAAAGAGATGAGTTCAGCTTAACTGAGACTGGTGTATTTAGATATTCCCGAACAAACATAATTTTTCCAGAGCATCTTTTTGAAAGATAGTCAATAACATTATCAAGTACTAAATTTAGTTCACATGGCTGTGGTTCGGGCATAGAACCTATTTTAGAAAAGCGATCAGCTATAAGCTGTAACCGATTTACATCATTACCCATTTCAGAAATTAATTCATCATCAGTATATCTTGATTTTAGTATTTCCACCCAAGCCATAAGAGAAGAGATCGGGGTTCCTAATTGGTGAGCAGTTTCTTTCGAAAGACCAACCCACACTTTATTTTGCTCTGCCTTTTTAGAACTCAGAACTGCAAAAACAGCAATTATAACAAAAACTAAAACAACTCCTAATTGAACATATGGATATGTTGCAAGCCGTTTAAGCATTAAAGAATCATCATAATAAATATCTATATAGTCTATTTTATCTGGTTTAATTGTATTTACCTCTGATTGTAGATATATTCTAATTTTGTGATTATTATAGCCGAAATGATTGACTCTATCCTGTAAATAACTCTCTGAATTTGATGAAGGTACTGAAATATTTCTATAATCTTGTATATTCCCTTTTTTATCTACTACTATCACTGGAATTGTGTTATTGCCATTCAATACCTTAAGTACTAATGTTAGATCTGCCTTCTCGTCTGCATTATTAAAAGTTCTCATGGCCTCAGACCAGACTTCCATTTTAGTTCTTTCCTCAATAGACAAATCTTTGATCAATAAATGAGAAACGACCAATGACAAAAAGGCTATTACAATAGCAATAAGCACTAATACTATTTTTACTTGTTTAATTCTATCTCCAATATACATTGTTTTAAAGATTTATAAATATAAAAACGCAATATTACAAATTATATTTCATTGTATACTCAATTTATAAAAAAGAGAAATCAATTAGTTTATTTATATCAGCACACTAGTGTCCACTAAAAATTAATAACATTCATTATATAGATTTGAAACAACGAGGTTTACGAGCAAGATTATATGTCCACGATTTGGATTGCTAATTTTGCATCCGACTATAAAAACTAGATACGGATGCATAGTGGAAAATATATATTGTTCAACTCATTGAGTTTCTTCCTCAGAAATATTTTCAAAGACTTGTCATGAAATACGAAGGAGATAAATACGTGAAGTATTTCACTTGTTGGAATCAGTTGCTCGTTATGATGTTCGGGCAACTGTCCAATCGTGACAACCTTCGTGATTTGACTAATACGATTACAGCACACTCTAGTAAAATCTATCATCTTGGATTTGGAAATAAAGTTTCTAGAAGTAATCTTTCCAACATTAATGAAAGACGTGGACCGAAAATCTTTGAAGATTTTGCTTATCGGATGATAGACATCGCCCGAAAAAAGGATTACCAAAGATTTTGAAATTGAAAATAATGTTTATACTTTTGATTCTACGACCATCGTTTTGTGCCTAAATGTGTTTTGGTAGGCAAAGTTCCGTCATACAAAAGCAGGGGTTAAGATACACTCTTTTTGATATTGAAATGCAAATTCCAACATTCATCCATATAACCGAAGCAAAAGTACATGATGTGAATGCCATGGACGTAATTCTTTATAAAACAGGAGCGTACTATATCTTTGACCGTGGCTATTATGATTTGAAAGGGCTTTATCATATTGATCTAATAGATGTCTACTTTGTCATACGAGAAAAGAGCAGACTGAATTAGGAAGTCACAAAAGGCAATGATACTAACCATAACTGCAATGGGATACTTTCTGACCAACGGATCAAACTGACAAGTTATGCTTCTACCAAAAAGTATCCTGATGAGCTTCGCAGGGTCATTTTCTATGCTGAGACGTTGAACAAAACCTTTGTCTATCTGACAACTTTGAAGTATCTGCTCAGCAGATAGCTTTGCTTTATAAATACCGTTGGCCGGTGGAACTTTTCTTTAAGTGGATTAAGCAGCACTTTAAAATCAAATACTTTTGGGGAACGACCGAGAGTGCTGTACAAATCCAAATATTTACTGCCATAACAGCATATTGCATGGTGTCAATTGTAGACCATGACCTCGAACTGCATAGAAGTATTTACGAAGTGTTGAGAATCTTGAGTGCTTCGTTGTTGGATAAGACTCCTATCAAGGGACTCTTTACCAAAAAAAGACCGATAATGTAGCTGATGATGGTCAATTGGCTCTTATTTTTTTAGTGGGCACTAGTGGCTTGTTGTTCCATAGAAAGCTCTAATGTGAAGGTGCTGTTTGATCCATTTAAAGAACAACTCCACCTTTCATCTTTCCCTATATAACTCTGCTATTGTCAAAACGGACAATTCAAAGTTATTGGTTAGAAAGTTGTAAACATTGTTAGTTCCATAGTCGCCATAGACTACTAATCTGACATTATCTGGATATAGTTTGGAAGACTTTACACTAGCTAACCTAATAGATTGATCACTTATTAGACCTGCATCTTTGTCCACTTCAAAGTTATCTTCAACCTGGTAAGCCATGTTGTCTTTAGCTCTGGTTACAAAGAAGGCTCTTTTTATATGGATAAGGTTGAATAATCTGTAGAAGTCTACATAGCCTTTATCCATCAAATAAAAAGCGGCAGGCTCTATCAGTAATGAATCCAGAACATTTACATCATGAACAGAGCCATCTATTAGATGTATAAATACAGGGATTACCCCTCTAAGGTCAAGTAATATATGCATCTTAACAGCTCCTCTCTGATGATGAAACTAGCCCATGAAAACAGACTTAAGCATAGGTTTATGGTACTGCTATCAAATGCGTAAACCATGTTGTCTATATCTAGTCTGAAGTCGTTGTCTTTGAAATACAAGGAACGCGCCTTCTTGATAAGGATTTGAGCAAAGTCGGCATAAATACGCCAGTCTCTTTTCTCGTTAGCATCTGCTAAAGTTGATTTGGATACTTGAGTTTTTATTCCCGAATGATAAAGTTTAGAGGAAAAAGCTATAAGGTATGATTCGATGTCACGAAGACTTTCCCTGCCGGTAAGTTGAACAAAGCTCATCGCATTGAAGTGTTCACGGCAAGTGAAATTTCTGACTCGGTAGCCTCCTTTATACCTGTCAATACATTTCTTTAGTTCGTATTCTGGTATAAATGACATAAGTTGTGCAAATACTGTTTTTCCTGTATTCATGGTTTGCGCATGGATTAATTCCCAATCGCAAAACTATAATTTCAAATAGAAAAAAACAGAAACGTCTGTAGGTCCGGCTACAGAGATATTAGCTTCTCCTTAACCGGACAGTAGTGAATCAGGATATAAACAAGCATAATAATAATAGCTTGGATGTTGCATTCTGAGTAAGTACACAATCGAGTAGGAGGAAAATGAAATAGTTTTCCTCCTATTTCATTTTCCGACCTCTCACACCACCGTACGTGCAGTTCGGCATACGGCGGTTCCTTATTTACAATGCAATTTTACAGTAATAATCCGTCAGACAAGGATAGCCCGCTTTGCTAAGGTTTTCGTTGCTGATAGCTTCGTTCAGGATTTGATGTCCAGCCATGCGCCAGTAACTTTGACGGACATTGCCAAATTTTAAAGCACGAACTTTATCTATTCCACAACGAATCAAATTGTTGAAGCGAGTCTTTATCTTCTTCCAGTATTTCCATATACACATACGAAGCCGGTAACGGAGCCATTGATCTATCCTCTTCAGATGGTTTTGCATGTCTGCAAGTTTGAAGTATTCAATCCAACCAAGAATGAATTGATGAAGTTCGTATTTACGTTTTTCGTAACCCATACCATTACTACGTCCCGTCAGCTCTTTCAAACGAGCTTTCAGTTTCATGTAGCTTTGGGGATACACAGACAAACGAAAACCTGATTTATTCTTATAGAATGAATAACCAAGAAACTTCATTCCCTGCACGTAACCAACTTTCGTTTTATCCCGATTTACTCTCAGGAAGAGAGTTTCTTCGATAAAACAGATGATGTGATTCATCGTGCGAATGGCTGATCGTTTACTTTTGCAGAATATCATGCAGTCATCTGCATAACGGACAAACAGATGTCCTCGGCGTTCCAGCTCTCTGTCCAGTTCATTGAGCATTATATTGCTCAATAACGGACTAAGAGGACCGCCTTAAGGAACTCCCCGACTGCTTTCCTCAAATTTATGACCAATTATAACTCCCGCGCGGAGATATTTATGGATAAGAGAAATCACTCGCCCATCTTTTATCCTGCGGGAAAGAATTTCTATCAACTTGCTTTGATTGACTGTATCGAAAAATTTCTCCAGATCTAAATCTACGGCATATTTATTGCCTGCATTAATATAACTCTGGGCTGTTCGCAGCGCTTTATGCGCACTGCGTTTCGGACGAAAACCGAAGCTGTTGTTACTGAATTCTCGTTCATAAATTGGAGATAAAATTTGGGATATGGCTTGTTGAATAAGACGGTCAACTACGGTAGGGATACCAAGCTGGCGTTTCTTGCCATTGTCCTTAGGGATTTCTACCCTACGTACAGGATTAGGATGGTAATTACCATCCATTAAAGATATTACCAGTTCATCTTTATGGAGTTTCAGAAACGGAAGAAGTTCTTCCGTTTCCATCTTATCGACACCTCCACTGCCACCATTCAACACTACCTGTTTATAAGCCTTGTTCAAATTGGCAGGCGACAATATACGTTCCAGTAAATCATCTTTTGTAAAATGCACTTCCGTGAGGTTGTTTTCAGTAATCCCAATAAAAGTCAGCACTCCCGCATAGCCTTCGGATTCCGTCCTATTCTTTTGCGGGCAGCTATCATTCACTGCTGATATTTTCTGCATTCTTCCCTTCATAAGGTTACATTCATTTACTTCTCACTTAGATAAGGTTCAGACCTTCCCCGAGTAGTCGATTTAAATCGGGTACTATGTCCTCGGCTGACTTCTCACGACAATTGTTAGCCGTGTTTCTGAAAGAAAAAAAAACATCCACACGTCCGTGAGATATCCCGTGGTAAGATGCATAACCTTCATCCCATGTAACCGCAACATTTACACGCTGACTCCCTGGGTAGTTATAGGACTTCGTTCCGTTTTGCAAACTCCTCCGAATCAGCTTTGCCTGATGTTGTTCGTGTTCCTCGGTTCGAGACTTTGCCGCCAGCTTCTTTCAGATTCGCCTCGCGGTCGACACCTTTGCTATTGGCTAATGGTTGGTAACTACCGCCCCATAACGGGGGCTCACCTGCAAAAATATAGGGAGTAGCTAAAAAAATATTATCTTTGGAGTTATATTAAAAATCTGATTTTATGTCCTCTATAGAACAACTCCAAACCTTGGCTCAATATATTTTGCCTGAAGAGATATTTACTTATTTCGATATCGTAAATATTGAAGAATCCGCTAACGTCCTTCACATTTATTTGGATGAACAACCTGATATTCCTCAGGAATACCAAACCCTCTCACTTGAATCCAAAGGTTTTTATCCGGAAGCTGAGATTTGTGATTTTCCTTTAAGAGATAAAAAAGTAATTCTGCATGTACGCCGTCGTCGTTGGCTTAATACCTCCACTGGGGGAAGCGTTTCCAGAGAATGGAAACTTACAGCAGAAGGTACGCGTTACACAGAGGGTTTCGCGACTTTTTTAAAAGGTCTGCTTGGATTCATACCCGATTACGGCCCGCTCTCTTGAGCGCTTCTGTCACATCGACGGTGACCAGCTTGAACGTCAGTATAAAGAACATCTGAGTGACTTTAAAACTTGGGAGCCTCTTGCCCACGCTCACGAATGGCTGCTTTTCCCTCAAAACATAGGTCCTCGTCTAAGCATAGATGAAACATCAATGTCTAATGGTGACCTGTATACCATTATAACAAATAAAGAGGGTAAAGGACGTGAAGGAAGTCTCTTTGCTATTGTTTATGGAACTAAATCAGAGGACATTATAAAAGTTCTGGAACAAATTCCCGAAGAGATTCTTTCTCAGGTAAAGGAAGTTACCCTTGACATGGCAGAGACCATGAGAAAAATAGTCCGCAGATGTTTTCCTAAAGCCATGAGGGTTATAGACCGTTTTCATGTTCAGAAACTAGCCTGTGATGCCTTGCAGGAGATTCGTATTTCACATCGCTGGGAAGCTATTCAACAAGAAACGGATGATAAGGAAGAAGCTAAAGGAACAGGAAAAAGATATCTGCCAATTGTTTTTGAGAATGGGGATACACCTAAACAACTATTAGCCAGAAGTCGATATTTACTGTTTGAATCTGCAAATAAATGGACTAAGAGCCAGAAAATCAGAGCAAAGATCCTTTTCAAACAATATCCTGATATAAAGAAAGCATACTCACTAATGCATTCTTTAAGAATGATTTTTAATAAAAACACAATGAAGGATGCAGCCAGAGTAAGTCTGGCTTTGTGGTATAATAAAGTTGAAGAAGCTGGTTTTAATTCCTTTAATACTATTGCTGCAACCATCTATGAACATTATGAGGAGATTCTGAATTTCTTTGTAAATCGTTCCACAAATGCCGCTGCTGAATCTTTTAATGCTAAGATTAAAGCCTTTAGAGCATCATTAAGAGGTGTAGTGGATATTAAATTCTTCCTGTATAGACTTGCAAAGATTTATGCATAGGAATCCCCATACTTTTGCAGGTGAGCCATAACGGGCTCACACCGTCAAGTTGTGCACCATGCACGGCACACCAACAAAAAAGGAGCCCTGTTCATTATGAACAGGGCTCCTTACTAAAACGGCAGCTACCTACTCTCCCACTGTTACGCAGTACCATCGGCGTGATCAGGCTTAACTTCTCTGTTCGGAATGGGAAGAGGTGGAACCCTGATGCTATAGCTACCTTAATATTTTTATTTCTCTTTTTCCTGATTTTATTTATTCGACTTTTATCTGTTCGATTTTTATATCAGAGGATATTAAGATAAACACAATGCAAAAGCAATAAAGAAAAACTCTCTTTGATTTTTGGAGCTAAATTATCTAGCCAACCATATATGGCAGGAAGAAAGTGTACGGGCAATTAGTACTGCTCGGCTTTGACATTACTGTCTTTACACCTGCAGCCTATCAACGTTGTCGTCTTCAACGACCCTAAGAAATCTAATCTTGTGGCTGGCTTCGTACTTAGATGCTTTCAGCACTTATCCAATCCCGACTTAGATACCCGGCAATGCACCTGGCGGCACAACCGGTAAACCAGCGGTCAGTCCAACACGGTCCTCTCGTACTAGTGTCAGAGCCACGCAAATTTCATACGCCCACGATAGATAGAGACCGAACTGTCTCACGACGTTCTGAACCCAGCTCGCGTGCCACTTTAATGGGCGAACAGCCCAACCCTTGGGACCTTCTCCAGCCCCAGGATGTGACGAGCCGACATCGAGGTGCCAAACCGCTCCGTCGATATGAGCTCTTGGGAGCGATCAGCCTGTTATCCCCGGAGTACCTTTTATCCTTTGAGCGATGTCCCTTCCATACGGAAACACCGGATCACTATGCTCTAGTTTCCTACCTGATCGACTTGTCGGTCTCCCAGTCAAGCACCCTTATGCCATTACACTCTGCGGACGGTTACCAATCGTCCTGAGGGTACCTTTAGAAGCCTCCGTTACACTTTTGGAGGCGACCACCCCAGTCAAACTACCCACCAAACAGTGTCCTCGTTAATACGAGTTAGAACTCAAATAATCAAAGGGCCGTATTTCAACAGCGGCTCCACAAACACTGGCGTGCCTGCTTCAAAGCCTCCGGCCTATCCTACACATCAATTACCCAAATTCAATGTTAAGCTATAGTAAAGGTTCACGGGGTCTTTTCGTCCCATCGCGGGTAATCGGCATCTTCACCGATACTACAATTTCACTGAGCTCACGGTTGAGACAGTGTCCAGATCATTACACCATTCGTGCAGGTCGGAACTTACCCGACAAGGAATTTCGCTACCTTAGGACCGTTATAGTTACGGCCGCCGTTTACTGGGGCTTCAATTCAATGCTTCTCTTGCGATGACATCTCCTCTTAACCTTCCAGCACCGGGCAGGTGTCAGGCTATATACTTGATCTTTCAATTTTGCATAGCCCTGTGTTTTTGTTAAACAGTTGCCTGGACCTATTCTCTGCGCCCTCATCGCTGAGGGACCCTTTTTCCCGAAGTTACAGGGTCAATTTGCCTAGTTCCTTAACCGTGATTCACTCAAGCGCCTTAGTATATTCTACCCGACCACGTGTGTCCGTTTACGGTACGGGTACCTTAAAGATTAAGTTTAGCGGATTTTCTTGGAAGTCTGCTTACGTGTACTATCCAATCACCACAAGGGCTCTCGGTACTATCAGGTTCGACTAAATCTCCGGATTTGCCTGGAGTTTTAATATCTACACCCTTCAACCAGCTATTCCGTCAGCTGGCGACACTTTCACTACTCCGTCTCCACGTCACTCTTTAAGGTAGTAAGGGAATATTAACCCTTTCTGCCATCGGCCTCGCCGTTCGGCTGAGCCTTAGGACCCGACTAACCCTGATCCGATTAGCGTTGATCAGGAAACCTTAGTCTTTCGGCGAGGGGGTTTCTCACCCCCTTTATCGTTACTTATACCTACATTTGCTTTTCCACACGCTCCAGCAAAGCTCACGCTTCACATTCAACGCTGAGTGGAATGCTCCCCTACCAACCATTACTGGTTCCATAGCTTCGGTAAATTGCTTATGCCCGATTATTATCCACGCCAAACTCCTCGACTAGTGAGCTGTTACGCACTCTTTAAATGAATGGCTGCTTCCAAGCCAACATCCTAGCTGTCTTAGCAATCTGACTTCGTTAGTTCAACTTAGCAATTATTTCGGGACCTTAGCTGATGGTCTGGATTCTTCTCCTCTCGGGCACGGACCTTAGCACCCATGCCCTCACTCCTGATATTGAACTAATGCGCATTCGGAGTTTATCAAGACTTGATAGGCGGTGAAGCCCTCGCATCTTATCAGTCGCTCTACCTCACATTAGTAATTATCAAGGCTGCACCTAAATGCATTTCGGGGAGTACGAGCTATCTCCAAGTTTGATTAGCCTTTCACCCCCACCCACAGTTCATCCGGAAGCTTTTCAACGCTTATCGGTTCGGTCCTCCAGTTAGTGTTACCTAACCTTCAACCTGACCATGGGTAGATCACTTGGTTTCGCGTCTACTACCACTGACTAAATCGCCCTATTCAGACTCGCTTTCGCTTCGGCTGCAAAACTTAATTTCTTAACCTTGCCAGTGACAGTAACTCGTAGGTTCATTATGCAAAAGGCACGCCGTCACAGCACGAAGCTGCTCCGACCGCTTGTAAGCGCATGGTTTCAGGGACTATTTCACTCTTCTATTCGAAGTTCTTTTCACCTTTCCTTCACAGTACTGGTTCACTATCGGTCTCTCGGGAGTATTTAGCCTTACCGGATGGTCCCGGCAGTTTCACGCAGAATTCCTCGTGCTCCGCGCTACTCAGGATACCACTACAGTATATATTGGATTCATGTACGCAACTATCATGCTCTATGGTGACACTTTCCAGAGTCTTCCATTCTCCAATATAAGTCCGATATCGTGGTCCTACAACCCCATATATGCCGTAACATACATGGTTTGGGCTAATCCGTGTTCGCTCGCCACTACTTACGGAATCATTTTTTATTTTCTTCTCCTACAGGTACTAAGATGTTTCAGTTCCCTGCGTTCGCCTCCATCATAAGATGGATAATATCCCTTCAGGATATTGGGTTGTCCCATTCGGAAATCTTCGGATTAAAGGCTATTTGCACCTACCCGAAGCTTATCGCAGCTTATCACGTCCTTCATCGCCTCCGAGAGCCAAGGCATCCGCCATGCGCCCTTGCTTACTTTCTTCCATACTATACAATCTTATTCGTTTACACGTTTTCAATTGCAATATGGTTCGATATATATTTTAAAGCTCTTTTCATCACTGAAAATTACTTCTTTATTTGCTTTTGTACATTATGTCAAAGATCGTTTTCAAGCCTTAGCTTGATCGTGGAGAATAACGGATTCGAACCGTTGACCCCCTGCGTGCAAGGCAGGTGCTCTAGCCAGCTGAGCTAATCCCCCGTGAAATTATTATGAAGCGTTTTTCTTTGGAATTGGTTAATCCATTAAGCTCCTTTTTTTCGCGTAGTCCCAGGCAGAGTTGAACTGCCGACCTCTACATTATCAGTGTAGCGCTCTAACCAACTGAGCTATAGGACTGTCGTTCAAAACCTCTTACCTTTCGGCTCGGCTTCTTTCTAATCTCTTTTTTTTTATATTTTGAATAAACAATAAACAGTAGCACAAAGTAAAATCCGAACCTAAGAACGAAATCACTCCAGAAAGGAGGTGTTCCAGCCGCACCTTCCGGTACGGCTACCTTGTTACGACTTAGCCCCAGTTACCAGTTTTACCCTAGGACGCTCCTTACGGTTACGTACTTCAGGTACCCCCAGCTTCCATGGCTTGACGGGCGGTGTGTACAAGGCCCGGGAACGTATTCACCGCGCCGTGGCTGATGCGCGATTACTAGCGAATCCAGCTTCATGGAGTCGAGTTGCAGACTCCAATCCGAACTGTGAGAGGCTTTTGGGATTAGCATCCTGTTGCCAGGTAGCGACCTTCTGTACCCCCCATTGTAACACGTGTGTAGCCCCGGACGTAAGGGCCGTGCTGATTTGACGTCATCCCCACCTTCCTCACATCTTACGACGGCAGTCTTGATAGAGTCCTCAGCTTAACCTGTTAGTAACTATCAATAAGGGTTGCGCTCGTTATGGCACTTAAGCCGACACCTCACGGCACGAGCTGACGACAACCATGCAGCACCTTCACAAATGCCATTGCTGGCTATAATATTTCTACTATATTCATTTGCAATTTAAGCCCGGGTAAGGTTCCTCGCGTATCATCGAATTAAACCACATGTTCCTCCGCTTGTGCGGGCCCCCGTCAATTCCTTTGAGTTTCACCGTTGCCGGCGTACTCCCCAGGTGGAATACTTAATGCTTTCGCTTGGCCGCTTACTGTATATCGCAAACAGCGAGTATTCATCGTTTACTGTGTGGACTACCAGGGTATCTAATCCTGTTTGATACCCACACTTTCGTGCCTCAGCGTCAGTTGTACCCCGGTAAGCTGCCTTCGCAATTGGAGTTCTTCGTGATATCTAAGCATTTCACCGCTACACCACGAATTCCGCCTACCTTATGTACACTCAAGAATAACAGTTTCAACTGCAATTTTACGGTTGAGCCGCAAACTTTCACAACTGACTTATTATTCCGCCTACGCACCCTTTAAACCCAATAAATCCGGATAACGCTCGGATCCTCCGTATTACCGCGGCTGCTGGCACGGAGTTAGCCGATCCTTATTCATAGTATACATACAAAAAACCACACGTGGCTCACTTTATTCTACTATAAAAGAAGTTTACAATCCATAGGACCTTCATCCTTCACGCTACTTGGCTGGTTCAGGCTCTCGCCCATTGACCAATATTCCTCACTGCTGCCTCCCGTAGGAGTTTGGTCCGTGTCTCAGTACCAATGTGGGGGACCTTCCTCTCAGAACCCCTATCCATCGAAGACTTGGTGAGCCGTTACCTCACCAACTATCTAATGGAACGCATCCCCATCCATAACCGATTAATCTTTAACTTATTTAAGATGCCTTATATAAGTACTATCGGGTATTAATCTTTCTTTCGAAAGGCTATCCCCGAGTTATGGGAAGGTTGGATACGTGTTACTCACCCGTGCGCCGGTCGTCAGCGGTATTGCTACCCTGCTACCCCTCGACTTGCATGTGTTAAGCCTGTAGCTAGCGTTCATCCTGAGCCAGGATCAAACTCTTCATTGTAAAAGTTTCATTTTAATTCTGTTCAGGATTCCGTTCTTATTTTTCTTGTTTCTTCAACTACTTAATCACTTAAGTCGTTGTTGACGGTTCGAAATTTATTACTCTGTAAGTATGCCAAAGCACACCAACAAGAGCTCTTGTACTACTTGTATTGTTTATATCTAAATCTTATTCAAAGAACGATTTTGTTTTTGCTTTTTGTAAAGCGGATGCAAAGGTAGAACTTCTAATTCTTATATCCAAATGTTTTCTGAATTATTTTTTTTAATTGTTTCTTCAGGACTCTCTGAAAATGCCACCCATCTTTTCAATATGTCAAAACGTTAATGCCTTGTCTCTTACAAAGCGGGTGCAAAAGTACTCGATTCAACTATACAATCCTAATATATCTGACTCTTTTATTGAATAAAAATGGAATTAATTTGTAACTAGCTGATTACTATGTATGTTACAAAGCGTGTTTTTAAAATTCTAAATTATAAGAATTCAAACGTCATACATTATCTATTTACGCGCACGTAAGAGGCAAATATAAATTAAATTTAGGAGAAAAAAAGGCTTGATAAAGGGATTATGCTCAAATTCTATATCTCAAGCTCGAGTTAAAAGGGCTTATTGAGGATATTAAGTCCTATGTTTATAATATACAATAGCTTATTAAAAGCACATAAGCCAAGAGTCTTATTATATTTTGTGAAGATAAACTCAAATATTAATAATAAACTTAAGGCTTATACGTTTTAAACAAACGATTTCACATTACAAACATAGAAACTAAGAATACATTATTGACTGCAACAAACTTCAACATCAGAAGATGAAGAAGAAAAGCCTTTTTTGTGCATTCAAATAATAGGATGGATAATCTCGACAAGAAAAGAGAACTAAAACAACGGGTTCAGCTCTCTTAATTTAAAATTTGTAACTATTTAAGGGCTTACTAATTAAAAATAAAGACCTTCAACGCCTACTTTGTATACATGCAATAGAAGACTGATTATGATGTGGTTTAATTATAGATTTACTTTATCCTTGTATATTTCTCAAGAGTATAATTACTTTTATCAACTTGGCCATTTTGATTAACAGGCCAGGTTTGTATAAGAGTATCTCCCTTTATTGCTAATAACATCTTTATAGTTTTACCTACATACTTTTTATTAATATGATACAAAATAGTTTCCTCATATTGGTTGTCGTTTAATTTGTAAGTACCAGCAGCATAATTATCTTTAAAAACGCTATCTTCTTTTAACCGGCCAACAGATATAAAGTTTTTACCTGACCAAACTTTCACATCAGTTCCGGTAACATAACCTATTATTTCAAATGCTACCGTATCTGAAGCTATTCGTTTAAAATATTGCAGTTGCCATGCCCCCACTTCCGGATGCTTAACTCCTTTACTACCGCAACTACTAATGATTAAAAAAATCATTAAGTAAAAAATATGATTAATTTTCATAATTAAAGATTTAAGAAGTAAATTGATAACAATTAAATTATTTTATTCTTACATATTTTTCAATATAAAAATTAGCTCTGACCACTTCCCCATATTGATTAACTGGCCATGTCTGAGTAAGAGTATCGTGCTTGATTTCTAATATCATATTAAATATTTGATGTTCCGCAAGTTTATTAAAATGATACAAAATATTTTCCTGATATTTGTTATCCACTAATTTATAAGTACCTCCACCATAAGTATCTTTAAACACTGTATCCGGAGCAACTTTTTTACTGCCAGCAAAAAAGAAGTTTTTTTCTGACCATATTTTAATCTGGCTTCCGAGAATGTTACCAGGAAACTCAGCAATAACAGAATCTCCAGACATCTGTTTTGCATAAACCAATTGCCAGGCTCCTATTGGCAGATTTTTTTTATGTAGATTACAACTGCTGATGATTAATAAAACCATTAAATAAAAAACGCCCTTTACTGCTTTCATAATTTAATATTTTATAAGTTAATAGATAATTATATATACATGTAGACTATTTAGCTATATGATCAAAAAAAAGATTTAGTTCTATATCTTTTTCTGCTTTTTAATGCTGGTTACCTCAAATGATCCATATATACAAAGTAATTTCAATCCATCTTACTCATTCAAACAAAGCTTTATCATTCACTGTTTATAACAATAAATAAGCCAAAATAGTTCAATTATTAAATAGCATAAAGGTTAGTTTGCTAATAATCAGATGTATACAGCTTTTGTATAAAGACATTTAAAAGGGGAGTAAAATGTAAAGGTTCTTCGTCATTTTTGGTGGAAGTAAATTGTCTCAAACACCTATCCAATAAAGGTTATACATACTTTTAACAAGCCATTTATTGACTCTGATAAAAAGTTTGCAATACGCCTTAAATAAGAAGCTCAATGTAATATCTTCTACCAAAAGTGATGAAGAACCAATGTAAATAAGTCCTTCTGAAACAAGAAAAGACTTATATCAATTCATTTTAATGAATATAGAAGATTGAACAGATTCACCATTAATTACTTTTAAAATATAGTTGCCCATAGGTAAGAAAGAGAGATTAATTGAGCTGTTTTCTGATTGAGTAATCGCTTTAAAAAGAGTATGGCCAACAAGGTTCAATACCTCGATAGAACTACCAGCAGCTGCCAATACAGTAATATTATCTTTTACCGGATTGGGGAAAAAGAAAGAACTATTAGAGGAAGATTCTTCTTTTATGCCAGTATTTGAGTCCCCTTTCATGGTAGAAGGTGAAATGATAAGACCAAAGGTGTGAGCAGTTCCCCGATAAAGCACAGGACAAGGTTCTAATGTTGTATGATGATAGATAGGGTCTTCATCTACAATGAGACGCATGCCAGTTCCACCAATTTTAGCGGTTTTAGGTACTGTGATAGAATATAAACTATTGGACATTGCGGTTTTATCGCTTTCTGTTCCCGAATATCCTATTGAACGATGGAAAATATAACGTTCATCAGTACCAAAAATGCCGTCACCATTCCAATCCACATATACCATAGCATGACTCCAGGTTGTGTTCGATTTTCCAGTCAGCTTAAATTGAAGTTGATCCCCTAATGCCACATCTGTCTGGTAAGTGTCTATAAGGTTATTTACGGAAGAATTATTTATTATAGTGAAAGCTTCATTGCCGTTCACCAAGACCGAACCAGAGCTAAGTCCATAATCTGTGTTATTATCAGTAGATTCTGTAGGAGCACAATATTCTGGATGGGTAAAGCTAACTTTCATTTGCAAATTCAAATTTTCAGTTACAGTGATAGGCAACGGATTGTTGGTCACCATTGTTACACCGTAGTCTACTCCATTTTTCATCCATTTTTCAAATTTAAATCCATTAGCTGGAACAGCCGTGATTTCAAGAACGCTTCCATAAGGGTATTCCCCGTTATCTGATGGAGTGTTAAGGGTAAAGGTGCCCGCTCCTTCGATGGTTGGTAATGCAGAAACCACAAATCGCTCGTTACTATTAGGAATTACAGTGAAAGCTAAGTCATA
Source organism: uncultured Bacteroides sp. (assembly GCF_963678425.1). Lineage (NCBI taxonomy): Bacteria > Pseudomonadati > Bacteroidota > Bacteroidia > Bacteroidales > Bacteroidaceae > Bacteroides > uncultured Bacteroides sp. Next base: position 144,580 of record NZ_OY782857.1, read on the forward strand.
AGCAATGCCGTTACCCAAAGTATCACATGTTCCAGCGGCAATATTGCTATCTGTCAAGCGGGCACGCAGACGAGAAGGGAAAAGTTCTGCTTCAGCTGGAACATTAATCGTTATGTTTTCTTCCGCTTTGAGGTTCGTCAACGAAGTGACAAATTCGTTTTCCTCAAAGATATGGTCACCATTCCAGTCAGCAAAGATTGTTGCTTTAAGTCCGTCAAAAACGGATGAACTATCTGCTTTTTTCAACTTCAATATAAAAGAGCTGCCACGTGGAATATTTACTCCGGACACATTACGATAATCAAAATGGCCCGAAACAACTGTTTCCGCTTGGCTTTCACTTCCGATGTAGTAAACCGGAGTCTGTCCGGGAATGGTAATGGCTACCTTTCCAAGATAGCGGGAAACAGCCCCTTCACCTTGAGGGACACAGTATGAATCTTCAGCAAAACGTGCTACCAAAGTCATATCATAAGCAGCACTAAACTTATAGGATTCATTGTAACTCATCACCGTGCCCATGTTAAGATCCACCCATCCGGCAAAAGTATAACCAGGATTTGGAGTAGCAATAGCAGTTAACCCTACACCATTAGCTATTTGGGCTGTCAATCCCGTTCTGTTTTCAAATTTCACAGCACCATAACTTTCTTGTCCACTCTCACAAGCCAGAATGATTGTCGGTTTATCGGAATAAGTTGCCACATTGAAATCAAAATCAAGCACCTTTCCCTCTTTTACATCCGTACAAGGTGCATAAATACCATTAGCAATATTGGTATCAGTGGCATCAGTAAATTTAACACGAAGACGATAAGCTCCAACTCCCATACTTGCAGGAACTGTTATACTTTTTGAGAAAAGAGCCGTATAATTTCCAGAACCAGTTTGTGAAGTGATGCGTCCCAGATAATCACCCGTATCAGTGAAATCTTTATTGTTGTTCCAATCCGCATAAACATCAGCCGTCCAACTTCCCGTTGGTTTGGTCGAAGTGCGTGCAGCTTCATTCAGAATCAGCTGAAACGTACTTCCCGGATAGGCAACAATAGGTGAGCCTTGTGCGTAAGTCAGGATGTCATTATTGGAAACCCCTGTATAATTAAGTTCAGTAGCCGCTCCTTTGGTAGATGCAGAAGCAATATAACGAGTGGAACTGGCAGCTCCTCCAGGAGTACAATAAGTAGATATCGAACGGGGAGAAGAGGAGTTGCTGATCGTTATTTCGTCAAAATAGATATTAAGATCAGAACTGATTCGCCCAGTTGTGTTTGAACAATCAGGAAAAAGTACCAGATTGTCTATCAGTATTCCATTAGCTCCTTTCACTTTGAAAACAGCATCGACCCATTTATTAGAAGAAATACTATTTAATGAAGAAGCAATAAACTGAACAATATCCGGGCTGCCTTTTTTTCGTCCCTGCAGCTCTACACGAGTAGTATTAGGCTTATAAATAAAAATATGTATATACTGATCTGTTGTGGATAACTTGAAAGGAGTTTCCAGCTTTATTCTCACACCACATTTATTACTGCCTATGGATGGACGGACAAACCAAGCCACTTTTTTCGAAGAATTTGCAGTTGTGATATACGGATTGTTAATGGCCTTAACCCAGCCATCACATGTACCTGTGGTAAAAGGAGAATCCGTCCAGAGATCAACGACCTGAGTACCGTCAAGCAATCCCTGTTCAAAAGAGCATAATTGTTGAGCTTTTGTTTGCATAACTCCAAATAAAAAAAATGAAACAAAGAACTTTATATGTAGATTTTTCATGTTTGCTATTTTGTATATCTTATTTGTTCCAGTCTAAAAGACTGAAATAGTATGAATCAGCGGAGCCACTTTTGAGTCAGTGATTCGCACGCGAACCTTTGTAGTAGTAATAGCAGAAGGAAAAGGAAGAATACGCTTATACCCAATAGTTGTGCCTGTTAACTTTGTTTCCCACGAAGATCCGTTCCAAATATCCACTTCAAATGCCTTCACTCGTTGTCCCAAACGTATATATTCTTGTAGCATAATGTATTTCACTGTTTGTGCTGAATTCCATGACAGTACAACAGAAGCCGTCGTTGTTCCATCTTCCTGCGCCCAAAAAGAATCTTTGTCTCCATCATTTACTTTTGCTGCTGTATAAAGAGGTACGCCACTCGACCCACTGCTACGTACAGCCGAAGCTGTGGCTGTTGCAGAAAGAGCAAGATCTGCCCCCAAGTTACTATTCATCAAAGCTTTCCATGATTTGAGGGCAGCAACATCAGCATCAGCAAACCGTCCAGCAGTATTGGGTGGAATGTTCAAGATAAGATTGGCATTTCTTCCTACTGATTTAATATAGATATCAAAAAGGGCTTCACCTGTTTTAGGAGTATTAACTGCGTGATAGAACCAGTTAGAACGAATTGAGACATCACATTCACCCGGTATCCAATCACCACCATTAATATTGCCACTTACAGCATTAGTTATGCTTCCGCCATATTCTGTACACCAGTTAGTCTCATTGGCATATCCTAGTTCATTACCAATCCAGCGTGCTTCGTCGGCTATTCCCCAGATCACAGTATTAGGCTGAAGAGATTTTATAATTTCAATCGTATTGGGCCAATCATAGTAGGTACTTGCATCTATCGTTCGTGTTCCGCCAGTACCACCATAATACCCGCTACCACCATTAGCTCCGTCAAACCAGAGCTCAAACAAATTTCCGTAGTTAGTGCAAAGTTCACGGATTTGCTTACGATAAACATCCAAATATCCGGGACGTCCATATTCAGCATTATTTCGATCCCATGGTGAGACATATACACCAAATTTCAATCCTTGCTTAGCACATTCATCAGAAAGTAATTTGACTACATCATCTTTGCCATAGCCAGAACATTGTGCAGTGCTGTGTGCTGTTGATTGAGTATTCCAGATACAGAATCCATCATGATGCTTCGCAGTCAATATGATACCTTTTAATCCTGCTTCTTTGCAAACTGTAACCCACTGATTCACATCTAACGCTTGTTTTGGAGCATAGCGAGAGGGTTGTTCTGAGCCATCTCCCCATTCAACATCCGTAAAAGTGTTCATTCCAAAATGAATAAATGCGTACATTTCCATTTCTTGCCAAGCCTGCTGAGCTTTACTCGGAACAGGAAAAACCGGAGTCGGCCTGTTGTTTTGATTTGGAATAGAGCACGTCGTCTGTGAAAAGCAATTCATACCCAAAGTAAGGGTCATGATAATAGTAGTTAGGAAGCGCTTTTTTAAAATCATATATAAAACAAAATTTAATATAAATGGCTTTTTATCAATGAGAAACAAATGCTAAAAATGATATTTTCAAGGCACAAAAATACATCTATACTTTGTAATCCAAGCACTTATTATCTATTTATAAAGTAATTTAGATATTTTTCGAAATAAGAGTTACCATATAAACAAGAATTTCCGCCACATAATCATACTTATTTCAGAACATGCATATTCTGCAAAAAAATGGGGTTGCATTCTAATAAATATATTAATACATTTGTAGACAATTCAAGTATAAACTTACTAATTGAACTGAAGCTAAACATATGCAATTCTAAAATTATGGAAGATATTAATAAATACAGACCAGGAAATCTTGTTGTATTTGAGAACATTTCTTCAAAGGCAAAAATCGCCAAAGTAACTCAGATAGAATACAACGAGAATATAATTACTTCTCTACAGATTAATGGTTGTGATTGGATTTCCAAAAAAGAAATAAGGCCAGCTCACCTATTTGTTGATAATTTACTGGATCTAAAATTTTACATAAACAGTACATATAAAAGAGACAAGTCCGGCAATATTATTCAACTCGACTGCTTAGAAGATATTTATCGTTATTACAATGGCGGTTTAGAGCTTGTGATACATAAATACGACAATACTATATGGTATAAAAATATACAGATTCATTATATTCATCAACTGCAAAATTTATGTACTGATGTAACTGGCAAACAATTTACTATATCTGAACTTTATGAAAGTCACTTTACAAAATCTTATTTTGAACATTACAACCTATAATATTTACAAATGATAGCTATAGCATAGGATCTTATTTTATTGAATAACATGGTTAGGTAAACAGTATAAGTAATAGGATTAATTTAAAAACATAGCTATCATACGCCCTCGAGATACGAAATCATCATTTAGTATTTAGAGGGCGTTTCTTTTAAGCCCACTAAATAAATAATACTTGTTTGATACACTGAAGGCCCATAAAATTGCTGAATTATTTGATTTTATTCGCCAATAAATAAAAATCATTCTCCAATAAATAAGAATCATTGGAGAATAAATCTGAATGATACACCAATTACTGTTTTTAGAGGTAATTATTATCAAATTAAACAAGTATTACCCGTTGGCGGAATTAAATTAGTGCATATTTAATTTGTCCAATGGGTTTGTTATTAATCTTGTTCATATATTGAAGGATTGTAAGTGCACTAATTTCCCCCGTAATTCTGGTAAACAATCCTTCTGTTTGTTTTGCGTAATTTCTGATTATCATAAATTGATCACATAATTGTGCAAAAAGCGTTTCAACCCTTTTCCTTGCTTTAGCAAATGGACCAAATACAGGTTTCCAATCTTTTTGATTCGACCGATATGGAACTTCCAACTTGATATTAGCTTTTTCAAATAAATCAAGTTGTATGGCTGCCCCAATATATCCACGATCACCGATGATGGTGCAATTCTGAAAGTTATACTTTACGTCTTTCAAATAATGAATGTCGTGAACACTTGCCTTTGTTAGTTCAAAAGAGTGTATGACACCACTCAGTCCACAGAGAGAATGCAATTTATATCCGTAATAATGTTTACCCTGTGAAGCACAATAGCCATAATTGGGAGCTTTATCATAATTATTCTTTCCCATCTTGCAACGTTTTGACCTTATGGGGCGACAGACTTCAATTGGCATAGAATCAATACAGAAAATATCTTCTCCACCATCAACATTGGATGCAATTCTTTCACGCACCTGATTACATAAGCCGATAGTAAGCTTCCTGCGGTCATTATATTGACGACGGGATATCAGAGAAGAAAAATCATCTTTGTATTCATTTAATTTAGAAAACAAAAAGCTTTCACTATCTATGCCTATTGATTCGGCAGCAAGGCTTAAACTGATCACTTCCAAGTCAGAGAACCTCGGGACGATTCCTCTGCGAGGTATATTACCTTTTTCGTTTACCAAATCAGCAGAAAACATCTTGCATATATCAAGAAATTTAGCGAATATTGCATATAAGTTGTGCATAATTGAGATGTATATTAATAGTTTTGTCACCATTAAAATACTAAAAAGCAATGATATGCACAACTTCTTTTCTAACATTTTTTAGTGAATTAATTCCGCCAACGGGTAAGTATTCTTTTTCAATTCTTTATACGCTATATTTCAGTCATCTTTTATCTTCATGTAAATATATTAAAATATCAATTTCTTTAAATCAGTAATTTCTAAAGCAAAACATTAGGATTAATATTATTTATATTAATCAATATTTTAATATATTTTTTATTTATGAGCGATCATCTGCGCAATTATGATATTCTTCAATTATAAACTATTATATTTCAGACAGATACTAACAATAATAATCGGCGCATAGTTCGGCGCTTAATTTGTATTGAAAAATTCAATATTTAGCAGCGTATTTATGCGTGTTTCCATATATATTTCGTTATCTTTGTTAGGTAATAAATGAGCTAATAATAGAAAACGAAAGAACCTTATCAAACTGATGAAAAATGAAGAGCTACCTTACAATGCGCTGACTATGGGATATGTTTTGATACCTAAATTATTCTTAATGAATAGTTTAAATCAAAAAGAAAACGAATTCAGCTATCACGAAGCTTTTTTGGCACTAATAACCAGAGTAAATTATAAAGATACAATTGTTAATATTCGCGGAACAGACATAATGTGCTACAGAGGTGAATCACTTATGTCTACTCCTAAGTGGGCAGAAATATTTCACTGGACAGTTGGCAAAACCAGACGATTTTTCGAAAAGATGGAAAAAGACGGAAAAATTAAAATTGTTCCGGTAAACTATTGGATAAGACGTGTAAAGGTAGTTGATTATGATTTATGGACCAGTAGTGGCCCAAAGAAATGGGATGAAGGTAAGACACGCAGCGAGGAGTTATTCAATCAATTCTGGAATGAATATCATTCTACCACCCAAACAAGAAAAACTGATATCGGCTCGGCTCGCAGAGAGTGGAAAAAACTATCGAAAGAAGAAAGGGAATTAGCCATAAGTCAAATACACATGTATTACATGGGATTAAACGACACACGTTACATTAAGCGGGCTTGTAATTATTTAAAAGACAAGTCATTTTTAGATGAGGAATATTAATAAAGAACATGCAACAAAAAAGGATATTTGGTTTTAACAGAAACATTTTCTATACAGGACTAACAAGTTTTCTTACAGATGTTTCCACCAAGATGGTATATTCAATTATGCCCATGTTCCTGCTTTCCATCGGAGCATCAAAAACTACTTTATCCGTCATAGAAGGCATCGCCGAAAGTACAGCTGCAACACTAAAAGCTCTTTCCGGCTTCTGGAGTGATAAGATAGGTAAAAACAAGCCATTTATGATTTTAGGCTACGGCATTTCTGCCATTGCAATGCCATTCTATGCGTTTGTATGTTCGCCTATTCAAGTGTTATATTTACGATTCATTGAACGCACAGGAAAAGGCATTCGCACAGCACCGCGCGACAGCCTGATAGCCGGATATGCTATAAACGGAGATACCGGAAAAAGTTTCGGACTTCAAAAAATGATGGATAATGCCGGAGCCATTGTGGGCCCGTTAATTGCTTTTGGGCTTCTGTACGCTTTCCCCGGAGATTATCACGGTGTATTTTTATTAGCAGGAATTCCTGCCATATTAGGAATATTCGTTCTTATCTTCGGCATAAAAGAAGCAAAGAAGTCTAAAGAACATTTGCTGGGTAAATTCCGTTTCAAGGACTATTCAAAAAAATATTATTTGCTTCTGGGAATCATTTTTCTTTTTACGCTGGGCAATTCAACAGATGCTTTATTAATGGTTAAGGCAAATGAGGTTGGTGTAAAAGTGGTATACATTCCTTTGGTCTACCTGGTTATGAGCATTGTTTCGGTAGCCTTGGCTATTCCTTTAGGTACTCTATCTGACAAAATAGGAAAAGAAAGAATACTCATCTTCGGTTACCTTGTGTATGCTATTGTATATTTCGGTTTTGGAGCAACTAACAGCATTAGCATGATTGCAGGACTATTTGCACTCTACGGATTATATTCTGCAGCCACGGACGGCATTCAGAAGGCATTAATCAGCGACCTTCTTGACTCAAACAAGCAAGGCACAGGCCTGGGCATTTACAATGCATTGCTTGGCATTACTCTATTACCAGCAAGTATCATTGCTGGTTTGCTTTACGATCATATTAATTCTGCCGTTCCTTTTTACTTCGGTGCTGGTACGGCTACCCTATCCGCAATATTAATGGCAGGATTTTATAAACATTTAAAGTTTAAATAAGCGAAAAAGAATCAAGAACGTCTCTATTATGCAAGTATGCAAGACAGACGCTTGTCCAAAAACAGAAATAACTTGCTTAAATGACTATAAGCCTAAAGTACAGTATTACACATTTAATAAATCAAAGAAAAAAGAAAATTAATACTCACCTCACCCAACAGGCCTAAATTGGAAAGCAAACATATGATTATTTTGAATAACAGTACAACCAACAACATATTTTACTAAATTACACTTGATAGAATCACACCGTAAGCATAAATATACTCCTGAATTATATTGCAAAAATTTAGCAAACAGCAACTTAAAAGTAATTTATCCTTGTTTTTTTAATAATTCGCGAAAATATATCACAATATAGTAATCAAATTTCATTTTTTTTACTATTTTTGTATTTCACAGCAAAAAAATGAGGGGCACTATGAAAACAGCAATCGTTATTGGAGGTACTGGATTGGTAGGAACTCAACTGGTTAATTTATTATTAAACGACCAGGAATTCGAAAAGGTTGTAGTGTTTGGGCGTAGATCATTAAACATCACAAATCCAAAATTCGAAGAACATTTGATAGATTTTTCTAAACCTGAAAGTTGGAAAGATCTGGTTAAAGGTGATGCGCTGTTTTCATGCATGGGAACGACGCGAGCTAAAGCCGGAAGCAAAAAGAAACAATATGAAATAGATTATACCTATCAGTATAATTTTGCAGATATTGCTTCCAGAAATGGAGTCAATGAATATGTGCTTGTTTCTTCTGAAGGAGCCAATGTCAGGTCTCCATTTTTTTATATGAGAATGAAGGGTGAGTTGGAAGTAGCAGTAAATAATATTCCTTTTAAAAAGATTGTGATTGTAAGGCCTGCTCAATTATATGGTAAACGAAACGAAAAGCGCATGAGCGAAAATGTGGGACTTGCAATAAGAAGAGCTTTGAACAAAATTGGGCTTTTCCAAAAACGTCGGCCTATTCATGCACGAAGAGTAGCTGGAGCAATGATTGAATCACTCAAATATTATGAATCAACTGCAACTGTATCTTCTTATGAGCTGTTTGGTTTGGCTAAATTTTATGACAGAAATAGACATGTTAACTACAAGAAAAGCGAATTCAACAGATTGTACGCTAATTAATATTTTAGCAGCGAAAGCATTTCCTGCTACTTACAAAAATATCCTTTCTCCGGAACAACTGAACTACATGTTCAACATGATGTATGCTCCTGAGAACATTTTACAGCAAATGAATGAAGGACATATATACTTTATTTGCTACAAAGACAATGAGCCTTGTGGATATGTATCCATCGAACAACAGGAAAACGATTTGTTTCATTTACAGAAGATATATGTAATTCCCGATTCTCAAGGGTGTGGAGCAGGACGATTTCTAATAAAGGAAGCAATAAAGTACATCAAAGAAATCCATCCAGCCCCGTGTACCATGGAACTGAATGTAAATCGCAATAACAAAGCTTTTCACTTTTATGAACGAATGGGATTAAAAAAGCTGCGAGAAGGAGATTTTTCTATTGGGAATGGATATTATATGAATGACTATATTATGGGAATGGAATTATAATATAATATCCTATCATAATAAAGAAGAAGACTGTCTCAGGAATAGCCTATTTGCTTAAATAGTTCATCTTAAGACAGTCTTTTTATTTGATTATTAGTTATTCTGGTGTTGCGGACGAAGCAAATCGTTCACAGTCTTTACTGGATTAAATGTTGAAAGAGGAACCTCCACAAAAACAGTATTCCAATTGCTCATCGCACCATTCCAAAGTCCGGGAAGTTCTAAAGCTTTCAGATCTTTACCATTTTTTGATTTATACGAAATGAAACCTGTTGCCGGATCCACAAATTTTGTCAGGTCAAATTTAGATCCTTTATAGTCACGAACTGCACATACCAGATCCACCGGATTGAAATGAGTACCATTCTCAAACATTTCTTTCGACTTAAGATCATTCATATCTATTTGTGAGCTTTCTAATATCTGTAACGAAATAGTTCCGTCAGGATTATATGCAAGGAAAGGTCCTCCACCCGGTTCACCCACGTTCTTCACCATACCACAAACACGCATAGGGCGGTTCAGTTTGCTTTTCAGATAAAGCACTAAATCTACATCTTCCAGATTTTTTGTTTCGGTATACTTGCAAAAAAGTTTCTTCTGCACAAACTGAATAATTTCTCTTATCTCTTCAATAGTGTATTTTCCACTATCTAAAAGTTCCAGATATTTAAACGCCTGAGCCTGCAGTTTTACCAATACACCAGCAATTAACTTTTTATAAAGTACCGTGTCATCTTTATATTTATCAGGCACCACATTATCTATGTTTTTGATAAATATAACATCGGCAACCAAATCATTCAGATTCTCAATCAGTGCACCGTGACCTCCCGGGCGAAACAGTAACTTACCATCCTCGTTACGAAAAGGTTTGTTGTCCATTCCTGCAGCAATAGTATCTGTACAAGGTTTCTGCTCAGAAAAGGATATGTGATATTCCACATTATATTTTTCGGCAAACACTTTCGCCTTCTGTGTCACAAGTTCTTCAAAGAGCGCACGATGTTCAGTTGAAACGGTAAAATGCACATTTGCCTTTCCTGCTTTACCAGATGCATACAATGCGCCTTCCACCAAATGTTCTTCCATTGGAGTACGCGCTCCATCTTTATAATTGTGAAATTTTAGCAAACCTTTAGGAAGTGAGCCATAATTCAATCCGCTTTCGTTAAGCAGATTAGCTACAACAGCTTTGTATTTACCGTCAGCAATCAGAGCGGGGATATCTTGTTTCTCATTCTTTAGACAAGCAGCTTTCAGATCTTCATAAAAAGCGAAGTTAGCAATATGAGCAAAAAAATCTTTCTCAAATTCCGTAGTAGGTTGATCATATTCAGCCCCGAGAAACTCAAAAAGGTTCTTAAACATACGACTGGCGGCACCAGATGCCGGGACAAATTTTACGATTGTTTTATCTTGATTTATGTACTCTTTCCATGCGGAAAGGTAATCTTTCTGTACTTCAGTATCCGGTAGTAGAATTCCTTTACCGGCAGATGCAGCAGCATCTAATTTCAGATAAGGGAAACCTTTCACAAAGCATGACAATTGTCCGGCTATCTGTGATTCGGATATTCCTTTCTTAGCAAGCAGTTCTTTGTCTTGAGGTGTAATCATTGTTTCAAAATATTAATTTGATCTCCAAAAATACAAAAAGTTATTTATCATAACCCATAAAATAAAGAAAAAAGCTACTTTTACCTCAGAATTTGAAAAGTTATGGAAGATACCTCATTTTTCACAAATAGAGAAGTAGTAGAACTACGTTCCTTATACAAAAGATTATTGTATACAGTCGGTGACAGCATTGGCCGGGAAGAAATACAGAAGTTGAAGAAACACCTTTTTGAGGCCGTTCAAGCCAACTGTATGCAGCGCAACAGTTTTGACATGAATCCAATAATCAGGGATATGCAAACTGCAATTATTGTATCAGAAGAGATCGGCATGAAAGGTTCCTGTCTCACAGGAATCATGTTACACGACATGGTAAAATACAACTTTTGTACCATTGAAACCATACGTGAGATGTATGGAGAAGATGTGGCTGTTATTATAAAAGGACTGGTAAAAACTAGCGAACTGTATGCAAAGAGTGCGGCGATCGAATCAGAAAACTTTCGTAATTTACTGATTTCTTTTGCTGAGGATATGCGGGTAATTCTGATCATGATTGCCGACAGAGTGAACATCATGCGACAGATAAAAAACTCTCCCAACGCAGAAGATCGTTTGAAAGTGGCCAATGAATCAGCCTATCTCTATGCTCCGCTGGCACACAAGCTGGGTTTATATAAGTTAAAATCTGAGCTAGAAGATCTTTCACTCAAATACATGCGCAAGGATACTTATTACCAGATTAAAGATAAGCTAAACGAAACAAAAGCATCCCGCGATAAATATATTCAGACCTTTATTGAGCCAATCAAAAAGAAGTTGGAAGAAGCCGGATTGACGTTTGACATAAAGGGACGTACAAAATCCATTCATTCAATCTGGAACAAGATGATGAAGCAAAAAACGTCTTTTGAAGGCATTTATGATTTGTTTGCTATTCGCATTATCATTGACACGGAAATTGAAAAAGAAAAATCAGATTGCTGGCAGGCTTATTCCATTATTACGGACATGTATCAGCCTAACCCCAAACGTTTACGCGACTGGCTTTCTATCCCTAAAAGTAATGGATATGAGTCGCTGCATGTTACAGTAATGGGGCCTGAAGGCAAATGGGTGGAAGTTCAGATCAGAACCCACCGAATGGACGACATCGCCGAACGAGGTCTGGCAGCTCACTGGAAATATAAAGGAATTAAGGGAGAAAGCGGGTTGGATGAATGGCTCACCTCCGTACGGGAAGCTTTAGAAAATGCAGAAGATGATTCAATGAAAATAATGGATCGGTTCAAGCTTGATCTATATGAAGATGAGGTGTTTGTTTTCACACCCAAAGGAGATTTATTTAAGTTGCCCAAAGGAGCCACTGTTCTGGATTTTGCTTTTCATATTCACAGCAAACTAGGATGTAAATGTATTGGTGCGAGGTTAAACGGCAAGAATGTTCAGCTTAGACAAACCCTTAACAGCGGAGATCAGGTAGAAATTACCACTTCCAACACTCAATTTCCGAAACAGGATTGGTTGAACATTGTTACAACGTCTAAAGCTCGTAACAAAATTCGCCAGGAACTGAAGGAAATGGCAAGCAAACAAACTGACTTTGCAAAGGAAACGTTACAAAGGAAATTCAAAAATCGCAAGCTTGAATATGATGAAGCTTTGATGATGCGTTTGATTAAAAAGCTTGGATTCAAAACAGTAACGGAATTTCATCAGAGGATAGCAGACGAAACACTCGATGTTAATGATATTCTGGAGAAATATACGGAGATGATGAAGAAGGAGATAGAAATGCACGAAGATATCCCCTACCGAAGTGCGGAAACTTATAATCTTCAGACTGTTGTAGATGAAAAAGTTACTAAAGATGATGTTTTGGTAATTGACCAGAATCTGAAAGGGCTGGATTTTAAACTTGCTAAATGTTGTAGCCCAATCTATGGTGATGATGTATTTGGTTTTGTTACAGTAACCGGAGGTATAAAAATTCACCGTGTAGACTGTCCCAATGCTCCTCAAATGATGGAACGTTTCGGTTATCGCATTGTGAAAGCTCGCTGGGCAGGAAAAGCTGCTGGCAAACAATACCCTATCACTCTGAGAGTAATAGGACATGATGACATTGGTATCGTAACCAATATTACTTCTATAATATCAAAGGAGAAGGATGTTAATCTAAGATCAATTGGTATTAACTCAAACGATGGACTTTTCTCTGGTACATTGACCGTTACAATTGATGACACTTCACGACTGGATGCATTAATTAAAAAACTTCAGAGCATAAAAGGTGTAAAGCAAGTAAGCCGAAATTAATGTTATGGAGAAATTCAGTGTAAAGAAACGATTGAAAAGCTTCGCCTATGCCTGGAAGGGTATAGGGAGCTTTATTTGCAAAGAACACAACGCATGGATACACTCTGGCATTACGACAGCTGTAATCATTTGTGGATTTGCGTTTCATATTACTGTAACTGAATGGATAGCAATCATTCTTTGTATTGGACTGGTCTTTACCGCAGAGGCTTTCAATACAGCCATTGAACGACTTGTGAATTTAGTTTCTCCGGAACAAAACAACGCTGCAGGTGATGTAAAAGATATTGCTGCAGGTGCAGTATTAATATGCGCAATTGTTGCTGCAATAGTTGGATTAGTTATATTTGCACCTTATTGGATTGCACTTTTCTAATTTCAAAGACAAACCATATACATACTTGATTATCTCATTTACTTAAAAAAATGCGAGCAATAATTAATTGCTTCAATTTAAAATAGCCTGTTTAAACCCATTACTTATTATGAAAAAAACACTTGCTAATTTTCTACTTTTTTATATTGCTTTATCCGCTTCAATAAATATCCCTATTTATGCCAAGGAAAGTCAGCGCAACACAAATCCAAATCTTATTTTGCATTACAACTCTCCTGCAAAATTGTGGGAAGAAACTCTTCCATTGGGTAATGGACGCTTAGGAATGATGCCAGACGGAGGTATTGACAAGGAACGAATTGTTTTAAATGACATTTCTATGTGGTCAGGTTCGGAAGCGAATTATAACAACCCAGAAGCTGCGACTTACCTGCCTCAGATTAGAGAACTACTGCTGCAGGGGAAAAATGAGGAGGCACAAGAAGTAATGTATAAGCATTTTGTTCCAGTAAAACCTGAAAAGGGAGGCACATTTGGAAGCTATCAAATTCTTGGAAATCTGGATATAGATTATACTTATAAAAAGGAAGCCCAAAAGAATTCATCTGATTATAATCGGGAAGCCTCTTATGAACGGAAGCTTGATCTTAACAATGCTGTTGCAAGAACCTATTTTTATAAGAATGGCATCACTTATCTGCGTGAATATTTTGTATCCAGGACCAAGGATATAATAATTATAAGAATCAGTGCTCCTGATGTAACTGGCGCTATTTCATTCAAAGCGGTGTTCAATCGTCCTGAAAGAGCGAGTGTTAGTACTGATAAAAATCAATTATTAATGAAGGGCACTCTTTATAGCGGGATGGATGGCAAGGATGGTATATCTTTCCTGACTAAACTCAGAGCTAAAACGCATGGAGGATCAGTGTCAGTAACCAACGAAGGACTGGAAGTCAAAAACGCAAATAGTGTTGAACTGTATATCTCTGCTGGGACGGATTTCAATCTTGGAGGAAAACAATACAAGTCATTGGTGGACCAACTAATGGCCAGCGCATATGCAATCTCATACAATAAGATTAAGAACGATCATATCGCTGATTATAAATCATACTTCAATCGTGTGGAATTTACAGTGGGTAATCCTAATTCAATGACAGCTAAGCTTAAATTGAAACAAACAACCGACGAACGCATCCGTTTATTCCAGACAGAAGATGATCCTGCACTTGCAGCACTTTATATGCAATACGGACGTTACTTATTTATCAGCAGTACACGTCCTGGTACTCTCCCACCCAACCTGCAAGGATTGTGGGCAAACACAATTAGTACACCTTGGAATGGAGATTATCACTTGAACATTAATATCCAGATGAATTATTGGTTGATGGAACCAGGAAATCTAGCCGACCTATACCAACCGCTGTTGACGCTGACAAAGAGTTTAGTACCTTCTGGCGAGGCATCTGCTAAAGCCTTCTACGGAAATGCAGCCAAAGGATGGGTGGCACACATGATGACCAATGTCTGGAACTATACTGCTCCAGGAGAACATCCCTCGTGGGGAGCAACCAATACTGGTGGAGCATGGCTTTGCGCACATCTGTGGGATCATTATCAATTTATGGGAAACAATAAAACTCAAAATGGCTTATCTTATCTTAGGCAGATTTATCCCATATTAAAAGGTGCATCGGAATTCTTCCTCTCCACAATGATTGAAGAACCAACGCACGGCTGGCTGGTTACTGCTCCAAGTTCTTCGCCAGAAAACAGCTTCCTCACTAAAAACGGGAAAGATCCCGTCAGTATTTGCATGGGGCCTACCATGGACAACGAACTGATTAGGGAACTTTTCTCAAATGTAATAAAAGCTTCAAAGATTCTGGAATGTGATGAAGAGTATCGTAATCAATTAACTGTTGCTTCTCTTAAACTTCCTCCATTACAGGTAAGCAAAGAAGGTTATCTGATGGAATGGTTGGAAGATTACAAAGAGACAGATGTTCACCATCGACATGTATCTCACCTATACGGTCTGCACCCAGGAAATCAGATCACACTAAGTCAAACTCCCGACTTGGCAGAAGCATGCAAAATAACCCTTAACCGCAGAGGTGACGAAGCAACAGGATGGTCAAGAGCATGGAAAATGAATTTCTGGTCAAGACTGGGCGATGGCAATCGTGCATATAAATTATTCAAAAGCCTGCTCACTCCCAGTTATAAACCTGAATCGCATAACAATAGAGGCGGAGGAACATTTCCAAACCTATTTTGTGCACATCCACCTTTCCAGATTGACGGTAACTTTGGTGGTGCGGCAGGTATTATGGAAATGCTGATGCAAAGCCATGAAGGATTTATCAATCTACTCCCTGCTATACCAGATAGTTGGAAAGAAGGGAGTTTCAAAGGATTAAGAGCACGTAGTGGAGCTACTATAGATGCTAGCTGGAGCAATGGAAAACCTATACTTTGTACTATTCTGTCAACCTATGGTGGCACATATAAACTTAAAGTCCCTAAAGGTATTTCAACTGTACAAGTGAAAGGGAAAGAGATAAATAAAAAATTCAATATGGAGAGGTTTATTGAAATAACTATCAATAAAGGAGATAAAGTAGAAGTCTTGTTTAAGTAATTAATCAATTTCAGATATTTGTGTAAGGGGATGTTCCAGATGAACAATCCCTTTTTTATTTTATATTTTTACACAAGTATTGACAATCATGCAAAATAAAATATTTCTTTAGTTGTGGATAAGTATTAATATTTCAGATTAAAATAGATTATTGATAAAATTTAATTGCTTAATTACGATTTTAAGATTGAATGCTTTAAAATTTATTCCTACTTTTGTAACCAAATTATAAAAAGTAACATTAATGGAATACATTCAATTTATTATTAATTTTGCACTACACATAGATACCCAGTTACCTGCACTGGTAGCACAATACGGCACTTGGATTTATGCACTTCTTTTCTTCCTGATTTTTTGTGAAACCGGTCTTGTTATTACTCCTTTTTTGCCCGGAGACTCATTATTATTTGTGGCTGGTACCCTGGCCTCCATTTCCGCTAATAATATGAATATTCATATACTGATTCTAATGCTTATTATAGCGGCAGTTCTGGGAGATGCCTCCAATTATTTAATCGGACGTTACTTTGGTACAAAACTATTCAGCAATCCTAATTCAAAAATATTTAAACAAAGCTATCTGGACAAGACTCATGCTTTTTACGAAAAGTATGGCGGTAAAACAATCATCTTAGCCCGATTTGTACCAGTTGTCCGCACTTTCGCTCCGTTTGTTGCAGGTATGGGAAAAATGAGTTATCGACATTTTGCCCATTATAACATTGTAGGAGGAGTTATCTGGGTAGCATTAATAACTTATATTGGCTATTTTCTGGGAAGCTTAGAAATCGTTCAAAACAACTTAAAACTTTTGGTCATAGCAATTGTTCTAATTTCTATTCTTCCTGCTATTATAGAGGTTTTGAAAAATAGGCGATAAGAATTTAGTCGTTTAAAAGCAAACACAACACACTGGACAGATGTAATATACATTCTTTAGTAAGATATAAAAGCCCAATAGGGAATTTCTTTTTTTTGATTTGTTTTAATAATTAAGATAAATCGGCTATTATTAAATACTATGAATAGAAGAAGACCGTCATTTTTAAATAATCTCTTGTTTAGAGACTATCGTTTTATATTTTTCGTATGGATTATTACATCTGTAACATGCGGTGTTTTAAAATATACCAGAGGGTCATATAATAATTACCGCATTTTAAAGAATATATTCTGGCATGCCTATCATCAGTTACCATTATATATCCACTATCCTAAAGAATATTTCGATATTAGTCATTATGGTATATTTTTCAGCTCAGTAATTTGTCCGTTCTCTGTTCTTCCGGATATTGTGGGTTTAGTATTATGGGTTACCGCCAATGCATGGTTACTCTACTATGCCATACAAAAATTAGCCCTTAGAAGGAACCAACATTTATTTGTGTATCTATTCTGTATCATGGAGTTATTTAACTCACTTGCTTCACAGCAATTCAATGTAGGAATAGCAGCCTTTATTATCTTAGCTTATCATCTGATAGATCATAAAAGGGACTTTTGGGCAGCTTTCTTCATTATGCTGGGTACTTTTACCCAATTATATGGAATTGTAGGACTCGCTTTCCTACCCTTTTCAAGGAATAAAACAAGATTACTATCTTCATGCCTTTGCTGGGGTGTTATTATGTTTTTCCTGCCAATGATCTATACTTCACCAGATTATGTACTGACACAATATCACTCCTGGATAATAGATCTTATTGAAAAACATCATCAGAATCTTTTTGCTTATTACCAAAATATATCCTTACTAGGAATAGTTCGGAAAATAAGTGGCAGCAGTAGTTATTCAGACATCTGGCTGATTTTTTCAGGACTCATACTTTTATGTATCCCCTATTTTAGAATCAAGCAATACCGCTCTAAGAGTTTCAGAATGATGGCGCTGGCTTCCACATTACTCTTTGTAGTATTGTTTAGCACGGCAAGCGAATCGAGTTCTTACATTATTGCTATGATAGGAATTGCCATTTGGTATCTTAAGACTCCTTCAGAGACTAAAGCATTAAACCTTACTCTCCTGATCTTTGCCTTTTTCCTTACCGGAGTTTCGAGTAGTAACTTGTTTCCGGCCGAGGTACGAAAGATATTTATATTCCCGTTTGCACTGAAATCATTGCCTTGTATACTAATCTGGCTAAAGATTTGTTATGAGATGACTTTCCTGAATTTCTGTCTGAAAGAAGGAATTCCCAGAAGAGAAGAAAGTCCGCGTTTAATTCCAAACACCAATAATGAGATTGACATTGTTCTGTACTGTTACAATCCCCCGGCTAACTGGCAGGATATGCTTCATGAGAACACAAGAGAAATAAATAAGGCATTCCCTAATAAAGTATTTCACGTGATAGTTGTAAACGATGGGTCTACCATTCACATGAACGATGCTGAAATAGAAAAGTTTAAAGCTATTATGCCTCGGGCACAGCTTATTAGTTACACGGAAAGTAGAGGAAAAGGATACGCCATAAGAAAAGGGATGGAAAGTGCTTGCTCTTCCATGAGCATTTATTCAGACTGGACTCTTCCGTATGATAAGGAAAGTCTTGGGGCAGTGTTCCATAAGTTAGAGGAAGGATATGATGTAGTGGTGGCCGCACGGGCCAATCACTATTTCAGGCATTTCAACCTGAACACCTTACACAGCTATATGTCCATCCTTACACGAACACTGAACTGGATTGTTCTGGGCATAAGATTCAGTAACATTCAGGGAGCAGTCAAGGGAATGAACAGGAAAGGGAAAGAGCTCTTTTTGAAAACCACCATTAACCATTATCTTTTCGATACAGAATTTGTTTTCATGGCATCAAGAGAACGCAATCTGCATATTTGTGAAGTGAAAGCAAACTTACGCAAAGGAGCTTATGTCTCCTTTATGGGCATAAAGGCCGTGGGGCGTGAAATAACTAATTTTGTACGTATAGCACTGAAATAAAAAAAGAATCCCTTTTGTTACTATGACCAGGTAGTAGCAAAAGGGATTAATCTGATTCTGATTATTCTGTAATGGTTGAAACCTCAACCGGAAGAATAAATCCTCTCACCGGAAAGCGGTTCTTCTTTTCCAGATTACATTCATTAATTGCCTGAAGCATGTTTCGTGCACTCTCCTCTGTTGTGAACGAAAAGAAAAACACAGAATTATATTTTCCATTGGAGCTACCATACCAACTATCAAGCAAATTAGGACGATGAGTTTCTTTAAAGCCCGTAGTATCTGTTTTACTGAAGACTTTTACACCTGAATGAGTGAGCATCTCGGCCACTTTATCAGCATGTTCGGCCAGACTGGTTACAACTAATAGTTTCATAATATCTTTATTTATATTTATTACGCATTAATTTGAAATATAACAATGGAACTACCACCAGGGTAAGTAAAGTGGCTGTAACCGTTCCTCCCATAAGAGAAATTGCCAGTCCCTGAAACAACGGATCGAAAAGAATTACAATAGCCCCCAATACCACAGTTCCCGCAGTAAGCAGAATAGGAATACTTCTCACTGCTCCAGACTCCAGTATGGCCTGCTTCAATGGAACCCCTTCCTTCAGACGGATATCAATGAAGTCAATCAGCAGAATGGAATTACGCACCATCACACCCGCCAAGGCTATAAAGCCAATCATGGAAGTAGCACTAAAGAAAGCTCCCATAACCCAGTGACCAAGTATTATACCGATAAGTGACAACGGAATTACCGATAACATAATGATTGGTACTGTAAAGTTCTGGAACAATCCTATAATCAACATATAGATTATGATAATTGCTATCAGGAAAGCAATACCCAGATCGCGGAATACTTCATAAGTAATTTGCCATTCACCATCCCATTTCAAGGTAAATTCATCTTCAAACTTAGGCTGACTGGTATAGTTTTCCTGCAATTGATATCCCTTGGGAAGTTTAATCTCCTTCAGATGATCAGACATATCGTTCATGGCATACACCGGGCTCTCCAACTTACCGGCCATATCGCCTACCACGTAAACCACTTCTTTCTGATTCTTCCGGTAGATGCTCTTGTCCTTTAGTTTCTCTTTAACCTGAACCAGGTCTCCAACTGGCACGCTCTCGCCACGTTGGTTCACAATTGTCAGGTTTTTCAGATTATTGATATCGTTCTTATCGGCATCTGCCAACTGCAGTTTCACAGGGACTGATACAGAAGAAGATTCCTGATGAACCACACCAGCAGTCTCACCTGCAACAGCCGACTGAATAGCAGCAACAACCTGTGCCGGAGCCACTCCGCGTAACATTGCTTTCTCTTTATCTACATCAAAAGTAAACTCTTTCTGATCTGCTTCTACCATCCAATCTACATCAACAACACCAGAAGTACGGTTCAGCATATCTTTCACCTGACTAGCAACCTTTATCTGTTCCTGATAATCGGGACCATAAATCTCAGCTACTAATGTTGAAAGCACCGGAGGACCAGGAGGAACCTCCACGACCTTGGCATTAGCGTTATACTTTTTAGCAATCTGCTGAATTCCCGGACGAACAGCTTTAGCTATATCATGACTTTGTAACTTACGATCACCCTTATCTTTTAGATTTACCTGAATATCTGCCACATTCTCCCCTCTGCGCAAATCATAATGACGAGCTAAACCATTGAAGTTTATAGGCCCCGAAGTACCCACGTAAGTCTGATAGTTCACCACATTCTTGTTAGAAGCAACATATGCAGCAATCTCTTTGGCCACCGCATCCGTACGCTCCAGTGTAGTTCCCTCAGGCATATCAATCACCACCTGAAACTCATTCTTGTTATCGAACGGCAACATCTTTACCGGAACCGATTTAGTAAAGAACAACGAAACTGATATCAGAAGCAAAACAACAGTGGAAAGCATAAACGTCCATCTCATTTTGCGTGATTCCAACATAGGCGATACAATGTTCTTATAGATTCTGTAAACCTTGCTATCTTCCAAAGTTCCATTTTCTTCAGACTCTTCACTATTCTCCTCTTTTTTATCTTCTTTCGAACGAAGGAAGATATATCCCAGATAAGGAGTCAGCGTTAAGGCAACCAATAGTGAGAAGATCATTGCAATAGATGCACCAATAGGCATAGGGCTCATATAAGGTCCCATCATTCCGGAGACAAAAGCCATTGGCAATACGGCAGCAATTACTGTAAAGGTAGCCAGTATAGTTGGATTACCCACTTCATTGATAGCATAGATGGCCGCCTGAATGAACGGAAGATTCTTCATTCTGAAATGACGGTGCATATTTTCCGCTATTATTATTGAGTCGTCTACCACAATACCTGTAACGAATACCAAAGCAAAAAGCGTAATCCTGTTTAAAGTGTAATCCAGAAAGTAATAAGAGAACAGTGTCAATGCAAAAGTAACCGGAACCGAAAGAAAGATTACCAGTCCGCCTCTCCAGCCCATAGCCAGCATTACAAATAATGTTACCGCAACAATAGCCACAAACAAGTGAAGCAAGAGTTCCGAAACTTTATCTGAAGCTGTTTGTCCGTAATCACGCGTTGTTGTTACGTTTACATCCGAAGGAATAAGCTCTTTCTTCAAATGATCTACCTTATTCAATATTTCTCCGGCTAGTTTCTTTGCATCCACACCGCTTTTCTTTGCAATGGCAATAGTCACCGCAGGATGATTACCCTTTTCTCCGTAAGATACATATTGACTGGGAGTGCCCGGCCCCTCTTCCACCTGAGCTATCTGACGCAAGTAAACAGGCATACCTTCATTTACACCAACCACCAGATTAGCTACATCGTCGGCTGTTTTCAGAAAGCTACCCGACTGTACTGAGAAAGCAGAATCACCACTCAGGATATTTCCCGAAGCCAATTGCATATTGTTACCTTGGATATACTTTGAAATGCCAGCCATATCAAGATGATTACCGGTCATCTTGTCTTTATCTAATACAACCTTAATCTCTTTACTTCTTCCGCCAAGGATAGTTACGGCAGCTACATCTGGTACTTTCTTTAGTTCAGTTGTCATAACCTCAGCCATTTGGCGCAATGAATAATCACCATATTTCTGACTCCATAAAGTCAGCGCCAATACCGGTACATCATCAATGGCACGAGTCTTTATCAAAGGCATTGAAACACCTTGGGGCATTTGATCCATGTGCTTCATAATCTCAGTGTATAGCTTAACCAGTGAACGCTCAATATCCTGTCCAACGAAGAACTGTACTGAGACCATGGACATTCCATTCATTGAAGTTGAATATACATGCTCCACACCTTTCACATTAGAGACCACCTTTTCCAAAGGAATGGATACCCGGTTCTCGACTTCCGTAGGAGTAGCTCCGGGATAAGCCACCATGATATCTGCCATAGGTGCTTTAATCTGAGGATCTTCCTCACGAGGAATCAGAGATATACTGAATGCTCCAAGGAGCAAGAAAGCAATCATCAATAACACGGAGAGCTTGGAGCGAATAAATACTTTCGCTAGTCTTCCTGCAAAACCTTCTTTCATAGTTGTATTCTTTTTCAGTCGTTATTTATTTTGATTTATTCACTTTGCAACCGTTGTAAATACGTCCCTGTGCGCTTACCACCAAACGTTCGTTCGGAGCAAGTCCAGATAGTACTTCTACACGATCTCCCATTTGTTTACCTAACCTGATCCAGCGAAGCAAAGCTTTATTATCGTTACTTACCACATACACACCTGTAAGTTGTTCTTTATTAACGATGGCTTTCACAGGAACAGTCATTGCAGAGGATTGAGAGCTCTTAGTCTGCTCACCAGGAATCACCACATTTACATACATTCCGGCTTTGATCCCTAAAAACTTACTATCGGCAATTGCAATCTTAACTCCATATTGTCCGCCGGTGAACTGAGATGACGGACTAATCTCCGAAATTGTTCCGGGGAAAGTAATGCCCAAAGACTTTACTGTAAGGTTAACTGTTGTTCCTTGCTTTATCTTGGCAATATCCGATTCGGGAACAGAAGCCACGACCTGGAAGTTTCCACTCTGTTCCAGAGCCAGCAATGGCATTCCCGGATTGGCCATGCTCCCCTCGTCCATAAACTTCTTGGTGATAACACCTGAGAAAGGAGCCGTTATACGTGTATATGCCAGCATAGCATTTACCTGATTCCTCATTTGCAGAGCAGTCTCCAGTTTGGAACTGATGGATTGATGATGCAAAGTAACGTTTTCCAATTCCTTTACCGAAGCACTCTGATTCTGATATAGCTGTTTGAAACGTTCCACATCCTTAGCGGATACAGCCGCCGCCGCTTTAGCTTCAGATATTGCCGCGTCAGCTTGTGCTCTTTGAGCCAGAATATCTGCATTAGATATACTAACTAATAATTGTCCTTTTGCAACTTTATCACCGGCTTTTACATGAATACGGCTGATACTGCCCATTACCCGGGTACTAATCACCGCTGTTTGTCCGGCTTCAATCTGACCGCTAGCCAAAACACCTGCATCCTGAGAAGAGGAAGGTAAAGCAGTTACTACAGGTACAGCCACTTCCTTTACGTTAGTCTCCTTATCTGAAGAAGAACAAGCCTGAAACATACCTCCGGCTACAACCAGAGAGAAAAACATTACGGATATATATCTTATTGATTTCATAGAATTTATTTTTTGAGTTTGATTATTTATTAATTGATTCGCCGGAAGTAATGAATTCCATATATGCAGCCGTCAGATTTTGTTTGTATACAGTGCGGGCATAATTGAGTTGCTGACCAGAAAGCTGAGTCTGGGCAACAAGTACATCGACAGTCTTTTCCAGTCCCTGCTCAAACCTATCCTTTATTATGCGGAGTGCTTCTGCAGCCTGCTCCACCATATCATTCTGTTTGCGGAGTTCAAAAGCAATATCATCAAGATCTCTGCTGGTTTTGTTATACTCCAGTTGCGCTTTCATTTTCTGATCGTTGAGTTGTTCCTGCATTTTCATTCCCATTAACTTGCTGGAGCGAGCATTATATTTGCTCTGATTTCCATTAAACAATGTCCACGACAAACGCACTCCTACCAGATAGCTGTCAGAACCAAAGGACGCAAACTTCCTATCGTTCCATTGATAGTTACCAAAAGCATTCAGACGGGGAACCAAAGAAAGTGCGGAAGATTTCCTCATCATCTCAGTTGCCGTTACAGCCTTCTCCATTGCCTGGAAATCTGAGCGAAGGTTTGATACAGAAGTATTGGAAGTTATTATTGATGAAGCAAGCCCTTCTACCTGATAGACAGTTCCTGCCGGACGTCCCATGAGCAAACTCAGGTAATCGGAAGCATTTGCCACTGCACTTTTTGCTTTCTCCAGATTTGTTTCCACACCACTCACATGCACTTTTGCATTGAGCACATCGGATTTACGAATCAGTCCCTGAGCAAAAAAACGTTCTACGGAAGCATACACTTCACCAGAGGTTGCCAATGCTTCTTCGAGCACACCCTTCTCACGGTAAGCAAGTTGCAGTTGAAGGTAAGCCTTCTTCACCTCGAAAGAAATATAATCTTTCATGCGAAGCGTACCATAGCGGGCTGCTTCCTTTTGAGCTGCAGCGGCTTTCCTCATATAAATCTGATCAAGATTGAGTAAAGGCATTTGCACCTCGATGTTTGCATTAAAATCTTTCAATGCATCGGGGCTATTTAGTAATACCGGGTTAAAATCTTGCGCTGTAACAGATTGCTGCTGGAGTTTAAATCCAAATACATTCAGCGGATCATTAGTGGCCATGGCCGTATACGAAACATTAACCTGCGGTAAAAAGATAGCATCACTCTTGTGGTAATCGGACTGCGCAATCTTTTCGTCGAGAGAAGTAGTAAGAAGTTGTTTGTTTTCCTTTAAAGCAGTCTCAACAGCTTCGTTCAGGCTCAGAAAGCGAGTCTCTGTCTGGGCTTTTACAGGCAGAAGAGCCGCAAAGCAAAACACTCCGGCCATAAGTAATCTGATAGTTTTCATCTGTTCTTTCATTGTCCCTTTTATTTTAATTCTGGGACAAATGTAGAGCATCAACGAATCGTGGTCAGCTACTTTTGTTACATAAGGATATTTTTATCAAAAAAGGTTGCAAGAAAAAGCAAATATTAATCGTTGCCCGGTGTAAAACCTTTCAAAGATTTTAAAACAGTTAGCTTGTTGCGTCCTAAACTCACGGCACCATATTCCTCTAATTGCTTGAGAAGACGAGAGATAACCACCCGTGCAGTGCCAAGTTCATTAGCTAATTGCTCGTGAGTGATGTTAATTGTCTGGTCATGATAAAGTTCTGTTTTCTTTTCCAAAAGAGCCAATAACCGCTCGTCCATCTTTTTGAAGGCAATTTCGTTGATTATATCAAGTGATTCTTCAAAACGTTTGTGGTACAATCTGAAAATATAATCAAGAAACTGAGGATATTCCTTAATAAGAGAAGCCAGTTTATCATTTGGAATAAAGAAAATCTCCGTATCCTCTTCGGCCACCGCCTTTACCTTGCTAGTATCATTGTGCAGTCCGCCAAGGATAGACATCACACAACTCTCACCCGTTTTAATATAATAAAGAAGAATTTCCCTTCCATCGTCATTGGTACGCATCACTCTTACACTTCCAGTGGCAATAATAGGAATTCCGTGAATATAAGATCCTTCACGAAGAATGTCATCTCCCTCCTTGAAAGTCTTTACCACACTGTATTCTACTAGTTTCTTACGAATAGCCAGGGAAGCCTTGAATTCGGTAATCTCATTAAATAAGTCCATCATTTTCTCACTTATATTTTCAACAAATATAAAAGAAATGATGATAATATCAATTACCTTTGTTCATTAATTAGTGATGATGGAACGTAAAATAATCCATATTGACATGGACGCCTTTTATGCATCAGTGGAACAGCGTGATCACCCCGAGTGGCAAGGTAAACCTCTGGTTGTAGGCCGTAAAGAGGAACGGGGTGTTGTAGCTGCCGCCAGCTATGAAGCCCGCAAATATGGTATCCGTTCAGCTATGTCTTCCCTGAAAGCCAGTCAGCTATGCCCGGATCTCATCTTTGCTCCGGGACGTATGGCTGTTTACAAAGGTATCTCCGCCCAAATACATGAAATTTTTCACGAATATACTGATCTGATTGAACCAATCTCACTGGATGAAGCGTTTTTGGATGTTACAGAAAACAAGAAGGGAATTGAGCTTGCCGTAGATATTGCTAAAGAAATAAAGCAACGCATACGTGAAGAGTTGGATTTAGTTGCCTCGGCAGGCGTTTCTTATAACAAATTTCTGGCAAAGATTGCATCGGACTATCGCAAGCCAGATGGCATTTGTACCATTCATCCCAGTCAGGCTCAGGAGTTTATCGACAAGCTCTCCATTGAATCTTTCTGGGGGATTGGGAAGGTTACAGCTAAAAAAATGCATAGCCTTGGCATTTATAACGGCATCCAACTGCGTGCAAGCAGTGCATCGTTTCTGACTCATGAGTTTGGAAAGGCGGGAATGCTTTATTATAATTTTGCACGCGGCATTGATCTTCGTCCGGTGGAGTCGGAAAGAGAAAGAAAATCCGTGGGCTGTGAAACTACCTTCGATCAAGACCTTACCATTCAGAGCTCCATTATTATTGAATTATATCACGTTGCCAAAGAGTTGATTAGCCGATTGGAAAAATCGGGCTTCAAGGGCTACACGCTGACTCTGAAAATTAAATTCAATGACTTCACGCAGAAAACCCGTAGCATAAGCGAAGATCATTCATTAACCACACTTAAGGAAATTCTTCCGCTTGCCAAAGAATTACTAAAAGAAGTAGATATAACCAATCACCCTATCCGGCTAATCGGTCTTAGTGTTTCAAACCCCTGGGAAGAATTACCTCCACAAAGATATAAGCAATTGTCTTTCAAATTCAAATAAAAATTATTCTAAAAATTTGATTTTCAAATAATTATAAATCAAATACAATTGATTAAATTTGTATTCATGAGTTATTAATATTCCAGATAAAATAAAACCTTAATTTATGACTGTACCAACTTCGAGAACCAATGAATGCGGCCGGATACAGATAAACTCTGACTTATGCAATGGCTGCGGATTATGCGTTTCAGTTTGTAAAGACTATAGTCTCACACTGGAAAACAACAAAGCAATACAATCTGTTAATCCCCTTTTTGGCTGTCTGGCATGCGGGCATTGCATGATGATTTGTCCGCAAGGAGCTATTACTATTGTAGGACGATGCACTTCCGAAGCCGACTTAATAGAGATGCCATCTAAAGAAGAATCTGCTTCGTACCCGTCACTCGTCAATTTGTTGTACCGCCGAAGAAGTATCCGCGAGTTTAAGGATACTCCTGTAGAGAAAGAAGTGATTGATAGAATAATTGAAGCTGCACAGACAGCACCAATGGGCTTGCCGCCATCGGATGTTCATCTGCTGGTATTCGATACTCAGGAGAAAGTGACCGACTTTGCAAAAGATTTCTGCGGTTATCTGGAGGGCATGAAATGGTTTGTCTCCAAGTGGTTCCTGGCTCTGATGCGGCCATTCTGGGGCAAAGCAAACAGTGATCTGTTTAAAGGATTTGTACGTCCTTGCGTATACGCTTACATAAATTACATGAAAAAAGGTACAAATATAGTGAACTATGATGCCCCTGTAGCAATGTACTTTTATGGTTCTCCATATAGCGATCCGGCCGATCCTGTAATTGCCGCCACGTATGCCATGATTGCTGCTGAGTCTCTGGACCTGGGAACATGTATGGCAGGAGCTGTTCATCCTTTCATTCAAAATGGAAAAGCAGCCAAAAAGTTCAGAGAGAAATATGGAATACGTGAAAAAAGTCGCGAAGGGCTGTTCGTTCTTATGGGATATCCAAAGGTAAAATACACCAAAGCCATTAAACGAACTTTTGCTTCGGTTGACAGATTCTGATTGGTGTATCATTCAGCCCCATTCCAGGAGAGGTCACAATAATTGGTGTATCATTCAGATTTATTCTCCAATGATTTTTATTTATTGGCGAATAATTTCTGATAATTCACCAATAAATATTCTGGTTGACCAATAAATAAGATAAAATTCCCCACATACTCACTTAATCATTATATTTCCTCTATAAATAAATGCCTTTATTTTTTATTTGACGCGCTTATAATTCAAAGATTTATATGTAAGTTTGTAGAACTAATACTCACAAATATGTTAGTTCAATTCCTTTTCGAAAACTTCAAATGTTTTAAAGACGAAACCAAATTAAGTTTAGTGGCGTCTCATCTGATAAAAGAAAATCAGGATAATGTTATCAAAACAGATAAACATAATCTGCTTAAATCGGTCGTAATATATGGTCCTAATGCCAGTGGCAAAACGAAACTGCTGAATGCTTTTCAGTTTATGCGATTAATGGTTGAACGGTCCACCAATAACGCTGTCGACAGAGGATTCAGCATAGATACTTTCCGTCTGAACACCGAATCAAAAGAAAGTCCCAGCTTCTTTGAAGCAGTATTCATACTCAATGACACGCAGTACAGGTATGGATTTGAACTTACCAAAAAGAATATTCTTGCCGAGTGGCTTTATATGAAAAAGGATCAGGAAAAAGAGCTGTTTTACCGCGAAGAAAAGGTTATTGATTACGATCCCTCAGAACTGAAACGCATAAAGAGTCTGGTAGAAGAAGATATGATTCGTGAAGATAGTTTGTTGCTTACCGTATTGGCACAGTTCAACGATCAGCTATCGCAGAAAATCGTAAAATGGTTCCACCACGTAAATATGTTATCAGCCGATGGCGACACTGTTCAAAGTTACACGTTGGATAAACTAACCACTCCAATGAAGCAAAAGATAGTTCGTCTGATGAAAGATGCCGATTTCAGCATCAATGATTTCGTGCGTCATCCAATTAATAAGAACGAAATTCAGACTCTGCATACAGTTTATGATGAAAATAAACTGCGTGTAGATGAAACACCATTCATGCTTGAAGAAGAGTCGAACGGCACCATTCATTTCCTTTCATTAACAGCTCCCATCCTGGATACTTTGGAAAGAGGGAAAATACTTATGATCGATGAATTAGACTCTGGATTACATCACGATCTTATTGTTGCTCTACTTAAGCTGTTTCATTCTAAAGAGACCAATCCGCATAATGCACAGCTGATATTCAATACACAAAACACAAATCTATTGTCGGCCGATCTATTCAGGAAAGACCAGATTTATTTTGTTTCCAAAAACAGATATGGAGAAGCAACGCTGACATCTGCAGCCGATTTCATGCTAAGACCGGGAACCAATATACAAAAGAAATATCTCGAGGGCAGATTTGGAGCTGTACCATATTTAAAAAACATGCCACAATCATTTACTACTAAAAAAGAAGAGAACGATGAGAATGGAGATTAAAGATGGAATAAAACATATTTCTCTGGATGCCAAAGAACACGAACCACAAATAATACTGAGAAGAAGAGGCGAAGCTCCTGATTTAACAAGAAAAGCACCGACACGATCTACATTAAAAAGATTTCTGATTGTCTGTGAAGGGAAAAACACGGAGACTTCATACTTCAATCAGTTCAAGCTACCCAATGTGGCAATAGAAACTGTGGGACTTGGTTATAATACGGTCTCTTTGGTCAATAAGGCCGTTGAAATTTACTCTTCAAAATCCGACGGAGATAAACCGGATGAAGTGTGGTGTGTGTTTGATAAAGACGATTTCACAAATCAATTGTTTAGTAAGGCTATTTCAATAGCAACCGAGCATAACTTCTTCTGTGCTTATTCTAATCAGGCCTTTGAATATTGGCTTATACTGCATTTTGTAGATCATCACGGAGGACTGCTGCACAGAAATGAATACAATGAAATCATCAACAAACATATCAGGATATTCGGTGCAAGTTATGCAGGTAAAGGTAGTAAAATTGTTACTGAACATTTATTTGAAATATTGCAATCCAAAGATCCTGCAACAAAAAGGTCTCGTCAGGATCTTGCTATAGAAAGGGCAAAAAGAATCTATAGTCAGAAATTTAATTTATTACCGGCAAATGCCGAATCAGTAACAGCTGTTTTTAAGCTGGTGGAAGAAATTGTATCCAATTAAAGGTTTGTCAATCTGCAAATATATTCGTTTCCGCATATTAAAATACCAAGTTCCCTTCGCTTAGTAATCGGGGTATTACTAAACAAAGGGAGCTTTTTAGCATCATATATGCAATTTTTAGGTTCTTCGTCACTTTAGGTGCAAGCTATTGCATTGAGCCTTTTATTTATAGTGCTTTTACCAACTTTTTATCAGATTCAATAAATGGCTTATTAAAAAGCATGTAGAGTCTTTATTAAATAAGCATTTGAGACCGTTTGCTTGCACCTAAAGTGACGAAGAACCAATTTTTATTTATTCAAAACATTATCAGTCGGCATAGAATGGCGTTACAGGAATTTTACTAATCTGCTTAATATCATTTATATCTGAATAATCATATAAATAAAAGCCACCTTCTCCAATCATAAATAAGTATCCGTTAACAGGTATCACATCATAAGTCTTTATTCCAGGGAAAGCTGCAATCAAATTATCCGTAATCTTTGTCTTATCCGCAGCATTATATATTTTAAGTCCGGCATCTCCATCGCATACAAACAAAGTATTTCCTTCAATGCCCACTCCATAAGGTTTGGTCATATTAAATGAACCCACCAATTGATTTGTTTTATAATCGGATGAAAGCTTAACTACATCCAAGCGGTTTATTTCTCCATGACAAGTTTGTCCTCCACGAAGAGTTATGTATGCATATCCGTTCTGAATAACAACAGGATCACAGCTTGTTGCATGAGAGAACATACTAACATAAGCCGGCACTGTTGGAACATTAAGGCTATAAACTAACATTCCGTTTGTAGTACCAAAAAAGAGATGATCGTCATAAATAAACATAGTTTCTATGCTCCATCCCACTGTTTGCTTGCCAATATTTACCGGAGAAGCCGGAGTTCCCACATCAAACATTGTTAGTTGACTATTATCAACGACATACAAATATTTATTATATAATCCAAAGCGTGCCATAGATCCACCTTTCCCAAAACCACTTCCCGAAATACCACCTGCAGCAGCATTCAATTCAGAAAAACTACTTGAAGTATAGTAAGTATCCCACATCGGATAATTAGGAGTTTCATTATATTCAAGTTCACGTTTTTCTGTTATCAATTCCCAACCAATAACAATTCCTTTCTCCTTATCCACTTCTTTCACCCGATATTTGTCATTTATCTGAGGAACTGTATAAGCTAAAGCATTCTTAACTCTGTTTACTTCTTTAATTTTGCTAATATCCGAAACATCAATCGCAACCAGATCAACATAACTATCAGCAAACAAAATATTGTTCTTTATTGCTAAGTCAATACATCCGGGAACCTCTATAAAACCAATGTTCTTTGGATTTGCGGGAGTAGTGAGATCCAGAATATGTATTCCTCTGAGCTTCTCTACCACAAATAAATAATTGTCCTTAAAATATATTTTCCCGGGATTTGCTAAAGTTTGAGGTGAAGTTGATTTTACAGCACTTCTTAATGCCTCATAACTCATATATATGGGAGAGTTTACAGTTGAAGTCTCAGTATATTTATCCATGCATGCAGTTAAAGAGAGCATAAATAATAAAAGTAATATATAGTATTTGATTTTCATATCAGTAGATTTAATAAATAGTGATACCTAGTTTAATTAACAGACGGTTGTAATCAATATCGAGCTTATAATCATCAGAAGATGTATAATGCTGTCTGTGATACTGATATCCGATTGACATATTCAATCCGAACTGAGAATTCAGATGAACAAGTAATCCCATCGACGGACTAAATAAAAATCCACCTTTAGGATCAAGTTTCTTATTTGCCGACCAATAATATGTATTATAGCTGATTACACTACTAGGAACAATATCATTATATGCTAATTGAGAATTATCAATCGGAATTTCATATCCCCCTTGAAGCATAACATAAGGAGAATATTTTTCATTTCTGAATTTATAAATAACATTAGCAGTAACAGGCATATACGTTTCATTCAGAAAATCAATACCAAGACCTAAGCCTGCTGCAAAATTTTTATTAATGTTATAATCAAAAGAAGTACGAAAAACAAGAGGAGCATCTTTCTTATTATCAGAGTTTCCTATAAGTAACCCAATTTCTGTTAAATTGAAAAATTTCTTTGCCGAAGGAACGAAAACAGATGCGCCATTTTCCATTTTTTCTTCTTTCACCACTTTTCTAGATTTGGAAATCATTTCAATATCCGATACATCTATTACCCTTGAAACATTTCCAGATACGACTCTTATCTTATCAAGATTAGCAGAATAAATGTATTTACCTTTAATAATTTCACCATTCTTAAGGTATACATATCCCTTCTCAAATTGTGGATAATTTACAACTTGTGCTTCCATTTGAGCATAGGTTGATAATAAACCTATCCATAGAAACAAACTGAATATCAATGTTCGTTTTATCATATAGCATGTATTTAAAGTTATATCTCTTTTCTAATAAAATGAACATAATATGAAAATACTGCATCAAGAAGAAATAAATTCTGGCATTTCCAGAAAAAAAGAGAATATAGCTTATTAATAATGCCACATTAAGTTATAATATCAAATATATAAAGAGATACAGCACAGAAAGTAGATAAGAGCGACTAATAAGGTTATAAGAGTAAAATTAGAAACTAAAAATACAAAGTGAACCTGATAGAACGTATACATTCATTTCAATATACCGGAAAAAGGATGTGAATACGTATACAAATAGCAGGTGGTTGCATAGTCAGAGCAGCCAGACATTATAGATAATACCATTTCTCTCAGACAAAAGCAAAGAGTATAGTATGCCTGAAGATTGCAAAGGATTAAGATGTATGTACAAATAACAAATCAGGTGTATAATAAAAGAAGCCCATTAATATTGGAACAGATGAGATGTATAATAGGCAAAGATACACTATTCTGTCAAGTAAAAAATCAGATTTTTAATATAACTCCAAAGATAATATTTTTTAGCTACTCACTATATTTTTGCAGGTGAGCCATCCGTGATCCTTGAGAATTTCTTATAAACCCGAAGAATAAAGTAGTATTCTGAGTAAGTACAGATAATTACCGAACAAAGAAAGTCCCGTAAGATGTTTCCATCTCCGGGACTCTTCTAAAACGGCAGCTACCTACTCTCCCACTGTTACGCAGTACCATCGGCGTGATCAGGCTTAACTTCTCTGTTCGGAATGGGAAGAGGTGGAACCCTGATGCTATAGCTACCTTAATATTTTTATTTCTCTTTTTCCTGATTTTATTTATTCGACTTTTATCTGTTCGATTTTTATATCAGAGGATATTAAGATAAACACAATGCAAAAGCAATAAAGAAAAACTCTCTTTGATTTTTGGAGCTAAATTATCTAGCCAACCATATATGGCAGGAAGAAAGTGTACGGGCAATTAGTACTGCTCGGCTTTGACATTACTGTCTTTACACCTGCAGCCTATCAACGTTGTCGTCTTCAACGACCCTAAGAAATCTAATCTTGTGGCTGGCTTCGTACTTAGATGCTTTCAGCACTTATCCAATCCCGACTTAGATACCCGGCAATGCACCTGGCGGCACAACCGGTAAACCAGCGGTCAGTCCAACACGGTCCTCTCGTACTAGTGTCAGAGCCACGCAAATTTCATACGCCCACGATAGATAGAGACCGAACTGTCTCACGACGTTCTGAACCCAGCTCGCGTGCCACTTTAATGGGCGAACAGCCCAACCCTTGGGACCTTCTCCAGCCCCAGGATGTGACGAGCCGACATCGAGGTGCCAAACCGCTCCGTCGATATGAGCTCTTGGGAGCGATCAGCCTGTTATCCCCGGAGTACCTTTTATCCTTTGAGCGATGTCCCTTCCATACGGAAACACCGGATCACTATGCTCTAGTTTCCTACCTGATCGACTTGTCGGTCTCCCAGTCAAGCACCCTTATGCCATTACACTCTGCGGACGGTTACCAATCGTCCTGAGGGTACCTTTAGAAGCCTCCGTTACACTTTTGGAGGCGACCACCCCAGTCAAACTACCCACCAAACAGTGTCCTCGTTAATACGAGTTAGAACTCAAATAATCAAAGGGCCGTATTTCAACAGCGGCTCCACAAACACTGGCGTGCCTGCTTCAAAGCCTCCGGCCTATCCTACACATCAATTACCCAAATTCAATGTTAAGCTATAGTAAAGGTTCACGGGGTCTTTTCGTCCCATCGCGGGTAATCGGCATCTTCACCGATACTACAATTTCACTGAGCTCACGGTTGAGACAGTGTCCAGATCATTACACCATTCGTGCAGGTCGGAACTTACCCGACAAGGAATTTCGCTACCTTAGGACCGTTATAGTTACGGCCGCCGTTTACTGGGGCTTCAATTCAATGCTTCTCTTGCGATGACATCTCCTCTTAACCTTCCAGCACCGGGCAGGTGTCAGGCTATATACTTGATCTTTCAATTTTGCATAGCCCTGTGTTTTTGTTAAACAGTTGCCTGGACCTATTCTCTGCGCCCTCATCGCTGAGGGACCCTTTTTCCCGAAGTTACAGGGTCAATTTGCCTAGTTCCTTAACCGTGATTCACTCAAGCGCCTTAGTATATTCTACCCGACCACGTGTGTCCGTTTACGGTACGGGTACCTTAAAGATTAAGTTTAGCGGATTTTCTTGGAAGTCTGCTTACGTGTACTATCCAATCACCACAAGGGCTCTCGGTACTATCAGGTTCGACTAAATCTCCGGATTTGCCTGGAGTTTTAATATCTACACCCTTCAACCAGCTATTCCGTCAGCTGGCGACACTTTCACTACTCCGTCTCCACGTCACTCTTTAAGGTAGTAAGGGAATATTAACCCTTTCTGCCATCGGCCTCGCCGTTCGGCTGAGCCTTAGGACCCGACTAACCCTGATCCGATTAGCGTTGATCAGGAAACCTTAGTCTTTCGGCGAGGGGGTTTCTCACCCCCTTTATCGTTACTTATACCTACATTTGCTTTTCCACACGCTCCAGCAAAGCTCACGCTTCACATTCAACGCTGAGTGGAATGCTCCCCTACCAACCATTACTGGTTCCATAGCTTCGGTAAATTGCTTATGCCCGATTATTATCCACGCCAAACTCCTCGACTAGTGAGCTGTTACGCACTCTTTAAATGAATGGCTGCTTCCAAGCCAACATCCTAGCTGTCTTAGCAATCTGACTTCGTTAGTTCAACTTAGCAATTATTTCGGGACCTTAGCTGATGGTCTGGATTCTTCTCCTCTCGGGCACGGACCTTAGCACCCATGCCCTCACTCCTGATATTGAACTAATGCGCATTCGGAGTTTATCAAGACTTGATAGGCGGTGAAGCCCTCGCATCTTATCAGTCGCTCTACCTCACATTAGTAATTATCAAGGCTGCACCTAAATGCATTTCGGGGAGTACGAGCTATCTCCAAGTTTGATTAGCCTTTCACCCCCACCCACAGTTCATCCGGAAGCTTTTCAACGCTTATCGGTTCGGTCCTCCAGTTAGTGTTACCTAACCTTCAACCTGACCATGGGTAGATCACTTGGTTTCGCGTCTACTACCACTGACTAAATCGCCCTATTCAGACTCGCTTTCGCTTCGGCTGCAAAACTTAATTTCTTAACCTTGCCAGTGACAGTAACTCGTAGGTTCATTATGCAAAAGGCACGCCGTCACAGCACGAAGCTGCTCCGACCGCTTGTAAGCGCATGGTTTCAGGGACTATTTCACTCTTCTATTCGAAGTTCTTTTCACCTTTCCTTCACAGTACTGGTTCACTATCGGTCTCTCGGGAGTATTTAGCCTTACCGGATGGTCCCGGCAGTTTCACGCAGAATTCCTCGTGCTCCGCGCTACTCAGGATACCACTACAGTATATATTGGATTCATGTACGCAACTATCATGCTCTATGGTGACACTTTCCAGAGTCTTCCATTCTCCAATATAAGTCCGATATCGTGGTCCTACAACCCCATATATGCCGTAACATACATGGTTTGGGCTAATCCGTGTTCGCTCGCCACTACTTACGGAATCATTTTTTATTTTCTTCTCCTACAGGTACTAAGATGTTTCAGTTCCCTGCGTTCGCCTCCATCATAAGATGGATAATATCCCTTCAGGATATTGGGTTGTCCCATTCGGAAATCTTCGGATTAAAGGCTATTTGCACCTACCCGAAGCTTATCGCAGCTTATCACGTCCTTCATCGCCTCCGAGAGCCAAGGCATCCGCCATGCGCCCTTGCTTACTTTCTTCCATACTATACAATCTTATTCGTTTACACGTTTTCAATTGCAATATGGTTCGATATATATTTTAAAGCTCTTTTCATCACTGAAAATTACTTCTTTATTTGCTTTTGTACATTATGTCAAAGATCGTTTTCAAGCCTTAGCTTGATCGTGGAGAATAACGGATTCGAACCGTTGACCCCCTGCGTGCAAGGCAGGTGCTCTAGCCAGCTGAGCTAATCCCCCGTGAAATTATTATGAAGCGTTTTTCTTTGGAATTGGTTAATCCATTAAGCTCCTTTTTTTCGCGTAGTCCCAGGCAGAGTTGAACTGCCGACCTCTACATTATCAGTGTAGCGCTCTAACCAACTGAGCTATAGGACTGTCGTTCAAAACCTCTTACCTTTCGGCTCGGCTTCTTTCTAATCTCTTTTTTTTTATATTTTGAATAAACAATAAACAGTAGCACAAAGTAAAATCCGAACCTAAGAACGAAATCACTCCAGAAAGGAGGTGTTCCAGCCGCACCTTCCGGTACGGCTACCTTGTTACGACTTAGCCCCAGTTACCAGTTTTACCCTAGGACGCTCCTTACGGTTACGTACTTCAGGTACCCCCAGCTTCCATGGCTTGACGGGCGGTGTGTACAAGGCCCGGGAACGTATTCACCGCGCCGTGGCTGATGCGCGATTACTAGCGAATCCAGCTTCATGGAGTCGAGTTGCAGACTCCAATCCGAACTGTGAGAGGCTTTTGGGATTAGCATCCTGTTGCCAGGTAGCGACCTTCTGTACCCCCCATTGTAACACGTGTGTAGCCCCGGACGTAAGGGCCGTGCTGATTTGACGTCATCCCCACCTTCCTCACATCTTACGACGGCAGTCTTGATAGAGTCCTCAGCTTAACCTGTTAGTAACTATCAATAAGGGTTGCGCTCGTTATGGCACTTAAGCCGACACCTCACGGCACGAGCTGACGACAACCATGCAGCACCTTCACAAATGCCATTGCTGGCTATAATATTTCTACTATATTCATTTGCAATTTAAGCCCGGGTAAGGTTCCTCGCGTATCATCGAATTAAACCACATGTTCCTCCGCTTGTGCGGGCCCCCGTCAATTCCTTTGAGTTTCACCGTTGCCGGCGTACTCCCCAGGTGGAATACTTAATGCTTTCGCTTGGCCGCTTACTGTATATCGCAAACAGCGAGTATTCATCGTTTACTGTGTGGACTACCAGGGTATCTAATCCTGTTTG
The DNA here is from genome assembly GCF_963678425.1 of uncultured Bacteroides sp. NCBI lineage: Bacteria > Pseudomonadati > Bacteroidota > Bacteroidia > Bacteroidales > Bacteroidaceae > Bacteroides > uncultured Bacteroides sp. The sequence continues at coordinate 182,330 of NZ_OY782857.1, forward strand.
ATACCCACACTTTCGTGCCTCAGCGTCAGTTGTACCCCGGTAAGCTGCCTTCGCAATTGGAGTTCTTCGTGATATCTAAGCATTTCACCGCTACACCACGAATTCCGCCTACCTTATGTACACTCAAGAATAACAGTTTCAACTGCAATTTTACGGTTGAGCCGCAAACTTTCACAACTGACTTATTATTCCGCCTACGCACCCTTTAAACCCAATAAATCCGGATAACGCTCGGATCCTCCGTATTACCGCGGCTGCTGGCACGGAGTTAGCCGATCCTTATTCATAGTATACATACAAAAAACCACACGTGGCTCACTTTATTCTACTATAAAAGAAGTTTACAATCCATAGGACCTTCATCCTTCACGCTACTTGGCTGGTTCAGGCTCTCGCCCATTGACCAATATTCCTCACTGCTGCCTCCCGTAGGAGTTTGGTCCGTGTCTCAGTACCAATGTGGGGGACCTTCCTCTCAGAACCCCTATCCATCGAAGACTTGGTGAGCCGTTACCTCACCAACTATCTAATGGAACGCATCCCCATCCATAACCGATTAATCTTTAACTTATTTAAGATGCCTTATATAAGTACTATCGGGTATTAATCTTTCTTTCGAAAGGCTATCCCCGAGTTATGGGAAGGTTGGATACGTGTTACTCACCCGTGCGCCGGTCGTCAGCGGTATTGCTACCCTGCTACCCCTCGACTTGCATGTGTTAAGCCTGTAGCTAGCGTTCATCCTGAGCCAGGATCAAACTCTTCATTGTAAAAGTTTCATTTTAATTCTGTTCAGGATTCCGTTCTTATTTTTCTTGTTTCTTCAACTACTTAATCACTTAAGTCGTTGTTGACGGTTCGAAATTTATTACTCTGTAAGTATGCCAAAGCACACCAACAAGAGCTCTTGTACTACTTGTATTGTTTATATCTAAATCTTATTCAAAGAACGATTTTGTTTTTGCTTTTTGTAAAGCGGATGCAAAGGTAGAACTTCTAATTCTTATATCCAAATGTTTTCTGAATTATTTTTTTTAATTGTTTCTTCAGGACTCTCTGAAAATGCCACCCATCTTTTCAATATGTCAAAACGTTAATGCCTTGTCTCTTACAAAGCGGGTGCAAAAGTACTCGATTCAACTATACAATCCTAATATATCTGACTCTTTTTACCCATAAAAAATACAGGATATATATATCTAATTGATTTACTGCAATTTAACAAGAAATAATATTTTAGAGAAATAAAAGTTAAACAAAGAATAAAACGATAATAATTTGCTCGTGGGAAAAGACCTACTCAACATGTGTAGAAATTAATCAGCCACCTAGACCGAATGCTATTCCCAATCATATACAATTATTCCAAGGACATCTCTTATGATTTTTTCATTAATGAAACAGCCTTATACCAAGGTGAGCTTTATACTATTTTTATCTCCAAAAAAGCTCATGCCAGAAATAAGGGTTCAGTCCAAATTCTTAGGGGATAGTATTTAAAAGTTTTTCATTGTACAATGAAAAAAAGATAGATAATCCAACCCCACTTGATGTTTTAGCCATGTTTTTGCCTTTAGGCCTGCTAGACTATTTTGACTTAGTCAACAGTGAATCCTTGGAAGCCTGTTTAATTCTGTTCCTTAAAGAGAAAAATTTTGTTCCCAAAGAATGCAAGACACTTCCTCTTCATTCAAAAGGATTTATGCCGGAGATCGAAGTTCAGGATTTTTCTGTACGCGGTAAAGCAGTCTATCTTCGAATTAAACGGAGCCGCTGGGAAGATATCCAAACCGGTAAAACATATAGTCGTGATTTGAATCTGGTTGCCACCGGCACTCGCATAACGGCTCACCTGCAAAAATATAGGGAGTAGCTAAAAAAATATTATCTTTGGAGTTATATTAAAAATCTGATTTTATGTCCTCTATAGAACAACTCCAAACCTTGGCTCAATATATTTTGCCTGAAGAGATATTTACTTATTTCGATATCGTAAATATTGAAGAATCCGCTAACGTCCTTCACATTTATTTGGATGAACAACCTGATATTCCTCAGGAATACCAAACCCTCTCACTTGAATCCAAAGGTTTTTATCCGGAAGCTGAGATTTGTGATTTTCCTTTAAGAGATAAAAAAGTAATTCTGCATGTACGCCGTCGTCGTTGGCTTAATACCTCCACTGGGGGAAGCGTTTCCAGAGAATGGAAACTTACAGCAGAAGGTACGCGCTACACAGAGGGTTTCGCGATTTTTTTTAAAGGTCTGCTTGGATTCATACCCGATTACGGCCCGCTCTCTTGAGCATTTCTGTCACATTGACGGTGACCAGCTTGAACGTCAGTATAAAGAACATCTGAGTGACTTTAAAACTTGGGAACCTCTGTCTCACGCTAACAAATGGTTGCTTTTCCCTCAAAAAATAGTTCCTCGTCTAAACATAGATGAAACATCAATGGGATCACCAGTAAAATCATGTGTTAGTCCATTGTATAAAGTTCTAAAACCGTTTTCTTTGCAAGAAAAAAATGTTATGAGCTCAATTGATTCCTTACGCACTCTGGCCTCCTTTATTTTGCCATTGGAAATAAATGATTATTTTGATATAGTAGATGTCCAATGCTCAAATAATGATCTTCATATTTACTTAGATGAACAAGCACAAGTTCCATCCCAATATGAATCTTGGGAAGTTAAGGCCAATGGTTTCTTTCCCGAAGTTCTTATTCGTGATTTTCCCATCAGAGACCGCAAGGTATTCCTTCATGTTCGCCGTCGGCGTTGGCTTGTTTTATCGACTAATGAAAGTACTACAAGATGCTTGACTTTGACCGCAGAGGGGACTCGATACACAGAAGAGTTCGCTTCTTTTTTAAAAGGTATGCTTGGATTCATACCCGATTACGGCCCGCTCTCTTGAGCTATTCTTCCATGTAGATGGCGTTCAGCTAGAGCGTCAATATAAGGAACATCTGAGTGATTATCAGCAATGGCACCAAAAGGAGCATGCAGCTAATTATGTTCTTTTCTCCGAAAACATCGGTCCGCACATGAGCATTGATGAAACATGTGTTTCCAACGGAGAACTATATACTATTCTTTCAAACAAAGACGCCAAAGGAGGCAAAGGCTGTATCGCTGCAGTTGTGCTGGGAACTAAATCCGAAGATGTAGAAGCGGTTCTTGACAGAATAGCTCCTGATATACGCCAAAAGGTAGAAGAGGTAACGATGGATATGGCAAATACAATGCGCAAAATTATACGTCATAGTTTTCCAAAAGCAACACAGGTTATAGATCGTTTTCATATTCAAAAGTTAGCCTGTGATGCCGTACAGGAAATTAGGATAAATTATCGATGGGAAGCTATACAAGACGAAACGGATGCCATGGAGGAAGCTAAAGGTAAGGCAGAAACCTATAAAACGGAGATATTAGCCAATGGAGATACCAGAAAGCAGTTATTGGTCAGAAGTCGATATCTATTATTTAAATCAGCAGACAAATGGACTCAAAGTCAAAAAGAAAGAGCAGCTATATTATTTGAATTATATCCAAAACTAAAGAATGCTTATGGCTTATCACACTCATTAAGAATGATATTCGCAAAGAATACAGTCAAAGATGTGGCAAGAATAGCTTTAGCTAAATGGTATAATAAAGTGGAAGAAGCTAAACTGGATTCGTTCAATGTCATTGCAGCTACGTTATATGAGCACTATCAAGAAGTTTTGAACTTCTTCAATAATAGAGCGACAAATGCTTCTGCAGAATCACTTAATGCTAAAATCAAAGCATTCAGAGCATCACTAAGAGGTGTTACAGATATACCATTCTTTATGTTTAGGCTAACAAAAATTTACGCATAACACATGATTTTACTGGTGATCCATTTTTAATATAACTCCAAAGATAATATTTTTTTAGCTACTCCCTATATTTTTGCAGGTGAGCCGGAATATCGGCAGAGTCTGGGCTTACACCGGCTCACCCGATAATTAGTGGGTTAATAAGATAAAATGTTATCTTTGTCATATGGAAAAGGACGTTTTATTATCATTAGTAAGTTTGATGCTTCCCGAAAACATCTTATCAAGGTTTAGTATCGTAAATGTAGAAAAGAGTTCAGATGCAATACTTATTTATTTGGAGGAGAAAATAGATGCTAAATATGCTTCGAATGATCTCTTTGAATCCAAAGGCTTCCTGAATCCTGTCACCATCAGAGATTTTCCTCTTCGTGACAAAGCTGTTGATTTGGTGGTTCGTCGCCACCGTTGGATTAATCGGCAAACAAATGAAAGTTTTACAGCTCCTTATGATGAGTTTAAAGCCGAAGGTGTCCGCTACTCGAAAGAATTTGCGGCTTTTTTAAAAGAGGTGTATGGAGACGAGACCTACGACCTCCCGTTCGCTTGATGCTTATTATCATATAAACGGGGATACGTTTGAAAAACAGTATAAAGAAGTCCTGAGTGGCTATCGTCGATGGAATGAATATTCTCATGCGGATGAGTGGCTTATATTCCCGGATAATGTTGGTAAACGGCTTTGCATTGATGAGACATCCATAAGTGACGGCGAGCTTTATACCATAGTCTCCAACCCAGAAGCGCGTGGGAGAAAAGGGTCACTGGTAGCTTTGGTTAAAGGTGTTTCCTCAAATGATGTAATCGATACTTTAAAACTTATACCTGAAGATAAACGATCTGTCGTGGAAGAAGTTACAATGGACCTATCCAATAGCATGAATCTTATAATCCGAAGATGTTTTCCCAAAGCCAAGCGTACAATTGATCGTTTCCATGTTCAAAAGTTGGCATGTGATGCATTACAGGAAATGAGAATAGCACATCGTTGGGATGCCATTCAAGCCGATACGGATGCAAAAGAAGAAGCTAAGGAAAAAGGAGAAGATTATCAGCCAACCACATTTGCAAACGGTGATACGCAAAAACAATTGTTGGCAAGGAGTCGATATTTACTGTTCAAATCCATGGACAAATGGACGGAAAGCCAAAAGGAAAGAGCGGCAATATTGTTTGATATCTATCCCGATATAAAAGAAGCTTATTCTCTAACGCACTCACTGAGAATGATATTCAACAAGAACACGGTAAAGGATGCAGCCAGGATGTCACTTGCACGTTGGTATGACAAAGTGGACAACTCTGGCTTTAAAAGCTTTAATGTCATAGCAGGAACATTGTACGAACATTACGACGAGGTATTGAACTTCTTTACAAACAGGGCTACCAATGCGTTTGCAGAATCTTTTAATGCAAAGATCAAACAATTTAGGGCACAGCTTAGAGGAGTGATTGATATAAAGTTTTTCTTCTTTAGATTGAGTAAGCTTTATGCCTAGCCCCACTAAATATCGGGTGAGCCCTTACACCGTCAAGTTATGCACCATGCACGGCACACCGAACAAAGAAAGTCCCGTAAGATGTTTCCATCTCCGGGACTCTTCTAAAACGGCAGCTACCTACTCTCCCACTGTTACGCAGTACCATCGGCGTGATCAGGCTTAACTTCTCTGTTCGGAATGGGAAGAGGTGGAACCCTGATGCTATAGCTACCTTAATATTTTTATTTCTCTTTTTCCTGATTTTATTTATTCGACTTTTATCTGTTCGATTTTTATATCAGAGGATATTAAGATAAACACAATGCAAAAGCAATAAAGAAAAACTCTCTTTGATTTTTGGAGCTAAATTATCTAGCCAACCATATATGGCAGGAAGAAAGTGTACGGGCAATTAGTACTGCTCGGCTTTGACATTACTGTCTTTACACCTGCAGCCTATCAACGTTGTCGTCTTCAACGACCCTAAGAAATCTAATCTTGTGGCTGGCTTCGTACTTAGATGCTTTCAGCACTTATCCAATCCCGACTTAGATACCCGGCAATGCACCTGGCGGCACAACCGGTAAACCAGCGGTCAGTCCAACACGGTCCTCTCGTACTAGTGTCAGAGCCACGCAAATTTCATACGCCCACGATAGATAGAGACCGAACTGTCTCACGACGTTCTGAACCCAGCTCGCGTGCCACTTTAATGGGCGAACAGCCCAACCCTTGGGACCTTCTCCAGCCCCAGGATGTGACGAGCCGACATCGAGGTGCCAAACCGCTCCGTCGATATGAGCTCTTGGGAGCGATCAGCCTGTTATCCCCGGAGTACCTTTTATCCTTTGAGCGATGTCCCTTCCATACGGAAACACCGGATCACTATGCTCTAGTTTCCTACCTGATCGACTTGTCGGTCTCCCAGTCAAGCACCCTTATGCCATTACACTCTGCGGACGGTTACCAATCGTCCTGAGGGTACCTTTAGAAGCCTCCGTTACACTTTTGGAGGCGACCACCCCAGTCAAACTACCCACCAAACAGTGTCCTCGTTAATACGAGTTAGAACTCAAATAATCAAAGGGCCGTATTTCAACAGCGGCTCCACAAACACTGGCGTGCCTGCTTCAAAGCCTCCGGCCTATCCTACACATCAATTACCCAAATTCAATGTTAAGCTATAGTAAAGGTTCACGGGGTCTTTTCGTCCCATCGCGGGTAATCGGCATCTTCACCGATACTACAATTTCACTGAGCTCACGGTTGAGACAGTGTCCAGATCATTACACCATTCGTGCAGGTCGGAACTTACCCGACAAGGAATTTCGCTACCTTAGGACCGTTATAGTTACGGCCGCCGTTTACTGGGGCTTCAATTCAATGCTTCTCTTGCGATGACATCTCCTCTTAACCTTCCAGCACCGGGCAGGTGTCAGGCTATATACTTGATCTTTCAATTTTGCATAGCCCTGTGTTTTTGTTAAACAGTTGCCTGGACCTATTCTCTGCGCCCTCATCGCTGAGGGACCCTTTTTCCCGAAGTTACAGGGTCAATTTGCCTAGTTCCTTAACCGTGATTCACTCAAGCGCCTTAGTATATTCTACCCGACCACGTGTGTCCGTTTACGGTACGGGTACCTTAAAGATTAAGTTTAGCGGATTTTCTTGGAAGTCTGCTTACGTGTACTATCCAATCACCACAAGGGCTCTCGGTACTATCAGGTTCGACTAAATCTCCGGATTTGCCTGGAGTTTTAATATCTACACCCTTCAACCAGCTATTCCGTCAGCTGGCGACACTTTCACTACTCCGTCTCCACGTCACTCTTTAAGGTAGTAAGGGAATATTAACCCTTTCTGCCATCGGCCTCGCCGTTCGGCTGAGCCTTAGGACCCGACTAACCCTGATCCGATTAGCGTTGATCAGGAAACCTTAGTCTTTCGGCGAGGGGGTTTCTCACCCCCTTTATCGTTACTTATACCTACATTTGCTTTTCCACACGCTCCAGCAAAGCTCACGCTTCACATTCAACGCTGAGTGGAATGCTCCCCTACCAACCATTACTGGTTCCATAGCTTCGGTAAATTGCTTATGCCCGATTATTATCCACGCCAAACTCCTCGACTAGTGAGCTGTTACGCACTCTTTAAATGAATGGCTGCTTCCAAGCCAACATCCTAGCTGTCTTAGCAATCTGACTTCGTTAGTTCAACTTAGCAATTATTTCGGGACCTTAGCTGATGGTCTGGATTCTTCTCCTCTCGGGCACGGACCTTAGCACCCATGCCCTCACTCCTGATATTGAACTAATGCGCATTCGGAGTTTATCAAGACTTGATAGGCGGTGAAGCCCTCGCATCTTATCAGTCGCTCTACCTCACATTAGTAATTATCAAGGCTGCACCTAAATGCATTTCGGGGAGTACGAGCTATCTCCAAGTTTGATTAGCCTTTCACCCCCACCCACAGTTCATCCGGAAGCTTTTCAACGCTTATCGGTTCGGTCCTCCAGTTAGTGTTACCTAACCTTCAACCTGACCATGGGTAGATCACTTGGTTTCGCGTCTACTACCACTGACTAAATCGCCCTATTCAGACTCGCTTTCGCTTCGGCTGCAAAACTTAATTTCTTAACCTTGCCAGTGACAGTAACTCGTAGGTTCATTATGCAAAAGGCACGCCGTCACAGCACGAAGCTGCTCCGACCGCTTGTAAGCGCATGGTTTCAGGGACTATTTCACTCTTCTATTCGAAGTTCTTTTCACCTTTCCTTCACAGTACTGGTTCACTATCGGTCTCTCGGGAGTATTTAGCCTTACCGGATGGTCCCGGCAGTTTCACGCAGAATTCCTCGTGCTCCGCGCTACTCAGGATACCACTACAGTATATATTGGATTCATGTACGCAACTATCATGCTCTATGGTGACACTTTCCAGAGTCTTCCATTCTCCAATATAAGTCCGATATCGTGGTCCTACAACCCCATATATGCCGTAACATACATGGTTTGGGCTAATCCGTGTTCGCTCGCCACTACTTACGGAATCATTTTTTATTTTCTTCTCCTACAGGTACTAAGATGTTTCAGTTCCCTGCGTTCGCCTCCATCATAAGATGGATAATATCCCTTCAGGATATTGGGTTGTCCCATTCGGAAATCTTCGGATTAAAGGCTATTTGCACCTACCCGAAGCTTATCGCAGCTTATCACGTCCTTCATCGCCTCCGAGAGCCAAGGCATCCGCCATGCGCCCTTGCTTACTTTCTTCCATACTATACAATCTTATTCGTTTACACGTTTTCAATTGCAATATGGTTCGATATATATTTTAAAGCTCTTTTCATCACTGAAAATTACTTCTTTATTTGCTTTTGTACATTATGTCAAAGATCGTTTTCAAGCCTTAGCTTGATCGTGGAGAATAACGGATTCGAACCGTTGACCCCCTGCGTGCAAGGCAGGTGCTCTAGCCAGCTGAGCTAATCCCCCGTGAAATTATTATGAAGCGTTTTTCTTTGGAATTGGTTAATCCATTAAGCTCCTTTTTTTCGCGTAGTCCCAGGCAGAGTTGAACTGCCGACCTCTACATTATCAGTGTAGCGCTCTAACCAACTGAGCTATAGGACTGTCGTTCAAAACCTCTTACCTTTCGGCTCGGCTTCTTTCTAATCTCTTTTTTTTTATATTTTGAATAAACAATAAACAGTAGCACAAAGTAAAATCCGAACCTAAGAACGAAATCACTCCAGAAAGGAGGTGTTCCAGCCGCACCTTCCGGTACGGCTACCTTGTTACGACTTAGCCCCAGTTACCAGTTTTACCCTAGGACGCTCCTTACGGTTACGTACTTCAGGTACCCCCAGCTTCCATGGCTTGACGGGCGGTGTGTACAAGGCCCGGGAACGTATTCACCGCGCCGTGGCTGATGCGCGATTACTAGCGAATCCAGCTTCATGGAGTCGAGTTGCAGACTCCAATCCGAACTGTGAGAGGCTTTTGGGATTAGCATCCTGTTGCCAGGTAGCGACCTTCTGTACCCCCCATTGTAACACGTGTGTAGCCCCGGACGTAAGGGCCGTGCTGATTTGACGTCATCCCCACCTTCCTCACATCTTACGACGGCAGTCTTGATAGAGTCCTCAGCTTAACCTGTTAGTAACTATCAATAAGGGTTGCGCTCGTTATGGCACTTAAGCCGACACCTCACGGCACGAGCTGACGACAACCATGCAGCACCTTCACAAATGCCATTGCTGGCTATAATATTTCTACTATATTCATTTGCAATTTAAGCCCGGGTAAGGTTCCTCGCGTATCATCGAATTAAACCACATGTTCCTCCGCTTGTGCGGGCCCCCGTCAATTCCTTTGAGTTTCACCGTTGCCGGCGTACTCCCCAGGTGGAATACTTAATGCTTTCGCTTGGCCGCTTACTGTATATCGCAAACAGCGAGTATTCATCGTTTACTGTGTGGACTACCAGGGTATCTAATCCTGTTTGATACCCACACTTTCGTGCCTCAGCGTCAGTTGTACCCCGGTAAGCTGCCTTCGCAATTGGAGTTCTTCGTGATATCTAAGCATTTCACCGCTACACCACGAATTCCGCCTACCTTATGTACACTCAAGAATAACAGTTTCAACTGCAATTTTACGGTTGAGCCGCAAACTTTCACAACTGACTTATTATTCCGCCTACGCACCCTTTAAACCCAATAAATCCGGATAACGCTCGGATCCTCCGTATTACCGCGGCTGCTGGCACGGAGTTAGCCGATCCTTATTCATAGTATACATACAAAAAACCACACGTGGCTCACTTTATTCTACTATAAAAGAAGTTTACAATCCATAGGACCTTCATCCTTCACGCTACTTGGCTGGTTCAGGCTCTCGCCCATTGACCAATATTCCTCACTGCTGCCTCCCGTAGGAGTTTGGTCCGTGTCTCAGTACCAATGTGGGGGACCTTCCTCTCAGAACCCCTATCCATCGAAGACTTGGTGAGCCGTTACCTCACCAACTATCTAATGGAACGCATCCCCATCCATAACCGATTAATCTTTAACTTATTTAAGATGCCTTATATAAGTACTATCGGGTATTAATCTTTCTTTCGAAAGGCTATCCCCGAGTTATGGGAAGGTTGGATACGTGTTACTCACCCGTGCGCCGGTCGTCAGCGGTATTGCTACCCTGCTACCCCTCGACTTGCATGTGTTAAGCCTGTAGCTAGCGTTCATCCTGAGCCAGGATCAAACTCTTCATTGTAAAAGTTTCATTTTAATTCTGTTCAGGATTCCGTTCTTATTTTTCTTGTTTCTTCAACTACTTAATCACTTAAGTCGTTGTTGACGGTTCGAAATTTATTACTCTGTAAGTATGCCAAAGCACACCAACAAGAGCTCTTGTACTACTTGTATTGTTTATATCTAAATCTTATTCAAAGAACGATTTTGTTTTTGCTTTTTGTAAAGCGGATGCAAAGGTAGAACTTCTAATTCTTATATCCAAATGTTTTCTGAATTATTTTTTTTAATTGTTTCTTCAGGACTCTCTGAAAATGCCACCCATCTTTTCAATATGTCAAAACGTTAATGCCTTGTCTCTTACAAAGCGGGTGCAAAAGTACTCGATTCAACTATACAATCCTAATATATCTGACTCTTTTATTGAATAAAAATGGAATTAATTTGTAACTAGCTGATTACTATGTATGTTACAAAGCGTGTTTTTAAAATTCTAAATCACAGGGGCAATATGGACTACATTATAAATATACGCGCGCACGCAAAAGGCTTGCATTTTATATATTTATTCTCTTTATGTTTCGTTTTACTCTTTTATTCTCTTATAATAATTACCTTTGCAAAAAAATAATTTATGAGATCAAAAGACTTAAAACCGGCAAGTACACCTAAAGTATTAGTAATAGGCGAAGACTCGAACCTTCAATGGTCTGATACTGCAACCGGATATGCAATGTTCGCCGACTATTATTTCCGTAGTTTTCCTGAGGACCACGGTGAACGTAGCCGGAATGTAGAAGCACGTAATTTATTCAACCACCTAACATATGTTACTCTTAATACTATTAAGCCTGATGAGATCTACATTACTAACTTATGCAATGACTATGTAGAACCTGCTCCCAAAGGTAAAAGAGTACTTATACCAGAGGAAAAAGCGATCAAAGGATTGGAGCACATCCAGTGGATCCTGGAGCAGAATCCAACCATAGAGATTGTTTTGTCCATGTCATTGCAAACTAACTACTGGTTACAAAAATTAGGTTTTTATGGTGGCGATGAAGCCTTCTTGCATGGTGCCCAACCACGCCGCATAGGCTTGGAATCCATAGAGCCCTATTACCAACCGGTTGATGGAAAATCACTCAGAACAATCTGTGGAAATATCTATGATGCTATTAACTATCCTGTAAAAGTCATTCCAATACTTCCGGCAAAAGACTATCCATTAAGAGATAAGAATATTGAGTTCTTCAGTGCTGCATACGAGAATATCCGAGCATACTTTCATAAATAATCACTGCCACACAATTGAGAAAACAGAAAAAGATCTACCACATACCATTACATAGGAAGCTCTTTGATAAGGCTTTTCAAAAGTAGTAGATACAAAATTATCTACAACTAATTTGATTCTTTGTAGTCTTAGAAATGGATAGCCTCAACGACAGAACAAAAAAGCCCCGAATACATAATCACTGTATCCGGGGCACAATTTAGTATCGAAATTATTGCTGTCCGGTAAAACTTTTTAGATCAACAAAATAAAGGGCTGAGTTCTTAGATGAATTCAGCCCCAATTGTCTATATTCGTTTCGACCAAAAAATCCTTATAGACATGGGCAAAAGTATAAATTTTACCGGACAGCCGGTTCTATCACAGCTATTAAAATTCATCGATAAGCAAAAAATCTTAGATTTAAGCCAGAAAATGGGTTGTGAACGTTATGTCAAGAGCTTTGATGGCTATACTCATCTTGTGGTTATGCTTTTTGGTGTGCTCAAACACTTTGATTCCTTACGCGAACTGGAGATTGGGATGTTTGCGGAAGCAAATAAGCTGCAACACCTTGGAATCGATTACATGGTTAGGCGTAGTACTCTGGCAGAAGCAAATAAAAGACGGTCTCAGGAGTTTTTTGCCAACGTCTATTCTATGCTGTTGGAACAATATGGGCCTTTTTTAGCGGACAGCCGCTCACGGAAAGAACAGAAAGATTGGGAACGACTGCTTTTTATGATGGATTCTACGACAATCAGCCTGTTTGACAATATTCTTAAGGGCGTTGGTCGTCATCCAAAAAGCGGAAAGAAGAAAGGCGGTCTGAAAGTCCACACGGTAATGCGCTATGTAGTAGGTGTCCCTATGGTTGTTCAACTGACATCCGCAGCCAAACACGACCATTATCTACTCAAAGAGGTTCATTTGCCTCAAAATGCCACTCTTGCTATGGATCGTGCCTATATTGACTATGCACAATTCCAACGATTGACAGAAGAGGGTGTCTGCTATGTTACAAAAATGAAGAAGAGCCTGATATACAAAGTGTTGAAATCCACCACTTATGTCAATTCTAAAGGTTTGGTAACGCATACCGACCAGCATATCATCTTTGAAAAAGGAGACTTGCGACATACTTCCAGGCGAGTAGAGTTATGGAGCAAGAATAAAAAGAAATCCGCGGTATTGCTAACCAATAATTTCGAACTATCTGTTGAGGATATTGAAGAAATTTACAAGCGGAGATGGGCTATTGAAACGTTATACAAACAGCTCAAACAGAACTTTCCGCTACATTTCTTCTATGGTGAGAGTGTCAATGCCATAGAAGTGCAAACATGGGTAGTTCTCATTGCTAATTTACTGTGTACAATCATGCAACATAAACTTAAAAGACACTGTTCTTTCTCTAATTTAGTTACCATGGCTAGACTTATGCTAATGTATTATGTCGATTTTATAGCTTTTCTTGAAAAACCCGAAAAGGATTGGGAATATATTCTTCAGAAAGCCAATTATGAGCCTCCAAATGTTGACCCCGCATTAGAATTTGTTTTTGATTAGGGGCTTACTTAAAAAAAAAACATTCCGAACCACCATTTTATAGGCGATTCGGATGGTTCTTTATGCATTTTAGAGTTTTACCGGACAGCAATATATCGAAATATCTATTAGATACTCTTTTCTATATTCCAGACAAAAGCACGAAGCCCAAGTTGTTCTGTCGATTTATCCAATCGATGAAGCATTTCAAGAAGGCGATCTACGCGTTCATCTTCCACAACCGTAATTATTGCAGAGCACATGGATGGCCAGGCATGGCTTCCATAATGAGGATCTCCAGTCTTGCTTCCTCTCCCCCTTACATCTTCAACATAAGAGAATCCACGGCAACTGTTTCTATCTAAAATAGCCAATACGCTATCATAAAAAGCCTGATCAAATGTTATTAAGACTGATTTCATATTTTTTCTTTTTCTAATTCATTAATCTTGTTCAGTTGCAGACACAACAGCTTCCAGTTTACGCATTTTTTTACGACTGCATCTCACACCTGTACCGGCAAAAATACAGTAAAGCACAGGTACAACAACGAGTGTTAACACTGTAGAGATAGTTAAGCCACCTATTACAGCAATACCCATCGGTTTCCACATCTCAGATCCTTGTCCTCCACCGATAGCCATTGGAATCATACCAAGTATTGCAGTCAGTGAAGTCATTAATACCGGACGTAGACGGGACTTGCCACCTTTTACCACAGAATTAATAATACCCAAACCACGTTCCCGGTTCAGATTTATATAATCCACAAGTACAATACCATTCTTAACCACAATACCAATCAGCATAATCATACCAATAGCCGACATCAGATTCAGCGTACTACCCGATATCCATAGAGCCATAAGTACTCCAGACAATGCAAACGGTAATGCAAACATAATAATAAACGGATATGTGAGCGATTCAAACTCAGCAGCCATCACAATAAATACAAGAATAATTATAAGCCCTCCCAGAGTGGTCAGGTCGGCAAATGACTCCTGCTGATCTTCGTAAGTACCAGAAACCTGAACAGTCACCCCTGCAGGTACGTTCATTTGAGAGATTTGTTGACGGGCAGCAGCTACAACTTTATCCATTGAAGCACCCGAGATTACAGCCTGAACCGTATTTACACGTTCACGGTCTTTACGTTCAATTGTAGGAGGTGCACTCTCTTCAACAACAGTTCCAAGATCTTTAATTCGGATTCCCTTTCCCTGACTATTATATACCAGAATATTTTCAATAGATTCTATTGACTGACGATATTCCGGAGCATACATAACCTTAATATCATATTCATCCCCCTCTTCACGGTATTTGGATGCAGTAGCACCATTGATTCGGTTTCTTGCACACGTTGCTGCAGTAGACAGATTCAGCCCATTCAATGCCAGTTTTTCACGATCGAACTTTATCTGATATTCCGGCTGATAATCTCCACGGCTAATTGTCACATCCACACAGCCTGGAACTTTACTCATACGTTCTCTCAAATCTTTAGCAACCTGATCAGTCTGAGCAAATTGGTATCCATAAACCTCAAGGTCAAGTGTAGCTTGTCCGCTCCCCATCATACTAGATCTGTTACCACCAACATTTACACTGAATTTCTTTATTTCAGGAAAGTTTTGAAGGTCTTTACGCATATCATTACATACATCCACAATTCCCCGTTTACGATCACCAGGATCAGACAAACGAATATTGAAGGACATAATATGTGTACCATTATCGCTCAATGATGCCCAGGCATTATCCGAGGAAGCTTGTCCTACAGTAAAGTTAATAACCTGAATTTCGGGATATTTCTTTTTCCAAAGCCTTTCCACTTTCAGAGCTATGTCACGTGAGATCTCAGTTCGTGTGCCAATCGGCATTTCTAGAGTAACACCAACACGTGCATTATCTTGCGTAGGCATAAACTCTGTTCCAATGAATTTAGTTAAGAAAAGAGATGCAATAAAGAAAACAATACCTCCCAAGACAACAATTGTCCGATGCCTTACCGCCCAGTTTACTAACTGCGCATAAGATACATCAAGCTGATCCAGCCCCCTTTTAACCGGAGAATAGAACTTCTCAAAAACTTTATTGTGCTTAGGATTTAACTGAAGCAACTGAGAGCTCATCATTGGAGTTAATGTCAATGCACAGATCAGAGAAATAGCCATGATGATACAAACCATCCATCCCAGCTCACGGAATAATACACCGGTCATACCCGTAACTAAAGTGAGCGGAAAGAATACTGCAAACAAAGTCAGAGTGGAAGCAACAACCGATAGTGCCATTTCATTTGTGCCATGAACAGCAGCCTGCTTTGGATGACTTCCTCTCTCAATATGCGTGGTCACATTCTCCAGAACCACAATAGCGTCATCTACTACCAAACCAATCGCTATAGACAATGAGGACAAGGAAATAATATTCAAAGAACTACCCGTGACTGCCAGATAGATAAACGAGGCCACCAATGATAACGGTATAGTAATAAGAATAATTGCACAAGACCTCCATCTTCCAAGGAAGATAAATACCACCAGTCCCACAAAAATTAATGCATCACGGATTACATCGGCCAAAGAAGCAATAGTATTCTTGATATTGTCTGATGTATCTACAATGACATCCAGTTTTACATCAGATGGTAGCTTAGCCTGTAAGGCCGGTAAAGCGGCACGCACTTTATCAGCAATTTCCACAGAGTTTGCACCAGTCTGTTTCTGTATAACAATCATTGCTCCCTGTACCCCGTCATTATATGTCTCCTGAGTACGTTCCTCAACAGAATCCTTGATACGTGCTACATCTTTCAGGTAGATATTCTTATCATTAAAGCTACCTACCACAATATTAGCCATTTGTGAAGCATCTTCAAACTCTCCTTGTACACGCAAAGAGTAAGTGTTGCTACCAATATCAAAATTACCTCCAGGCACATTCTTATTCTCAGCGGCGATGATTGCAGATATACTTTCCACACTCAGATGATACGCTTCCAAACGGACAGGATCAATATATATCTGGATTTGACGTTTGGGCGCACCGGAAATAGAAACCGTACCTACGCCACCAATTCGCGCGAGTGGATTAGCCACTCCCTCATCCAAAATTTTGTTCAACGCCGGCATGCTCTCCTTCGCTTTTGCAGAAAGTACTATGATTGGAATCATATCCGTACTAAACTTAAAGATAGTAGGATTCTCGGCACCATCCGGCAAGGAGGATTTTACCAAGTCCAACTTATCACGTACATCGTTTGTTAATTCATCGATATTTTTTCCGTAATCAAACTCCAACGTGATAATAGAGATATTTTCTTTTGACTTAGAAGTAATATGTTTTAGGTTACTTACTGTATTTAATACGTTCTCAAGAGGACGAGAAACATTGTTTTCAATATCCGACGCACTCGCACCCTGATATGATGTCATTACCATTATGGTATTGGTCTCAATATTCGGATACAGATCAATAGGCAATTTCTTTAAAGAGAAAAGCCCGAGCACCAGCACTGCTACAAAGCAGAGCGAAGTCATTATAGGACGATTTACGGCTCCTTGATATATACTCATATATTCTTTAATTTATTAATCAGCCTTTCATTAAGAACCCACATATCTATATCGACATATCTCCATTAAAAAGGTCTGTTAAATTATTATTTTTCTACTTCAACAGCTATGCCATTGTTCAAACGGGTTTGTCCGGCAATAACTACTTGTGAATTATTAGTGACTCCTGATATCAATTCGTATTCTGAGCCCATACGGCGACCTAGTATAACTTTATTATACGATACTCGGCCATTATTATACACATACACGTAACGGTCACCCGAACCGGTCTGCTTAACTACTGCCTGATCAGGAACCACGACATGTTCAATTGATCCAAAGTTCATAGATACACGGGCAAACATTCCCGGACGAACTTTTTGGCCACCATTAGCTACAGTTATTTCAACAGGGAATGTACGTGTAGTATTATCAATAGTAGGGTAAATAAGACTAACCTTTCCGGTAAATTCTTCATCACCATAAACATCAAGCTTAATTTTTGCAGTCATTCCTTTTTTCACCTTAGTAAAATAATCCTCAGAGATATTAATCCGAAGTTTTACCGGTGAAATCTTCTCAACCGTAAGGACAGGAAGTCCCCCTGAATACATATCACCGCTATCATAATTACGAGCTGTAACCACTCCACTTATCGGACTAGTTAAAGATGTATTCCTTAAAAGGTTTCTATATGAAGTTTGCATCATATCCAGATTCATCTTTTTTGCATCCCATTCTGATTTTGAGGCTCCACCCACTTTATATAATTCGTCGATCCGCTCAAACTCTATTTTTAGATTATCCAATTGTGATTTAACCTGATTTAGGCTGGAAGCATCCATCTGAACTAATTTTTGACCTTTACGGATCTGATTGCCAACCTCTACAAATATCTTTTCAATTCGAACAGGAGTAGAAGGTGCTATATTATTTTTTACATCAGACTCTACTGTAGCAGTAAATTCCTGTAATTGTTCTACATTTTCAGCTTTTACAGATGCTAATTTAACTTTAGGCTTTTCCTCTTTAACTTTTGAATCAGCAACTTTGTCCGCTTTTCCACAAGAGCATAAAAAGATCAAAGTGGCCAAAGTGAAAAACTGAATTTTACCAAATTTTTTCATATTTCAATTAATTATTAATTATCCGTTAGTTCTTTATTTCTTAAGTTCTTCATTCTTCTGAGATGGATTTACAGCCTGATTTTTTCCCAGTACTTTTTCAAGATCTGTTTTGGCAGACAAGTAATCAAAAATAGCCTGATTGTATGCCAGCTTTGACTGAGTAAGAGCTAGTTCTGAGTCATTCAGTTCCAGAATTGTACCTTTACCAACTTCATATCTCTTTTGAGCTATCAAGCATCCTTTTTCCGCCAGTCTTATACTCTCTTTATTTGAGCTTACCTGTTCAATTGATTTCTGTATATTATCCATATAATTCTTCATCTGAACATCTAAGTTCCTGCGTAAATTCAATGTATTCAGACTTAACTGATCCATCTGCAATTGCAATTGCTTCTTCTTATATAAACGGGCACTCCCTTCATAAATAGGAACAGAGATAGTAACGCCAACAATGCTATATGGGTTCCATTTATAATTGCCAAACTTAAAATTCTCATTCATTGAGATATAAGAGTACTGAGACGAAAGTGCTACAGAAGGAAGATATCCACTTTTGTTTATCTGAAGCTGCTTATCCAGCATATCATTCTGCAATTTCAATTGTTTTAACTGCGTATTATTATCAATCATGGCAGTATCAACATTCAATGCTTCAGCACACATGCTATTTTCATAATTAGCCAGATTCCCTTCAATCTCAATATTCTGATTTGCATCTAGACCAATCAATACTTTAAGCTGAAGCTTTGTTAAGTTCACTGCATTTTCAGCAGAGATCACACTCGGTTTTAAGTTTCTAACCTGGACTTCGGCGCGTATTTTATCGTATTCTGAGACAACACCCTGCTTAAATTTATTATTCACAACTTCATAATTAGCTTCCGATTGTGAATAACTCTTTTTCAGCACTTCATAAGAATCCTGAGCCAATAGTAACTGATAGTATGCTTTTGTTACTTGGTTAACAAGATCCTGATTTGAAGAGCGTGCACTTTCTACTGCTAACTCTATATCTTTTGCTGATAACTCAATAGACTTTTTTAAAGTGGGAGCAAAAAGAGGTAATGAAAGATTTACCCCTACATTATAGTTATTGGACTGCCCCACCTTGTACGTTTGCCCCATCATAGCAAAAGTTTGTTTCTTAATTGTATAGGTATACCCCCCTGAAGCACTAATCTTAGGAAATAATCCTGCAATTATCTCTTTATTAGCATACTTTTTCTTCTCAATTTCTTTATCTGCAACTTTAATTGTCGGGTTATCACTTAGTGCAACTTCTAATGCCTTTATCAAACTTAGCCTTAATGCCTCTTGCGCCTGACTGCCATTACATAGAAGAAATGCAGCAATGACAAGGAGTGACTTTTTACATAAAAAACTGTTCATTTTATTCATATCGTAATCCTATATTTTTTCGTTTCTTTGCTTTCTGTAATTAGTTATAAACCGTTCTAATATTTTTTGTCCTTTTTCTGTTGATATTCCACGCAAGGACGTAAGCACTATTGATTCATAAACTTCGAAAAACGAATAAGCTCTGACAATATCGGCATTTAAAAGAAAGTCAATTTGTTCCCTTACAAGAATGCTCACAATCTCGAAATTAACATCATCTCTAAAAATTCCCTGTTCAACTCCGTTCAAAAAAAAGGCAATGACGCTACATTGATTCTTTTCGCGGCTTTGCCTTATGAGTTCGTTTACTTTCGGATATTTTCTCATATCCTCGAAAAATCGTTTATTTATCTTTTGATAAACTTCGATACTTATCTTATAGAACTCTAGAATAACTTCGAGTACATTATCTGATTCTGCAAGAACTTTTGCTCCAAAAGCCTCCTTCTCTTCTTCATGCTGCTTTACACATTCTATTAACAGAGCCTCTTTGTCTTTAAATGTTTCATACAATGTACGTTTGGAGATGCCAAGATCGGAAGCAATATCATCCATTGTTACTCCCTTTATTCCATTTGTGGTAAAAGCTTTCATTGCAGCCGCCACAATACGCTTTTTAAATTCCAATTTAGCTGTATTCAGATTCTTTTCACCTTCATCCATCTCACCAACCTTTTTATATTTTTGTTATTTTATTATTTTTTTTAATACGTATGCAAATATAAAAGAAAACTTTCAATGCCAGATTAGTTTTCCTAATTGTATTAACTATTTTCATAATTATTATATAATATAATAGATTTATTAAAAGAGTTGTTAATATTCTTCAGCTGATTTTATGTACTTTTGTTGCCAAACAACAAGAAACCACTTAAAAATCACAGTAAGATGACAAAGAAGATAAAACCGGAAACAATATGCGTGCAAGCAGGTTGGGAACCTAAAAAAGGCGAACCACGTGTGCTTCCTATTTACCAGAGTACCACTTTCAGATATGAGACCAGCGATCAGATGGCAAAACTGTTTGACCTGGAAGAAAGCGGATATTTTTACACTCGTTTGCAAAATCCCACAAACGATGCAGTGGCAGCAAAGATTGCTGCGTTAGAAGGTGGAGTTGCCGCAATGCTTACTTCCTCCGGACAGTCCGCTAACTTTTATGCAATGTTTAATATCTGTTCAGCAGGAGATCATCTTGTCAGTGCTTCCACTATTTACGGAGGAACATTCAACCTTTTCGGCGTTACAATGAAAAGATTAGGTATTGAAGTTACTTTTGTTGACCCAGATGCCAGCGAAGAAGAAATCTCCAGCGCATTCCGACCAAATACCAAGGCTTTGTTTGGAGAGACAATCTCCAACCCGGGATTAAACATTCTGGACATAGAAAAATTTGCCTGTATAGCACATAAGCATGGAGTACCTTTGCTGGTTGATAATACGTTTGCAACTCCAATAAACTGCCGTCCGTTTGAATGGGGAGCAGATATCGTAATCCATTCCACAACTAAATATATGGATGGACATGCTACTTCAGTGGGCGGAGCCATTGTTGACAGCGGTAATTTTGATTGGGATGCTTATGCTGACAAGTTCCCCGGATTAACAAAACCAGATGAATCTTACCACGGACTTACTTACACTAAGAGCTTTGGAAAGAATGCATACATTACAAAAGCAACGGTACAATTAATGCGTGACTTAGGATCCGTTCAATCTCCGTTTAATGCTTTCTTACTTAACATAGGATTAGAAACGCTCCATCTTCGTGTTCCACAACATTGTCGCAATGCACAAAAGATTGCAGAATATTTAGAGAAGAATGATAAAGTGGCTTGGGTTAACTACAGCGGGCTCAAAAACAATAAGTATTATGAATTAGCACAGAAGTACCTTCCCAATGGTTCTTGTGGCGTTATTGCATTTGGCTTAAAAGGCGGACGTGATATTGCTATTAAGTTTATGGACAGTTTACAACTAGCAGCTATCGTAACTCACGTAGCCGATGCACGTACTTGTGTGCTTCACCCAGCCAGTCACACTCACCGTCAATTAAGCGATGAACAGTTAATTGAAGCCGGAGTTGCTCCCGATTTGATTCGCTTCTCTGTCGGAATAGAAAATGCGGATGATATTATTGCAGATATTGAACAAGCATTAGCTCAATAAGAGCAAAGACTATAGAAAAATAATTCCCCGGTATTCAAAACAGAGAATCGGGGAATTATTTTATTTACACAAAGCTTTGAATAGTATCCATTTTTTACAAAAGCACTTCTTTGTGCTACCCTTCAATAAAATTTGGAATGAGAATAAGATCTATTATAGTCAAATGCATCATTATTTAATCTGAATCAGAATTCTCCACACAATCTTTGCTCATACCATCTACTAGCAGACTTTTTTATTAAATCAAAACAGTCTCAGTGATCCAGAAAAATGAAGAAAAAGACTTAATTCAACGTTTTAAACCAATCAAGTAGTTCTTTTTCTTTCACGATTGCCATATTTTCAATATCATGTGACTTCTTTGTCAACTCATGCGCAATTTGTTTACTATTCAACGGAATTAGATTCTGCTTTACAATAATTAATGCACTTATTACCGCACTACGAGCAAAAGACATCGCTGTACAAACATCTGTCGCCATCCTCTTATCAGCCAGTTTTGCTACCTCAGAAATAAGATCCATCATTCGCATGGTCATCTCAGCCACATCAAAAGGAACCATCGCAGCAATCAGAATGGATTTCTGAACTTGCTCATCGCGACTCATTTTCTCTTCATTGGTTCCTTCGGGCATTTTATGTACTGCAAGAAGTTCGTTATAGGCATCTACATCACGATCAATGCATTGGATAAATTCTTCGCGCAACGCATTCATACATTCAGCAATATTCACCAACTGTAATTTAATATCCGCATTTTCTTGTCTGGAGACTATCACATTTGCTATCTTTTCAGTTAATGAGGCAGCCAAAGCAGCACCAATGGCTGATGCCGAGCCACCTGCCGGGACAGAGTTTCCACTTGCTGTTTTTGCTAAATATTCTCTTATTGTTAAGTCTGCTAACATATTACTCTTTCATATTTCTGGTTACTTAAAGAAACGAAGATAGGAGTTTCTTCCGCAAAGAGCAATAGTTTATAAAGATTTTATTCTCTACTTCTCAAGAATTTGGAATAAAGATTCCACGTATTCTGAAAAAAGAAGTTACTTTGCACCATATTCATTATTAATAAGTGACACTTATGAAACTTAATATTCTTCTTTGCGATACCTTTCCGGGACTTCTTCCCCCATATATAGAGTCCTACGCTTCCATGTTTTTTAATTTATTTGGTTCTGTTCGTCCGGACATGGAGTATAAAATCTACAATATTCAGGAAGGCGAAATACCTGAGGAGATACATACCGATGAGCTTTATCTTATCCCTGGAAGTAGAGCGGGTGCTTACGAAGAAATAGAATGGGTGAAGAACTTGCTAAATTTTATTCGGAAAGCGCATGCAAATCAAGCAAAAATGATAGGTATTTGTTTTGGACATCAGGCAATCGCCCAGGCATTAGGCGGACAAGTAGAAAAGTCAGAGAAGGGATGGGGAACAGGTATCCGATCCTCCAAAATTGTATTGCCCGAAGCGTTGAATTACTTCCCTGATGGAATAATGAATATGCACTATAACCATCACGATCAGGTTGTTACTCTTCCCAAAGAGGCAACTCTTTTTGCCAGCAGCGAATTCTGTCCGAACGATGGATTTATAGTAGGGAAACACATTCTAACTTTTCAAGGACATCCTGAATATACACCTGAATATAACCGTTATGTAATTCTAAACCGCGGACAAGATGAGCCTCAGAAAGTAAAAGATAAAGCGATGCAAAGCATTGACTCCTTAACAGCCATGGGGCAAGAAGCTGCACGCTGGATGACAAATCTTATATCACAACAATAAAAAGAAGGGCAATGAACAAAGTACTTATTATAGACGACGAAGGCCAAATACGTAAACTACTGGCAAGAATGATGGAACTAGAAGGATACGAAGTCTATCAGGCTGCAGATTGCCGTTCTGGATTAAAGCAGATTGAAGCCAGCTCTCCTGAGGTAGTACTTTGTGACGTGCGTCTACCAGATGGGAATGGTGTAGATTTAGTCTTGAAGATAAAAAAGCAATTTCCACAAACAGAAGTGGTTTTACTTACTGCCCATGGGAATATACCCGATGGTGTACAGGCAATCAAAAATGGAGCATACGACTATATTACAAAAGGAGACGATAACAATAAGATTATTCCATTAATCAGCAGGGCTATGGAAAAGGCTCTGATAAATAAGCGTCTGGAAAAGCTTGAAGCTCAAGTAGGTAAACAATATTCATTTTTGAATATTCAAGGCAATAGCAAATTGATCAAAGAAGCTGTATCTCTGGCACAGAAAGTTTCAACTACAGATGTTCCTGTTCTTCTTACGGGAGAGACCGGTACAGGTAAAGAAGTCTTTGCACAAGCAATACACGGAAACAGCACTCGCAAGGATAAATCTTTTGTAGCAATTAACTGCTCTTCCTTTAGTAAGGAACTACTTGAAAGTGAAATGTTCGGATATAAAGCAGGAGCTTTTACCGGTGCAGCAAAAGATAAAAAAGGATTATTTGAAGAAGCAAATAATGGAACCATTTTTCTTGATGAGATTGGAGAAATGGCTTTTGATCTTCAAGCCAAATTATTGCGCATTCTTGAAACTGGTGAATTTATTAAAGTAGGTGAAACCAAACCGACTAAAGTAAATGTACGTATCATTGCAGCTACCAATCGTAACCTTGCTAAAGAAATAGAAGAGAATCACTTCCGGGAAGATTTATTTTATCGCCTTTCTGTTTTTCAAATTCACTTACCTGCATTGCGTGAGCGCAGAGAGGATATTGAGTTTATTGCCCGTTCTTTTATAGAAGATTTCGGAGCCAAACTATCCAGGAAACCTATAAAAGTAAGCAATGAGTTCATTGATGCGCTAAATCAGCATAGCTGGAAGGGAAATATTCGTGAGCTTCGTAACGTTATTGAACGAAGCCTCATCGTTTGCAACGAGGATGAATTAACCCTTCAGGATCTTCCGATAGAAATTCAGAATACTCATTTTGAAGAAATTGCAGGGAAAAGTTACTCAAACTTCGAATTGGCAGCAATGGAACGCAGACACATTACCCGTGTACTTGAATATACCAAAGGAAACAAAACAGAAGCCGCCCGACTGCTAAAAATTGGTTTGACCACATTATACAGAAAAATAGAGGAATACAAACTATAAACGTCCACTGTTTATTCAACATTTAATTAGTGTTTGAACAGCATTTAAATTACCTGGTAGCAATTTATCAGTTACTATGGGACAACTATAGCACTAATTATAAGCGTAGCCTTTTCATTTTTATATTAAAGGACAGCATAGATTTTCTGAATATTATTTGTTCTTGCTGCTTTCATTATAAAAATAAAATCGGTAATAGTCCAAATGCCAAGCCCTCCAAAAGTTATTAATTTAACTACGCCTAAAACAATATCTCCTATAAAAAAACGATCAATCCCCAAACTTCCGGCTAATAAAGATATGATTAAAGCAATTGTTGGATCCTTAAAGCGAAGGGGTTGAATCATCAGCCACTTTGATTCATCTGCATTTAACAACATTTCTCTGAGAGCTATTATTCGATCAGACGGAAAATATTTTCCATTTGTGATAATAAAGGTATCAACTTTTTGTGAATCCATCTTGTCTTTTTCATATATTAATGAATAATTCTCAAAGATATACTATATAAGTTTGTAAACAAATAAATATCCGCTATTTTAACAGAACAAAAGTTATGGCAGAAAGAGAGCTCTACTACACTTCCAAAATAACATACTACCCTACCAAAATGAAAAGGTAAATCTCCTCACTCTAAAAGAACATTATTCTTTAATCAGTTGTTTTACTGAAAGATAGATTAAATCGAACTTTTCTGGCACACCATTCGCACTATCTGTAATACATAATAGTTATCAGAAACAATTTTAATTTAAAAGAGAAATGAACACATTATTATTTATTGCAGGTTGCCTTGTAGGCTGTGCCTGCTTCTGGCTTTTCTTTGTATGTATTGAGTGGTTTGAACAAATATAAAAAAAGATTATGTATACAATACTATTTATTCTCGGCTTAGCCATATTTATATATATGGTTTATGTACTTATAAAACCTGAAAAGTTTTAATCAAATGAATACAGAATTATTGGGCAGCGGAATACAGATCATCCTGATGATCGCACTGAGTTATCCGCTGGGTAAACACATAGCAAAGGTCTTTAAAGGTGAGAAAAGTTGGTCGGACATCTTTTCTCCGGTAGAAAATGCAATATATAAAATCTGTAAGATTGACCCAACAGAGGAAATGAGTTGGAAAAAGTTTCTGGGAACACTACTCACACTAAACCTCTTTTGGTTTTTCTGGGGAATGATTTTACTGGTCTCCCAACATTGGCTTCCATTGAATCCGGATGGTAACGGAGCCCAAAGTGCAGATCAGGCTTTTAATACTTGCATTAGCTTTTTAGTGAACTGCAACTTACAACATTACAGCGGTGAAAGTGGACTGACTTACTTCACCCAATTATTTGTTGTTATGCTTTTCCAGTTCATAACTGCAGCAACTGGAATGGCTGCAATGGCAGGTATTATGAAGGCAATGGCTGCAAAAACGACTAAAACCATTGGAAACTTTTGGTTCTTTCTGGTTAGAAGCTGCACAAGAATCTTGCTTCCTTTATCCTTAATCGTTGGTTTTATCTTAATTTTCCAAGGAGTGCCAATGGGATTTGAAGGAAAAGCTAGCATTCCTACATTAGAAGGTACAACACAAACCGTTTCCCAAGGACCGGCCGCAGCAATAGTGGCGATCAAGCAAATGGGAACCAACGGAGGCGGATACTTTGGAGCAAATTCTGCTCATCCATTGGAGAACCCCTCTTATCTGACCAATATGGTTGAGAGTATTTCAATTCTTCTTATTCCGATGGCTATGATCTTTGCGCTTGGATTCTATCTAAAGCGCAAGAAACTGGCTTACAGTATTTTTACTGTAATGCTTCTTGGATATCTCATTGGTGTAGGTATTAATACCTGGCAAGAAACCGGAGGCAATCCTAAAATAGCCGGCATTGACCAAAGCGGAGGTGCAATGGAAGGAAAAGAAGTTCGTATAGGATCGGCAGCAACAGCCCTATGGAGTGTCAGTACTACTGCAACTTCCAATGGATCGGTTAATGGTATGCACGACAGTATGATGCCGCTATCCGGAACGGTGGAGATGCTTAATATGCAGATTAATTCCTGGTTCGGTGGTGTAGGCGTTGGCTTTATGAATTATTATGTTTTCATCATTATAGCTGTATTTATAAGTGGACTGATGGTAGGCCGTACTCCTGAATTCTTAGGTAAGAAGGTTGAAGCACGGGAGATGAAGATAGCCACTATTATTGCATTATTCCATCCGTTTATGATTCTTGTAGGCACAGCAGTTGCAGCTTATTTATACATTCATCATCCCGGATTTGTCTCCTCTGAAGGTGGTTGGCTGGGTAATCCGTCCTACCACGGACTGAGCGAAATGTTTTATGAATACACTTCTTGTTCAGCCAATAATGGTTCTGAATTTAATGGACTTATAACTAATACACCATTCTGGAATTATTCTTGCGGACTGATTCTTATACTTAGCCGATACTTACCTATTATAGGGCAGGTGGCCATTGCTGGCCTGCTGGCTAAAAAGAAGTTTATCCCTGAAAGTGCGGGAACATTGAAAACTGATACTGCAACATTTGGCATTATGACCTTTGCCGTAATATGCATTATTGCTGCTTTAGCATTCTTCCCCACACACGCATTAAGCACTATCGCAGAACAGTTAAGTTTATAATTGTAAGAAGAAATATGAAAGAAAATAAACCAACCTTTTTATTCCCTAAAGAGCAATTAATAGAAAGCTTTAAGCAATCATTCGTGAAGTTAGACCCACGGATGATGATTAAGAATCCGATTATGTTTACTGTAGAAGTGGCTACAGTTGTGATGTTTATGGTCACAATCTATTCCATCTTTAACAAAGCACAAGGATCATTCGGATATAATATCACCGTCTTTATCATTCTTTTTATCACATTGTTGTTTGCCAACTTTGCCGAAGCTATTGCCGAAGCAAGGGGAAAAGCACAGGCAGACAGTTTGAGAAAAACCCGTGAAGAGACTCCGGCCAAACAAATAATAAACGGAAAAACACAAATTGTAAGTAGCTCTCAGTTAAAGAAAGGAGATATTTTTGAGTGTGAAGCTGGAGATACGATTCCATCAGATGGAGAAATAATTGAAGGATTGGCATCCATTGATGAGAGTGCCATTACCGGAGAGAGTGCTCCAGTGATCCGCGAAGCAGGAGGTGATAAAAGTTCGGTAACCGGAGGAACAAAAGTTCTGTCTGATTCAATTAAAGTAGTTGTCACAACTCAACCCGGAGAAAGTTTTCTTGATAAAATGATTGCTCTGGTGGAAGGAGCATCCCGTCAGAAAACACCGAATGAAATTGCATTAACTATATTATTGGCTGGCTTTACACTGGTTTTTATAATTGTGTGTATCACCTTAAAACCATTAGCCGATTATAGTCATGCAACTCTTACTATTGCTTCTTTGATATCACTTTTTGTTTGCCTTATTCCTACCACAATCGGCGGATTACTTTCTGCTATAGGTATTGCAGGAATGGACCGTGCTTTAAGGGCAAACGTAATTACCAAATCGGGTAAAGCTGTAGAAACTGCAGGAGACGTAGACACACTATTACTTGATAAAACCGGAACAATTACTATCGGTAACCGCAAAGCTACAAAGTTTTATCCGGTAACCGGAATGGAAGAACGAGTCTTTATTGAGTTTTGCATGCTTTCTTCTGTATCCGACGAAACCCCCGAAGGCAAATCCATTGTGGAACTAGGAAGAGAAGCCGGTCTTAGAATGAGAAATCTAAATACGATGGGCTCTAGAATGATCAAGTTTACCGCAGAAACAAAATGTTCCGGAATTGATTTGCAGGATGGTACACAGATACGTAAAGGCGCTTTTGATTCTATCCGCCATATTTCTGAAACAGCAGGAAACACATTCCCCAAAGAAACGGAAGAAATTACCGCTGCCATTGCAAATAATGGAGGAACTCCGCTGGTTGTCTGCGTTAATAAAAAAGTTATCGGAGTCATTGAATTGCAGGATATTATTAAACCTGGAATACAGGAACGATTCGAACGTTTAAGAAAAATGGGTGTTAAAACGGTAATGGTTACGGGAGATAATCCTCTTACCGCCAAATATATTGCAGAAAAAGCAGGGGTTGATGATTTCATAGCAGAAGCCAAACCGGAAGATAAGATGGAATATATTAAGAAAGAACAGGAATCCGGCAAACTGGTGGCAATGATGGGCGATGGAACCAATGACGCTCCCGCACTGGCTCAGGCAAATGTGGGAGTAGCAATGAACAGTGGAACGCAAGCTGCCAAGGAAGCCGGAAATATGGTAGATCTTGATAATGATCCAACCAAACTGATCGAGGTGGTAGAGATAGGAAAACAACTACTGATGACACGAGGTACACTTACCACTTTCTCCATTGCAAACGATGTAGCCAAGTACTTTGCAATTGTACCCGCTCTGTTTATGCTATCTATTCCTCAGCTGGCCGCATTAAATATCATGGGATTACATAGCCCGGAAAGTGCTATTTTATCGGCTATCATTTTTAATGCGCTTATTATTCCGGCATTGATACCCTTGGCTCTAAAGGGAGTACAGTATAAGCCAATAGGTGCCTCCGCACTACTTCGCCGAAACTTATTAATTTATGGCTGCGGCGGTGTGATTGTTCCTTTCATCGGAATTAAGTTAATTGATCTCATTGTTGGTTTATTTATTTAATCGTAGACAAAATGAAAACAACTCTTATAAAATCAGCAAAAATAACCCTGATGTTTTGTTTACTCCTTGGGGTAAGCTACGTATTTGTTCTTTGGATATTTGCCCAAGTTGCTTCTCCTAATAAGGGAAATGCAGAAATGATTACACTCAACGGTAAAGTGGTTGGTGCAGCCAATGTGGGACAAGAATTCACAAAAGATATTTATTTCTGGGGACGTCCTTCTGCAGTGAATTATGCTGCTGATGCTTCGGGTGGAAGCAATAAAAGTGTGACAAATAAGAAATATCTGGAAAATGTTGAATCAAAAATTAAAACCTTCTTAGCTCATCATCCTTATTTGAAACGTAGTGAGGTGCCTATAGAAATGGTAACAGCCAGTGGTTCCGGACTTGATCCGGACATCACTCCACAATGTGCATATGTTCAAATAAAACGTATAGCCCTGGCCCGCGGAATAAGTGAAAGTGCCATAAAAGAAATAGTAGAAAAACAAATACAAAAACCTTTTTTAGGTATATTTGGAACGGCTAAGGTCAATGTTCTGAAATTAAATGTTGCTTTGGAAGAAGCCCGCAAATAAATCTAAGACGACATGAACGACAAAAAGAATGCACAATACTTCCTTGATTTAATAAAAAAATCGCGCAGAGGGAAATTCAAGATATACATCGGCATGATTGCCGGTGTGGGAAAATCTTATCGAATGTTACTGGAAGCACATGATCTGCTAAAAAGCGGAGTGGATGTGCAGATAGGATATATTGAAACCCACGGAAGAGCTGAGACCGAAGCATTGATTGCTGGTTTACCTGTTGTTCCCCGAAAGAAAATTTTCTATAAAGGAAAAGAGATTGAGGAAATGGATTTGCAAAGCATTCTTCTCATTCATCCTGAGATTGTTATTGTGGACGAACTGGCACACACAAATGTGGAAGGAAGCACAAACGAAAAAAGATGGCAGGACGTTATTACTCTTCTTGATGCGGGTATTAATGTAATTAGTGCAGTAAACATTCAGCATATTGAAAGTTTGAATGAAGAAATTCATGAGATATCAGGCATTGAAGTGAAGGAACGAATTCCGGACAGTGTGTTAGAGCAAGCAGATGAAGTGGTAAATATAGATTTAACAGCAGAAGAACTGGTAACCCGGCTGAAAGCAGGTAAAATTTACCGCCCTGAAAAGATCCAGATAGCACTTAATAACTTTTTTAAAACGGAAAATATTCTTCAGCTACGTGAACTTGCATTAAAAGAAGTAGCATTACGTGTAGAGAAACAGGTAGAGAATGAATTTATCCTGGATACTTCCCGCATTCGTCATGAGAAGTTTCTGGCTTGTATTAGTGCAAATGAAAAAACGCCCCGAAAGATTATCCGGAAAACCGCTCGTTTGGCTACCCATTATAATACAAAATTCTTTGCTCTCTATGTGCAGACTCCAAAAGAATCTGTAGATAGCATTCCTTTGGCAAACCAGCGTTACTTGCTTAATCATTTCAAATTAGCTACTGAACTGGGAGGTGAAGTGGTACAAGAACAATCGACTGACATTATAGAGACCATCATCAAAGTGTGCAAAGAGAGACAAATCACTACGGTTTGTATGGGAAGTCCTGCATTCAAAATTCCGCGAGTGTTCTTCTCCATTCCACGTTATAAGAAATTTATTGAATCACTTTCCAAGGCCAACATAGATTTAATTATCTTAGCCTGAGATTAAAACGTTACTGATATGAAAATAAAAACCAAACTCACTTACGGCATCGGTATACTCTTTGCCATGATTGTTCTCCTGGGTGCGCTTTCACTAGGTTACATCAATAAGCTGAATAATGAAACTCAGAAAATTTATACAAACAATAATTATTCGCTGAATTATTGCAGAAACATGCTTATTGTCCTTGATAATGTACACACCAGTAAGAGTGCGCTTCAGGTTTTTATGTCCAACCTGCAAAAGCAACAGAAAAATCTGACGGAAGTGAATGAAAAAGAAACAACAGATAAATTGTCATTTCACTTCGAAGAACTCAGAAATAAGATAAATGAACAGAACTTACAGAAAGTTCGTTCTGACATTTACGACATTATGAATCTTAATATGGCCTCCATTTATCATAAAAGTGAACTGGCAAAAAAGACAGCCAGTAATGCTTTGCTATGGATCTATATGACATTTGCCACTTGCGTTTTCTTCGCACTCGCTATATTGTTCCGTTTTCCTCATTCAATAATAAAACCAATAAAAGAACTGACTGGAGGAATTATGGAAATTGCTAACCATAATTATGATAAACGACTTAATTTTGAACCAACAAGTGAGTTTGGCGAAGTTTCCACATCCTTTAACAAGATGGCTGAACGGCTCAATGAATACCGGGCCAGTACACTTGCCGACCTCATTGCCAACAAGAAATATATTGAAGCGATTGTAAACAGTATCACGGAACCCATCATCGGACTGAATAATGAGAAAGAAATCCTTTTTATTAATGATGAAGCACTGAATATCCTGAATCTTAAGCGGGAGAATGTAATTAAGAAATCAGCTTCCGAACTTTCTCTGAAGAATGATTTACTCCGTCGGTTAATAAGAGAACTGGTAAATCCGGGAGAAAAAAAAGAACCATTAAAAATCTACGCAGACAACAAAGAGAGTTATTTTCAGGCAAATTACATACCTATCCGAGCCGTTGAAACGGGAGAAACAGAACCTCACAGCATAGGCGACGTGATTCTTTTGAAGAATATCACAGAATTCAAAGAGCTTGATACAGCTAAAACGACTTTTTTATCCACCATTTCTCATGAATTAAAGACCCCGATATCAGCCATTATGATGAGTCTGCAATTATTAGAGGACAAGCGGATAGGAGAACTGAATGAAGAACAGGAATTTCTTTCGCAAGGTATTAAAGATAACAGCGAACGTTTACTAAACATTACGGGAGAGTTGCTGAAGATCACGCAAGTGGAAACAGGAAAACTACAATTAATGCCCAAAATTACCAAACCGATAGAATTGATTGACTATGCAATTAAGGCCACCCGCGTATTGGCGGAAAAGTTTGGCTGCCATATTGAAGTAGAATATCCCGAAAAAATCTCCAAACTATTTGTGGACAGCGAAAAGATTGCATGGGTACTTACCAACCTGTTAAGCAATGCAATTCATTATTCAAAAGAAAACTCAAGGGTTATTATTGGCGCCCGACAAGATGGCGATATTGTTGAAATGTATGTGCAGGACTTTGGAAAAGGTATTGACCCGCGTTATCACCAAAGCATTTTCGACCGATACTTCCGGGTACCAGGCACCAAAGTGCAAGGCAGTGGACTAGGCTTATCAATCTCAAAAGATTTTATTGAAGCTCAGAACGGCACAATATCGGTCGAGAGTGAAGTAGGAAAAGGAAGTAAGTTTATTATCCGGTTCAATGTAAAATAAAGAATTCAGCCATTACTATTTTCCCTGTGTCCGGATAGAGAAACTCTCTTTCGGGGTTCCAAAGCCATTTCCTTCTTCGAGGCTGATTTCAAAATTAGCCTCGCCGGTTTTCACTTCGGAGTCTGCAGAAAGATTAACGGTGTAAAGCACCCCTACTCCAGGTTTAATCTGATCTATAACAATTGGTGCTGAATAAATTAAATGTTTGGTTCCTCTCAATCCTTTGAGAACAGGTGTTATATTTATTGCCGTTCTTTCACCTTCATTGTATATTTCAAAAATAAGCCGGCAGTCCTCATTTGCATCCACCAGTCTATTCCAGTTTTCATCCTGCAAACGGATATCCCTGATTACAAGATAGGGCGATGGCGAAGACATGCGCTCTGCTTCACGCTCTTTTTTCTCCTGGGAGCGTGCCACTACATTTGCACCAATTAAAGCCCCGGCTGCCGAACCCACAAACGATCCAATGTAAGAACCTCTATATCCACCAATATTATCTCCAATAATAGAGCCAGCAATGCTCCCAATAGCAGCACCTGTATGAGTGGCAATTATAGATCTGGAGACCTGATCCATTGTTCCACATCCGGAGAAAAGGAGCACACATGCCGAATAAATGAATGCTTTTTTCATATTATCAATGTATTATTAATCATCAATAACCAGAACCATCAGCAAATATAAGCAATTATTTCCTGAATGTTAAGGCAAAACATGCCCATATCTTCAATAAATAGTCTACGCGTTATATTAATTAAGTGTACTCTTTTTAAGATTTAGCTGTAACTGTTTCAAAGAATATATGCCCAATAAACAACTTAGCTATGGCGTTAAAAGTAACAAACAAAAAGGAATTAAAAAAAATATATTCTCTACATTTGCAATCACTGAAATATAATAAGGAATAAGATGGACAATCTGGATAAGATAATCAACACATACAAGCAGATTATAGAAGAGACACTCGACAAATTAGCAGGGGTAAAAAAGAGAATTTATCGTATCAGCACCATTCGTGTACTGCTGTTCATTACAGGTGTTGCCGGAATTATCTATTTCTTCTCTGCTGGATGGCTAACAATCTGCGGTGTTGTTGTTCTAACGTTTGTCCCTTTTCTGGCATTGGTAAAGCATCACAACCAGCTATTCTACAAAAAAGAATATCTGGAAAAGATGATTGAAATAAATGAGCAGGAACTATCAGCCATTGATTATGACACATCTGCATTTGACGGAGGAAAAGAATTCATTAGTCCAGCTCACCTTTATTCATACGATCTGGATCTTTTTGGAGATAACTCCTTATTTCAATACATAAACCGCACCACAACTTCATTTGGTAAAGAGAAGTTGGCAGACTGGCTCAACAACCATTTAAAGAATAAACAAATGATTGAGGAACGTCAGGAAGCAGTTCAGGAATTAACTCCGGAATTACATTTTCGCCAAAAGTTACGGATATTAGGATTACTATATAAAGGAGAAACTGCCGATGGAAAAGAAATTAAAGAATGGGCTGCAAGCAAAAGTTATTTCAAAGAAAAGAAACTATTTAAGGCATCCCTCATTCTTGTTCCGGCTGTTAATTTAATTATTCTTATTCTGGCCATAGCAGGCATTATATCATTTAATCTCCTGGGGCTTTCATTTGTTGCCTTTGTCACCTGCAGCAATAAACTAACAAAGGACATTACAAAGATTCAAATTACTTATGGGGAAAAGCTCAGTATTCTCGCCACCTATGCACAAATGATTGAGATAATAGAGGAGCAGAACGTTAAAAGCATTGCGCTGCAAAAGATTCAGCAGAAATTAGGAGTCAATAAGGAATCGGCATCATCGGCAGTAAACAGACTGGCTTCTCTGATGAATGCATTGGATCAACGGAATAATATTTTGGTTACTACACTTCTGAATGGCTTCTTGTTCTGGGAACTTCGCCAGGTTATCAAGATAGAATCCTGGAAGGAAGAACACGCAGCTGAGCTTCCTGCCTGGTTGGAAGCTGTAGGAGAGATGGATTCCCTTTCTTCACTTGCCACATTTGCATATAATCATCAGGGATACTCCTACCCTGTTATCAAAGATCAACCGTTTACATTTAAAGCTTCCGAACTGGGCCATCCGTTGATGAATCGTAATAAATGCATAAAGAATAGCATTGATATTTGCAAAAATCCTTATTTCGTAATCATCACAGGGGCAAACATGGCAGGTAAAAGTACCTATCTACGCACAATCAGTGTGAATTATCTTTTGGCCTGCATTGGTGCTCCGGTATGTGCCGCTGAGATGGAAGTATATCCGGCTCAACTTATTACCAGTCTGCGGACAACCGATTCACTTACAGAGAATGAATCATATTTCTTTGCTGAACTTAAAAGGCTTAAACTGATTATCGACAAACTTAACAACGGTGAAGAATTATTCATTATTCTGGATGAAATTCTGAAGGGAACTAACTCTATTGACAAGCAAAAAGGCTCTCTAGCACTTATCAAACAGTTTATGACACTGAAAGCAAATGGAATTATTGCAACTCATGATTTATTATTGGGCTCATTAATTAATAAATATCCTAATGACATCCAGAATTATTGCTTTGAGGCTGAAATAAGGAATAATGAACTGAACTTCTCCTATTTATTAAAAAATGGTATTGCACAAAACATGAACGCTTGCTTCTTAATGAAAAAAATGGGGATAGCCGTTATCAACGACTAACCCCATTTTATCTGAGATCTTAATTGAACTGTCTTAAGAATGCCGAGGCTCCAGCAGCTTGCTCACCTTTGAAATAGGTAATCGGGGTTTCAGCAATAAATTTATAAGAAGAAAACCGGAATAGCTGAACTGCCACAAACTGCCCATCCTCTGAGATAAGAAAATCAAGTCTAAAACAGCCTTTTTCTTTGGTAGGAACAGGGTCAGAAGGAAATACTCCAGACTTAATCATCTTCTCAAGTTTATTCTGTTCACTGATATCAAAGAATGCAGAGTTCTTAAGGACCTTACTGCCAGTAGGCTCATAAACTAATACTTTCGATTTCCAAACCAAAATATAGATGCCCCAAAGCAAAAGACAGCTCGCAAAAAGCAGCAACGTCAATGATAATTCAGCCGCAACTCTTCCCAACTGGCCGTAAAAGATAAAGGAAACAATGCCTAACAAAATAAGAAGAATAGCAAGAAACATGCTAGAAGTATTAGTACATTTAGCAATGTCCTGATGCTTAGATTCAAAAAGGTGTTTTTCGGTTAATTGTGCATTCATAATCACATAAAGGTTAATTGATAAAATTACATTGATATATAAAAGCCAATAATGATACAAGCAATGCTGCATCAACAGTAAATATTAGAAAGTAATTCGCTAAACAATAATATGCCGTAATGCAAATACATAATATCCGATCACTGACTGACTAAGAAATCCGTTTGAATTAGAATAAACCGTATAAGGATAATTAAAAGAATTCCTATCTCCGCCACTATGCCTTTGGATAAGCATGAAGAAAAAAGTATCATCACCAACAATTATTCGTTTCAATCGGGAAGTATTAGTCCATACATTCTGAGAATTACTATTCTGTTCTGCATCAGAAAAGAAAGAATAATAGACTTTATCAAAATGGTCCGCATTATCTGAATCACACATAAACAATGCAACATCAACAGCCAGCTCCTCTTTATTTAAAGAGAAAACATTCAGACATGTAACCAAAAGAACTGCCAGAATAAAAAAAAGCATAGAGATGATGCGTTTATTCATAATATTGGCCTTTATTGCAAAGATAAATAATAATTTGAAACGACCAATTTTTTAAGGAGAAAAGAACTATTCAGAAGAATTAAAAACACATTGTTTAATAGCAAGGAATTAGCAAAGTGTTTTTACGAAGATCTATTGAAACAGATAATAATAGCAGTTAACCAACAACCTGGATTTTAGAATCAACAACATGAATTTTAGCTAGTTAAACTAAACATATGCAATAAGGCGCAAATAGTAATTTTGTAATTATCCCCCAAATATCAACTGAGCCACAAAGAACAGAGAACAAAAGAAGGGATGTTCTAATCGAACATCCCTTCTTTATAAATATATTGATTTATATATTATTCAGCTTTTGCTTCTTCAGCTGCAGGAGCTTCAGGTGCTTCTTCTGTAACAGGTGCTTCAACAACTGGAGCTGCTTCAGCAGCCTTCTTTGAACGACGAGTACGAGTTGCTTTCTTAACAACTTTTTCTTTTGCCATGTTCTCATTGTAATCGACAAGCTCGATAAAGCACATTTCTGCGTTATCTCCCAAACGATTACCAGTTTTGATAATACGTGTATAACCTCCCGGACGGTCAGCAATCTTCACAGAGATTTCTTTGAACAATTCTGTTACAGCAATTTTATCCTGTAAGTTACTAAAAACTACACGACGAGAATTCGTTGTATCATCTTTAGACTTAGTGATTAAAGGCTCAACAAATTTCTTCAGAGCTTTAGCCTTTGCAACAGTCGTAGTGATTCTTTTGTGCTTAATCAAAGAGCACGCCATGTTAGATAACATTGCACCTCTATGAGAAGCTGTACGACCTAAATGATTGAATTTTTTATTATGTCTCATTTTTTAATCTTTATCTAATTTATATTTAGAAATATCGGTTCCAAACGACAGATTCAGACTTTCGAGCAAATCATCAAGCTCAGTAAGCGATTTCTTACCAAAGTTTCTGAACTTAAGAAGGTCAGTTTTGTTAAATCCAACCAAGTCTCCTAATGTTTCCACATCAGCAGCTTTCAAGCAGTTGAGGGCACGGACAGACAAGTCCATATCTACAAGCTTAGTCTTTAACAATTGACGCATATGCAAGACTTCTTCATCAAACTCTTCATTGCCATCTACATCTGTATTCTCAAGAGTAATCTTTTCATCAGAGAACAGCATAAAGTGATAAATCAAAATCTTAGCAGCTTCTTTAAGCGCATCTTTTGGGTGAATAGAACCATCTGTTGTAATTTCAAGTACCAATTTCTCATAGTCAGTCTTCTGCTCAACACGGAAGTTTTCTACAACGTACTTTACATTACGGATAGGTGTATAAATTGAATCAATTGGAATTACATTAACATCGGTGCAATATTCGCGATTTTCATCAGCAGGGACATATCCACGACCTTTGTTAATTGTAATATCAATTTGCATTGTAGCTTTAGAATCTAAATGGCAAATAACTAATTCAGGATTTAACACTTCAAATCCAGTCAAATACTTGCCTATATCACCTGCTTTAAATTCAGTAGAATTATCAACAGAGATAGTGACCTTCTCACTTTCGAACTCTTCAACCACTTGCTTGAATCTTACTTGCTTCAGATTCAAAATAATGTTAGTTACGTCTTCCTTGACCCCTGGAACAGTTGAAAATTCGTGCTCAACACCTTCTATTTTGATAGTAGTGATAGCATAACCTTCTAATGAAGAGAGAAGAATACGGCGCAAAGCATTACCCACAGTAATACCAAAACCAGGTTCCAGCGGACGAAATTCGAATTTACCGAATTTTGAATCTGCCTCTAACATCAATACTTTATCAGGTTTTTGAAATGCTAATATAGCCATGAAATTAATTATTATTATTTAGAATACAACTCTACAATCAACTGCTCTTTAATGTTTTCAGGGATGTCTGCTCTCTCAGGAACATGCAATAATTTGCCGACCTTTGAAGTTTCTTCCCATTCTAACCAAGGATATTTGCTGTGATTGAAACCTGCAAGTGA
The DNA here is from genome assembly GCF_963678425.1 of uncultured Bacteroides sp. Classification (NCBI taxonomy): domain Bacteria; kingdom Pseudomonadati; phylum Bacteroidota; class Bacteroidia; order Bacteroidales; family Bacteroidaceae; genus Bacteroides; species uncultured Bacteroides sp. The sequence continues at coordinate 221,099 of NZ_OY782857.1, forward strand.
ATTTGCAATCACTTCCATTGATTTAGATCTTTCACGTACGCCAATAACCTGACCTGGCTTAACTGAATAAGAAGGGATATTAACTACTTTCCCATCAACTGTGATATGTCTATGACTTACTAACTGACGAGCTGCTGCACGTGTATTTCCAATACCTAAACGGAAAATAATATTATCAAGACGAAGTTCCAATTGTTGAACCAAAATTTCACCGGTAATACCTTTAGCACTTTCAGCTCTTTCAAATAGATTACGGAATTGTTTTTCTAAAACTCCATAGGTATATTTCGCTTTTTGTTTTTCACGAAGTTGAATACCATATTCTGAAGTTTTTCTTTTTCTAGAATTTCCGTGTTGTCCAGGAGGATAGTTCTTCTTTGATAATACTTTATCAGGACCGAAGATACCTTCACCAAATTTACGTGCAATTCTTGATTTAGGACCTGTATATCTAGCCATTTTTTTTTAATATTTAATTGTTTGTTAATGAACTTAATCTGTTGCAGCCGCGATTACAGAAAGGAATATGTAATCCAATAACAAAATCAAGTATCATATTTAAAATAAAGAAATTTTAGACTCTCCTTCTTTTTGGAGGACGACAACCATTGTGTGGAAGTGGGGTTACGTCTATAATCTCAGTAACTTCAATACCGGCACCGTGAATAGTTCTAATAGCTGACTCACGTCCGTTTCCTGGTCCTTTTACATAAGCCTTAACTTTTCTCAAGCCAAGATCATATGCAACTTTCGCACAATCTTGCGCAGCCATCTGTGCTGCATAAGGAGTGTTCTTTTTAGAACCTCTAAATCCCATCTTTCCTGCTGAAGACCAAGAGATAATTTGACCTTCACTGTTTGCTAAAGAAACAATAATGTTGTTGAATGATGAATGAACATGCAATTGTCCGTTAGCATCAACCTTAACATTTCTCTTCTTAGCTGCGACTGTTTTTTTTGCCATATCAACAATTATTATTTAGTAGCTTTTTTCTTATTTGCAACTGTTTTCTTTCTACCCTTACGTGTACGTGCATTATTCTTGGTACTTTGACCTCTAACAGGCAAACCAATACGATGACGTATACCACGGTAACAACCAATATCCATTAATCTCTTAATGTTTAGTTGAACTTCAGAACGAAGATCACCTTCTACTTTAAATTCTGCACCTATGATTTCACGGATTTTAGCAGCTTGATCATCACTCCAATCTTTTACTTTAAGATCTCTGTCTACTCCAGCTTTATCCAAAATCTTAGCTGAACTACTGCGACCTATTCCATATACATAGGTCAACGCTATCTCACCTCTCTTATTTTGAGGTAAATCTACACCAACTATTCTTATAGCCATATATTAAATTATTTTTTTTGCAAAAATAATGAATTATCCTTGACGTTGTTTATACTTAGGATTTTTCTTGTTAATAACATACAAACAGCCATTACGTCTAACGATTTTGCATTCCGGCGTACGTTTTTTTAATGATGCTCTTACTTTCATATTATTTTTTATTATTTATATCTAAAAACGATTCTACCTTTAGATAAATCATAAGGGGACATTTCCACTCTCACTTTATCACCAGGTAATATTTTAATGTAATGCATTCTCATTTTACCTGAGATATGAGCGGTAATCTCATGTCCATTTTCTAACTCTACATGAAACATTGCGTTAGACAATGCTTCAACGATTACTCCATCTTGTTCTATTGCAGATTGTTTTGCCATATTAAATCGCTTTATCTCCTAAAACTTGTTCAATAAAATCAAATGAGGACAGTATATCTGCACCATTTGGACCGATTGCTATTGTGTGTTCAAAGTGCGCCGCAGCTTTCATGTCTTTTGTTCTAACAGTCCAGCCATCTCGTTCCATTACGATCTCACGAGATCCTAATGTGATCATTGGTTCAATAGCAATACACAACCCTTTTTTTAGCAATGTGCCATATCCTCTTTTACCATAATTAGGTACTTGAGGGTCTTCATGCATATCTTTTCCAATACCATGCCCGACAAATTCTCTCACCACACCAAATGAATTAGATTCACAATGTTGCTGTATTGCATACCCTATGTCGCCAAGACGTTTGCCCACAACAGCATTTTGTATACCAATGTAAAGAGAATCTTTCGTAACTTTCAATAATCTACGGACTTCGTGGTCAACATCTCCTACACAAAAAGTATAAGCAGAATCACCACAAAAACCATTCATAAATGTTCCGCAGTCTATTGAAACAATATCACCATCATTCAAAGGTCTATCATCAGGTATACCATGTACCACTTGTTCATTAACAGAGGTGCAAAGAGAACTAGGAAATGGATCTCCAAACTGATTTGGGAATCCCTTAAAAGTAGGAATCGCTCCATTATCCCTTATAAACTCTTCAGCAACTTTATCAAGCTCGCGAGTTGTAACACCCGGTTTAATAAGCTTAGCTACCTCTGCCAATGTTTTACCTACGAGCAAATTACTTGCTCGTAGTAATTCTATCTCCTCTTCTGTTTTAAGAAATATCATTAGTTAATGAATTAATAAGCAGCAACACTACCTGTGCGCCCTTTAATTCTACCGGATTTCAACAACCCATCGTAGTGCCTCATTAAAAGATGACTCTCAACTTGTTGAAGAGTATCTAACACAACTCCTACAAGAATCAGCAATGAAGTACCACCAAAGAACTGAGCAAATTCAGCCTTGACACCAAATAAACCAGCAAATGCAGGCATAATTGCAACAATTGCCAAGAATAAAGAACCAGGTAAAGTTATACGAGACATAATCTCATCAATATACTCAGCTGTCTTTTTACCAGGTTTAATCCCCGGTATAAAACCATTATTTCTCTTCATATCCTCTGCCATCTGATTTGGATTAATAGTGATTGCTGTATAGAAATAAGTGAAAAGAATAATCATTACAGCAAAAATAAAATTATACCAAAATCCAGTATGGTTAGTCAAAGCACGAGCAACGCCACTTGCACTGGCAACATTCGAATATCCAATAATAGCTACTGGAATAAACATAATAGCTTGCGCAAAAATGATAGGCATTACATTAGCTGCATTGACCTTCAAAGGAATATATTGTCTGGCACCACCATATTGTTTGTTACCAACAATTCTCTTAGCATATTGTACTGGAACTTTCCTTGTACCTTGAACTAACAAAATAGAACCAGCAATAACGATCAATAAAAAGGCAATTTCAAATATAAACATGACAAGACCACCTGCACCTGTTTCTGTAGTACGAGAAACAACTTCCTGACCAAAAGCCTTAGGAAGACGTGCAATAATGCCAATCATGATTATTAAAGAAATACCATTACCTATACCCTTATCTGTAATTCTTTCACCAAGCCATAATATGAACATACTTCCAGCAGCCAAAATGATTGTGGAAGTTACCATAAATAAGGTCCAGTTCAATGAAGGATTCAAGGCTTGACCAGCTTGAGTTTTCAGATTAATCAAATAAGAAGGAGCCTGAAACAATAATATCGCAATAGTCAGATAACGTGTATATTGGTTAATCTTTATTCTACCACTTTCTCCCTCGCGTTGCAATTTCTGAAAATAAGGAACTGCAATTGCTAAAAGTTGAATAACAATCGAAGCAGAGATATAAGGCATAACACCCAAAGCAAATACAGAAGCATTAGAAAATGCCCCTCCTGAGAACATATTCAACAAAGCTAAAAGACCTTCACTCGTTTGTTTATGCAATTGGGTTAACATCCCAGGATTGATACCTGGTAAAACCACAAAAGAGCCAAATCGGTAAATCGCAGCAAATAATATAGTGATGAGGATCCGTTGTCTCAGATCCTCAATATTCCATATATTCTTTAGTGTTTCAATAGCTTTTCTCATTGAATCAGAGTTTTACAGCATTTCCACCTAAAGACTCAATAGCAGCAACAGCGCTCTTTGAAAAAGCATTAGCTTCAACATCAAGTTTGTTAGTTAAGCTACCATTACCTAAAATCTTCACCAACTGATTTGAAGAGATAAATCCAGCTTCAATAAAGTCAACAATCCCAACTTTTGACAAACTCTTAGCTTCAGCTAGATTTTGTAAAGTATCAAGGTTTATGGCTTTATATTCCACTCTATTTATATTCTTAAAACCAAATTTAGGAACACGGCGTTGGAGAGGCATCTGTCCGCCTTCAAAACCAATCTTTCTTGAATATCCAGACCTTGATTTTGCTCCTTTGTGACCTCTTGTAGAAGTACCTCCTAAGCCTGAACCAGAGCCACGACCGACTCTTTTTCTTGTTTTGGTGGATCCTTCTGCAGGTTTTAAATTACTTAAGTTCATATTGTAATTAGTTTTATTATTCAACAATAAATTACTTAATAATGGTAACCAAGTGCTTAACTTTCGCAACCATACCAAGAATTGAAGGAGTCTCTTCGTGCTCAACCACACGATTCAATTTACGAAGTCCTAATGCATCAAGCGTTCTCTTCTGATCAGCTGGAGCACCAATTCTACTTTTAACTTGTTTAATCTTAATAGTTGACATACTTCCTCCTTATCCTCTAAATACTTTGTCCATACTAATACCTCTGTTCTGCGCAACAGTTCTTGCATCTCTCATCTCACCTAAAGCAATAATTGTAGCCTTAACAAGATTGTGAGGATTTGAAGAACCTTTAGATTTAGCCAATACATCAGTTACACCAACACTTTCAAGTACTGCACGCATTGCGCCACCGGCAACAACACCTGTACCATGAGAAGCTGGCTTGATGAAGACTTCTGCTCCACCAAATCTGGCAGATTGTTCATGAGGAACGGTTCCTTTCAAAACTGGCACTTTAATTAGGTTCTTCTTTGCAGATTCAACTCCCTTAGCAATTGCTGCAGTTACTTCACCAGCTTTACCAAGCCCCCAACCAATAACACCATCTTCGTTTCCAACAACTACTATTGCAGAAAAACTGAAAGTTCTACCACCTTTTGTTACTTTAGTAACACGGTTAATAGCAACTAATCTGTCTTTAAGCTCTATATCACTAGATATTTTAAATCGATTACTTATTCCTGCCATAATAATTAAAATTTAAGTCCACCGTTACGAGCTGCATCAGCTACCTCTTTTACTCTCCCATGATATAAGTAGCCATTACGATCGAACACAACAGTTGTAATTCCAGCTTCCTGTGCTTTTTTAGCAATCATTTCGCCAACCTTTGCAGCCTGCTCTTTCTTTGCCAATTTTTCTTCAAATCCAAGAGAAGAAGCTGAAGCTAAAGTTTTACCACACAAATCATCAATAATTTGAACATAGATTTGTTTGTTACTTCTAAACACACTCATACGTGGACATCCTGTTGTACCGGAGATCTTATTACGTACTCTGTATTTTATTTTAATTCGTCTTTCTATTTTTGTTGTCATGATAATACAATTTTATGTAAATTACTTAGCACCGGCAGATTTGCCCGACTTTCTGCGAATTTCTTCTCCAACAAATTTAATACCTTTACCTTTATATGGCTCTGGTTTACGGAAAGAACGTATTTTAGAACAAACTTGACCTAGTAACTGTTTGTCACAAGATTCTAAAATAATAAGAGGATTCTTATTTCTTTCAGATTTTGTTTCAACTTTAATTTCTGAGGGTAATTGCAAGAAAATATTATGTGAATAACCAAGAGCAAATTCAATAATATTTCCAGTGCTTGTAGCACGGAAACCTACACCAACTAACTCTAACTCTTTCTTGTAACCTTCAGAAACACCAATAACCATATTATTAATCAAAGAACGATAAAGGCCATGAAATGCTCTTTCTTGTTTTTCATCGTCTTTACGAGTCAATAAAATCTGATTATCAGCTACTTCCACAGTAATAAGTGGATTAACATACTGACTTAATTCTCCCTTTGGTCCTTTTACGGTAACCACATCATCTTTCAGAGTAACTGATACTCCTGCTGGGATACTAATGGGTAATTTTCCTATTCTAGACATTGCTTTTTCCTCCTAAATTAATATACATAACACAAGACTTCTCCGCCAATTTTTAGCTCAGCAGCCTCTTTGTTTGTCATTACACCTTTGGAAGTAGATATTATAGCAATACCCAAACCATTAATAACACGTGGCATGTCTTTGTATCCGGTATACTTACGTAAACCTGGAGAAGATATTCTAACCAGTTTCTTGATCGCGTTTACTTTGTTAACGGAATCATACTTCAAGGCTACTTTGATAGTGCCTTGAGGTCCTTCTTCTACAAACTTATAATTAAGAATGTAGCCCTTCTCAAAAAGAATTTTTGTAATTTCCTTTTTAAGATTAGAGGCAGGAACTTCTACAACTCTGTGCTTAGCACCGATTGCGTTTCTCAACCTCGTTAAATAATCTGCTATTGGATCAGTCATATAAAAATAATTAAATTAATCAGGCCTCCCTGACAATATTTAAAAAATAATTTACCAGCTTGCTTTTTTAACTCCGGGAATAAGACCATTAGATGCCATTTCACGAAATTGAATTCTTGAAACGCCAAACTGACGAATATAGCCCTTTGGACGACCAGTTAGTTTGCAGCGATTGTGCAAACGAACCGGTGATGCATTCTTAGGCAAAGCCTGCAACGCATCATAATCACCGTCTTTTTTCAACTGAGCTCTCTTTTCAGCATATTTGGCTACAAGTTTTGCTCTCTTTACTTCGCGAGCTTTCATTGATTCTTTTGCCATAATATATTAGTCTTTTTTAGAGTTTTTAAAAGGTAAACCAAATTCTTTTAACAAAGCATATCCTTCTTCATCAGATTGAGCTGAAGTTACAAAAGTTATGTTCATTCCTAAAATTTTAGTAATACTATCGATATTAATTTCAGGAAAAATAATCTGTTCCTGAATACCTAAAGTATAATTACCTTTACCATCAAATTTACTTTCTATTCCTTTAAAGTCACGAATACGAGGAAGAGCTACACGAACTAATTTTTCAAGGAACTCATACATTCTCTCACGACGTAAAGTAACCATCACACCGATAGGCATTTTTTTACGCAGCTTAAAGTTTGCAATATCCTTACGAGAAATTGTTGCTACAGCTTTCTGACCTGTAATCGCAGTCATCTCATTTATTGCAACTTCAATAATTTTCTTATCAGCTACAGCAGATCCAAGGCCTTGATTGATAACAATCTTTTTAAGAACTGGAACTTGCATAGATGAACTATATTGAAATTGATCTTTCAATGCAGGCGCAATACGCTCTGCATATTCTTTCTTAAGGCTAGCAGTATTACTCATTACTTAATCTCCTCTCCTGATTTTTTAGAATAACGCACTAAAGTTCCATCAGAACTTTCTTTTCTCCCAATACGTGTTGCCTTTCCACTCTTCGGATCAACAAGGTTTAAATTTGAGATATGTATAGAAGCTTCTTGCTTTACAATACCACCTTGAGGGTTTTTAGCATTTGGTTTAGTACTTTTAGATACCAAATTCATGCCTTCAACAATTGCACGTTCTTTTTTAACAAGAACTTGCAGCACACGCCCAGTTTTGCCTTTATCTTCACCAGCATTGACTAAAACTGTATCGCCTTTTTTAATATGTAATTTACTCATTACTTAGATCTTTTACAAAATTAAAGTACCTCTGGTGCTAATGATACTACTTTCATGTTTGCAGCACGAAGTTCTCTCGCAACCGGTCCAAAGATTCTACTTCCTCTAATTTCACCTGCATTGTTTAACAAAACACAAGCATTATCATCAAAACGTATATACGAACCATCAGCACGACGGATTTCTTTTTTCGTACGTACGATCAAAGCTTTAGACACTACACCTTTTTTAATATCACTCGCGGGGATAACGCTTTTTACTGAAACTACAATAACATCCCCAACAGAAGCATAACGACGCCCTGTACCACCCAACACACGGATGCACAAAACTTCTTTAGCTCCACTGTTGTCACATACTGTAAGTCTGGATTCTGTTTGTATCATAATTACTTAGCTCTTTCAATTATTTCAACTACTCTCCATCTCTTTGTTTTACTCAAAGGACGAGTCTCACTGATTCTAACAGTGTCACCAATGTTACAATCATTTTTTTCATCATGAGCATGGTATTTTTTCGTTTTACTTACGAACTTACCATAAATGGGGTGTTTTTCTTTAAACTTTGCAGCAACTGTAACAGTTTTATCCATTTTGTTGCTAAGAACAACCCCAGTTCTTTCTTTTCTTAAATTTCTAGCTTCCATCAAACCCATTATTTATTGTTAAGTTCTCTCTGGCGTAATTCTGTTTTCATACGCGCAATCATCCTGCGTAATTGTTTTATCTGTGCAGGATTATCCAAAGGAGAGATAGAATGGTTCAACACCACTTGATCATAGTTGGCGACTTCTGCCTGAATTTTTTCTACCAGTTCTTTGGTACTTATTTCTCTAATTTCTGCAATTTTCATAAACATTATGCATTTTGATTTTGAGTATCATAATCACGTCTTACTATAAACTTAGTAGTAACAGGAAGCTTCTGAGCTGCTAAGCGCAATGCTTCTTTGGCGATTTCATAAGACACACCTTCTACTTCAATCATAATTCTACCAGGGGTAACAGGAGCTACAAATCCTTCTGGATTACCCTTACCTTTACCCATACGCACTTCTGCAGGTTTTTTAGTAATTGGTTTATCCGGGAATATTCTGATCCAAATCTGGCCTTGACGTTGCATATATCTAGTAACAGCAATACGGGCAGCTTCAATTTGTCTACCTGTAATCCATTTATTTTGCAAAGCTTTGATACCAAAAGAACCAAAAGCGAGTTGGTTGCCTCTTTGGGCATTACCTTTCATGCGACCCTTTTGTTGTCTTCTGAATTTTGTCTTTTTCGGTTGTAACATAATTTCCTAAAATTCAAATTCGTTTTAGCGATTATTTTTCTTTCTTTTGAAGTTTTTTCCACCGTCTCTACCACCAGTATTAGCACGGCCTCCTTCTTTGCTTTGAGTAAAATTAGGAGCAAGTTCTTTCTTGCCAAAAATTTCACCTCTGCAAATCCAAACTTTCACACCAAGAAGTCCAACCTTAGTCAATGCTTCTGCATGACAATAGTCGATATCTGCCCTAAAGGTGTGTAGCGGAGTTCTTCCTTCTTTATACATTTCAGAACGAGCCATCTCAGCTCCATTCAAACGTCCTGAAATTTGCACTTTGATACCTTCAGCTCCCATACGCATTGTATTTGCGATAGCCATTTTAATGGCACGGCGATAGGCAATTTTGCCTTCTACCTGGCGAGCGATGTTATTTGCTACGATTACAGCATCTAACTCAGGTCTTTTTACTTCAAAGATATTAATTTGAATATCCTTATCAGTAATTTTCTTCAACTCTTCTTTTAACTTGTCAACTTCCTGACCTCCCTTACCAATAATGATACCTGGACGTGCTGTACAAACGGTTATTGTCACAAGTTTAAGTGTACGTTCAATAACAATTCTCGATACACTTGCTTTAGCTAGTCTAGCATTAAGATATTTACGAATCTTGCTATCCTCTAGCAAAGAATCACCATAATTATTGCCACCATACCAATTGGAATCCCATCCTCTGATAATTCCTAAACGGTTACTTATTGGATTAACTTTTTGTCCCATCTAGCTTAATTTTGATCATCATTAGTACTCTTAGAATCAACGAACAAAGTCACATGATTTGAGCGTTTGCGAATTCTGTAACCTCTCCCCTGTGGTGCTGGTCTCATTCTTTTCAACATAGAACCACAATCAACAAAAATCTTTGTTACAAACAATTCACCGCTTTCTGCCTTACGTTCGTTTTTCTGTTCCCAGTTAGCAATTGCAGAGCGCAACAATTTTTCCACTCTAGCAGAAGCTTCCTTAGACGAAAACTTCAAAACGCCAAGAGCTCTGTTCACTTCCATACCGCGGATCATATCTGCCACAAGACGCATCTTACGCGGTGAAGTAGGAACATTTTGCAATTTAGCAAAATACATGGTTTTAAGGGCTTCTTTTCTTTTATCAGCCGATATTTTTTTTCTTGCTCCCATTATTTATTATTACTTTATTATTTCAGATTTAATATCCTGTTAACGTTTCTTGTTACCGGCATGACCTCTGAAAGTACGAGTTGGAGAAAATTCACCCAACTTATGTCCAACCATGTTTTCGGTAATGTAAACAGGAATAAATTTATTTCCGTTATGAACTGCAACAGTATGCCCAACAAAATCAGGCGAAATCATTGAAGCTCTAGCCCAAGTCTTAACAACAGCTTTTTTGCCTGACTCATTCATAGCAAGCACTTTTGATTCAAGCTTAATATTAATATAAGGACCTTTTTTTAATGAACGACTCATAGTTTACTCAATTAATCAGATTACTTTTTTCTTCTCTCAATAATATACTTAGAAGATTGCTTCTTTGGAGCTCTAGTCTTCAAGCCCTTAGCATACAATCCCTTACGAGATCTTGGATGACCTCCGGATGCGCGGCCTTCACCACCACCCATTGGGTGATCAACAGGGTTCATTACAACACCACGGTTGCGAGGACGACGTCCTAGCCATCTTGAACGACCAGCCTTACCTGAGCTTTCCAATCCATGATCAGAGTTACCAACACTACCAATAGTAGCTTTACAGGTACTAAGTATTTGTCTTACTTCACCAGAGGGCAATTTGATAACACAATATTTGCCTTCTCTTGAAGTCAACTGAGCAAAATTACCTGCAGATCTAACCAAAGCAGCGCCTTGGCCTGGACGTAATTCAATATTGTGAATTACAGTACCCACAGGGATATTTTGTAGAGGAAGTGCATTGCCAATCTCTGGCGCAGCAGTTTCACCTGACATAAGAGTATTACCTACTTGTAATCCATTGGGAGCAATAATATATCTTTTCTCACCGTCGGCATAAAATAACAAAGCGATACGAGCCGAACGATTCGGATCGTATTCAATTGTTTTTACTACTGCCGGAACACCATCTTTATTTCTCTTGAAATCAACAATTCTAATTTTCTTCTTATGACCACCACCAAGATAGCGCATAGTCATCTTTCCTTCGCTGTTGCGACCACCAGAAGAAATCTTACCAAACACAAGAGATTTTTCTGGTACTGATGCAGTTATCTCCTCATAAGTACCAATAATTTTATGTCTTTGCCCCGGTGTTGTGGGCTTAAATTTACGTACTGCCATTTTTATTAAATATTGCTATAAAAATCAATAGTATCCCCTTCTTTCAATGTTATAACAGCCTTTTTATAAGCATTTGTTTTACCATTGATCATTCCGGCTTTTGTATAACGACTTTTATTTTTACCTGAATAGCGAATTGTATTTACATCTACAACTGTAACATTATACAAAGCTTCGATTGCGCTCTTAATTTCTAATTTGTTAGCTTCAGGACGCACAATAAATCCGAAACGATTTAACTTTTCAGATGCAGCTGTTATTTTCTCTGTAACTAACGGTTTAATAATAATTCCCATTATTTAAGCCTCCTTTTTCATTAAGATATCGTCGATAGCAGAAAGAGAACTTTCAGTAAGTACCAATGCGCCAGCATTCAATACATTGTAAGTATTTAATCCAGCGACAGTTAATACTTTAGCTCTCTCAACATTACGAGCCGACAAATATACGTTTTTATTTGTATCTGATAAAACGAAAAGCAGATTTTTATCAGAAACTTTAAGATTTTTTATCAGTGCAATAAATTCCTTAGTTTTTGGAGCTTCAAAAGAAAAATCTTCTAATACTACAATACCATTGTCTTGAGCCTTGTATGATAAAGCAGATTTTCTTGCTAAAGTCTTAACTTTCTTATTCAACTTAAAGAAATAGTCTCTTGGTCTAGGACCAAAAACTCTTGCACCACCTACAAACACAGGAGATTTGATATCACCTGAACGTGCTCCGCCAGTACCTTTTTGTTTTTTCAACTTTCTAGTACTACCTGAAAGTTCACTTCTTTCTTTTGATTTGTGAGTTCCCTGACGCTGATTTGCCATAAATTGCTTTACATCCAAATAAATAGCGTGGTCGTTAGGCTCAATTCCGAAGATTGATTCATTTAACGTAACCTTTCTTCCAGTGTCTTCACCTTTAATGTTATATACGTTAACTTCCATTATTTCTCAATTATTACGATTGAACCTTTGCATCCCGGAACAGATCCCTTAATCAATAAAAGATTGTGTTCTGGAATAACTTTTAAAACTCGCAAATTTTGAACGGTAACTCTGTCACCACCCATTTGTCCACCCATACGCATTCCTTTGAATACTTTAGCTGGATAAGAACAAGCACCGATAGAACCCGGTTTACGTAAACGATTGTGCTGACCGTGAGTAGCCTGTCCAACACCACCAAATCCGTGTCTTTTAACTACACCCTGGAAACCTTTACCTTTAGAAGTTGCAATAACGTCAACAAAAACTGTATCGTTAAACAATTCTACAGAGATTGAGTCTCCTAAGTTAAGTTCACTCTCAAATTCTTTGAACTCGGCCAAGTGTCTCTTTGGTGTTACTTTGGCTTTAGCGAAGTGTCCCATCAAAGGTTTAGTTGTGTGTTTTTCCTTTTTTTCCTGGAAACCCACCTGAACTGCTTCGTAACCATCTTTTTCAACTGTTTTCAGTTGAGTAACAACACAAGGACCTACTTCGATAACAGTGCATGGTACATTTTTACCATCGGCACTGAAAACGGATGTCATTCCGATTTTCTTTCCTAATAATCCTGGCATTTCACTTTTTTTTAATTATCAAACTTTAATTTCTACTTCCACTCCACTAGGCAATTCCAACTTCATCAAAGCATCAACAGTTTTAGCAGTAGAGCTATAGATGTCGATCAATCTTTTAAATGAAGAGAGCTGAAATTGTTCTCTGGATTTTTTGTTAACGAAAGTAGAGCGGTTCACTGTAAAGATACGCTTATGCGTAGGAAGAGGTATAGGGCCGCTAACAATTGCGCCTGTAGTCTTCACAGTTCTTACGATCTTCTCAGCTGACTTGTCAACCAAGTTGTGATCGTAAGACTTCAATTTAATTCTAATTTTTTGGCTCATATTTATTTATAACTATAATTTTAAACTAAGTCAACACGACCTTTAACTTCTTCAAGGACTCCCTTCGCAATAGAAGAAGAAACTTTAGAGAAGTGAGAGAAAGTCATAGATGAAGTTGCACGACCTGAAGTAATGGTACGTAATGAAGTTACATAACCAAACATTTCTGCCATAGGGACTTTCGCTTTTACGATTCTTGCACCTGCACGGCTAGATTCCATACCTTCAACCTGACCACGACGTTTATTTAAGTCACCGATTACATCACCCATATTTTCTTCCGGAGTAACTACCTCAAGACTCATAATAGGTTCAAGTAAAGCAGGACCTGCTTTAGCACAAGCACTCTTGTAAGCTTGGATTGCACAGATCTCAAAAGATAACTGGTCAGAGTCAACAGGGTGGAAAGAACCATCAGTTAAAACAACCTTCAATGTATCAAGTGGGAATCCAGCAAGTACACCATTTTTCATTGCAGAAGTGAAACCTTTTTGTACAGCAGGAATAAATTCTTTAGGAATATTGCCACCTTTCACTTCGTCAACAAATTGAAGAGTTCCTTCAAAGTCTTCATCAGCAGGACCGACATTTACAATAATATCAGCAAATTTACCACGACCACCAGATTGTTTCTTATAAACCTCACGAAGGTTAACAGTCTTAGTAATTGCTTCTTTGTAAGTAACCTGAGGGCGACCTTGATTACATTCTACTTTAAACTCACGTCTCAAACGGTCGATAATAATATCCAAGTGAAGTTCACCCATACCTGCGATAACTGTCTGACCACTTTGTTCGTCTGTTTTTACAGTGAAAGTTGGATCTTCTTCAGCCAATTTGATCAAACCGGTAGTCAGTTTGTCCATATCTTTTTGAGTCTTAGGCTCAATAGCTAAAGCGATAACCGGATCAGGGAAGTCCATTGATTCAAGAACAATTGGATGATCTTCTTCACAAAGAGTATCTCCAGTACGGATATCCTTAAAACCAACACCTGCACCAATATCACCAGCACCGATAACTTCTACCGGATTCTGTTTATTTGAATGCATCTGAAACAAACGAGAAACACGTTCTTTCTTTCCAGAGCGAGTGTTATAGATATAAGAACCAGCTTCAATCTTACCTGAATATACACGGAAGAAAGTCAATCGGCCAACATAAGGGTCAGTTGCGATCTTAAATGCCAAAGCTGAAGTAAATTCTTCTTCAGAAGGTTTTCTATCTTCTTCCTCACCTGTATCTGGGTTTGTACCAACTACAGCTTCTGTATCCAGAGGAGAAGGTAAGAATGCACAAACATAATCCAATAATGTCTGAACTCCCTTATTCTTGAATGAAGAGCCACAAAGCATTGGAACAATAGCCATTTGAACGGTAGCATTACGAAGAGCGCTAAGAACTTCAACTTCTGTGATAGTAGAAGGATCATCAAAAAATTTCTCCATCAAAGACTCATCATATTCAGCAACTGATTCCAGCATTTTCCCTCTCCACTCGTTGCATTCATCAAGTAAGTCTGCAGGAATTTCTTCTACTGAATAATCAGCACCCATACTCTCATCATGCCAGTAGATAGCTTTCATTTTAATAAGGTCTACAAGACCTTTAAAGCTTTCTTCTGCACCAATAGGAACAACAATAGGACAAGGATTAGCACCAAGCACATCTTTCATCTGGCGAACAACTTCGAAGAAGTCAGCACCAGAACGGTCCATTTTGTTCACGTATCCAATACGAGGAACATTATATTTATCAGCTTGTCTCCAAACAGTTTCAGACTGAGGCTCTACACCACCTACTGCACAGTAGGTAGCAACAGCACCATCTAATACACGAAGAGAGCGTTCTACCTCAGCGGTAAAGTCAACGTGTCCCGGAGTGTCAATCAAGTTGATTTTATAAGTATCATCATTCCACTTCCATCTGGTAGTTGTAGCAGCAGATGTAATAGTAATACCACGTTCTTGCTCCTGAGCCATCCAGTCCATTGTTGCTGCACCATCATGCACCTCACCAATCTTATGAGTAAGACCAGTATAGAAAAGAATACGTTCAGAAGTAGTTGTTTTACCAGCATCGATGTGAGCCATGATACCGATATTACGGGTTAAATGTAAATCTTGTTTTGCCATTTTACTACAATATTTAGAATCTGAAATGAGCAAATGCACGGTTAGCCTCAGCCATTCTATGCATGTCTTCTTTACGTTTGAACGCACCACCTTGTTCGTTGAATGCATCCAGAATCTCAGCAGCTAATTTATCAGCCATACATTTCCCTCCTCTTTTGCGAGCATACAGGATCAAGTTTTTCATTGAAACTGATTCTTTACGATCAGGACGAATTTCTGTAGGAACTTGGAAAGTAGCTCCACCAACACGTCTAGACTTAACTTCGACTTGAGGAGTAATATTATCCAATGCTTTTTTCCAGATTTCCAGAGAGGATTTTTCCTCGTTAGGAAGTTTTGCCTTTACTGTTTCTAAGGCAGCGTAGAAAATTTCGTATGAAGTATTCTTCTTACCATCATACATCAAGTGGTTTACAAATTTGGAAACCTTTTGATCATTAAATACGGGATCCGGAAGGATAACCCGTTTTTTTGGTTTTGCTTTTCTCATTTGTTTGAAAAATAATGTTTTGTTCTTGGCTGCATTAATATGTCTTCAATTTCCCCGCTGGGGCATTTACTCAACCTTTTATAGCTTATTCCAACAAACCAAAACGAAAATTGATATTTTTAAATCTAAAAAATAAGCTTAGCTAGCGGTAGAATTATTTCTTCTTACCTTTAGCTGCTACTGCTGGTTGTCCTGGTTTTGGACGCTTAGTTCCGTATTTAGAGCGTCTTTGTGTACGTCCTGCAACACCTGCTGTGTCTAATGTTCCACGAACAATGTGATAACGAACACCTGGTAGGTCTTTCACACGACCACCGCGTACTAATACGATAGAGTGTTCTTGCAAGTTGTGTCCTTCTCCCGGAATATACGAGTTAACTTCCTTTTGGTTTGTTAAGCGCACACGAGCTACTTTACGCATTGCAGAGTTAGGCTTTTTTGGAGTGGTTGTGTAAACTCTCACGCAAACGCCACGTCTTTGAGGACATGAGTCTAGCGCTGGAGACTTACTTTTATCAACCAAAGCAGCCCTTCCTTTTCTTACTAATTGCTGAATTGTAGGCATTTTTAATTGTTTTTTTAATTATTATATTATTGTTATATTAATTTCGTTAGTATACATTTTGGGCTGCAAAAATACGAATAATATTTGAATAACCAATTGATTACCCAAAGTTTTTTCTGATTTTCAGGCAAAAATAGATTTTTAACAGAGCGATATGCACTGTTACCCGAAAATCCGCTTTAAATATATTTTTTATAATTCTTATGCTTCTCCTGTAAAACCAGGGATAGGTTGAACCAAACTTTCTTCGTTCAAATGAATAGTGCCAAAAGAATTCTCATATTTACGCACATTATCTTCTAAAGCGCGCATTAACCTCTTAGCATGTTCCGGAGTCAAGATTATGCGACTCTTCACTCCTGCTTTAGGCAATCCAGGCATCACACGGATAAAATCTACAATAAATTCAGAACTGGAATGAGTTATCACAGCAAGATTTGCGTATATACCTTGAGCCACCTCATCATTCAATTCAATCTGTAACTGATTTGTTTGGTTTTCATTATTCATTGTTATAAGACTATTATATCATTATTATGTTTGTTTTTGCAAAGATAATAAATCGCCGTCAGATATTACGTCTGACATCTTGATTATTCTGCAGAACCAGCAATAAAAACAACATAAACTTTATGCGATTGTTCTTGCAATCAGATTTTTTTTAGGGCTGAAATAAGTTTTGTATACTTTCATTTATCATGGGTGATAAACTTCAAATAAAACATCTTTTGTTTATGAGCCTGTTTAAATTTTAAAGATAAAAATAAAAAAGTGTTCCCTCTTTCCGTTAAAATGATTATTTTTAGTTACCACACTTTAAATAATTATGTATTTAACGGATTTAGAAGAAACACAGTGGCAAGTTATTAAGAAAATCTTGAAGCCACAAGAGAGAAAGCGAAAATATGATTTACGTAAAATATGGAATGCCATATTTTATGTTGTAAAAACCGGTTGTCAGTGGCGTATGTTGCCTTCAGATTTTCCCTCCTGGGAATTAGTATACTATTATTATCACAAATGGTCATCTCTTGGTGAATTTGATCTATTACTCAATAATTTACATGAGAAAGTACGTATTTCTATGGGGCAAAAAGCCGAAGCTAGTCTAGGAATAATGGAGAGTCAAAGTGTACGTTGGGGAAACAACCGTTCCCTTAATGGAGTTGACGGTAATAAGAAAGTCAAAGGGATTAAACGTCATGTGGTTGTTGACAAGAATGGTTTTCTGATCGCTGTTATGGTAACAATTGCATGTGTGCATGATAGCAAAGCAGCTTATCTGCTTGCCCGATGTCTGAAAGAATTATGCTGTAATATAAAAGTAATTCTTGCTGATGCCGGTTATCGCGGAGAAGTATCGGAGAAAATAAAGAATACTTTTGGATATTTGCTGGATATTATAGTCAGCGGAAACAAAGTAAATGGCTTTAAATCAATTAAAAAGAGATGGATTGTTGAAAGAACTTTTTCTTGGTTGGACAACAATAGAAGGCTCTGCCGAAACAATGAACTTACATTCGATTCGGCTGAGGAAATGGTTAAACTGGCAAACATCAGAATGCTATTGAATAAAATTTAAACAGGCTCTATATGTCTTGGAATAAAATTTGGCGCCCCTATTATCCCAGCGTTCCAGAAGGGAGCACCTTGCTACCTCCTCCAAATCGACCTTATGTTTTTCTATTTTTCAATAATAAATATGCAATTGCATTTATCAATGTTAAAATATTGATTATCTGTATATTAATAAGAACATACAAATAACATCAATGTTAATCAAGGAAGGCCTGTCTGTAAACTAAATTTATATAAAAACATAACATACAGAATAAATCCAAAGCATTCAGATCAAAGAATAATAGACCTCACTATAAGCCTAAAAAGGAATCAAAGCCTTATTTTCATGCTTCATTGTACATGCAATACAATAATTATATGTAAGTTTGTCATCAAAATTAAAAAACTTATTGATTTATGAAAAAGATTTTTAGCACTATTTTGATAGCGATATGTTTGTTTATAGCTATCCCAGCACAAGCACAAATTAAACTTGGTGTTAAAGGAGGATTAAACCTTTCAAATGCTGATTTCTCAGGATTGAAGAGTAATTTCAAAACTGAAAACATGAATGGATTCTTTATTGGTCCAATGGTGGATATTAATATTCCAATTGTAGGCTTAGGACTCGATGGAGCATTACTTTATGCAGAAAAAGGAACTAAGTTTACTAATACAATCAGCAACGATAATGTCACAAATAAGCAGAAAACAATCGAGGTTCCGGTCAATCTGAAATATTCTATTGGCTTAGGAAGCATGGCAAGTATATTCTTAGCTGCCGGTCCTAATTTCTCATTCGACATTAACAGCGATAACCTGACCACCGATTTAGTAAATATTGCTAATACAACAATGCAAGGTTCAACACCTTCCATCGAGAGGAAGAATGCAGAGGTTTCATTGAATATTGGGGGTGGCGTTAAGCTTCTCAACCATTTGCAGGTTGGACTAAACTACAACTTGCCTCTAACTGATTCTGCAAAAGAAAATTTCGCAAGTGGTAATTTAGGCGAATTAGCCAGCGTTATAAGCGGAACATCCTTTAAGAGTAAAACAAAAGTTTGGCAAGTATCTGTAGCTTATATTTTCTAAAAAATATATACTATATAAAATAAGAAGGAGGTTTCTCATTTTGGGAAGCTTCCTTTTTTATATCTTTGCCAAACTAATAAAGAAACAGTGTGAAAAAATTTGCAGACGTTATATTACCTCTTCCACTACCCAAATGTTTTACTTATTCTCTGCCTGAAGATATGGCAGAAAAAGTACATATCGGATGCCGTGTGATTGTTCCTTTCGGACGCAAAAAGTTCTATACAGCAATAGCATATAACATACATTATTCTTTTCCTGAAGGATACGAAACAAAAGAGATTACAACAATCCTTGATACAGAACCTATCCTCCTTCCACTGCAGTTTAAATTCTGGGAATGGCTTTCTTCTTATTATCTTTGCACACAAGGTGATGTCTATAAAGCAGCGTTACCCTCCGGATTAAAGCTGGAGAGTGAAACAATTGTAGAATACAATCCTGATTTTGAATATGAAGTTCCTTTATCAGACCGAGAACAGATATTGATGGGTCTGTTAAAAAACAAAACGGAACAAACAGTTAGCCAGTTAGAGAAGGATAGCGGTTTAAAGAACCTTTTACCTGCTATTAAATCCCTGTTGGATAAAGAAGCCATCTTTGTTAAAGAGGAACTAAAACGGAATTATCAACCGAAACTCGAAGTCCGTGTCCGTTTAGCCGAATCGGCCAAAAGTGAAGAACAGCTAAACAAGTTGTTCACAGAATTGGCTCGTGCACAAAAACAGCTAGCCCTTTTGATGAAGTACCTCGAGCTTTCTCACTTCCTTAACATTGGAACAATGAAAGAAGTGAGTAAAAAAGAGCTCATTAAAAAAGCAGAGACTTCTCCCGCTGCATTCAATAGCCTTATTGAGAAAAAAGTATTTGAGGTTTACCGTCAAGAGATTGGCCGGTTAGCAACCACTAACCTATCAACCGTTGGAATAAATCCGCTTAACGAATATCAGTTGCAAGCCTTTCAAGAGATACAAACCTGCTTCAAGAAGAAGAATGTCTGCTTGCTTCATGGAGTAACTTCAAGCGGAAAGACTGAAGTTTATATTCATCTTATCGAGAAAACGATAAAGGCTGGAAAACAAGTTCTTTATTTACTACCGGAGATTGCCCTGACAACACAGATAACAGAACGCTTAAAACGAGTATTTGGAAATAAACTAGGCATTTATCATTCTAAGTTCTCGGATGCCGAAAGAGTAGAAATATGGCGTAAGCAATTAGGAAACGAAGGTTATGACATTATCCTTGGCGTTCGTTCCTCCATATTCCTACCTTTCCATAACCTTGGCTTAGTGATTGTGGATGAGGAACACGAAAACACGTATAAGCAATACGATCCTGCACCACGTTATCATGCACGTAATGCAGCAATTGTTCTGGCTTCTTTATATGGTGCAAAAACATTATTAGGTACTGCCACTCCTTCAGTAGAAACTTACTATAATGTTACGACCGGTAAATATGGATTAGTAGAACTAAACGAACGATACCAGGATATTCAGCTACCTGAAATTCTTCCTGTAGACATTAAGGAGCTTGCACGCAAAAAACGGATGAACGGACAATTCTCTCCTTTATTACTTGAGCGTGTACGCAATGCACTAGAACACAAAGAACAAGTTATACTCTTTCAGAATCGCAGAGGTTTTGCTCCTATGATTGAATGTAAAACCTGCGGTTGGGTTCCTAAATGCAAAAACTGCGATGTGAGCCTCACCTATCATAAAGGGATCAGTCAACTCACCTGCCACTATTGTGGTTACACCTACCAGGTACCACATTCTTGCCCGGCTTGCGAAAGCGTGGAATTAGTAAACCGGGGCTTTGGAACCGAAAAGGTAGAAGATGATATTAAAGCGATATTTCCTGAGGCAAAGGTTGCCCGAATGGATTTGGATACCACTCGTACCCGCACGGCTTATGAAAAGATTATTGCAAATTTTGAACAGGGGAAAACGGATATACTTATCGGCACACAGATGGTTTCGAAAGGACTAGATTTTGACAACGTTAGTGTGGTAGGAATACTGAATGCTGACACAATGCTTAATTATCCGGATTTTCGTTCTTACGAACGGGCTTTTCAGCTGATGGCACAAGTCTCGGGAAGAGCAGGAAGAAAGAATAAGCAAGGGCTGGTTGTGTTGCAGACGAAATCAATTGATCATCCCATTATTCACCAGGTAATAGCCAACAATTATCAACAGATGTACGCTGATCAGCTGGCAGAACGTCAGATGTTCCGTTATCCGCCATATTACAGGTTAGTATATGTGTACCTTAAAAACCGGAATGTAGACTTACTGGACATCATGGCACGCACAATGGCAGAAAGACTTTCAAACATTTTCGGTAGTCGTGTTCTGGGACCGGATAATCCGCCCGTATCTCGTATTCAGTCCCTGTTTATCAAGAAGATTATTGTGAAAATTGAAAGCAACGCATCAATGGAAAAAGCGCGCAGACTCTTATTGCAGGTGCAAAAAGAAATGATAGAAGACGAACGCTTTAAATCTCTGATCGTATATTATGATGTAGATCCATTTTAATTTATGAATGAAAAAATAGAAAAAAGAATCCTTTTCGTCTGTCTCGGCAACATCTGTCGTTCACCACTGGCAGAAGGAATTATGCAAACTTATCTTGAAAGAGAAGGACTGGAAAACACGATCAAAGTGGACTCCGCAGGCATACTAAGTTATCATCAGGGGGAATTGCCGGATCCGCGAATGCGCACACATGCAATAAAGCGTGGATACAATCTGGTTAGCAGATCCCGACCAGTAAAGGGTGACGACTTTGATAATTTTGACCTTATATTAGGTATGGACGACCGAAACATTAATGATCTCAGGGAATTGGCTCCATCTCCTGAAGCGCAGCAAAAGATACGCCGCATGGCGGATTTCTGTCAACGCATTCCCGCAGATTGTGTACCTGACCCCTACTTTGGCGGGGCATCAGGATTTGAACACGTTTTAGATATCTTGGAGGATGCTTGTGAAGGATTGCTGAAATATTTAAAAAACAGCCTGAAAGAATAATCTTTTCTTGTACAAAAGAATGCATTCTTCTGTACAAAAGAATTAATTATCTTGTACAAAAGAAAACAATGTTTTGTACAAGACAACACAAGTTTTACTTGATTCCTGTCTTTTTTAATTCCGGATAACTGATTCGTGTATGATAAACTGTACGAAGTTTCTCTTTAAACACTAATTTTACAGTAGCTATATCCTTAAACGTAATAGGGCAATATTTAAAGAATCCCTCCTCCACTTGTGAATCAATAATCTTATCCACCAAACTATTGATAGACTCTTCCGTATATTCGGATAAGCTACGTGAAGCAGCTTCCACAGAATCCGCCATCATCAGGATGGCCGTTTCTTTGGAAAAGGGATTAGGGCCCGGATAAGTAAAGACTTCTTCATCAATATCTTTATCCGGATTTTCATTTTTATAAGAGACATAAAAATATTTTGTTTTACCCGTACCATGGTGTGTGCTGATAAAATCTTTAATTACTTTCGGTAAGTCGTTTTTTTCAGCCAGTTTTAGCCCGTCAGACACATGGCTAATAACCACTTGTGCGCTCTGTTCATAGCTTAACGACTTATGCGGATTTACCCCCGACTGATTCTCTGTAAAGAATGCAGGGTTTTCCATTTTTCCAATATCATGATATAGAGCTCCAGTTCTTACAAGCTGGCTTTTCCCACCCACTCTGATAGCAGCTTCAGCAGCCAGATTCGACACCTGCATGGAGTGTTGAAATGTTCCAGGCGCCACTTCCGACAATTTCCGCAACAAGTCGTTGTTGATATTAGAAAGTTCTACCAAAGTTACATTGGAAGTAAATCCAAACGTTTTTTCCAGAAGGAATAGAAAAGGGTAAGCGAAGAGTAACAAAATGCCATTTATAACAAAGTTCAGATACATACCTAAATTGATTTTCGAAATATCATTTTCGTGAATCAGTTCTAGAGAAAAATTCAAAGCAACGTAACTTAGCACAATTAAAAGAGCCGACCGGAATAATTGAGAGCGTTGAGACAATTCACGCAAACTATAGATAGCCACAATTCCAGCCGTCAACTGCAATATAATAAATTCGTAAGGATAACGCAATGTTATGGAGCATAGTAAAATAGTTATCGTATGAGTCATGAAGGCTGTCCGCGAATCAAGAAAGACTCGGATAACAATGGGCATCATCGCGTAAGGAATCATATAAACGTTTAAAATATTATACTTTACCATTAAAGCCGTTAGTACTGAGTAAAAGATAGTAAGTGCAAACAGCAATGACAATCCCCCCTTATGTTGGTAATAATCCTTCCTAAACAAATCAAGATAAAGCATGAAATAAAACATCAAAACACAGACAAATAATATCTGTCCCACAAAAATGAGACGTTGTTGGTCAATAGAGCTACTTCTTTTTATAGATTCCTTTTTGAGAGATTCAAGGATACGATAGGTACGATCATTTAGTATTTCACCCCTATCTATAATTTTCTGACCAGATTGAACCAAACCACTGGCAAAGGAAATAGTGCCTAAAAGCTCATTCCTTGCCCCATCGGATTTCCTTTTATCGTATCTCAAATTAGGAATAATATAATTATCCAGATCGCATTGACGAAGTATTTCCTTACTGAATTGAACAGTGTCAGCATTCAGTAAATATTCATAGGCAGTTTTAATCGTATAAAGTTCAGAAGCAGGTTTGGCATTTGCCATTTTCTCTTGCGCCACCATTACTGTCTGAATATGTTGTTTCTTTAAATCTGTCATTTGAGCACTAGGTACAATGCCAATCTTGTAAATGTGCTGCAATATTGTGTTTACATGTTGATAATAACGAATTGAAGGGATTTTATTTTTCAGTTTCTGCTGAGAATCGGCTTTAAACTTCACAAGAGCCTTTTGCTCCATAGTTTGATTATATACAAAATATGGTTGGTAAAACCTCAGAATACTGTCTTGTTGCTGCCTGACAAGTGCCTCATCCTTATAAATAGGGAAATCAAAGGAGGCAGTTAGCAGTCCATATTTCCAAGGTTTATCAATATCAAATTGATAGTTAAACTTCCCGCTGCGAGGCAAAAAATTGACTATCACTGCCACAGTAGCCAGAAAAATCAGCGCCTTATATATCAAATCTTTATATGAAGAGCGTTTTCTATTCCTTAACTTATTCATTTGGATATAAATTTTGGCGAAAATTACAAAAAAAAACAATAAGATTACTCTTTTTAGTCATTTAGACCAACACAAACACAAAAGTTATGCTGTAGTTCGAAAAAAATAAATTAATTTTGCCCCGATTTTATATTTTATTAAAGCAATATGACAGAAAGAAAAGTAAGAGTTCGTTTTGCTCCAAGTCCAACAGGAGCATTACATATTGGCGGAGTACGCACAGCATTATACAATTATTTATTTGCCCGCCAACATGATGGGGAAATGATATTTCGCATAGAAGACACTGATTCTCACCGATTTGTTCCTGGGGCAGAAGAATACATCATTGAGGCTTTCCAATGGTTAGGAATTAAGTTCGATGAAGGAGTAAGCTTTGGTGGAAACTATGGACCTTACCGTCAATCTGAACGCAGAGAAATATACAAGAAGTATGTAACAATCTTATTAGATAACAAGAAAGCATACATCGCTTTTGATACACCTGAAGAGCTGGAAGCCAAACGCACAGAAATACAAAATTTTCAATATGATGCTTCTACCCGGCTCTTTATGCGTAATTCTTTGACTCTTTCCGCAGAAGAAGTTAACAGCTTAATCAATTCAGGGAAACAATACGTAGTAAGGATGAAGATTGAGCCTAACGAAGACGTTCATGTTCATGATATAATCCGCGGAGAAGTCATCATCAATTCTTCTATTTTGGACGATAAAGTTTTATATAAATCTGCAGATGAATTGCCAACCTATCATCTCGCCAATATCGTGGATGATCATTTAATGGAAGTATCCCACGTAATACGTGGAGAAGAATGGTTGCCTTCTGCACCATTACATGTACTTCTTTACCGTGCCTTTGGATGGGAAGATACGATGCCGGAATTTGCTCACCTTCCGCTTTTACTTAAACCGGACGGAAATGGCAAACTCAGTAAACGAGATGGAGATCGTCTTGGGTTCCCAGTGTTCCCTTTGCAATGGAACGATCCTAAAACCGGAGAAATATCTTCAGGTTACCGCGAGACCGGTTATCTGCCTGAAGCTGTGATCAATTTCCTTGCACTTCTTGGATGGAATCCAGGTAATGATCAGGAAATTATGTCAATGGAAGAACTCATTAAACTATTTGATCTCCAGAGATGTAGCAAGGCCGGTGCAAAATTTGATTACGAAAAAGGTAAATGGTTCAACCACCAGTATATCCAGTTAAAATCTAACGAAGAGATAGCAACACTATTTTTGCCGTACCTGAAAGAACAAGGCATGGAAGCTCCGTTTGATAAGGTTGTTACAGTTGTAGGTTTAATGAAAGAACGCGTAAGCTTTGTGAAAGATCTTTGGGAACAATGCAAGTTCTTCTTTATAGCGCCAACAGAATACGATGAAAAAACGATAAAAAAACGCTGGAAAGAAGATTCTCCTGTACAAATGACAGAGCTTATGCACGTACTTGAGGCTATTGATGATTTTTCTCTGGAAAATCAGGAAAAAATTGTAATGGATTGGATTGCTAGCAAAGAATATCATCTTGGAAATATCATGAATGCTTTCCGTCTTACTCTTGTTGGAGAAGGAAAAGGACCACACATGTTTGACATCTCCGCTGTATTAGGGAAAGAAGAAACCGTTGCCCGAATGAAAAGAGCAATAGATGTTATAAAGAAGTAAAAGAGCTGAAATGTTTTACAATTTAGGAATTTTTATCTACTCACTGCTAATTCATCTTGCAGCTCCTTTCAGCAGAAAGCCTCGCAAGATGATGAAAGGACATTGGATTGTATACGAACTGCTTCGTCAACAAAAAGAGAAAGATGCAAAATACATTTGGTTTCATGCTGCTTCTTTAGGTGAATTCGAACAAGGGCGTCCACTCATAGAAAGAATCAGGGAAAGGTATCCCCAATATAAAATATTGCTCACGTTCTTCTCACCATCCGGTTACGAAGTGCGCAGAAATTACAAAGGGGCAGACATCGTTTGTTACCTACCTCTTGACAAACCTCGCAATGTAAAAAAGCTATTAGATATTATCCAGCCTTGTATGGCTTTCTTTATCAAATACGAATTCTGGAAGAATTACCTGGATGAGCTTCACAAACGAAACATCCCTGTTTACAGCGTTTCATCCATTTTCCGTAAAGATCAGATCTTTTTCAAATGGTATGGAGGACTTTATCGCAAAGTTTTATTGGATTTTGATCAGCTATTTGTTCAGAACGAAACATCCAAGCGTTTTCTTTCCAAGATCGGTATAGAAAAAGTTACTGTTGTGGGAGACACTCGTTTTGACAGAGTACTTGAAATCCGTCAGGCGGCAAAAGATCTTCCTTTAGTAGAATTCTTTAAGAATGAATCTCTGACAATTGTTGCCGGGAGTTCATGGGCACCGGATGAAGATCTTTTCATTGAATATTTCAATACACATCCTGATATTAAGTTGATTATTGCTCCTCATGTAATTGATGAAAACCACTTGGTAGAGATAATCAGTAAATTAAAGCGTCCTTATGTTCGTTATTCAAAAGCAAATGAACAGAATGTAAAAAATGCGGATTGTCTTATTATTGATGGGTTTGGGCTTCTTTCTTCCATTTATAGATATGGTAAAATAGCCTATATCGGCGGAGGATTTGGTGTAGGAATCCATAATATTCTGGAAGCTGCGGTATATGGCATACCTGTCATCTTTGGTCCTAAATATCATAAGTTCATGGAAGCCAGGCAGCTTCTTGAAGAACAAGGAGCATTTACCATAAAAGATAAAGAAGACTTGAGTCAATTACTGGACAATATGATATCAGACAAAGAGTTCCTGAAAGTGAGTGGATTAAATGCTGGAAATTATGTAACCAAGAATCTGGGAGCCAGCGAAAAAATATTGAGTCAGATTAATTTTGAATAAAAAGAGATGATATAAAAAGCATGTCCAGTTTAATGGTTTTCAGAACCAAAAAGCTGGACATCTTTTTTATAAGTTTAAACCTACTTATACCATTCAGAATACATCAGGTAATTGTGTGCTATCTTTTTATTCAGTTCTTTTGCTTGTTCAGGATCTACCTTTTTAATAAACTTTGCAGGTACACCACCCCAAATAGTCCCCGGCTCAATCACGGTATTACTTAGAACCAGAGAGCCCGCAGCAACTATTGCTCCTTCACCTATAACAGCGTGATCAAGTATGGTTGATCCCATACCTACTAATGCATAATCTTTTATTGTTGCGCCATGAATAGTTACATTGTGCCCAACAGAGACATTATCACCTATTTCAATGGTAGACTTCTCATATAAAGTATGTAAAACCGAACCATCCTGAATATTCACTCTATCCCCAATTCGGATAGAATTTACATCCCCGCGTAATATTGTACCAAACCAAATACTACATTCGCAACCCATTTTAACATCACCAATAATTGTCGCATTATCTGCCAGAAAGCAGTTCTCACCAAATTGCGGTGTAAACCCTCTCACTGATTTTATCAAAGCCATATGATTTTATTACTGTATAATTTAGCAACTTATATGACCACTATCAGATGGCCACAGTTTTCTCTCTTAACCAAGACACCTCTTCTGTATCAAGATAAGGGCTCAATCTATCAAAAACCACTTGATGGTAATCATTCAGCCAATTAATTTCTGCATCAGAAAGAAGAGATTTAATTATACCTTCAGTGCATATTGGACAAAGAGTCACTGTTTCGAAACGATAGAACTCGCCAAACTCTGTTTCAATATCCCGCCGTACCAAGGTCAGATTCTCTGTACGTATACCATGGCGGCCGCCTTTATAAATACCTGGTTCATTCGAGGTTATCATACCCGGCAATAATAATACAGGTATCTCATTCATACGAATGCCTTGTGGTCCTTCATGAACACTAAGAAAATGTCCGACACCATGTCCGGTTCCGTGTAAATAATTCATTCCTCTCTGCCATAAAGCAACACGAGCCAATACATCTATCTGAGTGCCACGAGTGCCACAAGGAAATTTACAAGCTGCAATAGCAATATGACCTTTTAAGACCAAAGTATAATCAATTTTCTCTTCTTCAGTCAATGTCCCTAAAGCAATAGTGCGGGTAATATCAGTTGTTCCATCTAAATATTGTGCCCCCGAATCAAGTAATAAAAAGCCTTCCGGTTTCAAAGAAGAAGAGCTCTCAGGTGTTGCAGAGTAATGAACAATTGCCCCATGCTCCTTATAACCGGCAATGGTATCAAAACTTTCTCCCATATACATATCCTGCGCAGCCCTAAACTCATGAAGCTTTGCATCTACACTTAGCTCTGTTTCATTTCCTTTTGGAACAGCAAGTCCCAGCCATCGAAGGAATTTAACTAGGGCTACTCCATCACGCATCATTGCTGCACGTACTCCAGCGATTTCTTGCTCATTTCTCAGAGCTTTCAGAAGGGCAATAGGAGAATTTCCACGTACTATTTTGCATAATGGATTAACAGCCGAGTAAACATCAAAATTTGTTTTCGAAGGGTTAATTAGCAGATTTGCAGAGTTTAAGTCTGATAATGCATTATTTATCTCATCGTAATTACGAATAATAATATTTTGAGATAACAAATAGCCTTCTACTTCCTTGGTAAGCTTCTCCGGGGAGATAAAATAAAGTGTCTCATTTTTAGTAATAAGTAAATAACTTACCACAACAGGATTACATTTCACATCACGCCCTCTCAAATTAAGAGTCCATGCGATCTCATCAAGTGCAGAAACCATTAAGCTTTCAACACCTTCTTTTTCCATTTTCAGACGAATCTGTTCAATCTTATCCAGACAAGAGACCCCCGCATATTTAGTTTCATAAATAAATGCAGAATCCTGAGGCATTGCTGGTCTATCACTCCACAAAAGTTCAAAAGGATCAAAAGATGAATCTACTGCTACATTTTTTTTAGAAAAAGCATTTTTCATCTCTTCCACTTCAGACACAGAAAACATCTTTCCGTCAATACCCAAAGAATCGCCATCATCCAGTTCACTCAGCAGCCATTCATTTATGCAAGGAGTGGTAGGTAAACCATCCTTAAAAAGGTCAATTTCTGTATTTTTCAATTGGTCAGCTGCCTGAAGAAAATAGCGTGAGTCAGTCCAAAGTCCCGCTTTATTTAGTGTTACAACAACGGTGCCAGCTGAACCGGTAAAGCCACTAATCCATTCTCTTGATTTCCAATGAGAAGCAACATACTCGCTTAGGTGGGGATCTGTACTTGGAATAATAAATGCCGAAAGTTTATTTTCCGAAAGCAGCACTCTTAAAGAAGCAATGCGATCTGCTATGTTTTGTTTCATAATTATATTTTATGTTATACAATACATGCAAAGATAGATATTCTTTTTTATTTTATTGATTTATAAAGGACTATGTTTCTATAATTCGATGAGTGTTAAATTGAAACCTAATAAAAGCAAAATAACATTCATAAATAAACTTAGTTCGATTTTTTAGAATAATTATTTGCCGAAAGTTTTGTGAATAAAGAAACTATGTGTAATTTTGCCCCGCTTTGACTATAAAAATTATAAAAATAACATATTTAATAGAAGTAAAATGATAGTAGTACCTGTAAAAGAAGGCGAAAACATCGAAAAAGCGCTGAAGAAATTCAAAAGAAAATTCGAAAAAACCGGAGTAGTTAAAGAACTAAGAAGCAGACAGCAGTTTGACAAACCATCTGTAACTAAAAGGTTTAAGATGGAACGCGCAGTTTATGTTCAAAAGCTTCAGCAAGTAGAAGAATAATAATTCATCGATTCTCTTGAATTATTAAATTCTTTTTCATACATTCGTTGCAGAATTATTAACGCAACGATTCATATGTTAATTGACTCTTTCCTGAAATATCTGCAGTTTGAAAGAAACTACTCACAGAAAACTATTAATAGTTACAGAGTAGATTTGATTCAATTCGAAAGATCTGTGAAAGATTGCAATGAGGAATTGACATTGACTAACGTAGACGCCGATATTATTCGCCAATGGATTGTAAGCCTGATGGAGAAAAAATATACCGCATCGTCCGTTGATCGCAAATTAAGTTCATTGAGATCGTTCTACCGATTTCTTTTAATTAAGAAGGAGCTTTCTATTGATCCGACACGCAAAGTTGTTGGCCCCAAAAAGAAAAAGCCGCTTCCTGTTTTCTTAAAAGAAGTTGAAATGAATAAACTACTCGATGAAACTGATTACAAAGAAGGTTTTATTGGTGTAAGAGATCATCTGATTATTGAAATATTTTATGCCACGGGCATTAGACTTTCAGAATTAATTGGACTAAACGACACCGATATCAGCATCAACGATTCACTCATTAAAGTCACAGGAAAAAGGAACAAGCAACGGCTCATTCCATTCGGCAACGAATTAAAAGAGTCTATTTCAGAGTATATTAACATAAGAAACGAGACTATGAAAACATGGTCTGGGGCCTTTTTTGTAAAAGAAAACGGAGAGAGACTTTACAGTGCATTAGTTGAGAAGTTAGTAAAACGACAATTAACGAAAGTTGTAACGCAAAAAAAAAGAAGTCCTCATGTATTAAGACATACGTTCGCAACAGCAATGTTGAACAATGAAGCGAATCTTAATGCAATTAAGGAATTACTTGGACATGCCAGCTTGGCAGCAACGGAAGTCTACACGCATACAACATTCGAAGAATTAAAGAAGATTTATAAACTGGCTCATCCAAGAGCATAAAAAAAGGAGGTAAGTATGGAAATCAGAATTCAATCGATTCACTTTGATGCTTCAGAGCAATTACAAGCTTTCATTCAAAAGAAAGTTACGAAGTTAGAGAGACTTTACGATGATATAAAATTAGTGGAGGTGTCATTAAAAGTTGTTAAGCCTGAGACTGTAAAAAATAAAGAAGCCGGAATAAAGATAATTATACCGAACGCTGAATTTTACGCAGATAAGACCAACGATACATTTGAAGAGTCTATAGACGAAGGATTAGACGCACTATCAAAACAATTGTTGAAATACAAGGAAAAGCAACAGAGCAAATAAAAAAAAAGCAAATAACTTTGCGGTTATGAAATAAATAACTAAATTTGCAGCCGTTTCGCTTAGATTAAACGTAACGGTTGCATTTTTAGAATAATTGCCTCTTTAGCTCAGTTGGCCAGAGCACGTGATTTGTAATCTCGGGGTCGTTGGTTCGAATCCGACAAGAGGCTCGAAAAGAATGTAATTAAGGGCAAATACCAGAGTGGCCAAATGGGGCAGACTGTAAATCTGCTGTCTTTCGACTTCGGTGGTTCGAATCCATCTTTGCCCACAAAGACAAAGCAACAGCTTTGGCAAGAATGCGGAAGTAGCTCAGTTGATAGAGCATTAGCCTTCCAAGCTGAGGGTCGCGGGTTTGAGTCCCGTCTTCCGCTCTCATTCTTGCTGTTGTAGCTCAGTGGTAGAGCACTTCCTTGGTAAGGAAGAGGTCACGGGTTCAACTCCCGTCAACAGCTCAAAATTAATGTAAATGCTGATTATTAATCAAATAAATAACAAGTAAAGCTATGGCTAAAGAGAAATTTGAACGTACCAAACCGCACGTTAACATTGGTACTATTGGTCACGTTGACCACGGTAAAACAACATTGACTGCAGCTATCACCATGGTGTTAGCAAAAAAAGGTCTTTCTGAAGTGAAGTCTTTCGATCAAATCGATAACGCACCAGAAGAAAAAGAAAGAGGTATTACAATCAATACTTCACACGTTGAGTATCAAACAGCTAACCGTCACTACGCTCACGTTGACTGTCCGGGACACGCCGACTATGTAAAGAACATGGTAACTGGTGCTGCTCAAATGGATGGTGCTATCATTGTGGTTGCTGCAACTGATGGTCCTATGCCTCAAACTCGCGAACACATCCTATTAGCTCGTCAGGTAAACGTTCCTAAATTGGTCGTTTTCATGAACAAGTGCGATATGGTTGAAGACGAAGAAATGTTGGAACTTGTTGAAATGGAAATGAGAGAACTTCTTTCATTCTATGATTTTGATGGTGACAACACTCCTATTATCCGTGGATCTGCCCTTGGCGCACTTAACGGTGTTGAAAAATGGGAAGATAAAGTTATGGAATTGATGGATGCTGTTGACACTTGGATTCCACTTCCTCCACGTGATGTTGATAAACCATTCTTAATGCCAGTTGAAGACGTGTTCTCTATTACAGGCCGTGGTACAGTTGCTACTGGTCGTATCGAAGCAGGTATAATCAAAACAGGTGAAGAAGTTCAGATTATCGGTCTTGGTGCTGAAGGGAAAAAATCAGTTGTTACTGGTGTTGAAATGTTCCGTAAGATTCTTGATGAAGGTCAAGCAGGTGATAACGTTGGTTTATTGCTTCGTGGTATCGACAAAGAAGAAATCAAACGTGGTATGGTTATTTGCCATCCAGGAAAAATCACTCCTCACACAACTTTCAAAGCTGAGGTTTATATCTTGAAAAAAGAAGAAGGTGGACGTCACACTCCATTCCACAACAAATACCGTCCTCAGTTCTACTTACGTACATTAGACTGTACAGGTGAGATTACTCTCCCAGAAGGAACTGATATGGTTATGCCAGGTGATAATGTAACTATCACAGTAGAATTGATCTACCCAGTTGCTCTTAACTTAGGTCTTCGTTTCGCTATCCGTGAAGGTGGACGTACAGTAGGTGCTGGTCAGATTACTGAAATCTGTGACTAATAAATAAAATATCAGTTCTTGATTTTATATCAGGAACTGATTATTTACGGGAGTAGCTCAGTTGGTAGAGCACCGGTCTCCAAAACCGGGTGTCGGGAGTTCGAGCCTCTCCTCCCGTGCAAATACATTAGAGATGAAAAATTTAGTAGTAAAAGTAGTATCTTACATAAAAGAAACTCATAACGAACTTGTGCATAAAGTATCGTGGCCTACATATTCTGAACTTACTAACAGTGCAGTGGTTGTTTTATATGCTTCCCTACTCATTGCATTGGTAGTTTTTGTTATGGACTCATGCTTCCGTACTGTTATGGAAGATATCATTTATCCACATTAATTCAAGGAGTAAAAATGTCTGAGATTGAAAAAAAATGGTATGTTTTACGTGCCATTAGCGGTAAAGAAAGCAAGGTAAAAGAATATCTTGAGGCTGACATAAAAAACAGCAACCTTGGTGATTATGTATCTCAGGTATTGATTCCTACTGAAAAAGTATATCAGGTTCGCAATGGAAAAAAAATTGTGAAAGAAAGAAGTTATCTTCCTGGTTACGTTTTAGTGGAGGCGGCTCTTGTTGGTGAGGTTTCTCACCATTTAAGAAATACCCCTAATGTGATAGGCTTTTTAGGTGGATCGGATCATCCAACACCTTTAAGGCAGTCAGAAGTGAATCGGATACTTGGAACAGTAGATGAACTGCAAGAATCGGGAGAAGAATTAAATATCCCATACATTGTAGGAGAAACTGTAAAAGTAGCTTTTGGTCCATTCAGCGGATTCAGTGGTACCATTGAAGAAGTGAATAACGAAAAGAAGAAATTGAAAGTTATGGTAAAGATTTTCGGACGGAAAACTCCGCTTGAATTAGGCTTTATGCAAGTAGAGAAGGAATAACATTGGTTACGCTGTGTTATCCCTTAATTAATGTTTATATAAAATTAAAAAAAAATGGCTAAAGAAGTTGCTGGACTAATCAAATTACAGATTAAAGGAGGCGCTGCAAATCCATCACCTCCCGTTGGACCTGCTTTAGGTTCTAAAGGGATCAATATCATGGAATTCTGCAAGCAATTCAATGCCAGGACCCAAGACAAAGCAGGTAAAATATTACCTGTCGTTATTACTTATTATGCAGACAAGTCTTTTGATTTTGTAATCAAGACTCCTCCCGTTGCTATCCAACTATTGGAAGCAGCAAAGCTTAAGAGTGGTTCTGCTGAGCCTAATCGTAAAAAAGTTGCCGAGATTACTTGGGAACAAGTCCAAACGATTGCTCAGGACAAAATGGTTGACTTGAACTGCTTCACTGTAGAAGCTGCTATGACTATGGTTGCTGGTACAGCTAGAAGTATGGGTATCACTGTAAAAGGGGAATTCCCTGGTAATAATTAATAATCTTCAATTATAATGGGAAAACTGACAAAAAATCAAAAGTTGGCTGCCGCTAAAGTTGAAGCAGGGAAAGCATACTCACTAAAAGAAGCATCTTCATTGGTAAAGGAAATTACCACTACAAAATTTGATGCCTCATTAGATATTGATGTACGTTTAGGTGTAGATCCACGAAAAGCTAACCAAATGGTGAGAGGGGTTGTTTCTCTTCCTCACGGAACTGGTAAAGAAGTAAAAGTCTTGGTTCTTTGTACACCTGATGCTGAAGCTGCTGCAAAAGAAGCTGGAGCTGATTATGTAGGTCTTGATGAATATATTGATAAGATCAAAGGTGGATGGACTGATATTGATGTAATCATCACTATGCCTTCTATCATGGGTAAAATAGGTGCTCTTGGTCGTGTACTTGGTCCTCGTGGATTAATGCCGAACCCAAAGAGTGGTACTGTAACTATAGATGTTGCTAAAGCAGTGAGAGAAGTTAAACAAGGTAAAATCGACTTTAAAGTTGATAAAAGCGGTATTGTTCATACTTCAATTGGTAAAGTTTCATTTGACTCTGATAAAATTCGCGAAAACGCAAAAGAATTTATGTCAACTCTGAATAAACTAAAACCAACTGCAGCTAAAGGCACATATATAAAGAGTATTTATCTTTCTAGTACAATGAGTCTGGGTATTAAAATTGACCCAAAATCAATTGAGGAAATCTAATAAATGGAGGAATAATGAGAAAGGAAGATAAAAACACAGTAATTGAACAAATTGCTACAATCACAAAAGAATACTCTCACTTCTATCTTGTCGATACAACTGCAATGAATGCAGCTACTACAAGTGCATTAAGAAGAAAATGTTTTGAGGCAGACATTAAGTTGCTTGTTGTAAAGAACACTTTGCTTCTCAAAGCATTAGACAGTTTAGATGTTGACTATTCTCCTTTGTACGGATCAATGAAAGGTTCTACTACCGTGATGTTTACTAACACCGGTAATGCTCCTGCAAAATTGATTAAGAGTGTAGCTAAGGACGGCATACCTGGACTTAAGGCTGCTTATGTAGAAGAAAGTTTCTATATCGGTGCTGACCAGTTAGAGTCTCTTATCAATATAAAGAGTAAGAATGAAGTTATTGCTGATGTTATTGCATTACTGCAATCTCCAGCCAAGAATGTTATTTCTGCTCTTCAATCAGGTGGAAACACCCTTCACGGAGTTCTAAAAACTCTTGGTGAAAGATAATATCAAAACAAAATAATTAGTAAAATAAACATTAAAATCATACAAAAATGGCAGATTTGAAAGCTTTTGCAGAACAATTAGTTAACTTGACAGTAAAAGAAGTTAATGAACTTGCTACTATCCTTAAAGAAGAATATGGTATTGAACCTGCTGCTGCAGCTGTTGCTGTTGCTGCTGGTCCTGCTGCAGGTGCAGCTGTTGCTGAAGAAAAGACTTCTTTTGATGTAGTATTGAAGAGTGCAGGTAGCGCAAAATTACAAGTTGTTAAAGCAGTTAAAGAACAATGCGGTCTTGGCTTGAAAGAAGCTAAAGATTTAGTTGATGCTGCTCCTAGCGTAGTTAAAGAAGGTGTTGCTAAAGCAGACGCTGAAGCATTGAAAAAAGCATTAGAAGAAGCTGGAGCTGAAGTTGAACTTAAATAACATTAGCCTGTTAATCAGGTAATTCGGTTAAGAGCCCTCCGTAAGAGGGTTCTTAACCTTTTTGTGTATATATTTATAAATAAGTTCTACAAATTCATTAACAGATGTCTTCAAATACTGTAAATCAAAGAGTTAATTTTGCTTCTATCAAGAATCCATTTGGATATCCTGATTTCTTAGAAGTACAATTGAAGTCATTCAAAGACTTTCTACAATTAGATACCCCACCTGAAAAACGTAAAAATGAGGGATTGTACAAAGTATTTGCTGAAAACTTCCCTATAGCCGACACAAGAAATAATTTTGTTCTTGAGTTTTTGGACTACTATATTGATCCGCCAAGATACACAATCGACGATTGCATTGAGCGAGGTTTGACTTATAGTGTCCCTTTAAAAGCAAAACTCAAATTATACTGCACGGATCCGGATCATGAAGACTTTGACACTGTTATTCAAGACGTGTTCCTTGGTCCTATCCCGTATATGACGGATCAAGCGACATTCGTTATAAACGGTGCAGAACGTGTTGTTGTATCCCAATTACACCGTTCGCCTGGCGTCTTTTTCGGTCAAAGCGTCCATGCAAATGGAACAAAACTTTATTCAGCTCGTATAATTCCATTTAAAGGTTCTTGGATTGAATTCGCAACAGACATTAATAATGTGATGTATGCGTATATCGACCGCAAGAAAAAACTGCCTGTAACAACTCTGTTAAGAGCAA
The DNA here is from genome assembly GCF_963678425.1 of uncultured Bacteroides sp. Lineage (NCBI taxonomy): Bacteria > Pseudomonadati > Bacteroidota > Bacteroidia > Bacteroidales > Bacteroidaceae > Bacteroides > uncultured Bacteroides sp. The sequence continues at coordinate 257,791 of NZ_OY782857.1, forward strand.
TAGGCTTTGAAAATGATAAAGATATTCTTGAAATCTTTAATCTAGCAGAAGATATAAAAGTAAACAAGAGTAATCTTAAAAAAATTGTTGGAAGAAAACTAGCAGCTAGAGTTCTAAAGACTTGGGTAGAAGATTTCGTAGATGAAGATACAGGTGAAGTTGTGTCTATCGAACGTAATGAAGTTATTATCGATCGTGAAACGGTACTAGAACAAGAGCATGTTGATGAAATTCTCGAGTCCGGCGTTCAAAGCATCCTTGTACATAAAGAGGAGCCTAATCAATCAGATTATTCTATTATTTATAATACACTCCAAAAAGACCCTAGTAATTCAGAAAAAGAGGCTGTATTATATATTTATAGACAACTTCGTAACGCAGACCCTGCAGATGACGCTAGTGCACGTGAAGTAATTAATAATCTATTTTTCTCAGAAAAAAGATATGATCTGGGTGAAGTTGGTAGATATAGAATTAACAAGAAACTAAATCTATCTACCAGCATGGATGTTAAGGTCCTGACTAAAGAAGATATTATTGAAATTATCAAATATTTAATTGAGTTAATTAACTCAAAAGCAATAGTTGATGATATTGACCATTTAAGTAATAGACGTGTACGTACTGTAGGAGAACAATTATCAAATCAGTTTGCTATTGGTTTGGCTCGTATGTCTCGTACTATACGTGAAAGAATGAATGTCAGAGATAATGAAGTCTTTACTCCAATAGATTTGATCAATGCAAAGACAATATCTTCAGTGATCAACACTTTCTTTGGAACAAATGCTCTGTCTCAATTCATGGACCAGACTAACCCACTGGCTGAAATTACTCATAAAAGACGTATGTCTGCATTGGGTCCTGGAGGTCTATCACGTGAACGAGCAGGTTTTGAGGTTCGTGACGTACACTATACACACTATGGTCGACTATGTCCAATTGAAACCCCAGAAGGTCCAAATATTGGTTTGATCTCATCATTATGCGTATATGCCAAAATTAACGATCTTGGATTTATCGAGACTCCATATAGACCAGTTACGAACGGTAAAGTCGATTTCTCATCTGAAGGACTTACCTATCTAACTGCAGAAGAGGAAGAAGGAAAGATCATTGGGCAAGGAAACGCTCAAGTAGATGATGAAGGTAAGTTTATCAATAATCGTATAAACAGCCGTCAGGATGCAGATTTCCCGGTTGTTGATCCTTCAGAAGTTGAACTGATGGATGTAGCTCCTCAACAGATTGCATCTATTGCTGCATCATTGATTCCTTTCTTGGAACATGATGATGCTAACCGTGCCTTGATGGGATCTAACATGATGCGCCAGGCAGTTCCATTACTAAAATGTGAATCTCCAATTGTGGGTACAGGAATTGAGAAACAACTTGTAGAAGATTCACGTACACAGATAGCTGCCGAAGGTGAAGGCGTTATTGATTTTGTAGATGCTACAGTAATTCGAGTGCTTTATGATAAAACTGAAGATGAAGAATTTGTAAGTTTTGAAAGTGCACTGAAAGAATATAAAATACCTAAATTCCGTAAGACTAACCAGAACATGACAATTGACCTTCGTCCAATTTGCACAAAAGGACAAAGAGTCAAAGCCGGTGATATTCTGACTGAGGGTTACTCAACACAAAATGGAGAACTGGCACTTGGAAAGAATCTTCTTGTAGCTTTCATGCCATGGAAAGGGTATAATTATGAGGATGCAATCGTTCTTAACGAGCGGGTTGTTCGTGAAGATATATTAACATCTGTTCACGTAGAAGAGTATTCATTAGAGGTGCGCGAGACTAAACGTGGTATGGAAGAATTAACTTCAGACATACCAAACGTAAGCGAAGAAGCGACAAAAGACCTTGATGAAAACGGAATTGTTCGTGTTGGAGCAAGAATTCAACCTGGAGATATCCTAATCGGGAAGATTACTCCAAAAGGTGAATCTGACCCTTCACCAGAAGAAAAACTTCTTCGTGCAATATTTGGAGATAAAGCCGGTGATGTAAAAGATGCATCATTAAAAGCTTCTCCTTCATTAAAAGGAGTCATTATTGACAAAAGGCTTTTTTCTCGAGTTGTTAAAAACAGAAGTTCCAAGTTAGCAGATAAGGCATTACTTCCTAAAATTGATGATGAATTTGAAGCTAAAATAGATGATTTGAAATCTATTTTAATTGAAAAACTTCTAGTTTTAACAGAAGGAAAAACATCTCAAGGTGTAAAAGATTATTTAGGAGCAGACGTTATAGCTAAAGGAGCACTCTTTACAGCAACTGACCTTAGAAATCTAGACTATACATCTATTCAGATTAGTAAGTGGACAGCTGATGCGCACAAGAATGATATGATCCGTGATCTGATTCTAAATTATTTGAAAAAATATAAAGAACTAGACGCTGAGCTGAAACGGAAAAAGTTCAGTATCACAATTGGTGATGAACTACCCGCTGGTATCATTCAAATGGCCAAAGTCTATATTGCCAAAAAACGTAAAATTAGCGTAGGTGATAAGATGGCTGGACGTCACGGAAATAAGGGTATTGTTTCAAGAATTGTTAGACAAGAAGATATGCCATTCCTTGCTGATGGTACTCCCGTTGATATAGTTCTTAACCCTCTTGGTGTACCTTCTCGTATGAACTTAGGGCAGATCTTTGAGACAGTTCTTGGTTGGGCAGGTAAGAAACTTGGTGTTAAGTTTGCAACTCCGATCTTTGATGGTGCAACTCTAGAAAGCATAACAGAATGGACTGACAAAGCAGGTGTTCCTCGCTTCGGCAAGAGTTATCTTTGTGATGGAGGTACTGGTGATCGTTTTGACCAGCCTGCTACAGTAGGTGTAATTTATATGCTTAAATTAGGTCACATGGTTGAAGATAAGATGCATGCACGTTCTATCGGTCCATATTCTCTCATCACTCAGCAGCCTCTTGGTGGTAAAGCACAATTTGGTGGTCAACGTTTCGGAGAAATGGAGGTTTGGGCATTGGAAGCATTTGGTGCATCACACATTCTCCAGGAGATCCTTACAATTAAATCTGATGATGTGGTAGGACGTTCAAAGGCTTATGAAGCCATTGTTAAAGGTGATCCTATGCCACAGCCAGGCATCCCAGAATCTCTCAATGTATTATTGCATGAATTAAGAGGTCTTGGACTAAGTATTAACTTAGAATAATTAATAGATAACTCTTTACATAAATTAATCGTATGGCTTTTAGAAAAGAAAATAAGATAAAGAGTAATTTCTCGAAAATCTCAATTGGTTTAGCTTCTCCTGAAGAAATCCTTGAGAATTCGAGTGGTGAAGTTTTGAAGCCTGAAACTATCAACTATCGTACATATAAACCAGAACGTGATGGTTTATTTTGTGAACGTATATTTGGTCCAATTAAGGATTATGAATGTCATTGTGGTAAATACAAAAGAATTCGCTACAAGGGAATCGTTTGCGACCGATGCGGTGTTGAAGTTACTGAGAAAAAAGTAAGACGTGAACGCATGGGACATATTCAGTTAGTTGTCCCTGTTGCTCATATTTGGTATTTCCGTTCACTGCCAAACAAGATCGGCTACCTACTAGGTTTACCTACAAAGAAGCTCGATTCAATCGTTTATTATGAGCGTTATGTTGTAATTCAGCCAGGTATTAAAGCTGCTGATGGCATTAATGCTTATGATCTACTGTCAGAAGAGGAGTATCTTGATATTCTTGAAACTCTTCCAAAAGAAAATCAATATTTAGAGGATACAGACCCCAATAAGTTTATAGCTAAAATGGGTGCTGAAGCTATCCAGGATTTATTGTCTCGCCTTGACTTAGACACATTGTCTTATGAGTTAAGACATAAAGCTGGAAATGATTCGTCACAACAGCGAAAAAATGAAGCACTGAAACGTCTGCAAGTAGTAGAATCGTTCAGAGCATCAAGAGGACGAAATAAGCCAGAATGGATGATCGTACGTATTGTACCGGTTATTCCTCCAGAACTAAGACCTTTGGTGCCATTGGATGGTGGTCGTTTTGCAACATCAGATTTAAATGATTTATATCGTCGTGTAATCATTCGAAACAATCGTCTTAAGAGATTGATAGAAATCAAGGCTCCAGAAGTCATTCTACGTAATGAGAAACGTATGTTGCAAGAATCTGTTGACTCCTTGTTCGACAATTCACGCAAATCAAGTGCTGTAAAGACTGATGCTAACCGTCCTTTGAAATCTTTATCCGATAGTTTAAAAGGTAAACAAGGACGTTTCCGTCAAAACTTATTAGGTAAACGTGTTGACTACTCTGCACGTTCAGTAATTGTTGTCGGACCAGAATTAAGAATGCACGAATGTGGTATTCCAAAATTAATGGCCGCAGAATTGTATAAACCATTTGTTATTCGCAAACTGATTGAGAGAGGTATTGTTAAGACTGTTAAATCTGCAAAGAAAATAGTTGACCGCAAAGAGCCTGTTATCTGGGATATTCTGGAATATGTAATGAAAGGTCATCCTGTATTGTTAAACCGTGCGCCAACATTGCACCGTTTAGGTATTCAGGCATTCCAACCTAAGATGATCGAAGGAAAAGCTATTCAGCTCCACCCACTAGCATGTACAGCGTTTAACGCTGACTTTGATGGTGACCAGATGGCTGTTCACTTACCCCTTAGCAATGAAGCTGTTTTAGAAGCTCAGATGTTGATGCTAGCGTCACATAACATTCTAAATCCAGCTAATGGTGCTCCAATTACTGTACCTTCACAGGATATGGTGCTTGGTTTGTATTATATTACAAAACTAAGAACAGGAGCCAAGGGAGAAGGCCTTACATTCTACGGTCCGGAAGAAGCAACCATTGCTTACAACGAAGGGAAAGTAGACATTCACGCAATAATTAATGTTGTTGTTAAAGATATTGATGAGAATGGCAACATTATCGATGTTCTAAAGAAAGAGACTTCTGTAGGACGTGTTATTGTAAATGAAATTGTACCTCCTGAAGTTGGATATATAAACAGAATTATTTCTAAGAAATCTCTTCGCGAGATTATTGGTGATGTAATTAAAGCTTGTGGAGTTGCTAAAACAGCAGATTTCCTTGATGGTATTAAGAACCTAGGTTATAAAATGGCATTCCAGGGTGGACTGTCTTTCAACTTGGATGATATTATCATTCCAAAAGAAAAGAAAGTTTTAGTTCAACGAGGATATGATGAAGTTGAACAAGTTGTAAATAACTACAACATGGGATTCATCACCAACAATGAACGTTATAATCAGGTTATTGATATATGGACACATATAAATTCAGAATTATCAAACATCTTAATGAAGACAATTTCTTCAGACGATCAAGGATTCAATTCTGTATATATGATGCTTGACTCAGGAGCACGTGGTTCTAAAGAACAGATTCGTCAGCTTTCAGGTATGCGTGGTTTGATGGCAAAGCCTCAAAAAGCAGGTGCTGAGGGTGGTCAGATTATTGAGAACCCAATTCTTTCTAACTTTAAGGAAGGACTATCAGTACTTGAGTACTTTATTTCAACCCACGGTGCTCGTAAAGGTTTGGCCGATACGGCACTTAAAACAGCTGATGCCGGATACTTGACTCGTCGTTTGGTAGACGTTTCACATGACGTTATCATCAATGAAGAGGATTGCGGTACACTTCGCGGACTGATTTGTACAGAATTAAAGAATAACGAAGATGTTATTGCTACTCTATCCGATCGAATTCTAGGCCGTGTCTCTGTACATGATATCATCCACCCAACAACAGGCGAATTACTCGTTGCCGGCGGAGATGAAATTACTGAAGATGTTGCTAAGAAGATTGAAGATTCACCTATCGAGAGTGTAGAAATCCGCTCTGTATTGACCTGCGAATCGAAAAAAGGTGTTTGTGCAAAATGTTACGGTCGTAACCTTGCCACTAACCGAATGGTTCAAAAGGGAGAAGCAGTTGGAGTAATCGCAGCTCAGTCTATTGGTGAGCCGGGTACTCAGCTTACTCTTCGTACATTCCACGCCGGTGGTACTGCAGCTAATATTGCTGCACATGCAGCTGTTAAAGCTAAGTATAATGGCCGTTTGGAATTTGAAGAACTTCGTACAGTAGAAACTGTTGACGAAACAGGCGCAACAGTTAAGGTTGTTGTTGGACGACTTGCTGAACTAAGAATTGTTGACGTTAATACAAATATTGTTCTTTCAAATCATAGTATACCTTATGGTTCTACATTATATGCATCCGAAGGAGAAATTGTAGAAAAAGGTAAACTTATCTGTAAATGGGATCCATTTAATGCCGTAATTATCACTGAAGCAACAGGTAAGATTGAGTTTGAAGGCGTTATTGAAAACGTTACATATAAAGTTGAGTCTGACGAGGCGACAGGTCTGCGTGAATATATCATCATTGAGTCAAGAGATAAGACGAAAGTTCCTTCTGCCCACATCATTGATGAGAATGGAGAATTAATCCGTACTTATAACTTCCCAGTAGGTGGTCACGTTGTAGTTGAGAATGAACAGCAAGTAAAATCTGGAGATATTCTCGTTAAGATTCCTCGCGCAGTAGGTAAGGCTGGTGATATCACTGGTGGTCTTCCTCGTGTAACAGAATTATTTGAAGCCCGTAATCCTTCTAATCCAGCAGTTGTATCTGAAATTGATGGTGAAGTAACAATGGGTAAGATTAAACGTGGTAATCGTGAGATCATTGTAACATCTAAAACAGGTGAGGTTAAGAAGTACTTGGTTTCTCTTTCAAAACAAATTCTTGTTCAGGAGAATGACTATGTACGTGCAGGTACACCGCTTTCTGATGGAGCAACTACACCTGCAGACATTCTGGCAATTAAAGGTCCTACAGCTGTTCAGGAATATATCGTGAACGAAGTGCAAGACGTTTATCGCCTACAAGGTGTGAAGATTAACGATAAACATTTTGAAGTTATTGTACGTCAAATGATGCGTAAAGTTCAAATTAATGAGCCGGGAGATACAAGATTCCTAGAGCAACAAATTGTTGACAAACTTGATTTCATGGAAGAGAATGATCACATTTGGGGCAAGAAAGTTGTTCTTGAATCCGGAGATTCTCAGAATTTGCAACCAGGACAGATTGTTACAGCTCGTAAGCTTAGAGACGAAAACAGTATGCTGAAACGTCGTGACTTGAAGCCTGTAGAAGTTCGTGATGCCATAGCTGCTACATCTACTCAGATTTTGCAAGGTATTACCCGTGCAGCACTTCAGACAAAGAGCTTTATGTCAGCAGCTTCCTTCCAGGAAACGACTAAAGTATTGAATGAAGCCGCAATAAACGGTAAAATAGACAAGCTTGAAGGTATGAAAGAAAATGTTATTTGTGGACATTTGATTCCTGCCGGAACTGGTCAACGCGAATTTGAGAAGATCATTGTTGGTTCTAAAGAAGAATACGATCGCATATTGGCTAATCGTAAAACAGTTTTAGACTACAGTGAAGTAGAATAAGCATTATACATAATTTTAAAAAGAGAGTGGTCCAAAAGATCACTCTCTTTTTGTTTTTTCTACTCATGAATAAATTCACTTGTCTTATGAAGGCATGTTATTTCAGCCAACTTATCAAGCGACTAAACAACAGTAGCTATTTCAGTGCATGACGTAACCAAAACAATGAATACAAAAAGATCAATAATCTGCAAGCTTAAGAGAAGAGTTAGGAAGAAGCCATTTATTTAGCCATTTGTTTACATACACATTGACAACAGCACATCCGGAACCAATAGCAGCACCAGCAATAACATCAGAAGGATAATGTACCCCTTCATTCATTCTTGCAAACCCAACCGAACATGCCCAAATGTAACTTGGGGCAATTACATACCATTTAGGGTACTTAATACTGAGAGATGTAGCTAGAGAAAAAGCTGTAGCAGTATGTGCAGAAGGAAAGGAAGCACTCGAAGCTGATGCTCTCTTTTCAATTAAATCGGGACAATGTTCAAAGGGACGATCGCGGTTTACCGCATATTTTATTCCAGAAGTTACTACAACCGCTTCTGCAACACTGGTGCCTATATAAATCGCACTATTCAACAATCCACGATCTTTCTCCATCAAAGCGTAACCACCTAACAATAATGGAATTCCCAAAGCAATATAAGGCTCAGTTTTTGAAATCACTTTACTACTTCCGGTCACAAAACTATTATCAATCCCATTAATTTTCTTTAATGTATTAATGTCCCAATTCTGAGCATTACACCCTAAAACAAGAAAGGTTGCAATTGCTAATAAGAAAAGTCGTTTCATTTCAATCAATACTAAATTTATGTCTGCAAAGATAATTATAAATGCAAATTATACTTATATTTGAGACTATGATTCAGCAGATTTTACGAATAATAAAACTAGCTTTGATATCTGAGTCAAAAGCCCAAAAAGCTATTACTTTCAATCTGATCTTAATATATCCTGAACAAACAATGAAAGAACAGTCTTTAAACGCAAATTTGTAAAACCTGCATTGTTTTAATTAATGAATTATTTCTTTAATTCCTTGCTTAATAGGGGGATTTCATGTACTTTTGCGCAAATAAAAAAGACTTAAAAAGGAAAATTATAGTTCTAACAATTAAATAATTTAAATTCAATCATTTATGTGGTTAACTGATTCATCTGTAGGAAGGAAAGTAGTCATGAGCGTATCAGGACTATTCCTCGTCCTTTTTCTAACATTTCACATGGCGATGAACCTTGTGGCGGTTTTCTCTGAAGGCGGCTACAACATGGTTTGTGAGTTCTTGGGAGCAAATTGGTATGCTTTAGCTGGTACTCTGGTTTTAGCTGCTGGTTTTGCGGTTCACATCATTTACGCATTTTGGCTGACAATGCAAAATCGCAAAGCTCGCGGTAATGAAAGCTATGCAGTAGTAGAAAAGCCAAAAAATGTAGAATGGGCATCTCAAAACATGTTAGTTTTGGGTATTATTGTTATTCTTTTCTTCGTTCTTCACCTTGCACAATTCTGGTTCAAAATGCAGTTTGTTGAAATTAGTGGTCTTGAGAGCATCAATGCTACTCCACAGGATGGTGCTGCATTAATAAGAGAAACATTTGCAAATCCTTTATTTGCTGCTCTCTATCTAGTTTGGTTTGTTGCAATCTGGTTCCATCTTACTCACGGTTTCTGGAGTGCTCTTCAAACATTGGGTTGGAGCAATAAGATCTGGTTCGAACGTTGGAAATGCATTTCAAACATCTTTGCAACTGTAATCTTCTTAGGTTTTGCCTTAGTAGTAGTAGTTTTCTATGTAAAAAGCATAATAGGTTAAAGAACCTGCAAGTGTGAACTCTAATAAAATCAGAAAAAAAAGAAATAAAATATTATGACTAAGATAGATTCAAAAATTCCTGAAGGCCCATTGGCTGAGAAATGGAGTAACTATAAAGCTCATCAAAAACTCGTAAACCCTGCAAACAAACGCCGTTTAGACATTATCGTAGTTGGTACTGGTCTTGCCGGAGCATCAGCTGCCGCTTCACTTGGCGAAATGGGTTTCAAAGTATTAAACTTCTGTATCCAGGATTCTCCTCGTCGTGCTCACTCAATCGCAGCACAAGGAGGTATCAATGCTGCTAAGAACTATCAAAATGACGGTGACTCTGTATACCGTTTATTCTATGATACAATCAAAGGTGGAGACTACCGTGCCCGCGAATCAAACGTTTACCGTTTAGCTGAAGTATCCAACGCTATTATTGACCAATGCGTAGCTCAAGGAGTTCCTTTCGCTCGTGAATATGGTGGTTTGCTTGACAACCGTTCTTTCGGTGGTGCACAGGTTTCACGTACATTCTACGCTAAAGGCCAAACAGGACAGCAATTATTGCTTGGAGCTTATTCAGCATTGAGCCGTCAGATAAACAAAGGTACTGTAAAGTTATACACTCGTCACGAAATGCTTGACCTTGTAATCATTGAAGGCCGTGCACGTGGTATTATTGCCCGCGACCTTGTTACAGGAAAAATCGAACGTTATGCAGCACATGCAGTAGTTATCGGTACCGGTGGTTACGGAAACACATATTTCCTTTCTACAAATGCAATGGCTTCTAATGGTTCTGCAGCAATACAATGTTATAAGAAAGGTGCTTATTTTGCTAACCCATGTTACGTACAAATTCACCCAACTTGTATTCCTGTTCACGGAGATGTTCAGTCTAAACTAACATTGATGTCTGAATCACTTCGTAACGATGGTCGTATCTGGGTTCCTAAGAAACTGGAAGATGCTAAAGCAATTCAGGCTGGTACATTAAAAGCGACTCAAATAGCTGAAGCAGACCGTGACTACTACCTGGAACGCAGATATCCTGCATTCGGTAATCTTGTTCCTCGTGACGTTGCCTCTCGTGCTGCTAAAGAACGTTGCGACAAAGGTTTCGGAGTTAACAACACTGGTTTAGCTGTATTCCTTGATTTCTCTGAAGCTATTGGCCGTCTAGGCGAAGATGTTGTAAGAGCACGCTACGGTAACTTATTTGATATGTATGAAGAGATCACCAATGAAAACCCATATAAGAGCCCAATGATGATTTTCCCTGCTATCCACTACACAATGGGTGGTATCTGGGTTGATTATGAATTGATGACTTCTATCCCTGGATTGTTTGCTATCGGTGAAGCTAACTTCTCTGATCACGGAGCTAACCGTCTAGGTGCTTCTGCTTTGATGCAAGGTTTAGCTGACGGATACTTCGTATTACCTTACACAATTCAGAACTATTTATCTAACCAGATTCAGGTTCCACGCTTCTCTACTGACCTTCCAGAATTCGTTGAAGCAGAAAAAGCTGTTGTTGATAAGATTAATAAGATCAAGAACATCAATGGTAAGCACACTGTTGACACTATTCACAAAAAACTTGGTCACATCATGTGGGAATTCGTTGGTATGGGACGTACCAAAGAAACTTTGGAAACAGCCATAATCAGACTGAAAGAAGTGAAAAAAGACTTCTGGTCTAATGTTCGTATTCCTGGAGATGTAAACGACCAGAATGTAGAACTTGAAAAGGCAGTACGTTTAGCAGACTTTATTGAAACCGGTCTGTTGATGGCTTATGATGGATTGAACCGTGAAGAATCTTGCGGTGGACACTTCCGTGAAGAACATCAGACACCAGAAGGTGAAGCTTTACGTAATGACCAAGACTTCTCATACGTAGCTTGCTGGAAATATACCGGTGAAGACTCTAAACCAGAGTTGATTAAGGAAGATTTGAACTATGAATTCACTAAAGTTCAAACACGTAATTACAAAGCATAATAATCAGTAGACAATGGAAAAAATTATAAATTTCACGCTAAAGGTTTGGCGTCAAAAAGGTCCGAAAGCTAAAGGTGCTTTTGAATCATATCAAATGGAAAACATTTCGGGTGATACCTCATTTCTTGAAATGCTTGACATCCTGAATGAAAAACTTATCAATGAAGGTAAAGAACCAGTCGTATTTGACCATGACTGCCGCGAAGGAATCTGCGGAATGTGTTCACTTTACATTAACGGACATCCACACGGACCTGCAACCGGAGCAACAACTTGCCAAATGTACATACGTCGTTTTGATGATGGAGATACTATCACAGTAGAGCCATGGCGTTCTGCAGGTTTCCCTGTTATCCGTGACTTGATGGTAGACCGTAATGCATTTGATAAGATTATGCAAGCTGGTGGTTACGTATCAATAAATACTGGTGGTGTTCCTGATGCTAATGCAATTGCTATTCCAAAGCCAATTGCTGACGAAGCAATGGATGCAGCATCTTGTATCGGTTGTGGCGCTTGTGTTGCAGCTTGTAAAAATGGTTCAGCTATGTTGTTCGTTTCTGCAAAAGTAAGTCAGTTATCTCTTCTTCCTCAAGGAAAAGTTGAAGCTGGTCGCCGCGCTAAAGCAATGCTTTCAAAAATGGACGAACTTGGTTTCGGTAACTGTACCAACACCAGAGCATGCGAAGCTGAATGTCCTAAGTCTATTTCAATCAGTAACATTGCAAGATTGAACCGTGACTTAATCATAGCTAAACTGACAGATTAATCTGCTGATTTAATCACCATAATTAAAGTCCTCTACCTGTTATCAGATAGAGGACTTTCTTATTTTATAGGTATTTACAACATGAAGCTTAAATGTTAAATTTATCGGCTTCTATTTTAATAGAATGACATTATGTATATGTCAAGGCTAAATTTTAGTAAAATTAGACTAAAAAGATGTACACTTTAGCGATAAATTTGGCGGTAATACTGGAAAGACTTACATTTGCACTGTGTTTTTCATAGTATTAGATTTAAGGTTAAAAGGTTGGAGTCAGGCGTGACTCCTTTTTTTTTGTCCATTATCAAAGCAACTGGTACATTCCTCCTGCAAGTACCCTGATAACTCCTTTCATCTCCAGTTCAAACAAGAGCGCATTCATCTTATTCACCGGAATATCTGTATCTACTACCAGTGAATTAATCTGAGAATCGCCTTTTTTACTAAGAATGTCAACAACCAACTGTTCTTCTTCCGTGAAATCAACAAATAACTGGCGCTGCACAGCCACAGGAACAGCCTTAGAATCGGCATCCCAACACATCGCTTTAACAAAATCTTCAGCAGAAATAATTAATCCTGCTTTATTCTCTTTTATCAGATTATTGCAGCCAATGGAAAATTCATCAGCTACACGCCCTGGAAAAGCAAAACAATCACGATGATAACTCTGTGCTATATCAGCAGTAATAAGTGCCCCGCCCTTCACAGCCGATTCGATCACGATGGTTGCATCACTCATCCCTGCCACAATCCGGTTGCGCTTCACAAAATTCTGCCGGTCAGGGTTAGTTTCAGAAAGAAACTCTGTAAGCAAACCGCCATTATCAAGCATCTCCACAGCTGTTCTCCGATGAGCTGACGGATAAATACGGTCCAATCCATGCGCCAGTACGCCTACCGTAGCCAGTCTGTTACTCAAAGCTGCCCGGTGTGCATGGATATCAATCCCATAAGCAAGTCCGCTTACCACAAGTACATCCGGACAAAGAGCCTTAAGATCCGCCATAAAATCGCCACATATACGCTGCCCATAATCGGTTGAATTCCTGGTACCCACCATGCTTATCACTCGTAGGGTATTCAGATCCGTGCTCCCTTTAAAGAACAATACGATTGGAGCATCGGGGCATTCCCTCAATCGCGAAGGATAAGCCTCGTCGTTTATAGTAATGCAGCTAATTTTGTTTTTCTGAGCAAAGGCATATTCAGCCTCAGCCCTTAAAAGAGCCTGAGGACAATTGAGCAAATCAACAATCTTTGGAGTAATTCCCGGAACCAACTGTGAAAGTTCGGTGCGATGTGAGAAAAGCACTTCTGCACTTCCAGCAGAATTTATAAGGTTTCGCGCGCTAATCAATCCCACTCCCGGGATTTGTGTCAGCGCAATGCTGGCAATTATTTCCTGATCTGTCATTTGGCGAAGTAGGGCTCGAAAGCTTTATCGAAAAGTTCACTATGCCCTAAACGTCCATTGGTGAGACACACCAGCTCTACTTTTGATTTAACGGATGCTTTACCGTCAAAGAGACGAAAGATATCCTGATAAAACACATACTTCACCCCTTCCTTTTCAATATAAAGCCTGGAAACAAACTCTTCACCGCTATGCAATGGTGTTTTATACGCAATGGTAATTCTGGCAACTACAGGATCAAGTCCCTGCCCGTGAAGTTCGGCAAAGTTAATGCCTAGTTTAGTAATGAATTCGTGGCGTGTGTGTTCCAGATAATGCTGGTAGATTGCGTTGTTAACTATGCCCTGCATATCGCATTCATAGTCGCGCACCTTCATATTCAGTTCAAAAATGTATTTATTCATAATAAGGTTTTTAAAATAACAGGAATAACAAATATTCTCTTGTACAAAAGATTGCATTCTTCTGTACAAGAGAATTAATTGTTTTGTACAGAAGAAATCATTCTTTTGTACAAGACTTCTTTAACTCCTCGGCGGAGATTAATTTATATAACTTATCGCTTGGACGAATCTTCTCGTCAAATTTCATAGAGAAGTGCTCTCCTTTGCGAACCACCTCTACAGGCTTCAGATCTACCCGTACTTCTTCAAGTGTGGAAAACAAAGCACCTGTAGTAGGTCCGGTTACAAGAAGTTTATCACCTAGTTTAATTTCAGAAGCTTCCACCAAAAACTCAGCCACATTGATGTTACTGAAATATTTAACCGCCTTACCTACGTAAACTTTTCGTTCAGTAGCTTCAGAGCCATAGTTTTTGCTCCACTCGCCAAGTCTTTGTCCCAGATAATATCCGTTCCAGAATCCACGGTTAAACACCGTTTTCAGGCGGTTATCCCAGGCTTGTACTTTTTCTTCGGTAAAAGTTCCGTCCAGACAAGACTGAATAGCCTGCTTGTAACACTCAACAACGGTGCGCACATACTCTGGCCCGCGAGCGCGTCCCTCAATTTTGAACACTCTTACGCCAGCTTCAATCATCTCATCCATGAAATGAATTGTTTTCAAATCCTTTGGCGACATGATATACTGATTGTCCACTTCCAGCTCAATATCACTTTCCTTGTCCTTTACCGTGTAAGCCCTGCGGCAAATCTGCATGCAGGCTCCGCGATTGGCCGAGTTATCCATTTCATGCAAAGAAAGATAGCATTTTCCGGAGACAGCCATGCAAAGCGCGCCGTGACAAAACATCTCTATACGAATTTCTTCGCCATTCGGACCGCATACTTTATCTTCCTTAATCTTATCATAAATACCTCTAACCTGTTTCATATTCAGTTCTCGGGCAAGAACTGCTACATCGGCAAACTGTGCATAGAATTTCAACGCCTCAGCATTGGAAATATTAAGCTGAGTAGAGAGATGCACTTCCTGGTCAATGGAACGGGCATAACACATAACTGCCACATCAGCGGCGATAATTGCAGAGATTCCGGCCTCTTTTGCTGCATCAACAATGGTGCGCATCAAAGGAATATCGCTATCGTAAATAATTGTATTGATAGTAAGATAACTCTTCAAACCATGTTCGTCACAAATGGTGGCTATCTCCTTCAAATCATTTATAGTAAAGGTGTTTGATGAACGAGCACGCATATTTAGATTCTCTATACCAAAGTATATTGAATCGGCTCCTGCCTGAATAGCAGCGGCAAGAGATTCGCGAGAACCCACAGGCGCCATTATTTCAAAGTCTTTTAACTGATGATTCATACCTAATTTTTATAATTTGTTGTGTACAAAGGTAGTAGTTTTTTGCGTATTTTTGCAGCCAATATTAATATGAATATGAAAATAGGCTCTATAGACTTGGGGGAACGCCCCATACTTCTGGCTCCGATGGAGGATGTTACTGATATTGCTTTCCGACTGCTGTGCAAGCAATTCGGGGCAGACATGGTGTATACTGAATTTATTTCCAGTGATGCGCTGGTTCGTTTCGTAAATAAAACAACGCAGAAACTCACTATCAGTGAAGAAGAACGGCCGGTTGCCATGCAGATTTACGGCAGAGAAGTAGAACCTATGGTGGAAGCCGCAAAAATTGTGGAAGCTGCCCACCCTGATATTCTGGATATCAACTTTGGCTGTCCGGTGAAAAAGGTTGCCGGTAAAGGCGCCGGAGCAGGAATGCTGCAAAACATCCCTAAGATGCTTGAAATAACCAAGGCAGTGGTTGATGCCGTTAATATTCCTGTTACCGTAAAAACCCGTCTGGGTTGGGATCATGACAGTAAGATTATAGTGGACCTTGCCGAGCAATTGCAGGACTGCGGTATTGCCGCACTGACCATTCACGGAAGAACACGCAGCCAGATGTATACAGGCGAAGCTGACTGGACACTTATTGGCGAGGTGAAGAACAATCCCCGCATGCATATCCCCATCATTGGTAATGGCGACGTTACCACTCCGCAACAGGTGAAAGAGTATTTTGATCGTTATGGGGTAGATGCTATTATGATTGGCCGTGCTAGTTTTGGCCGTCCATGGATATTCAAGGAAGTGAAACACTATCTGGAGACAGGAGAAGAGCTTCCTCCCCTCACCTTTGAATGGAGAATGGATGTACTACGCGAGCAGGTGAAACAAAGCATTGAAAGACTTGACGAACGCCGTGGAATTATTCACGTCCGCCGGCATTTGGCAGCTTCTCCCCTATTCAAAGGAATCCCAAACTTCAGAGATACCCGCATAGCCATGCTGAGGGCTAATACACAAGAAGAGCTGTTTACTATATTCGACCGGGTTATTGCTGAACACGACAAGGCAGCACTCTGACAGAATTTTAATTTCATATAGAACAGTTCTTTGTTCTTGCATAAAAAATCAAAAGAATCCTTTCACAGTTACAAAAGTGAAAGGATTTTTTCTATTTAAATAGCGGATAGGCAAACCACTTCTTATAAATCTTTGTAACAAGTACATACATAAAGAAGGCTGAAATAAATCCTACAATTGAATCAATCAGATAGTGAGCCTGGATGTAGACCGTAGCACAACAAAGAAGGAAGTAGAATGGTAAAAGGAAAGAGCCCAGTTTTCTACTCACACGGAAGGCAGAGATCATCAACAAGGTTGAAATTGCAACGTGTGAGCTGGGGAAAGCAGCAGTAGGCCGTTCTCCCACCTGTTGCGACGCATCAACCAAGCTATAAAAGAATCCGTGCTGATAATCAGGTCCGGAAAGCAATTCGTGGTGTGTATTAAAGTAATTACCAATAGCCGGGAAAATTCCGTTTGTAACATTATCCATTCCAATAGCCGGGAAATAGAACTGAGGTCCGGCAACAGGAACAAAGATATAGATGAAATAATAAATAAAAAAAGAGGTTACAATCACAAACGACCATTTCTCAAACAAATCAAATCTGCGAAAGAAATAATATATTCCTACGACAGCAATCATTGGATAATAAGAAAAATAGCCTAAGTTCAACGGTTCGCTTACCCACTGGTAAGGAAGATGCTTAGAGAACTCTACTGCCGGCTGACATCCAAAGATAAACTGTTCCGTTGAAGCAAATAAATGATCTAAGTTAGTGAATAACCGATTAAACTCAAAGGTGTCGGGATACCAGTAAGACAGTAACCCCATCTGAACTATGATTCTAACAAAAGCGGAAAACTTACACGGTGCAAGCCGATAAAGGTAAATTAAGCAGAAGGTTGTCAAAGTAATTAAAATCCGATCCCACAACATTTCCACCGGATGGCTCATCTGAGGAAACATAAAGAGAATCAAAATTGATGTCAGAAGATTATATATCAATGAAATCTTCTCAACCGCAAATAACCCTTTCGGAGTTTCTACCTTTTTAAATATATCTAAAGCCATCCTTCTTTTTTATACCAATCAATAACTTGTTTAACTCCTTTCTCCAAATGATACTGAGGTGTATATCCCAAATCATTTACCAAAGGGGCAATATCACATTGCCAGTTCCTCTGTTTCATTATCTTATATTTATCGCCATTCAGAGTACTACTCTTCCCTGAATAAGATGCGAAAAATTCAGCGCACAAAGATATAACTTTTAAAATAATTAATGGGCATTTAATATGTATTACAAAAGGATTACCTAGCTCTTTTTGAATTAAATCCGAAAAATCCCTACTTGAATAAACATTTCCATCGCTTACAAAGTAAGATTTCCGGCAAACATCTTTTTGAATTCCGAGGAAAATTGCCTGAGCCAAATCAGCAACATAAATAAACGTAAGTAGCTGTTTACGCAATCCGGCAGCAAAGTCCACATGCTTCTGAATAGATTTTGCCATCAAGAAATAATCCTTCTCGCGAGGACCATAAACTCCCGTAGGACGGTAAATAAGATAAGGGAAATCAGGAAGGCTCTGAATGTACTCTTCCGCATGAAGTTTACTAAGACCATAAGCAGTATTAGGCTTAGGAGCATCTTCTTCAGATATTGGCTCCAGCCCCTTTTCATGAATAGGCCCGAAAACACTTAAGGAACTTAAGTAAATAAACTTATCGGGAGTCATACCCAGCAGATTCAGAGTCTCAATAAAGTTTTTTGTCCCAGTATAATTCACTTTATCAAAATCATTCTTATTCTTGCATTTTGTTACACCTGCCGTATGTATAATATAGTTCCATTTTCTATTAGTCTCCTTAAAGTCAGACAGTTGTACCTTAAGTGTTGCAGGGTGTGCAAAATCCAGTTCAATCAGATTAATATTAGTAGCTTGCAATCCTTCCAGACTACTTGTTGCCCTTACTCCAGCCCACACATCGTATCCCCTTTTCAAGGCTTCCTTTATTAAGAAATTACCAATAAATCCACTTGCTCCGGTTACTAAAACACTTCCGTTCATACCAATCTGATTCTCTGTCATTACTATTTAAGGGCTCACTCAATAACCATCTTAGAATTATCTCCGTAATATCCTCAAAAGAGTAAAACATTTAATCACAAGTATACTCTATTAAAACCGGAGCAAATAACATTCTATCACTATTATTTTACTAATCTGTTTGGCAAAGATAATATTTTAATTCATTTTATGAATTGAATCACATATTTTTCGAATATATAAAAGAACTTTCTCAAAAATGACGCACATCAAAAGCAATAATTTATTTACTTTGTAATCAGAACCAAAAAAAATCCATTTATGGCAAAAAAAGATAAAAAGAAAGCAGGAAAAAGAATGAAGAAAGCCCAATTGGCAGAATTGCTAATGAATCTGTTTCAAAGTAAATCGGCAGAAGTTCTTCCTTTAAAATATATTTTTGCAGAATTGAATTTAATCACGCATCCTCTCAAGATGTTGTGTATGGATATTCTTTACGAGATGCTTGCGGATGATTACCTTTCCGAGGTAGATAAAGGAAAATACAAACTGAACAACCGCGGAACAGAGATGACAGGTATCTTCCAACGCAAAAGCAATGGAAAGAACTCTTTTATCCCCGACGGAGGCGGAGAACCAATATTCGTGGCAGAGCGTAATTCTGCTCATGCAATGAACAATGACCGCGTGCGTATGGCTTTCTATGCAAAACGTAAGAACCACGAAGCAGAAGGGGAAGTTATTGAAATTCTGGAACGCGCTAATGACACTTTTGTAGGGACCTTAGAGGTTGCTAATTCTTATGCATTCCTTGTAACAGAGAACCGTACGCTTGCCAACGACATCTTTATCCCAAAGGAAAAGCTTAAAGGTGGAAAAACTGGTGACAAAGCTGTGGTTAAGGTCATTGAATGGCCGGATAAGGCAAAGAATCCCATTGGTCAGGTAATAGATATACTGGGAGTTGCCGGAGAGAACACAACAGAGATGCATGCCATCTTAGCTGAGTTTGGCCTTCCTTATGTTTACCCAAAGACTGTTGAAGAGGCTGCTGATAAGATTCCTGCTGAAATATCGGAAGAGGAAATTGCCAAACGGGAAGATTTCCGCAATGTAACAACATTTACCATTGACCCTAAAGATGCAAAAGACTTTGATGATGCCCTTTCCATCCGCAAAATAAAAGACGGACTATGGGAAGTCGGAGTTCATATTGCCGATGTATCTCATTATGTAAAAGAAGGAAGCATCATTGATAAAGAGGCTGAGAAACGTGCAACATCGGTTTATCTGGTAGACCGCACCATCCCTATGCTACCTGAACGTTTATGTAACTTCATCTGCTCGCTTCGCCCTAACGAAGAGAAGCTGGCTTATTCTGTAATCTTTGATATTACGGAAAAAGGAGAGGTAAAAGATTCCCGTATTGTGCATACTATTATTAAATCGGACCGACGTTTCACTTACGAAGAAGCTCAAAACATTATTGAGACAAAAGAAGGCGATTATAAAGAAGAGGTTCTGGCAATGGATCACATCGCTAAAATTCTCCGTGATAAAAGATATTCAGCCGGAGCCATAAACTTTGACCGCTATGAAGTGAAGTTTGAAATTGACGAGAAAGGGAAACCTATCAGCGTTTATTTCAAATATTCTAAGGACGCAAACAAATTAGTTGAGGAATTCATGCTTCTGGCAAATA
The DNA here is from genome assembly GCF_963678425.1 of uncultured Bacteroides sp. Taxonomy (NCBI): domain Bacteria; kingdom Pseudomonadati; phylum Bacteroidota; class Bacteroidia; order Bacteroidales; family Bacteroidaceae; genus Bacteroides; species uncultured Bacteroides sp. Next base: position 277,894 of record NZ_OY782857.1, read on the forward strand.
AAACTGTGGCAGAGAAAATTGGAAAAGTTCCACAAGATAAGAATGCAAAGGTATTACCTTATCGTATTCATGACTTGCCAGACCCCGATAAACTAGACAACCTATCACAGTTTATCGCTCGATTTGGATATAAACTCCGCACAAGTGGCACAAAGACTGATATTTCAAAGTCTATTAACCACCTGTTAGATGACGTTCAAGGGAAGAATGAAGAGAATCTTATTGAAACAGTATCAATACGTGCAATGCAGAAAGCAAAATATTCCGTTCACAACATTGGACACTATGGACTTGCTTTTGATTATTATACTCACTTTACTTCACCAATCCGTCGTTTTCCGGACTTGATGGTTCATCGTCTGCTTACCAGATATCTGGATGGAGGAAGAACTGTTTCAGAAACCAAATATGAAGATCTTTGTGTACACAGTTCTGATATGGAACAAATTGCAGCAAACGCAGAACGCGCTTCAATTAAATATAAGCAAGTAGAATTCATGAGCGAACGTCTTGGACAAACTTTCGACGGAGTAATTTCAGGCGTTACAGAATGGGGATTATATGTGGAACTAAATGAAAACAAATGTGAAGGAATGGTTCCTATTCGTGACCTGGACGATGACTATTATGAATTTGATGAAAAGAGCTACTGTTTGAAGGGTCGTAAGAAACATCGGACATATAGTTTGGGAGATTCTATCACAATAAAAGTTGCACGCGCAAACATAGAAAAGAAGCAGCTTGATTTTGCTTTAGTTGATTTAGATAAATGATTAAAAAATAAAATTTCACATTTTAAATTTCGATAAAACCATTTTCTACCGGAATTGTTTCTTAAAGTATAAATAAGGAAATATGAAGAGAGCCCCCAAAATAGATGCTGTGCCCTATATTGAAATTGATAGATATGTAGGTATCTGGTATGAGATTGGCCGATACTCTCACTGGTATGAGAAAGGTATCAGCAATGTTTCAGCTGAGTATATTCCAAAAGATGGCTATATAGATATAATAAACCGATATGAAAAGTCTAATAAATACGGCGAAATAAAAGGAAAGGCTTATGTTATTCCGGACTCCGGAAATGCTAAGTTTAAAGTACAATTTCATTGGCCGTTTAAAGGTAATTATTGGATTATTGATTTTGACAAAGATTATCAGTGGGCTGTTGTTTCTAATCCATCTCAAACTAATTTATGGATTCTTTATCGCAAACCTATAATAGATAATGAGAAGCTCCGTCCGATAGTTTATCGCCTTGTCAATCTCGGATTTGAACTAGCTAAAGTGCATTGGACAAAACAGACAGACAGACCTAGAAAATGAAAACAGTAATATTAGAAGAACAGGAAAAAATTGAAGGAATCATTTCCCGATGTGATATATGCTTTGTAGGGATGGTTGACAGTCAGAACGCTCCTTATGTTATCCCTATGAATTTTGGATATAAGGATGGGGTTATTTATTTGCATTCCGGTCCCACCGGGCATTCCATAGATATACTACAGCATAACAACAATGTTTGCATAACATTTAGTATTGATCACGAACTGGTATTTCAGCATCCAAAAGTTGCCTGCAGCTATCGAATGAAAGCTAAGAGTATAATATGTCGTGGTAAGGTACACTTCATTGAAAATCTGGAAGATAAACGAGAGTCCCTAAATATTATTATGAGCCATTATTCAGACAAAACCTTTGAATATTCAGACCCCGCAGTGAAGAATGTGAAGATCTGGGAAATTCCAATTGACAGCATTAGTGCCAAAGAATACGGGGTTCCACACAGATAATAAGAATTTATTAGTAATAAACGTTGTGAACAACACAATAAAAAAGTGGCGATAGTATTATCTGCCACTTTTTTATTCCTTTATAAACTAGAGTTAACTATTCACTCTTACATATTCAGTGTACCCTCTACGATAAATCTCTACCTTCTTTGACGACGTACAGAAGCTTTAGGAGCAGAAGAGGATGAGGAGCTTTCCTTCTTAACCTTTACCTTAGGAGTCGTTTCACTTTTCCTTCTGGAGCTCTTTTTTACAGATTTATCAGTTGTTATTACAGCAGACTTCTTCATTTCTACATTTTTCTTCACTGCTACCGTGGTAGTATCAGAAGAGCTCACCCACAGATGTTCTTCAAACGCCTTTAGCTGACCTTCTATCTTTTTCTGCTCTTTGACCATAGCACTATCCGTAGTGCAGTACTGTGCAAGAGTTTGATTCAACATATTGGTTGTTTTATAGATATCCCCTTTATATTGACGGGTAGTGAAATAATCATCCATGCTTATACTTGCCGTGTTATTCAAATTGCTGGTCATCACATTCATTCGTGCCAGGTAAGGACTAAGATCACTATAGTTTAACCAGAACATAGGATATTTAGTTATATCCATTGAAAAATCACCGGAACGATGAAGTACAGGGCAGATGGCAATCACTTTTGAATTATAGGTAGACGAACATTGATCAAAATACCATACTTCTTTCATAAAATAACTGAGCACCTCATTACTTGGTATATCACTATTATCTACAGAGTAAAGAGTATCTTTACTTCCACTTTCTTTCTTTGTTTGATAATAGATGTGGAAACGATCGAGTACATCTTTCAGCTTTACTTTACTTTCTGCTGTCAGCACTTCATTACCATCCAGCCTATATTCATAAGCAGGAATCTTCCCGTCTGCCAGTAACTTAAAGATAAGAGTGAAAAGATTCATTCTATCACCAATAGGTTCAACCGGGTAATATAATGCAGTATTCTTCTCCTTCTTTAAATCAAGGGCCCTATAAATCTCCCTTTTCCAGGGTACTTCCTGAGGCATTGCAATTTGTCCGGTATATTGTGTTTGCGCTCTTACAGAAAGTGTAGATCCACTGGATTCTTTTGCCTCTTGCTTAGCTTTACGCGCTTTTGGTTGCGCTGTAGCCTGATGTATACCAAGTGCAGTGCAAAGAAAAACCATGATACATATAAAGCGTTTCATATATTCGTATTTTATTAATTTACAATTACTTCTAGAGTTGTAGGTAGCAAGCGTTCAATACCATCAGGACCAACCGCTTTCACACGTGAAATATAGAATCGTTTTCCGCGAGATAATTTACGGAATACATCTCTTTGTCTGGCAGAGAATTTACTTCCAGCTGATACCTCTGGTACAGCATTTCCCATATTATCAAAGAAAATAGTTTCAAAATTAAGAACACGGAAATTCACATTCAGCAATCCATCATCTATAGCAGCCCCAATACCCTCAGTACCCATCAAAAGAGCCTTCGAGAAACCAGTTCCTCCACGATATCTTTTAGGATTCCCCGCAGTACCTTCATATTCAATAAATGGCATTGGATCAGGCAACTGACGTACCCGATATTCAAAATTGCCCATCAGTTGAGACCTTCCTCCCACATTTGCCGTAACAGCAAAGTTTGTCTGACCAACTTTGGAAGGACGGACTATATATCCTCCAGACACTGCTCTTATTGATCCATTTCCATTTGTTACCGTCATTTGCACGTTCTGACTTGGAACTCCCGGAACGGAAACGCTCATTGGATTGTCATATCCAGCATAGAGCACATTCATCATTGTAGCCGAAACAGTTGCCGACGGATCTATGACCGTATATTTCTGAGAGAAATTACGTCTTAGAATATCTCCGTTACCCCGGTTTAATTCCAGATAACCGGTCAAATTAAAGTTGCCAGTGCTATTACAAATTGTTTCATAAAACCCATTCCGTCCAGCAGGCAATAATCTGTTTCCAATATATACAGAAGGTTTTTGCGTGGAATCGACCGCTGCCAGGATAACCTGAGCACTGAATTTTCCTCCTCGAACAATTGTCTGAGCATTAGGAATAACATAAGCATTTACCTCATTTACACGAATATCTCTTACATCGATATTTTTCACTAATGTATGCAACACCTCCCCTTCAGCGTAACGAATGTCATTTTGTAACTTAGTCAGTAAAGTAACAGCCGCTGCTACAGGAGTATTCTCAAAAATATATTCCTGCCAGTTTTTTCCTATAGTTGTTGCTCTTCGGGGAACCTTCGTACTAAGATTATTATTAATAATCTGCTTCTGCGTACTATCAACAACCATAGTAAGAATCGCTTTTCTATATTTGTTTATCGCATTGTATAATCTCTTCCCTTGTCCGGTACCCGGAGCTAACATTACAAAATTTGCAGCTTCCAGGTCTTCCTTATTCTTCACATCCCTTACATTAGCTTCATCACCATCAGCAGCCTTAACTATTTTGAATTTCAATTCATCAACATATTGATAAAGAGAGTCGGACATTTTTCGTACATACTGAGCTTTATTAAACCACTCCTGTACCTTTTCCGGATTCTTTGCCAGAAAATCGGCCATATCTTTATACAATGACTTATTCTGTGTTGTTGAATTAGCCGTAGATCTATTCAAGCTCTCATCTACCAGTGAGAAGCCATTTAGCACATCCGAGGAAACATTCAAAGCCAACAAAGCCATCAGAACGAGATACATTAAGTTTATCATCTTCTGCCGTGGAGACTCTGGTCCAATTGAAGCCATAATTATCTACTATATTTATAATTGTTGTTGATTATTCATGTTCACCGTCATAGCTTTCAGCATGCGGGCATAAACTTTGTTTAATTCTTCTATTTGCTGTGCCATCTTTTCGGCTTCAGCATTGAACTTTTCACTATTACCCGTTGATCCCTCATACATTTCTTTGATATGGGTCAAACCAATATTTACTTTATCAATGGTATCAATCTGAGAACTGATGCTCTTCAGCTGAATTTCATAAATGGTATTCAATCCCATCAAATTTCGATTCAGAGATTGCATTTGATCTACATATCCCTGTGAATTAGTGGTAATTGAGTCCGAATTATCGCTTATGCTCTTATAAGATCTCAGCAGGGTATCCGAAACTTCAGCCAATGCATTAGTTGCCGAGTTGAAACGTTCCAAAGTATCTGCCATTGATTCCAGTTTTGTCAGGTACACAGCTGTTGCATCAGCCACTTCCGGCGAATTTGCCGCAACTTCGCCACTAATTCCAGACGCCCAATCTTCACCGTTTGGCATAGGTGCACCACCCACGAACACAACGTTCCCGCCACCAATTACCGATGCTCCCTGTACACCTGCCGAAGCAGGCTGAGCTGTTCCCTGTACAAATGATGCTACACCCTGAGAAGGCAGAGGTTGTGATGTCCCAACGTTTACGACTTTTTGAGCTGCAGCCGGCTGACTAATCGCTTGTTCAACAACTCCAGGAAGATTATTTTCCTCATCTCCATTATCATCATCAGGCCACTCCTTTTGCTTAGAATGAGTTGTACCGGAAATCTTTATATTTGGAAACACGCTCTCCCACTTATACGATTTATAAGGACGGTCAAAAGCTGATATAAAAAACACAAGTACCTCAGTACCCATACCAATCCACAGCATAAGATTTGCACCCGGTAAATGGGTTAACTTAAATAACACACCTGTAATTACGATAGAAGCACCCCAACTATAAGCATAGTTCAGCACAACTTTTCCTTTATAGCTAGCAAGGAAATCCTCCAATCTGCGGAATAAACCCCTTCTTTTATTATCAATACCCATAGTTATTTTCCTTTTTTATTGTAACCAATCTGTGTTCTTACACAACGGAATCCAATGTAAGACCTGCTTTCATTCTGATATTCATAAGAACGCGCATCCGAACGAATAAATGCAGCCACATCTTTCCAAGAGCCACCTCGAACCGTTTTTTTCTTCATCATATAAGGATCCTCTTTTGCCGCATTATATTTCAGTTCAGGATTCATATCATTCATAGAAGTTACTCCGGCTTCCGTATAAACCGTAGAAGTCCACTCGGAAACATTACCTGCCATATCATACAACCCATTTGAGTTAGGGGAATAAGAACCCACCTTTGTAGCAATCAGATTTCCATCTTTCGTATAATTACCCCGATCCGGTTTAAAGTTTGCATAGAAACAGCCTTTATCCGATTTTGTATCTTTCGATTTCCATGGATAAGGACTATCCTCCTGTCCTCTTGCAGCGAACTCCCACTCTACTTCAGTTGGCAACCGATAACGCTGAATCTGACGAGCCACTCCGCGTAAGCCAGCTAAAAAGTAATTTGTCCGCCATGCACAAAAAGCATTAGCTTGCTCCCATGATACACCAACGACAGGATAATCATTATAGCTTGGATGGCTGAAATAAAGCTTCATATATGGCTCGTTATATGAATTCTGAAAATCATTCACCCAGCAAGTAGTATCAGGGTAAATGTTTACAATATAACTATTCTGGAAATCATATAAAGAAGAGAGTCTGCGCGTAACAGTCTGATTAACAATCTTCCCTTCCTCATTTATGTATGCAGTATCCTTTGAGATCATTACCACCTCATCATAATTCACAGGAACATCTGTATTTCTATTTCTTTCAGCAGGGTTTAATCTGTTTTTGCGAAGTGCAGCCTGCGTATGATCATAATATTCATAATAGTAATTCATCTGCTTTGCATCAAGCATTGAGTTTCCTTCAACGGGATGAACCATATATACACTTTTAATAGCAGCCTGTTCTTCTTCTGTTGCACGCTTCCATGGAATAGGTCTTGTCCAGTTTAAATGAGGTTTGATAGGATTTCCTTCCCTGTCTTCAGCAATCTTGTAAACTTCGTTACCTCCATATGCCGGATCAGCTAAACGTTCACGAATAATAGAATCGCGTACCCAGAATACAAACTGTTTGTATTTAGAGTTGGTTACTTCAGTTTCGTCCATCCAGAAAGCATCAACAGAAACCTCCTTGGTTGGAGCCGTTTTTCCCCAAAGACTATCGGCTTCGTCCGGGCCAACTTTAAAAGATCCTCGCTTGATAAGCACCATGCCATAAGGTGCAGGTTCGTCCCATGCCATTGCACTGACACCCGTTAATTCGCCCCCATTGGAAGATTCACCAATAGGACCTCCACATGAACTTAATGCAACTGCAATGACTATACTTGCTATGAATAAGATTTTTTTCATATTTTCTTATAAAATACGTATACTTTTATGTTTATTTTTACTGCGTCCCGAGAAATTCATGTCTGTTGAATAATTAAAGAACAGATCATGACTTCCACTCCCGGCTCCTATTTGCGACGTAAACATATCGTATGCATAGCCCACAGTAATATTCTTTATTTTTGCTCCAACCAAAAATGCAACTGATGTACCAGGACTATAAGAAAGGCCTCCATAAAAGGTTTTTTCATTATAATCGTAGAACAATCGCCCTGTTAAGTCAACTTTCGTAGAGACCAGATCACTCTTCAACAAGAAAGATGGCTGTACCCGAATTAACGGATTTCTGGTTTTAATATTGTATCCACCTGTTAAATAAATGGTAGGATCCACTTTAAACTCGTTATTTTCACCCATCAATATAGTTGGACCGGTAATATGAGTAACCGAAACTCCGGCATAATAATCTGGATGTGTATAAAATGCACCAGCTCCGGCATCCATTCCCATTCCACTAATGGAAGCAGTCGGGAAAGCATCATCATTAGTCTGGTCTCCCAAATAAATTTTAGTCGGATCGAAAGAGATGTTTAGTGCACCAGCCTCCATTCCTATTCCCAGCTGACCTTTGCCAATCTGTTTTTTATAAGAATATTGCAACCCAAACATCTGATTTCTAAAAAGACCAATTCCTTCACTGAAAAGAATGACACCAACGCCATGCTTCCGTCCAAGAAAGTTAAATGGCATATCAACACCCAGATACATTGATTTAGGTGCATTGGTAAAGCCCATCAACTGCTGGCTATAGGCTCCAGAGATAGCTAATTTATCCGTTTGTCCGGCATACGCAGGATTATAATACCCAGTTACTGCCCAATATTGACTGAACTGCGCATCAAACTGTGCACTTGCAGCAAGGCTGCAAAGCAAAGCAAAATAAAACAAAAGAAATTTTTTAATTATCATTCATGCATTCTAATCAAAACTACTTTTATTAACTGTCAAAAGATCAATAAATTGTGTTACTTACCATATAATGAGACACAAAAGACGAAAAAACGAAAAAGAAGAAAGGACTAAACAAAAAAGGAAGGTAGTTTTCAATACCTTCCTTGTAATAAGTTTGATTAATACTCTTCTTCATTAAAAAAGAAGTCTTCTTTGCTGGGATAATCCGGCCAAATATCTTCTATACTTTCATATATCTCACCTTCATCTTCCATTTCCTGAAGATTTTCTATCACTTCAAGAGGTGCGCCAGAGCGCATAGCGTAATCGATAAGTTCATCCTTGGAAGCAGGCCAAGGCGCATCTTCCAGTTTAGATGCCAATTCCAATGTCCAATACATAGTCTTTAGTATTAAAAATGATTACTAAACTCGTGTTTTAATTTTTTCGCAAAAGTATAATAAATAATCTCATTTGCAAGCTTTATCCCAAAATATTTCATTGTTATTATTACTTATATTCAGTTTTCGAGATAAAAGGAACAAATAATCGGATAAACGGTTGATAAATGCAATAATATTTTTATCTACAGCACAGGTTATCGACAGCGATAATATACGTCTTTCTGCTCTCCGGCAAACAGTCCGGCAAATATGACAAAGCGCAGCTTCACGACATCCGCCAGGTATCACAAAACGATTAATAGGCGGCAATTGTTCATCAATCATGTCTATTTGCAGTTCTATCGCTTCTATATCAGACAAAAGAATGATGCTGGACTGATTTAGCGTAGTCTTATTCTGATCAGTGGCCAGATAAGAACCTACAATAAAAAGTTTATTCTGTATTCTTAAAAGAAACTTTTTATCAGCCTCATCTTCAAGATATGTTGCCAGTAAACCTAAATGAGCATTCAATTCATCTATCGTGCCATACGATTCCAAACGAACATCTGTTTTAGACACTCTCGTTCCACCTATTAATCCGGTAGTTCCTTCGTCTCCTGTTCTGGTATATACTACGCTTTTTCTCATGGTGATTCTGTTATTCCGTTTATGTTATCTCACAAACATACTAAAAGTTAACAATATAATGCTGCTTTATCTTCTTTTTATCAAAAAAAATGACACCTATATCATAAACATCAAATGTAATTCCCAACCGCTCGTCATCCACAAGCTCTTTCCACCATTTTTTTAAGGCTGAAGAAGAGTAGATATCCTGTATCACAAAGACAGAACGAGGGCTGCTCTTACTCAGGCAGTTTTCAAACATATTTTGAACAGTGCTCAAAGGATAATCTCCAGCATGCAAAAGTAGAAAATCCAAGGTATCAAATTCTGATACCGTTTCAGAAACAAGAATCGGAACTTCTCCAATCCTATAACCTATTTTGCTTCTATAATGCTTGAATAAACTAGCAGCCAACTGATTTGCAGGGGATTTCACATCCAAAGTAATAAATCGCGCCTTTTTCCTGGCACAAGATAGATAGACACTGCTTGCTCCGGCAAAAGTTCCAATCTCCAGGATAGTATAAGGCTGAGCATAGTTAACCAGTCTAAAAAGTAGTTCACAGATTCTTCGATTTTCTAGATAACGTTTCCATAAAGTAGGCAAGTTTTTGCGTTCCTTTCGGATAATTTCTCTTAAATACTGGTAATCATAGTAAGGACTCTTCTCGTAAATAACTCCGGTGATTAAGTTAAAAGCAAAAGGAGAATGCACTCCATATCCCTTCCGGTGCCGAAATCTTAGCAGCCAGATAAGTATCCTGTTAAAAATCATTCTTCTTTCCATGGAATTAAGTTGAATAACGCAAAGATAATGATATTATTAATTCTTCCATTTAAAAAATGTAATAACAGGCCCAATTCGTAGCAGCTTCGAAGTATCGTTGCTCAAAATACTCGATATCTATTGCATTTTGACGGATGTAAAACATAAAAAGAAAATCCATCAAAATAGAAAACTTTGATGGATTATTCTTAAATAATAAATGGAACTACAATTTCTTTTTGTGTTTACCACCTTCAGTAGAAGCTTTTTCCATTTGATACTCTGATTTGTTTTTTGACTTGTCTGCCCCTTTTTTGGGTTTCTTGTTTCCTGCAGCTCCCATTTTCTTTAAATTTTAAATTGAATTTATATTTTTAAATAAATGTTCGTGTAAATTCGCGAGCAATCTTTTAGAAACAAAAAACATACCATTAACAGGTGTTGTCAGTTAATTAAGTTAAAAGAATGACAAATAAATAATTATAAACATTTTATCAGGAAAACTTTAAAGTATCATATTTAAAAGAAGTATGGCTGTATTTTGATGATATGATAGTGCTATCAGTGTTAGTCACTTAAGAGAGGATATCCCAATATTACAGACCAATGACGGTGAAAAGTTGCAATAATGACAGAAAAAAAACAAAAAGAAATTTTCCTGCTTCAAAATCAAAATCTAATCAATCTTAGACCTCTCATTGAGAAGCTTATATGGATATTCTGATTAAAAATCATATTTTTTTTAGCATTTTCATTTTTTAGATGAACTATTTTTAACGTTGTTTTGTTTCTCTAATAAAGATTAAAGAATATTTATTAACGAAAAGTATTTATCAAATTATTATGCCTAGATTCAATTCTGCCAACGGATAAATATTAAAATAAATCTGATATATAAATCATATATACGCCATAACTAATAAACAAAAAGAGTACAATTCAAATTGTTAGTTCCTACTCTTTTTCAATTAATAATGCCAACCGAAAGGAACAGGGAAGCTTTAATCCTTTTTATTATGAAAACAAATACAATTTGTAAACACATTTTTGTAATGTTCTGTCTGATCCAAAGTTTTAGTTTGAAAGCTCAAGAGGTACCACCTGTTATCATGCATGTTGAAACTGCAGGTACTTTGCCTTCATTAATTTCGTCTACAGAAAAAGATTTAATTACTAATCTGACTCTTTCCGGAAATTTAAACGGAACTGACATTAATTTTATTCGTGAAATGGCTGGGCGAGATTATAAAGACAATATTACAACTGGGAAACTTACAAAAGTTAATCTGGCAGATGCAACAATCGTAGCAGGGGGAGATTATTACATTTTCCTTTATGAGTTTAACTATTTAAATTACACAAAAAACAATGCTATTTCAAGCTCCATGTTTCTTGATTTAAGCAATCTAACTACATTAATTCTCCCAAAAAACATCACATATATTGGCAGCAATGCTTTCAAAGGTTGCACAGGATTAACCTCCCTCACCATTCCAAGCGGTGTTGCTACTATTGATCTGAATGCGTTTTATGATTGTTCAGGATTAACGTCAATCACAATTCCAGATGGAGTTACTTCTATTGGCGGCAGTGCTTTTTATGGCTGCATAGGACTGACTTCGATTGCTATACCAACTACAATTAGTTCAATAAGTGAAAATACATTTGAGAAATGTAAAGGGTTAACTTCTATTACAATACCAAACAATGTTAAATCTATAGCATGCGGCGCTTTTTATGATTGCACAGAATTAACTTCTGCTATTTTACCAAACACAATTTCCTCTATTGCTTGTAGTGCTTTTTATAATTGCAAGAAGCTAGCCTCTATAGAAATACCAAACAGCGTTACCTCTATCGAAGAATCTACTTTTAGTGGTTGTTCTGGGTTAACTTCAATAACGATACCAAACAATGTTACATATATAGGTCAAGGTGCATTTTCTTATTGCACAGGATTAACTTCTATCAATATTGGCAGTGGCGTAACCACAATCGAAGATCAGACATTCGCTGGTTGTTCAGCATTAAAAGAGTTCGTTGTTGCCGAAAGTAATACTACATACACTTCTTTTGAAAGCGTCTTATTTAACAAAAACAAAGACCAGCTATTTGCTTATCCCAATGCTAAATCTAAAGTATACACAATACCGAATAGCGTAACGTCGATTGGTGAAAGTGCATTTTACAATTGCAAAGGATTAACAACCGTTATTATCCCCAGTACAGTAACTTCTATTGGTCAAAATGCTTTTTACGGTTGTACAGCATTATTAGAAATGCATAGTAAGGCGTTAACTCCACCCAATGCAACTCCCACCATCTTGCCAGAATCAATCAAAGCCAGTTGTAAGTTGGTAAATAACAGAACACTAACATCTACAGACACAGCGTCTTCTATTTTTTATGGAATAGATAAATCAATCTGCAAATTATATGTTCCTCAAGGTGCTACAGCCGCCTATAGAAATACTGAAGGCTGGAGCGATTTTACATATATCATTGAAGAAGAGTCAACTTCTATCATTCAAACCAAAGCAAACAATATAAAGGTTTATGTAGACAAGAATGCAATAGTAGTTAAAGGATTAGATTTAGGAGATGAAATTTTCATTTATAATGAATTAGGAGCATTACAGCAAAGTACCAAAGTAACAGACGACATAACTAGAATCAATGTTGCTACAGGCCATATCTATTTGGTTAAAACAATAGCCAAGACATTTAAATTAGCTCTATAAGAATGATTATGGTTGACCTGTCTAGGAGAGACAGGCCAACCATAATTTAATAAGGAGATCTACCATATCCATCCAAACAAACTTTCGGCACTTGTTGAGCACCAGCTTTAAACACATCATACCTCGTTAAAACAAAAGCAAGAGTCAAGTCTGATATTATATTCTTCATATTTGTAATTGGACAAATATTTTTTTGTAATTTTGCCGCCCAAATTTGCTATACCTTATTGAACCTGAGAAGGAAATAGAAAGAGAATAGAGAAAGCGGCTGATTGCCTAAGTTCCTCTGTTTTCTTAATCTCGAAGTAAAGCATATTCATTAAAACGAGAAGAAGCAATACAATATAACGAACTAAGAATATATGGAAATTTTTTGGAATACAATTGCCCAATATAATGCCGGGACTTGGGTTTATCAGATACTAATATCAATTATTGCAATTGCATTAACCATCTCTTTGTTCAGGCGCCCAACAAAGGTTGTGAAATATGCCATGAAAATTTTTCTCGCATTTCTTAATGCATGGATTGCAATAGTTTACTACTACATATATTGTGAACCAAGAAATTTTAATAACATTTTCGCTGTATTCTGGGGGATAATGGTTCTTTTCTGGCTATATGATTTATTTATAGGTCATACGCCTTTTGAACGCACCTACAAATATGACAAACTATCAATACTACTTTGCCTGCTTCCACTAATTTATCCATTATTCTCCCTTACCCGCGGTCTTCATTTTCCAATGATGACGTCACCTGTTATGCCTTGCTCTGTAGCAGTATTTACAATAGGGTTGTTGCTGTCATTTTCAAATAAAGTAAATATCTTTTTAGTTCTCTTTTTGACTCATTGGGCTTTGATTGGCTTTACGAAAGTCTATTTTTTTAAGATACCGGAAGATTTTCTTTTAGCCAGTTCATCTGTTCCGGCACTGTATCTTTTCTTTAAAGAATACATTAATTCAAATCTGCACAAATCAACCAAACCAAAAGCCAGGATTCTCAATCTTTTATTGATAACATTGTGCTGCATCATCGGTATGATATTTACAATAACCATGATAAGCGAGTTAAGTAAGGCATAAACATCTATCCAAAGAAAAGAATATCTTCTCCAAAAGAGACGCCCAGTTGCCAATGCAGGCGGTTCCAATGTGCTCTTCAAGATTATACGTCCTTGTCTCCAGCCTCAACAAAATTTAAAAAACGCATTTAGATCTAGCATCTGCCACTAATTTCTTAGCTGACTCTATCAAAGGAATAAAATAGGTTTATGTAAACAAAGAAGATTTTTAAAAGCTGTGCCTTGAATCCCTTTTGACATGAGAGCTAAAAAGCTATACAATAAAGGCTCAGGGTTTACATACTATTGAACGGTGAAGTTCAAAAACAATATTTGTAAAATATGAAAAAGTGGTTGGGGAGCTCAATGATAAATAAATAGAACTATTAATCAATCAAAAAAAAACATATTTAGTTTTTTTTCATACATTTGCTTTTGGAAGTATAAAAATACTTCTAAAAGAAATGAACCTTGAATAACTATCTAATACAAAAAAATATGAAAAAACATTTTATAGAATTTTGTGCGGTATTATTTCTATCAGTTATTGCACTACCATCTTATTCTCAGCGTCTCTTTTTATCTGAGAACAATTTACAAAAAATGAATAATACGCATGACCTGACAAGTCTTTCTCCATGGGGACCTTACAGCAATAGATATGCAGGGATATCCCATATTCCTGATATGAAAAGCGGAATGAGATATGACTTTTTTGTTGTGCCAGGTTATTACCAGCGTAAGGCATTAATACCAAATGTTCGATATGAATCAGATTATTACCCATGGAATGTGAGCAATAATTACTCCTTTATAACATATAGATACGAACTGGAATGGAAAGATAAAGTTTATGCTGATGTAACTTATTTCAATATTGATACTTGTACAGTGCTTATTAAAGCAGATTATGTAAACAACTCGGATATGGATCAAAGCCTAAGCATAAACTTGCTTAGTAACATAAACTATCCTGCAAATTATCCAAAATTTAAGATCAATAATCCGGAAAGTGATGAATGGCATAATGCTTTACAATACAAAATACTGGAACATAAGATAAAACGTTTTGATGACTACCTTGTTTATGATGGATGTTTGCGTGATGAGGTAAGAAACAATGAGTTTATTGACGGTCGCATAATAGGAAAGAATTTTGGAAAAGATGCCGGCGATTTCGTCACTTACAATATAAATATTAAGCCAGATAAATTAACAGGAAAAATTGTTTTTCTTTATCGTGCTGATAAAGGAAAAAACATGACTTTCAGGTTTACAGGATTAGATCAGGATAAAGTTATCAACTTTAAGGGAACCGGAGAATTTGAATCGCTTGCAATTGATTATAACGTAGCTACCCCGGGTGACAAAGAGATTAAACTTGTTTCCAAAGAAGGACCGGGACTGGATCTGAACGGTTTTCTGATATCAAATGTCTCATCATCAATTAGAATTGTTCCACAAGAGAAATCATATACTCCGGAGATTACAGAGAACAGTAAAGAAAAATACCTTACCATGAAATATAAGGATGCATCTCCATATTATGGAATAACATGGGATGCTGACTCTTCCTTCATAAGAGGAGTAGCTAACGATGAGCTGGACAACTTTTTCAAAGAAAAGATTCCTGATCGTTTTACCAAAATCTGGAGGGGTAATAATCTCGGATATTATGTAAATGTCTATATCCGGCCAATATCGATGAAACCAAAGACATCAAAGACTTTCTATGCATTAATTTGTAATGGTGATAAGAGTTCTGTTGAAAGTTCATTAAAAAGGCTAGAAAACTTAAAAAGCACTGTAAAAGAGGAAAGTACTGACAATCTATATGAAGCCGGAGAATTACGGCCTGGTGCCAGTCAATATATTCTTGGACAAAAGATAATGCAGGCTACCCTGTTAACGAACATTATTTACCCAACCTACACACAGGATAGTTTCATAAGACACTATTCACCGGGTAAATGGTTTGACATGCTTTATACGTGGGATGGAGGATTTATTAATTTAGGGTTGAATGAGATAAACAAGCAAATTGCCACTGAGTATTTAAATACTTATACTACACCAAAAAATAGTCAATCAGCATTTATAGAACATGGCACTCCTCTTCCTGTACAAATATATGCCTTACAGGATCTTTGCAACAAAACACAGTCAAAAGAATTACTTGAGTATTTTTACCCTAGAGTAAAGAAGTCCTATGATTTTATATCTGGCAAATATGAAAATTCTACAACTCGTAAACTAAAAAGTAATTTACTGGAAACATGGGATTACTTCTATAATTCAGGAGGCTGGGATGATTACCCTCCTCAGAAACATTTAGACGCTAATCCTACTTTAAAAGATATAACCCCTGTCGTTACAACAGCACAAGCAATAAGAGAAGCAAAAATATTGAGAATGATGGCAGTAGAATTAAATAAGAAAGAGGATATTAAAGTATATGATAAAGATATTAATGATTTCTCTAAGGCAATTCAAAAATATACATGGGATAAGAATGCAGGCTATTTTAGTTATATGGAACATGATAAGGATGGCAATCCTACCCATTTCTTTATTGATCCAGTAAGTGGGAAAAATTATAATATGGGGTTGGACGGAGCATATCCTTTATTGTCGGGTATTTGCTCTCCTCAACAAGAAGAAATATTACTGGATAAAATATTCTCACCGAAACATATGTGGACGAATTTTGGAATATCTGTTGTCGATCAGTCAGCTCCGTATTTTAGAAATGACGGTTATTGGAATGGGGCTGTTTGGATGGCACACCAATGGTTTATGTGGAAAACCATGCTAGACTTAAATCGTCCCGATCTGGCAAACAAAATAGCCAAAACAGGATTAGATACCTGGAAAAGAGAAACAGATGAAAGTTATCATACCTACGAACATTTTCAGATAGATAATGGCCGGGGAGCAGGGTTATATCAGTTTGGAGGTTTATCATCTCCCGTTATACCATGGTTTAACGCATACTATAAAACAGGAACCATTACCACCGGCTTTGAAATAATGGTCAATGAATTTGCTTTCAACAAGGATAATTCCAGTCTTAAAGCAACTCTTAGTTTTGACAATGCTACTGCCGCTCACCAACGAAGTATATTGTTATGTATGAATCCAAAAAACAGATACAAAGTCTTTTTCAACAATAAGGCAGTAAATGTAAAAGAGCAAGACAAAGGATTACTGGTAATACAATTGCCTGCAACAAACAAGAAAGGAGTACTGGAAATTAACGCCATGTAAAAATAATCCTTTTAATGAATTTGTCGGGACTTTTAGATTTTAAATAAAATTCATCTTATCTAAATTATTACATCTATGAATAATCATAATTTAATTTACACGACTCTGGCTCTTTTAGTCGCATTTTGTTTTCATACTTCAGGATCATTTTCACAACAATCGGCATGGAAGCTCAATCAGGACGGATGGGTATTACGGAAAGCTCCAGGAAGTACCAAGTACAAAAAGTTTTTTGCTATAGGTCTTTGGAACATGCCCGGATATACCATTAATTCTATGGAAGAAGATCCTGTTACTTACAGAAAGAAGGCTAAACTATATCTGGATAAAACGCCTCTTTATAACATGGTTTACATGACTCCCGGAAACAAGAAGGACTTACATAAAAGGGTGGAAATAACAGGATCAATCAAATTCCCTGAGACACTAAAAAAATATCTCGATAAAATTCAAGGCATCAATCAAGGTGTTGACAGTGATTATGCCAGAAGACAGTATATAAAAAGCCATATAAACGACAAAGAGTTTGAAAATGCCCTGGATAGTACAATAAGTCATCTCATTACATTAAATGGCCCTGTGGATCATATCTGGGCACCAATTGATGAAATTGTGAACGGAGGAGCAGGGAGTGGATGGTGTTGGCATTCGGTTGTAGGCAAGAAAATTAATGAGCGGATAAAGAATCATGAAAAGAATACGCTTGTTTATACGGATTTGGCAGGTGGGGCAAGAGGTAATTGTTATCTTTTTGAACAAAGTTATCTGCAAAATCATGGTTCCATGCCTGCAGCACCTCCTTATGAAGCTTTAGGAAAGGACGCTAAAATAATAAAGGAACGACCTTTACTTGGATTCTCCCAGGCGTATGACGGAAAGCCGGTTTATGATAACGGAACAGTTAATTACACTGAATATGATCTTGAGACCTTAAAAAAACTGTTCTTTGAGAATATCAGATTATGTGCAAAAGAATATCAGGGCTGTGGTGATGTCTTTGGAATGAACACCTTTATAGATGTCAATACGTATCCCGTTTTGTCAGGTATAACTGTTGATGCTATTAAAGCCGGTATCGGCCCCAACATTCCTGTCTGGCTATTTTTTGATGGTAACGGATATGCGAAACCTTCTGATATCTCTGCAGAAGAGTTCGTTCAGATATTAAAATGCCAGATATATACTTCTATTATCCACGGAGCTACGGGTATTTTATTCTGGAATGACCGTTCAATTTCACCGGAAGTCTTTAATGCTTTGGAACCGGTTATTAAGGAATTAACTGATAATCTGAATATTGTTTATCTGAAAACGGTGGAAAATAAGTTCGAGAATGATCTGCATTATGTAATTAAGAAAAAAGACAAGAATCATAAGTTCATCATTGCTTCCAATACGAGTAAGACCGAAACAATAGAACTTAACATCCCCAATATCAACAAAAAGTATTTAAAGCCTTTGGAGGTATTTATTTCTCCGCTTTAAGCATTTAACTAATTTAGAATAAGGCTGTTTTTTAAAATTATTAAGGACGCTGGATGTGTATTATATACATATATTTATAACCCCACGATTTTGAACTGGCAGACACTGATTATTAAATAGTTATCCCTTACAAATAAAATACCTGGACAAATGATTCAGTTATAAGTTGCCTCTTTTTTGGCAGTGTTTTTTGCATTTTGGTGTCTGTTGTCCATTGTATTTACTATTATAATTGGTATAAAACTCTTTTTATTAAGAGTTTTATACCAATTCTTGTTGTAATTATTTTATGGGTTTGCTTTTATAAACTGATCATTCATTGCCTTTGCAAACTAAGTTCTAAATGGCCTGAAACTCCTTGCTGGAAGGCTTTAAAACGCCTTGACACTTTTTGAAAACATCAAGACTTATTCTTCAACATCACTTGAGACTTTCAGAGAAATCATTTGGCATATATTCTTAATCGCATTTTTTTTGAAAAACCCATTCCAGGAAAGATCATAATTGGTGTATTATTCAGATTTATTCCTCAATGATTTTTATTTATTGGAGAATGGTTTTTATTTATTGGAGAATAAAATCAAATAATTCAGCAATATTCTATGGGACTGGTATTGTCCGTTGTGTATGTGATCGGTACTTTGCTAATTTCATCTCTAACTTGATGGTGGGTTGACTGCATATACCTTTCTGCCAAAGAAACCATCTATCAACGTTGAATTTGAAAAGAATGGGCAGATGTTTCTACCATTCTAATTTTTATTTCGAACTAAGGTTAAGTCATTCTTTTAAAAAGTCCCAAACTTTGCAATCGTGGTGCAAAGTTAAAAAGAAAGGCCTGTAAATACTCGATTTACAGGCCTATTTCATTCTAAAAAGTACCCAGAGCCGGGATCGAACCGGCATGGAAGTGAATCCACTGGTGTTTGAGACCAGCGCGTCTACCAATTCCGCCATCTGGGCGAATTGCGAGTGCAAAGATACTGCTTTTTTATACATTTCCAAGTCTTATTCAAAAAAAAATCAGGAGAAATAGAAATAGATAAAGTTGAATTCACTTTCTATAAAAAAAATACTAACTTAGCGGAAACTTTTAAAATAGCTATTATCATGACAAACAGCAATAATTATTGTGTAATCATGGGTGGAGGTATTGGAAGCCGTTTTTGGCCTTTCAGTCGCAAAAGCCTCCCTAAACAGTTTCTTGATTTTTTCGGTACTGGCCGTTCTCTACTTCAACAAACCTATGATCGCTTCAGTAAAATAATACCACCAGAAAACATATTCATCGTTACCAACGATTTATACTTTTCTCTAGTCCAGGAACAGCTGCCACAATTATCCGCCAGCCAGATATTATTGGAGCCAACTCGCAGAAATACAGCCCCTTGCATCGCTTGGGCTTCATATCACATCCATGCATTAAATCCGAATGCCAATATCGTGGTTGCACCTTCAGATCATCTTATATTAAAAGAAAGCGAGTTCTTGGAATCGATTGATAAGGGGTTGAAATTTGCGGCTAAATCAAGCGACCTGCTTACACTAGGAATTAAGCCTAACAGACCGGAAACAGGATATGGATACATTCAGATTGACGAGCAACGAGAAGGAGATTTCTATAAGGTAAAAACATTTACAGAAAAGCCCGAATTGGAATTAGCAAAGGTTTTTGTGGAAAGCGGAGAATTTTATTGGAACTCGGGTTTGTTTATATGGAATGTCAATTCCATCTTAAAAGCATTTAACGGACTCCTACCAGAATTGGTAGCCAAATTAACTGCAGATGAAGGTGTATATGGTACAGAAAAAGAAAAAGCATTTATTGACGAATATTTCCCTGCATGTCCCAATATCTCAATCGACTTTGGAATTATGGAGAAAGCAGATAATGTTTATGTTTTAATGGGAGATTTTGGATGGTCCGACCTTGGAACATGGGGATCACTGTACGATCTTTCGCCCAAAGATAAAGATAAAAATGTATCTCTTAAAGGTGATACGTTAATGTATAACAGCAAAGATAATATCGTTGTATTGCCAGAAGGAAAATTAGCTGTACTGCAGGATCTGGAAGGCTACCTGATAGCTGAATCGGACAATGTATTACTGATCTGCAAGAAAGATGAAGAAAACTCTATCCGAAAGTTTGTTAATGATGCTCAGATAAAAATGGGCGAGGATTATATTTAACACTCGAACTATAATAAAAAAAGCGCATGGAATATATCATGCGCTTTTTTTATTATATATGTCTATTTTCAGCTTCCCAAACACTCTTAATCGATTCAGAAATCTTAGAGAATTCTTCATCTGATAATTTCTGTTTTGGATTAGAGATAATCATATCAGATTCTTTATTAATTGGAATAAGATGAATGTGAGCATGAGGTACTTCAAGCCCCATCACAGCAACACCAATCCTTTTACATGGGACAGCCTTTTCAATGGCTTTGGCAACACTCTTTGCAAAAAGATGCATCGCCGCAAGTTCTTCATCTTCCAGGTCAAAAATATAGTCCACCTCATGTTTAGGAATAACCAATGTGTGTCCTTTGACTAATGGGTTTATATCAAGGAAAGCATAAAAACAATCATTTTCTGCCACTTTATAACTG
This sequence comes from uncultured Bacteroides sp., assembly GCF_963678425.1. Lineage (NCBI taxonomy): Bacteria > Pseudomonadati > Bacteroidota > Bacteroidia > Bacteroidales > Bacteroidaceae > Bacteroides > uncultured Bacteroides sp. The sequence goes on from NZ_OY782857.1 coordinate 298,847, forward strand.
GGAATTTCGCCAGCTACTATTTTACTAAATATTGTTGCCATTACTTCATCTATATGTTAAAGAGAAATATTCATTACTTCAAGAGAAATATTACCCTGAGGAACAGATATTTCAGCAATATCACCCACTTTCTTCCCTAAAAGACCCTTAGCAATAGGAGTTTTTACTGACAGTTTTCCTTCTTTAAGGTTTGCTTCGCTTTCAGATACAATAGTATAAACCATCTTCATACCATTCTTTAGATTTTTAAGCTCCACTTTATTAAGAATCTGAACAGAATCTGTTTTTAATTTTGTTTCATCAATGATTTTTGCACTTCCAACTATGTTTTTCAATTGATTGATTTTCATTTCAAGCATACCCTGTGCTTCTTTTGCCGCATCATATTCTGCATTTTCAGACAAGTCTCCTTTATCTCTCGCTTCACCAATCTGTCTTGATATCTCAGGACGATTTACAGTTTCGAGTATTCTCAGTTCCTCAACTAATTTCTTGTAACCTTCTTCTGACATATAAGCCATGTTTGATCCTCCTTATTTAATTAATTAATAAAATACTTTAAGCGTATAAGCTATTTAATGGTCATATAAACAAAAAAGAATTCCAACATAAGCATGTCGGAACCCTCTTTCTATTTTAATACTCTGCAAAGATACATTTTTAATTGATATATGCCAAGCAAAATCGTATGCTTTGTAACATGTTTTACATAATCGCCTTAATTATTAGCAAATTAAAGCAATTTCTTCACTTCTGCTTCCAGATTTTTAATATTCTCGTCACGAGCGCTAAGCTCATTATTCCTATTGATTAAGAAGAATGATGGGACTTTCTTTATATTATACAATGATGCATATTTTGAGCTAGTTCCATCTTCATCACGAACGCAAACCCAAGGCAATTTATCGGTTACAGTTTTCCAGAAATGCTCATCCGCATCCAAAGACACCTGATAAATCTGCAAACCTTGAGCAGCATATTTATTATACACATCACGTAACATAAAGTTATGCGCCGTCGAATTTTCTGCTTGATAAACAGTAAAATCAAGAATCACAACTTTTCCTTTCAGAGCACTCAGTTTATGAGATACTCCATGAATATCTTTCAAATTAATATCAATTAAACCGGCTTCAGACAACTTTTCCTGAGGAAGTTCAATTACCTTTCTTTTCGCTTCTCTGGTATTCTTAAGTCCTTTTATTACAATATTATATAAGTTTTTAGAACGGTCGGAATTGGGATATGCATTGGTTAAGCTAGTAGCCACTGCCTGAAAACATTTTATATCTTCTTTGCTGTTCATTGGATCAAAAAGCATATAATTATTAACTTTTTGGAAGAGAGCAAAATATGCATAGGTCATATTAGGGGCAGCAAAAATATACCTGGTCTTCACTTGATTCTTATATTTATCTACAATCTTTGAGACGCTATCCTCAAACACATTATTTGCAATTTTACTCTGTTGAGCCACTTTAACTAAGGCATCAATCTTTTTCTGAAGATCGATCTGCATCAGAGTCAGTTCTTTTATCTTGGTACAATTTAAAGAACCATCAATAGTATAACCTGTAGAGAAATCACCATATTTTGCTTTAACATTAAGAGTTTCAATGCTGTCAACAGAGAAATTGATTGCCTTATCACCAACTCTCAACCGATAAAACTCCGGAGACTCGGGCCGCAAATGTTTAAAATTAAATTCACCGTCACCTTTCAACTTTACAGAATCTAACGATTCAATACCCTCGATGCCGGAAGCTTCCAAATACAACATTTTTCCATCAGCATCGGCTACAGTACCCTTAATATTAAATTTTGGCTCTTTGTTGCAAGATGCTAAAGCCAAAGCTCCAAATATAAATAAACAAATCTTTTTCATAGTATATATTCTTATAATTTGCACGATTCATTTGTAATTAATTAAATGCAAATATAGTTCTTTTCACGTTTAGACAAAGCATTTGCATACCATCTTCTCTTCAAAAAATAAAAAAAAAGCAATTTCGAAGTAACTTTTTCGCTCATTTCCACTGTCTTAGAATAAGAAATATATATCTTTGCGATAATTTTGAAAGAAAGAAATAGATAAAACAATTTTTATGATCAACCCAATTGTTAAAACAATCGAGCTAGGAGATGGAAGAACCATCACGCTCGAGACGGGAAAATTGGCAAAACAGGCAGACGGATCTGTAATGCTGCGCATGGGAAACACCATGTTGCTCGCTACTGTTTGTGCCGCTAAAGATGCAGTTCCCGGAACAGATTTCATGCCTTTACAGGTAGAGTATAAAGAAAAATACGCAGCCTTTGGCCGTTTTCCTGGTGGTTTTACAAAAAGAGAAGGTAGAACGTCAGATTATGAAATTCTGACTTGCCGTCTGGTAGACCGCGCGCTCCGCCCACTATTCCCAGACAACTACCATGCAGAGGTGTATGTAAATATCATCCTGTTCTCTGCTGATGGTGAAGATATGCCCGACGCATTAGCAGGTCTTGCAGCTTCTGCCGCATTAGCTGTTTCTGACATACCTTTCAACGGACCTATTTCAGAAGTACGTGTTGCACGTATTGATGGTAAGTTTGTTATCAATCCTACGTTCGCTGAACTTGAAAAAGCTGATATGGATATCATGGTTGCCGCAACTTATGAAAACATCATGATGGTTGAAGGTGAAATGAAAGAAGTTTCAGAAGCTGAACTATTGGAAGCAATGAAAGTTGCTCACGAAGCAATCAAGGTTCACTGCAAAGCTCAGATGGAATTAGCCGAAGCTGTAGGTAAAACAGTAAAACGTGAATATTGCCATGAAGTAAATGATGACGATCTTCGCAAGGCTGTTCATGATGCATGTTATGACAAATCATATGCAATTGCAGCTTCCGGAAATAAGAATAAGCACGAACGTGAAGATGCATTCAATGCTATCCGCGATGAATTCAAAGCTCAGTTCACTGATGAAGAATTAGCTGAAAAAGGTGCTTTGATCAGCAAATATTATCATGATGTGGAAAAAGAAGCTATGCGTCGTTGCATCCTTGATGAAGGAAAACGTCTTGATGGAAGAAAAACCACAGAAATTCGTCCTATCTGGAGTGAAGTAGGTTACTTACCTGGACCTCACGGATCTGCTATCTTTACCCGTGGTGAAACTCAATCTTTGACTTCTGTTACTTTAGGTACTAAGATGGATGAGAAAATCATCGATAATGTATTGACAAAAGGAAAAGAACGTTTCTTGTTACACTATAATTTCCCTCCATTCTGTACTGGTGAAGCAAAAGCTCAAAGAGGAACAGGTCGTCGTGAAATTGGACACGGAAACCTGGCTCACATGGCTTTAAAAAATATAATTCCTGATAACTATCCTTACGTAGTTCGTGTAGTATCTGAGATTCTTGAATCAAACGGTTCTTCTTCAATGGCTACAGTATGTGCCGGAACATTAGCTCTTATGGATGCTGGTGTGAAGATTAAAAAACCAGTTTCAGGTATCGCAATGGGATTAATTAAAAACGCAGGAGAAGATAAATTTGCTGTGTTATCTGATATCTTGGGTGACGAAGACCACTTAGGCGATATGGACTTCAAGGTTACAGGAACAAAAGACGGTATTACTGCTACTCAGATGGATATCAAGGTAGACGGACTTTCTTTTGACATTCTGGAACAAGCCCTGAATCAAGCTAAAGAAGGCCGTATGCACATTCTTGGCAAGATAATGGAAACAATTCAAGAGCCACGCGCTGATTTGAAAGACCATGCTCCACGCATCGAAACATTGATTATTCCTAAAGAATTCATCGGTGCAATTATCGGCCCTGGTGGAAAGATTATTCAGGGAATGCAGGAAGAAACTGGTGCTACTATCACCATTGAAGAAGTTGAAGGTGTTGGTAAAATTGAAGTTTCAGGAACAAACAAAGCTGCTATTGAGAATGCTATGCGCTTAATCAAAGGCATTGTTTCAGTTCCGGAAGTTGGTGAAGTTTACAAAGGTAAAGTTCGCTCAATTATGCCTTATGGTGCATTCGTTGAATTCCTTCCAGGAAAAGACGGATTGCTTCACATCTCAGAAATTGATTGGAAACGTCTTGAAACTGTTGAAGAAGCTGGAATCAAGGAAGGTGACGAAATTGAAGTTAAGCTAATCGACGTCGATGCTAAGACTGGTAAGTTTAAACTTTCTAAGAAGGCTTTAACTCCACGTCCTCCAAAGAAAGAAGATCAGTAATTAATTTTCTACTATATAAAAAAAGCTTAGCTGATACAGCTAAGCTTTTTTTTATTATTTAATTCAAAAGCACCCTTTATCGTCATTAATTAATCTCTAACACAACAATTGACTTTGCAGGCATTTTCACTTTAAGTCCTTGTTTAGAAACCTTCACATCTTTAAAATCTTTGGGCTGTACCTTTTCCGGGGTACCAAATTCATTATAATCATCTATCCCTTTTGAAGTAAGAATCCGTCCATTCACTTTTGCAGCTTTAAATGAAGGAATACTAATATCTACGTCTTCACTATTATCAAGATCAGTATTAGCCAAAGTAATATGAATGATTCCATTTGCGTCTTTGGATGCAGAAGCACTCAATGCAGGAACAGCACGTTTGTTATCAAGCTTCGTTGTGTCACAAGTCAGATTCAATGGTAGATAGGTGGCACCTTGATGCACTTTATACATGTCAAACACATAATAAGTCGGAGTCAACACCATCTGTTTCCCCTTAGTCAGAATCATAGATTGAAGCACATTAACAACCTGAGCTATATTGGCCATCTGAATCCGGTCTCCGTATTTATTAAACACGTTCAACGTAAGAGCAGCTACAAAAGCATCACGCAAGGTATTTTGCTGGAAAAGATGTCCAGGATTTGTACCTGGCTCTACATCCCACCATGTACCCCATTCATCAACCATCAAGCCCACCTTCTTTTTAGCATCATACTTATCCATAATAGCAATATGCTTCTTTACCACATCCTCAATTTCGAGACACTTACCCATAGTCCAGTAATAATCATCTTTAGAGAAATTAGTAGCTGAGCCCTTACTTCCGTTCCAGCCTTTGCAAGTATAATAATGAAGAGAAATACCATCCATCTTGCTAGCATCCTTTTGCATCAAAGTCTCAGTCCATTTATAATCATAGTCACTGGCACCACTGGCAATTTTAAATAACTGGTTACTATCATAATTACGGCAATAAGTAGAATAACGACGGAATAAGTCTGCATAATAAGCAGGTTCCATGTTACCACCACAACCCCAGCTTTCGTTGCCAACACCTAAGTACTTAACTTTCCAGGCCTTGTCACGACCATTCTTTCTACGAAGATTAGCCATTGGGCTATCACCATCAGAGGTCATATATTCCACCCATTTAGCAAGTTCTTCAACTGTGCCGCTTCCCACGTTTCCGCTAATATAAGGTTCACATCCCAATAGTTCACACAGGTTCAGAAATTCGTGTGTACCAAAACTATTATCCTCAATCGTTCCACCCCAGTTATTATTCACCATTTTAGGACGATTCTCCTTCGGGCCAATACCATCCATCCAATGATATTCATCAGCAAAACATCCACCCGGCCAGCGAAGATTCGGAATATGCAGCTTCTTTAATGCTTCAAGAACATCGGTACGGTAACCTTTTGTATTAGGTATGTCCGATTTTTCTCCCACCCAAAGTCCGCCATAAATGCAGCTTCCGAGATGCTCCGCAAAATGCCCGTAAATATGTTTACTAATCATTTGTGTCCCTTGCTCAGGGTGAATTTCAATTGTCGCTTTCTTCTGTGCCGATGTTGATAGACTCACAGCAAGCAGAGTGCTGAAAAATAGGGATTTTCTCATGTCTTTTATTGTATTAAATATGATTATAATTACTTTGTATTTTCGTAATAATGGAACAAATATAAGACTTTTGATTCAATCTGAGGTTCAATTTATAGTTATAAGGGTGGACAAACGCTTCAAAAAACATATTTTGATGAACTTTAATAAAGTAAAGACTCAATAAAGCAAATCCGGAGCTAGCTAAATTAACCAGAAAGCCGATAATAAATCGGCTTTCTGGTTATCTTTAATTGATATCTATATTTACTGTTGTTGATTTCAACCAAGGTGCACTGAACTTTACTTTTGCAGTACCCTTTTCACCTATAGCTTGAATATAGGTTATCAACCGGCCATGAAAAACGCGTTGTTTATTATCCTTGTAGTCTCCCATATCAGAGTTATTACTTGATTCTAAACCAAGAAGACGTACAGGTCCTTCTACAGAACAGGTCAATTCGTCATCCGACAAGAAAACCGGAATGCCATTTTCATCTACAATATTTATCTCAATCTGCGTAACACCACGTTCTTTGCTAATATTGGTAATATCTGGAGTTGCAATAATTCCGTAAGGGCGGCCAGAAGTCTGAATATCATAGGAACATAACTTTTTCCCTGAATTATCCAAACCTTCAACAGTCAGCTTACCCGGTGAGAAAGGAATATCCCAATAGGTAATAAATGTTTCTTCGTCAAAGGACTTTGTTTCTCCAATTTGTTTGTTGTTGAGTAATAAACGAGCCTGTGGTGTGTTTGTATAGCTCACAACACGGACTATTTGTCCCTCCTTATAATTCCAGCTAGGCCAGGCATCTTCTGAAAGATGCCTTTTATTACTCTCAAACGCTTCTTTACGAGGAATATAAGTACCAATATATGCTGAAGGAGTTTCAGACCACATGACCCTTCTAAAATAGCCTCTTGGTTTAGGATACCCACCAAAATCAAGCAGACCAGTATAGAAACCACGAGAAGGCCACTTTCCTGACTCTCCTAAATAGTCAATACCTGTCCAGATAAACTGAGCAAAAATATATTTGCTATCACGAACAACTTTCCAGGCATCCAAGCCTGAACCGTTCTCACTACCATAAAGTACTCGATTAGGATACTTCTGATGATCCATTGCATAGCGATCTTCTGTATAATTATATCCACATATATCAAGATTAAAAGGATAATCAGTTTCATTTGACATAATTGCACCAGCCAAAGCAGCTGTTACAGGGCGTGAAGTATCATACTTCTTCACGACTGATGCCAGCCGTTTAGAAATTGCTCCCAAACGCTCAGCCGGCGGATTATTCGGTAAATAACCTCCCTGTACCGGTTGGTTAATTTTCCCTCTATCTAATACAGGGTGAGAATATGGATCATTTGGATAATCAACTTCATTTCCTATACTCCACATAATAATACTAGGATGATTGCGGTCACGAAGCACCATGTCTTTGAGGTCACGTTCACCCCATTCATTAAAAAAGTCATAATTGCCATCGTATGTAGGCTTTCCTTCATTCCATCCTTTTACCCACTTCTTTTTCGGGAACTCCCATTCGTCAAATGCTTCATCCATTATAACAAGTCCTATCTCGTCACAAAGGTCATACATGTAAGGAGCCTGGGGATTATGGCTTAAACGGATGGCATTACATCCCATTGCTTTCAGGTTTTTCAAACGTCTGGCCCATACTTCTTTCGGCACAGCCGAACCTAAACAACCTGCATCATGGTGGATACAGACTCCCTTTAGTTTAGTGTTTTTCCCATTTAAGGAAAAACCTTTATTGGAATCATAAACCAATTTACGTACACCCGTAATAGTTTCATCTGTCTCTGTCAGCTTACCATCGATAAATACTTTAGTAACTACTCTATAAAGATTGGGGTTTTCTATCGACCACATTTCCGGGCTTTTAACCGCCATTTTCTGTATGCAGTCCACAGAATCATTCACGTCAAGATTTAGTTTTTTAGAAGAAGATGTAACCTTTAATCCCGTTTTCTTACTAAAGACTTCCAATTGCACATTCACCTTAGCAGACTTTAAGGACTCATTCCTCAAAGTTGTGGAAACTATAAAGTCTGCACTTTTCTCTGATACATTGTTTACGTTGCAGAATATTCCCCAAAGGCCAATATGGACAGGGTTGGCATAGACTAAATATACATCTCGATAAATGCCAGAACCAGTATACCAGCGTGAATCATTATAACGTGTATGGTCCACCTGTACTTTGATTTCATTTTTTTCTCCGAAATTTATATATGGAGTCAGGTCATACATGAAAGAGAGATAACCATTAGGCCGATATCCAATCTTATGACCATTAAGATAAACTGTGCTACGATTATAAACTCCCTCAAAATAGATATAGACTTTATTACCCTTTTGTTCAGTCGGAACAATAAATTCCTTCTCATACCATCCCATTCCTCCGGGTAAATAACCTGTTGCACTCGCATTATTTGGACTATAAGGCCCTTCTACTGACCAATCATGAGGAAGAGTTACCTTACGCCAATGCATAGCAGTTGAATCTAACAGATTTTCATTATCTGAAGCTAACTTAAACTTCCAGTTATTGACAAATAATTGCGATCGTCCAAATCCTGGATTTGCAAAACAGAACACCGGCATAAGTAATAATAAAGCAAAAATGCTAATATTTTTTTTCCAACAATGTTTCATACATTAAGAATTTAATTAACTAGATTTTATATATTTAATTTTATATCAATTTCAGTATAAGAAGAGTTAACAGTTACAACAACCTCATTTGTTTATTCAATAGATGTGATGCAAAAGCATTTTCTTCGGGCATATTATCTGAACGGAGCAAACCCACCCAATTCATGCATAGACAGTTAAACCTAGAATATCGTCGGAAAGTATACAATAGTTTACAAAGGTCAAACTCAGAGTTCAAAACCTTTATAACCTTTGTGTTCTCACCATTTGCCCGGCAACGTCCCCTAGCTTAATTTGTCATTACTATCAGATCCCTAAAATCTGGTTACGAAATTATATATTCTTCTACAGTAACTTTATTAGAATTGTAACAAAAGCTATTAATTCAGTAACGATCAAGCTATTACATAATTAAAAAGCTCTTTAAAATCTTTAACATCCAGTCTATTCTATATATAGAATAAATAATGAATTTTAAAAAGATGCTTGCTTCCTTAATTAGAAAACTTTATCTTTGTAATAACCAATAATAAAAAATAATGCTATCAAGACTCCTTTTCTTCTTTTGTGTTGCTTCTTTGTTAATCACCACTTCTAGCGCACAAAAAAAGATTGATTATTCTAAAAATGATATTCTTCATTTCTCTATAACCGACGGTTTAAATAGCAATGATATTTTGTCTATTACCCAAGATGACTATGGCTTTATCTGGATAGGAACAGCATCGGGCGCAAATTGTTATGAAGGCGCCAAATTCCGTTCCTTCAACTATGGTAAAGGCAGTCAATGCCTTTCCCATAGTTATGCACAAGACTTGCTCAAAGACAAAGATGGAAATATCTGGATTGCCACATCAAATGGGCTTAATAGGTATATGATTCATAATGACTCGATTTCCGTATATATGAAAGAAACGTCAAAAGGACATCTATTATCAAATGATATTGTACACTTTGCTAAAGATATACTTAATAAAGGAGTCTGGATTGCTACGTATGACAAAGGGGTTAATTTCTACGACTACGAAACACGGACATTCAGACCCTTGAATTTGCCAAAAGGAATCCGGTTCAAGAATCTTACCAGTATTTTTGAAGATTCACAAATGAACTTGTGGCTAGGTACATTACAGGATGGACTTTACCGCTATTCATTAAAGGATAAAAGCTGGGAGCATTTTAATACACGTCGTGTTGATCAGATATCAGCAGATTTCATGGGGAATATATGGTTTGCAGCCGATCAGGTTTTTGCATACAATCTGAAAACAAAAAAATTCCGAATGATTTCGTTTGCAAACAAAAACTACTGGAAATGCTCCCGCATTTTTGCTGACAAGAACGGATATTTATGGTTCGGATGCTTTAATTTCGTGGGTTATATAGATCTTTCAGCTTTCGAGTGGGACAAAAATCCAATTGTCAAAGAGATCAAATTAAGAGGTGATAATTGGGGCAGGTCTTTTTCTATGGTTGATGCCCTTCTCGTCGATAAAGACAAGAATGTTTGGGTAGGCACATATGGCGATGGCGTATATATGATTAAAGGAAAAGAAAATCAGTTCACTCTACTTACGCATAACTGGTCTAACCCTCAACAACTTACGTCCAGTAACGTTACTTGTGCTGTACGCGATCATCGGGGAAATCTATTTGTTGGACTCTCAAATAGTGGAATAGATGCATTGGACCATAATCTAAACGTGATGTACAATATGAGCACTAAAAATGGATTGACATCTAATAATATTTCAGGAATGTATAACGATTCTCACGACAATATTTGGGTCATCAGTCAATGGGAGGGTATTGATATAAAACCGTCCAATAGCTCATCATTCAGACATTTGTCTGTGTCCAATGGTTTACCCAGTAATCTTGTTCATTGTGTCAAAGAATCGAATGACAGAAAAAAAATGTACATTGCTACGGAAGAGGGACTTTGTTATTGGCAGGACGGGAAAGTAAATACTGATTTTATCCGATGGGCCAGACGACGTTATGATATTCGTTCTATAGATTTTCAAAGCAACAAAATCTGGATGGGAACTTATGGTGACGGACTTACCTGCTATGATGAAAGTACTCATAATATAAAATCCTTTCTAACCAAAGATACCGAGACAAGATACATCTACAAAATAATTGTACGAGGGAATTACATCTACTTGAGTACCCGAGGTAAGGGAATGCTTCTTTTCTCGATCCCGAAAAAGAAGGTTATTAAACGTATTGACCAATACATGGAAAATTACTTCTACCCTACATTTGAGGTTGACAATGCTAATAATGTTTTAGCAGCTTCCGAAAAAGGGATTCTGTATTTAAAAAAGAAGAACGATGTAGTATTGTTTAATATGAAAAATAACATTCAGGAAAACCAGTTCGGGAATAGCTATGCCTATAAAGAATCAGATGGCAGCATAACCTTCTATTTCTCCGGGTACAATGGCTTAAATATTCTTTCAAGCAAAAAGCTTGATATGAAGCCACAGAATATCCCTATTTATTTCACTGGTCTGAAAATCAATGGACAAAACATTCGTCCGGGACAACCTCTTTTTGGTTCTGTAAAAAATAACCCGTTAAAGGACAACATGATGTTAACACGTAAAATTGAACTGGCCTATAACCAGTCGAATTTTACAATAACTTTCTCGTCGCCTGTATATAATCAAAAAGAATCTTTTAGTTATTGCTGTTATTTGGAAGGAACAGACAATCATTGGATGGACGTAGGAAAGGAGCCTGAAGTTACATTCAGGAATCTTGCTCCGGGAAATTATATGCTGAAAGTCAAAGAAAAAAATTCTTCTATCTACTCAGAACTTAAAATCATTATAAATCCACCATTCTGGGATACAGGATGGGCACATACAATATATTTCATTTTCTTTCTTGCAATATTATATATAGCATGGCGTATTTCTACAATAAAAATGCGTGCTGAACATAAATTAAAGCTTGAAAAGACCGAACGACAGAAAGATGAAGAGATTTATAAGGCCAGACTGCAATTCTTTACTAATATTTCTCATGAGTTACGAACGCCTCTCTCACTGATCATATCTCCATTGGAAAGTATGAATCAGGAAAAGTACCCGGAAATTAGCAACACACTCGATCTTATCACTCGGAATGCCAAGAAATTAATGATTTTAATCAATCAACTACTTGATTTCAGAAAAGCAGAGACAGGACAAATGAAGCTTAATGTGCACTATGGTAACCTGTCTCAGAATTTACAAAACATTTCAACTTCCTTTGAAGGGCTACGGGTTGAACGTCATTTTATTATGAAGTTCTCAAGTTCACCTGTAAACGTAACTGGTTATTATGACAGCGATTTTATCGAAAAGATCCTTTTCAATTTACTCTCAAATGCTTATAAGTTCACAACCAATGGGGGCACTATATCTGTAGTGCTGGAACAGAAAACTGTTGAATATAAGGTATGGGCTATTATTAAGGTGATAGATAATGGATGTGGCATACCACAAAAAGATATTGAAAACATCTTTAAACTCTTCTATCAAAGTGACAATAGCGAACAGACAAAACAAGGAACCGGCATCGGACTACATTTGGTAAAACATCTCACAACTCTTCATCATGGTACCATTGAAGCTAAGAACAATGAAAATGGAGGAGCCACCTTTATTATTTCTATTCCGTTGGAACAAGGTTCCTATACTGATCAGGAACTGGCAATACCACGAGCAGAGATCCATGAGAATGAAAAAATGCAAGAAGAAACAGGTAATAAAGACAAAGCTGTTCTTAATGAATCCACTTGCATTCTCGTAGTTGATGACGAACCGGATATGTGTGAATATATCAAGGAACTGCTAAACGTAAAGTATAAAGTGCTTACCGCTAATAACGGGAAAGATGCTTTATATATGCTTAAACAAGAAGAATGCCATATTGTTATTTCTGATATAATGATGCCTGGTATGGATGGTTACGAACTTTGTGACAAAATTAAATCGGATATTGAAACTTCCCATATTCCAGTAATTTTACTTACAGCAAAAGCAGATTTTGAGAGTAGAATCGAAGGTTTGAAAACTGGGGCTGACTCTTATATATCGAAGCCATTCCATCCTCAACATTTATTAGTACGGATTGAAAAGTTGATTGAATCCCGAAATATGTTTGGAAAGAAATTAAACCAGGAACCAAATCTCAATACAATTCATATTGAGAATGACTCGTTGGACGAAAAACTACTGAATGATATTATTGAATTTATCAACAAGAATCTCTCAGATTCTGAATTGAATGGAGATAAGATAGCAAAAGGGGTAAATGTGAGCAGAATGACACTTCACCGTAAATTAAAAATGCTTGTCGGTTATTCCTCAAGTGAATTGATTCGCATTATTCGTTTAAAGGAGGCTGCTTATCAAATGGAACACACAGACAGAAACATATCCGATATATCTTACATTGTTGGATTCAATTCGCCATCCTATTTCACCAGCTGTTTTACAAGGTTCTATAATGAAAATCCAACGGAATATATGAAACGAATGAGATCTACTGAAAAAAGTTAAGATTTACTCAGAAATAAAACGCACTTTTCATTTATCATATAAAAACCATTAAAGATCTTCATTTATTACATTATTCACAATCATTGATACAACGATTAGCTAGGATTCAAACTTGTATCCTTTCATATCCAGAATTTGTGAAGAATCAGAGAAGAAAATTAGCGAGACAAGTGGTCTCGCTAACAAAATATAATTAAGCCTTCCTGGCTCTATGCCCAGCACTTGCCTGCATGTTTGTTTTTCCTGGTTCGGGAAGGACTGATCTCGGCATTTTTTCTCCCCCAAAGTTCGGCAATATCCTGGTAATGAATTTCCCGAGATTGCTCATCTTCGTTTTTTTCTCCATGATAAATTGAGTTTTAAATATAAATACCCCTGTATCTATGTAACGCTCTTATTTTGCATTTGTTCGGTAACAAGCCGACAAATTCAGCCTGTCTGATATTATAAAAAAAGGAATATTTAACCGTTTTTTCATTCATAAGCGGAGCAAATGCACTTTCTTTGCAGAGAAAGAATAAAGCATATACATTATTTAAATGAATTTTAAAGTTAACAACCGGCAATTACTTCTCTTAGCAGGAATGGTATGGATAGTGGCCGGAGCTAATATCTTAAGGATTGGCATTCTCACATGGCTCACAGACTCCCAATATTGGTTGTTCAAAGCAGGAGAGGCAACTCTTGTTTTTCTGATCTTCTTCAATCTGATATTCAAAAAGCTATATAACAAACATACAGACCGAATTTGCAAGAAAGCCAATAACAACCATCTACTTTCATTCTTTGACTTCAAAGGATGGATCATTATGTTTTTTATGATCACTCTCGGAGTTACAGTCCGAAAGTTTCAACTCCTGCCAAACTCTTTCATCTCGGTATTTTACACCGGACTCTCAACAGCTTTGATTATTACCGGTATTCTATTTTTCCGTAAAGGGATAAATTATGCTCAATCCTGAATAAATGGTTCTGTAAACCTTAGTAAACTATCTTTTTTTGCCGAAAGTTCCGCGCATTGATTTCAGCAATGTTTGTGGTGTCCATTTAGAAACAATCATTCTGCGTATGGTCTGTAACGGCTTTATTGAATCGCGTTTTGATATAAGTATAAATGAAAGCTTAAAGTACTTACTTAACTCCTCAGCTGCTTTATGATTATAAACACCATTTGGATAAGCCCAGTATTCAACAGGCATACCAGTTATTATATCTAATTCTTTTTTAGGAGTAGCCACCTGCTTCTGCCAATCCAGATCTTTATATTTGGTTACCATTGTGTGATCCCAGCTATGCAGTCCAACAGTGTGTCCTGATTTGGCCAACTGAGCAATTTGCTCCTTTGTCATATAGTTCTTCTTATTATATGTAATTGTCATGATGAAGAACACTCCCCTAAATCCATATTTCTCCATCACCGGAGCAGCAATTTTATAATGTTCCACCCTTGAATCATCAAAGGTTATCATTACAGGCTTGTCGGGCAACTTTTTATTCTTAACCAGATAATCATACAGTTGGTCAGGTGAAATAGAATGATAGCCACTATCTGCAAGAACCTTCATCTGTGCGGCAAATGTAGCAGGGCTCACAGCATACTCGCCTTTTCGTCCATCTTCAATACGGTGATAGCAAAGAACAGGTACTTGTGGCTTTGCATAAATCTCCGCAGCAGTATTGATGGCATACTTAACAGCTGGAGCCTCCTTTCCCGCCGCCGTTTCTGCAACTATGCCAGAGTAATCACTATTAACTCCTCCATCTTTTGAAGAGTGGTTACAACTGATAAGTAATAACCCAATAAAGGCCGAATAAAGAAGAATGAATTGCCTGTTCATAGTGTCTGATTTATGGGAAGTTTACTATCCCAAAAATAACAAACTAAAACTATTTCACAAAGTATAAACAACAAAAAATCAAAATCATCTGCCACATCTCCCACTAAAACGAACAAGAAGCCCTTGCAAAAGTACTTTCAGCTAGTAGCAGATAAAAAAGTTTAACTATTTATCTGCTACAAACCAAGGCTATCTTCCACTAAATTCAGCGCTCCACAACATCATAGCAAGTATTATCACTAATCCTTGAGTGAGGAATGTTCAGCTTTTAAGAGTAAGATCAAAGCAAACAGAGCTTGTAGCAATTAGCTTGTTAGCCGCTTTTTCCTGATAAGTTAACCCATTTTGCAAAGAAATATAAGTAAGTCCTCGGCTGAGAACCCATGGGTTCTCGAATGAAGTCCCATGGGTTCTCAACTGTGAACTCATTGGACTTCATTCGAGAACTTACTTATATTAAATGAAAGAAATGGATAACTCATTAAATAAAATGCCCTACACAAGAAAGCTGAACAAGCTGTTATTTCTAAAATTATAGAGTAATTGGAATAGCTGGTTAGTAGCAGATAACTGATTTTAGCAGCAGATAGATTGTATAGAAAGTTTATCTTCCACCAATCTAATAAATTATTAATCAATACATTAACGATTATTTAGTAGCAGGTGGTAGATAAATTGCAGAAAAAAAAATATTTATTTGTATTTAATAATTTCGCTAAGGGAAGCTTCTGATGCATCAATCACTTCTGCTTCATGCTGATTAAAATCAACTTCCGGTTTTTTCTATTCAAGCTAGTTACAATTTTTGGTTAAAAAGACAATCCTTCAGAATTCCAGTATGATCCAGACTTTTGCAGGTGAGCCCGGAACTCCCATAAGTGAATTATTTTTAATACTCCTAAACTATTATAAGTGATAATTTGTTTAGGTAAAATATGCATTTTTCTGTCTATAATATAAATATTGGCTATGCATATTAAAAATAAACACATAACAGTCCAATTTATAAGAGTGTAATTTTATGAATCTTAAGTCATTCTCGCCGGATAACTTAACCCGGCATAGTAAACTCATGTTAGAAAGACTTTTCGGATTAGATCTTATAACTATCATACATCCAGAAGATGTTGGGTTAGATCCAAAAGTTTCTCATGCTTACGAACCTTCAGGTTATCGAAATCTGTATAACTTGCTAAAAGATTTTAATATCAATTCAGAAGACTCAATCATAGACATAGGATGCGGTAAAGGAAGTGCAATGCTCACAATGCTTAAATTCGGATTTAAGAAAATCGATGGTATTGAAATATCTGATTACATTGCCAACATTGCCAAGCAAAATCTTAAAAGGCTTAACTCTAATAAAAAGAGTAAAGTATTTATTGGTGATGCTTCACTATTCAGAGAATATGATACTTACAATTTTGTCTATTTATTCAATCCCTTTCCAAAGAGTGTTATGTCAGATGTGATTGATACTCTGATTCAATCCATTGGTAGATCAGAAAGAGAATTGATAATAATTTATAATAATGCAACCTGCAATGATGTTATTGTTAGTAAAGGTGTATTTACAAAAGTAGGTGTTTACCCTTATCTCAATAAAAGGGGGATTGAAACTTCTATTTACTCTAATCGTAGTTACAATAACTCCAGATTATCTTCTAACAAGAAAATGGAGTTAAGAAAAGAATATGAAAATCGAGTAGGAGGAAAATGAAATAGTTTTCCTCCTATTTCATTTTCCGACCTCTCACACCACCGTACGTGCAGTTCGGCATACGGCGGTTCCTTATTTACAATGCAATTTTACAGTAATAATCCGTCAGACAAGGATAGCCCGCTTTGCTAAGGTTTTCGGTGCAAATAGCTTCGTTCAGGATTTGGTGTCCAGCCATGCGCCAGTAACTTTGACGGGCATTGGCAAATCTCAAAGCACGAACTTTGTCTATTCCACAACGAATCAAATTGTTGAAGCGAGTCTTTATCTTCTTCCAGTATTTCCATATACACATACGAAGCCGGCGACGGAGCCATTGATCTATCCTCTTCAGATGGTTTTGCATGTCTGCAAGTTTGAAGTATTCAATCCAGCCACGAATGAATTGATGAAGTTCGTATTTGCGTTTATCGTATCCCATACCATTACTACGTCCTGTCAACTCTTTCAAACGAACTTTCAGTTTTATGTAACTTTTGGAGTGTACAGATAAACGAAAACCTGATTTATTCTTATAGAATGAATAACCAAGGAACTTCATTCCCTGCACGTAACCAACTTTCGTTTTATCCCGATTTACTCTCAGGAAGAGAGTTTCTTCGATAAAACAAGTGATGTGCTTCATCGTGCGAATGGCAGATCGTTTACTTTTGCAGAATATCATGCAGTCATCTGCATAGCGGACAAACGGATGTCCTCGGCGTTCCAGTTCTTTGTCCAGTTCATTGAGCATTATATTGCTCAGTAGCGGACTAAGGGGACCACCTTGAGGAACTCCCCGACTGCTTTCCTCAAATTTATGACCAATTATAACTCCCGCACGGAGATATTTATGGATAAGAGAAATCACTCGTCCATCTTTTATCCTGCGGGAAAGAATTTCTATCAGCTTACTTTGGTTGACTGTGTCGAAAAACTTCTCCAGATCTAAATCTACGGCATATTTATTGCCTGCATTAATATAACTCTGGGCTGTTCGCAGCGCTTTATGCGCACTGCGTTTCGGACGAAAACCAAAGCTGTTGTTACTGAATTCTCGTTCATAAATTGGAGATAAAATTTGGGATATGGCTTGTTGAATAAGACGGTCAACTACGGTAGGGATACCAAGCTGGCGTTTCTTGCCATTGTCCTTAGGGATTTCTACCCTACGGACAGGATTAGGATGGTAATTACCATCCATTAAAGATGTTACCAGTTCATCTTTATGGAGTTTCAGAAACGGAAGGAGTTCTTCAGTTTCCATCTTATCGACACCTCCACTGCCACCATTCGACACTACCTGTTTATAAGCCTTGTTCTAATTGGCTGGTGACAATATACGTTCCAGTAAATCATCTTTTGTAAAATGCACTTCCGTGAGGTTGTTTTCAGTAATCCCTATAAAAGTCTGCACTCCCGCATAGCCTTCGGATTCCGTCCTATTCTTTTGCGGGCAGCTATCATTCACTGCTGATATTTTCTGCATTCTTCCCTTCATAAGGTTACATTCATTTACTTCTCATTTAGATAAGGTTCAGACCTTCCCCAAATGGTCAATTTAAATCGGGTACTATGTCCTCAGCTGACTCCTCACGGCAATTGTTATCCGTGTTTCTGAATAAAAACATCCACACGTCCGTGAGATCTCCCGTGGTAAAATGTATAACCTTCATCCCATGTAACCGCAACATATACACGCTGACTCCCCGGGTAGTTATAGGACTTCGTTCTGTTTTGCAAACTCGTCCGAATCAGCTTTGCCTGATGTTGTTCGTGTTCCTCGGTTCGGGACTTTGCCGCCAGCTTCTTTCAGATTCGCCTCACGGTCGACACCTTTGCTATTGGCTAATGGTTGGTAACTACCGCCCCCATAACGGACTTACACCGTCAAGTTATGCACCATGCACGGAACACCTATAAAAAAGGTTACTGAAGTTACTCCAGCAACCTTCAAATAAACAAATTATCCTAAACTTAGAATTACATCTAACATTACTATTATTTGATCCAACTAAAACTTACCTTTTTCAAATCTTTAGAATTTGGTCCTATATATAAATTGAACATGCCCGAGTCCCAATCATATTTACCATCATTATCATAATAACTGAGTAATTCTGGAGTGATCTCGAATTCCACATTCTGGGTTTCACCTTTTTTCAACAAGATTTTCTTAAACCCTTTCAATTCAATCACCGGACGAGAAACTCTTGCCACAGGGTCATTAATATATAACTGTATCACCTCCTTTCCGTCATAATTTCCAGTATTTGTGACTGGGATTGTTGCAATAAGTTTATCATTTCCACCTTTCAGATTTGTCTTGTTAAGTACAATGTCTCCATAAACAAAACTAGTATAGCTTAAACCATATCCAAATGGAAATAGTGGATCATTTGACTCATCAATATAAAGTGTAACGCAGGCATTACCAGGTACATAAGGACGTCCGGTATTTAAATGGTTATAATATATAGGAATCTGCCCCATTGACTTAGGGAACGTTGCGGTTATCTTTGCAGATGGATTTACATTGCCAAAAAGAACATTTGCAAGTGCCGGAGCCGCCATCGTTCCCCCATGCCAGGCCTCAATGATTGTGCTGAATTGTTTTTCCTCATCTGTTATTATTAATGGGCGCCCACTAAATAATACTAATACTATAGGTTTACCCGTAGTTTTAAGTGCAGCAAGAAGTTGCTTCTGGCATTTAGGAAGTTCCAAATATGCTCTTGAATGGGCTTCTCCGCTCCAATCTGACGGTTCACCAATTGTAGCAATAATCACATCCGCATTTTTTGCGGTTTTAACAGCCTCATTTATCAATGAATCAGACGGAGCCGGATGTGAATTGGGATAAATATTATATTCTTCTGTCACATTAGAACCTCTTGCATATTGCACAGTTGATTTATTAATATTTCTAATTGCATCAAACACAGATGTGGCATTTTTGTCATTCTGAGTCGTCACCCACGTGCCTCGAAGTAATTGACCGTCACTCCCCAAAGGACCAATCACAGCTATCTTCCTATTTTTCGACAATGGAAGCAGATTATCCGAATTCTTTAAAAGTACAATTGATTCTTCCGCCAAATTTTCAGCCACTGAGAGATTATAGGATGAAGCGACTTGCCCTTGTCTGTCTGTATTCCAATATTTAAATGGATTTTCGAACAAGCCCAATTTATATTTTAACTCAAGAATTCTACGGCAACTATTATCTATATCACTCATTGATACTTTACCCGCAAAAAGGGCTTTTTTAATATTAAGGATATATTCCATTGCATTTAAATCCATATCAGTGCCAGCTTTCAAAGCCAAACACGACACATCCATGTCATCCCCCAAACCGTGTGCTTTCATCTCAGCAATCGAATTAGCATCAGATACGACCATTCCCCTATACATCCATTTATTACGGAGAAGATCGGTCAACAGCCATTTATTTCCTGTAGCCGGAATACCGTCAACGACATTAAACGATGACATCAACGTAGCAACATTTGCATCAACAGCGGCTTTATAAGGTGGCAAATAATAATTATACATATTCACACGGCTCATGTCCACCGAGTTATAGTCTCTTCCTGCTTCTGACGCTCCATAAAGAGCAAAATGTTTCACACAAGACGCAAGGGTTGAATCTGATCCCAAATCATTCCCTTGATAACCTCGTACCATAGCTTGAACTATGGCACTTCCAAGGAAAGGATCTTCACCAGCCCCTTCCGCAATCCTGCCCCAACGCGCATCCCGGCAAATGTCCACCATGGGGGAGAATGTCCAATTTATTCCAAAACAAGTGGCTTCATTGGCCGCAATCCTTGCACTCTTTTCTATCAATAAAATATTCCAACTTGAAGCACTACCAAGAGGAATGGGAAAGACTGTATGATAACCATGAATTACATCAAGTCCAAATAGCAATGGAATCCCAAGTCTAGACTCATTGATGGCTATTTTTTGTGCATGATAATTGCCTTCAGGCGTAAAACCGCCTGTAGCCCCCACAAGCCCATTGCGTATAGCTTGCTCTTGGCCCAATGCACTACCTGCAACTTGTGGTACACCACCTGCAGCAAAATTAAGTTGACCGATTTTCTCTTCCAAAGTCATTTTATTCATCAGATTGGATACAAACTTGTTCATCCGAGCTTTTTGGGGAGGATTCGCCACTATACTTAAGGAATAGATAATTGACGCCACGAGTAAAAGTGATATTTTTTTCATGTTCAACGGTGTTATTTTATTAATTAAAATTTCATCCGCAAAGATATTAAATTCAAGACATATTGCATTTTTGAGATGTTTCATATTTTATATGGTTTGTTTCAAACCCATTTTTTATATTTGAAACAACCGAATAAATAGTTAAAACAAACGGAAAGATATATTTGATTATAATAAAATAACTTTGCCAAATAATTAATCCTAATAATTACATAATGAAAAAAGTATCATACCTTTTAGGCCTCATTTTATTATTACCCGCTTTTGCCTATTCACAGGGAATCACAACCCGCAGCCCGATCTCGGACGGATTAGTCGTTAATAGTGATTTTTGGACTGCAACAGATGGACTCGGAAGGAAAACGCGTGAATACAGCGGTAAAGATGCTGACCCCAATAAATTCGTTGGGATGTTTTATTGGACCTGGCATCAAGGAGGCGATGCCGATACGGCAAGAATAAAAAATATTTCTCAAATTAAGGATGCAAATCCGGATGCCGTGAATAATTATAATGATCCAATGTGGCGAAAAGGAGACCCCGGATATTTTTATTGGGAAGAGCCTTTGTACGGATACTATAGAACGACAGATACATGGGTATTGCGTAAACATGCCGAACTGTTGGCGGATGCAAAAATTGATGTTGTTTTTTTTGACTGTACAAATGGTTCTTTTACTTGGGATGACTCATTCAGAAAGCTGATGTCTGTTTGGGACGAAGCACGTAAAGATGGAGTAAAAGTTCCTAAGATATCTTTTCTGTTGCCATTTTCTCCTTCCGACGCTTCTTTAGTTTCATTGCGACACTTATATCGTACAGTATATCAAGCGAATTATTTTCCTGAATTATGGTTCAAATGGAATGGTAAACCACTCATCATGGCCTATCCGAATAATCTTACAGATACAAGTCTTGACAGTGAAATTAAAGATTACTTCACATTCCGTCCTGGGATGCCGGATTATGTATATGGTCCATCTTCACCCAACCAATGGGGATGGCTTGAAGTGTACCCACAGCACGGATTTGCTCCTTTGGATAATGGAAAATATGAACAATGTACAGTTGGGATCGCTCAAAACACCTGCGCGGCATTTGGAGGACACTGCAGTGCCTTTAATCTGCCAGACTCTTATGGTCGTAGCTATTCAAAAGTAAAAGGTTTTGACGCTCGAAAAAACGGTTATCTGTATGGCTGGAATTTTGAAGAGCAATGGGACAGAGCCGATGAAATTGACCCGAAAATGGTATTTGTCACCGGCTGGAATGAATTCGTTTCCGGTCAATGGCTTCCGGAAAGTGGCTGGACTGGTAAACCGTTCTCTTTTGTTGATGAATATGATTGGGATCATAGCCGAGACATCGAGCCTGTTAAAAATTGGGGAGACAACGGTGATGTTTATTATCTTCAATTAGTGGACAGAGTAAGAAAATTTAAAGGCATGAAAGAACGTCCAATCGTTTCTGACCCTAAAACGATTGATATTGCAAATCTATCAGATTGGGGAGACGTAAAACCTGCTTATAATTCCTATAAGAATAATACTAAGACAAGAAACAGTGCCGGACGTTGCGAAAAATATTACTATGACGAAAGTGCAAGAAATGATATCATATCTTCTAAAATAGCAAGAGATAATGATTATGTATATATATATGTCCAAACTAACCAACCTCTCACAGACTCTTCTCAAAAAAACTGGATGATGCTTTTCCTGGATATTGACAGGAACAAAGCTACAGGATGGCAGGGTTATGATTATGTTATCAACCATAAAAGTCCTGACGAAAAAAATGCATATGTAGAAAAATCCATTAACAACTCTTGGAATTGGCAGGAAGTTGCCAAAGTTGATTACGTCATTAATTCCAACAAACTTGTAATTAAAATACCACGATCAGCTATCGGATTAAGTAAAGATCCCATAAATATAGAATTTAAATGGTGCGACAATATGCAAGAAGATGGCAATATCATGGATTTTTACGTCAGTGGAGATGTGGCTCCTGGAGGTCGTTTTAATTATGTATATGACACGACAAATAACTTACCTATTACATCAATAAAAAAAGTAGAAAATTCAAAACTTTTCATTTATCCGTCTCCATGTGAAAATATCTTAAACGTAGGAGGAGAGTACAATAAGTATGAGATTTATACAACATCAGGGAGCCTCGTTTTAAAGGGAGTTGGCAATAAAATTGATGTTTCAAGTTTATCCTCTGGAATATATGCTATAAAAACGAATGGGGAAACAAAATGTTTCATAAAGAAATGATGAGACGAAGTATAACAGATTGCTCACATGATATTATTATCGCTGAAACACATTTAGATCAAACTGTAAGAAATATCAAGCAACAAGATGAGATCACTATTAAAAAGCGCCGTATTGGCATTGCTTGCTTTAAGCGCCAGTAACATAATTGCAAAGAATGATTCAGGAAAACACAATCTTGAAAATATTTTCAGGAATCCGCAAGAAGTTGTCGAGACATCCTGCTATTGGTATTGGATTTCCGGCAACATATCAAAAGAGGGTATCGTCAACGATCTAAAAGCCATGAAGCAGGCCGGAATAAATCGTGCATACATCGGTAACATAGGGCTGCCACCCAATGAAGCGCCTACTGGCGATATCAAAATTATGTCACCGAAATGGTGGGATATTATGCGCACAGCTTTAAAGACGGCTTCCGATTTGAACATTGAGATCGGCATATTCAATTCTCCAGGATGGAGTCAGGCTGGTGGACCTTGGAATACACCGGAAGAATCAATGAAATATCTTGCCACTCAATCGAAGGATGTAAAGGGAGGGAAGATTAATATCAACTTTGAAATGGAGATTAATGATATCAATAAGACTGTGAAAGTACTGGCATATCCTCTTCCTGAAGATTACATGGTACTCAGTACGGAAAATTCCAATATTTCGCCAAATGCAAGAGAGCTATTCGATGGGAACCAATCTACGACACTCGCTGTTCCTTCTTCTAATTATTCAATAACAATTACGTCAAAGAATAAACATTTCATAGCAAGGTCACTGCGCATTTTGCCTGATTCAAAACCCATTTTGGGTAAATTGAAAATTTTAGTAAAAAACGGAAACAAATGGAATACGATCAGAGAAGTTGTCATAGACCGCACAAATTTTTCAACTGATGTAGGCTATGATGTGTTTGCTCCATTTGGCATTACTCTACCTAATGTAAAGGGAAAGGTTTTTCAACTTGTGTTTGAGAATATGAATTCTGGTTGTGGAATTCGAGAGATTGAAATATCATCAGCTCCCATTGTCGAAAAATATGCTGAAAAGATTTTATCTAAGATGTATCAAGCACCTCTCCCTTATTGGAACGAATACAAATGGTATAGTGATACAATAAATAATAATCACAGTGCAATCAAAGAAAAGGATATAGTTGATTTAACTTCACAGTTTAAGAACAACAAACTTTCCTGTACACTTCCTAAAGGTATGTGGCGAATTGTTCGCACTTATATGCTGCCAACCGGAATATGTAATGCACCTGCGTTAGCCGATGGAAGAGGATTAGAAGTGGATCGCTGGAACAAAAGTGATTTGAAACATCACTATAATAGCTTCATAGGTAGAATTAGAGATAGTATTCCTGTTGAGGACAGAAAGACATGGAAAGTAGTTGTATGTGACAGCTATGAAAAAGCAACTCAAAATTTTGGTGATGATTTTATTAAAGGTTTCAAGGCTGCTTACGGTTATGATCCAACACCATTCTTATTAACGTATAATGGGACAGTAGTAGGTAATGAGGAAAAATCCAATCGTTTTTTATGGGATGTGCGTAGAATGATTGCAAATCGTCTTGCTTATGACCACATCGGAGGTTTGCGCAAACTTGCACATAATGATGGATTCAAACTGTGGCTTGAAAATTACGGGCATTGGGGATTCCCAGGGGAATTCCTTCAATATGGAGGCCAAGCTGACGATATAGCAGGTGAATTTTGGAGTGAAGGCACTTTAGGAGATATAGAAAATCGTGCAGCTTCATCATGTGGGCACATTTACGGCAAACAAAAGGTATATGCAGAATCATTTACTTGCGGTGGCAAAGCCTTCGCCCGTTATCCCAGCTTAATGAAGCAACGTGGGGATAGATTTTTCACAGAAGGAATCAATAGTACTCTATTGCATCTTGTCATTTCCCAACCGGATGAGACTACCTTCCCAGGTCTCAATGCCCCTTTCGGCAATGAATTCAATCGAAAGAATACATGGTACAGGCAGTTGCATCAATTCACAGATTATCTAAAACGCTGTAATTATATGCTTCAACAAGGTAATTATGTTGCAGATGTGGCTTATTTCATTGGTGAAGATTCACCTGTAATGACAGGAATATGTTCTCCTTCATTACCCAAAGGCTATCAATATGATTACATTAATGCAGAAGTAATTGAAAAGTCATTAGCTGTTGATTCTCTTCATAATCTTACCCTTCCTCATGGAACCCAATATAAACTTTTAGTACTTCCTCCAATAAACACGATACGTCCGGAATTACTTCGCAAAATCAGGACATTAGTATATGACGGAGCAATTGTTTTAGGTCCCAAACCATTAAAATCGCCAAGTCTTCAAAACTATCCTAAATGCGATGAGGAAATCAAAGTTATGGCTGATGAGCTTTGGGGTGAAAATTCCAAAGGAAAAATAATGAGGAAAATTGGTAAGGGATATATCTTCAAGGACTATGATATAGCCGATCTTTTTAAAATGATTGATGTGACACCCGACTTTATGCCACAAAATGATAGTTTGCTCTATGCACACACTACTCAATCAGGAAAAGACATTTATTACATTACCAATCAAAGTAATGATACGATACAATTTGATGCCCAATTCAGAATAGACAACAGATTGCCACAGCTTTGGAATCCGATCAACGGAAATATTAAAGATATCAATTCATTCGTATCGCTCAATAAATCAACGACTATCCCTATGAAACTTTATCCCTTAGAAAGCACATTCATTGTATTTGAAAAAAATATTCCTGCCAGTGTTTCCCAATATATCTCCTTCGAAAAAAATTATCCAAAACAAGTCTGCATGCAATCACTTAATTCCAACTGGACATTAAATCTTAAAGATATGTTTGGCAACACTCAGAAAGAAACGGATTGGACACTTAGCAGCTGGTCTATTAATCAAAACGATGAAATAAAATATTTCTCAGGAGAAGGAATTTATACGAATTCATTCAAAATAAAAGAAATAAAAAAAACGCAAAAATATTATTTGGATTTGGGTGAAGTTGGCGTAATTGCACAAGTGAAAATCAATGGAAAGAATGTCGGAGGAGTATGGGCCCCACCATATCAGCTTGAGATTTCCGATGTCATTAAGACAGGAATAAATGATATAGAGATTACTGTTGACAACACTTGGGTAAATCGCTTGATCGGTGATTTAAATAAGGATGTCACCCAACGTCAGACGAGCTGTCCTAACAATCCTTATTCTGTTAATTCTCCACTTCAACTATCTGGGCTTATGGGTCCTGTAAAAATACTAATGGAAAGAAAATAAAAATCATACATTCTGCTAAAGAATGTGTTTTTCAGAGTGGGAGCTGTCCGAAAAAGTAGAGTTCTGTTTTATGACTATCTGAACAATATTTATTCGTGTCGTAAGAGAGAGAAAGCTTTGAGTGAAAATATTCATTTCATTTGGCTCTCCGGTAATACAATTCCTGACTTTAGAACCATTAATAAATTTCGTGACAAACATTTGAAGGAAAATATAAAGGAGTTATTTTCGGCAATTGTTCTTTTATTGCAGAATAAGGATATATAAGCCTTGACGTTCAATATATTAGCAAAAAAAATAGAATAGGCATCTAATCGTTATACTTTTGTATGGCGGGGAAGTGTGGAGAAAAACAAAGCTAAACTAGAAGCAAAAATACATTCAGTTCTCTCTTTAATAGATGAACATATCGAACAAGATAAATCAGAAAGAAGTCCAAACGAGTTACCCCCGATTGATTCCGCCTCACTAAAAGAAAAAGTAAGTTTGCTTAACAAATGTATAGATTCAATGAACAAAGCCGAGCAGAAACAAGTAAAGCAATTGCAGCAGGATTAACTTCCCCGATTAGAAACGTATGAATCGCAATTAGTAAAACTGGGTGAACGCAATTCTTATAGCAAAATAGATAAGAGCGCAACCTTTATGCGCATGAAGGAAGATCACATGAAAAACGGTCAGTAAAGCCTGCATATAATGTTCAGATATCCACATAGAACCAATTCATAACAAATTTAGGAATCTATCAGAGAGCTGGTAATACAGCTATCTTACCATCTTTTCTACAGGATTTTGAGGGAACTTACGATAAACAGTCCAAAATCATAGCAGCAGATTCGTGCTATGGAAGTGAGAAAGCTACGAGTTCATGGAAGAAAAACAAATAGAGGCATTTGTCAAATATAACCTTTTTCATAAAGAGCAGAAAAGGTCTGGAAGAAAGACGAAGTTGCTACACACAATCTATACTACAATCATGAAAAAGACTATTACATTTGTCCCATGGGGCAGTATATGGAGAACATCGGCAAGAAAAAGAGAGTCTCTGATTTAGGATATATATCGTCTATGACCCGATATATAGCACAGAACTGTGAAAGTTGTTCACTTAGGCCCCTATGTTACAAGTCTAAGAATAAAAAGATTATAGAGGTAAACCATAAATTGAATGAATATAAAAGAAAGACACGAGAACGGTTACTTTCAGAAGAGGGCATTTACCACAGGAGAAAGCGGTGTATAGAGCCGAAAGCCGTATTCGAACAAATCAAACACAATTCAGCATTGAATAGATTTAGATTAAGAGGTTTGGAAAAAGTAAAGGTAGAATTTACCTTGGTAGCTATAGCCCATAACTTAAGAAAACTGGCCAGAAAAGCCGGTTTATATTTACTCTTTACTCGAATAACTCCATTTTATGGACTCATCACAGTCAAAACTGGAAATATTGAATCAAATTTGATTCAATTTGAAAATAACAAATTGGCTGTATGAAAAAAGAGTGTCCTCTTTTGGGACACCCTCTTTTTATATAAATTGTGCCTATAGGCACTTACAAACAGTTTACGAATAAAGACTCATACTATTTATTTTATTTGTCCGATGTAAGAACAAGAGCCAGAAGTTATTTTCCGCTTTTCTATGCTTATATCGGAATCTAATAAATTTAACATTAGAAACAGAAAATGGAGTTATTCGACATTATATAATGAAACAAAATTCCACTATTTTATTGTCACAGGTGCCCGTAATCTAATATCGCGTGATGAAGTCCCTATTAACAATTCATAAATTCCACGATTAGTGATAAAATCTTCCATATCCACATTATATATATTAAATGCATCGGCAGGAACCGTAATAGTAATATTTCTTTTCTCACCTCTCTTGAGAAATATTTTTTCAAATCCTCTTAATGATTTTTCAGGCAGGAAGACTCTGCTATTTATCGGCTTAACATATAGTTGGGCAATTTCAGCTCCATCCATCTTTCCTGTGTTTTCAATATCAAATGACACTTCATATTCGTTTACATCTTTTGGATAGACTTTCATATTGCTGTAAGCAAAGCGAGTGTATGATTCTCCATAACCAAATGGATATTGGGGTTCAATTTTCTTTGTATCATAATATCTATATCCAACAAGAAGCCCTTCACCATATTCTACTTCTTTCTTTCCGTCTTTTGCATGATAAAAGTTGAAACATGGATTGTCTTCCCATTTCTTGTCGAATGTTACGGGCAACTTACCACTAGGATTTACCTTCCCATAAAGTATTTCAGCCAGGGCTTGACCTCCATCCTGCCCCGGATACCAAGCATAAACTAATCCTTTTACTTTATTAATCCAATTTTGCATATCCACGGCACCCCCCGCATTAACTATTACAATAGTATTGGGATTAGCCTTAGCAACGGCATTAATAAGAGCATCTTGATACCCTGGGAGTGAAAAGGTCCTATCTGCACCCTCAACTTCAGTGTCATTATTAAATCCTACGCAGACAACGGCAATATTGGATTTTTTTGCTTGCTTTACCGCATCATCTATAACCATAGAATTATCTTGATATCCGAGCATAACCGTAGCATTTCCTGTTCGATCATAATATTCCAGTTTTATACTGTAATCCTTCCCAGATTCAAATTTATACATGGCACTGTTTTGAGTCAAAGACTGATCTCTCCAGCAATCCATGATCAATTCTCCATTTACCCAAAGTTTATACCCGTCATCCGCTTTAGCTGTAAAAGTATATATTTTTGATGAGGGAACTCTTACTACACCTGTCCAACGTATAGAGAAATTATCAACAGGAATAGCCTGATTTGGGCTACCTGCCTGCCAATCGAATATTATGCTTCTATCAATAGTTGTATAGACCGGAACACCCTGCAAATTTGGATTGTTGAAATATTCTGCTTTCAATCCTCTTTCTTTACTTTCTGGAGTTACATAGAACACAGCACTTTTAAATATATTATCTTTGGAGAGTGTATCTTTCACTAAAACAATTTTTGTTTTGGCACCAACCATCTTTTCAAGAGCCGTATAGAGAGTGGAATAATTGAACGGTATCGTGGTAGAACTGCCACCACCCCAGGACAGAGCATTTGCGTGCGGACCGACAACCGCTATTTTTTTTATTTTGTTTCCGTCTAATGGTAGGATATTCTTATTTTTCAATAATACGATACCTTCACGTGCCATATTCAAAGAGACTTTTTCTGCCTCTGGATTATAAAGAGGAATACTTTTATCTAACTGGACATGATCAAGATACCCGGCATGAATAATGGTACGCAATATATTCGCTACCTTTTCATCAATCATGTTTTCATCAATCTTACCTTCTTGAATCAACTTTGTTAGCTTTTCTACCGTGAACTGCTCTGCATTACCCAAAAGCATTTCAAGATCCAATCCGCCCTTAACATCGGCAAGCGCATCATGCGCTGCCCCCCAATCTGACATTACAATTCCCTTGAACCCCCATTGGTTCCTGAGCACATCAATGTTAAGATATTTATTGGCAGTCATATAAGTACCATTTACAAGATTATATCCATCCATGATAGTACCCACTTTTGCATCCATTACAGCAGCCTTAAAAGCTGGCAGATAGATCTCGTGTAAAGTACGTTTATCAATATTTGAGCTTACATTTCCTCTATCCCATTCTTGATTGTTGCCTGCAAAATGCTTGACGCAGGCTAGTACACCGTTACGCTGCAGCCCATTAATTAGGGCAACGGCCATTTGAGACGCAAGGAAAGGATCTTCACTGTAATATTCAAAATTACGTCCACAAAGTGGAGATCTCATAATATTTACACCAGGAGATAAGAGAATGTGCACGCCTCGCGCCTTGCAATCTTGGGCCAGAGTTTTACCTTCATGCTCTATCAAATTGCGATTCCATGTGGACGCAGCGAGAACACCGGCTGGGAAGCTTGTAGATTTACCTGCATTTCTGACACCGACAGGACCGTCCGACATAATTATTTGGGGAATGCCTAAACGTTCTATTGGGCGTATACAGTAGTTGTCATAAACTCCTAAATATTGAATTTTCTCCTCTAAAGACATTTTGGAAATCAGATCATTCACTCGTGCTTCCACTAATGCTGTTTCTGATTGAGCATGGATGAAGCCAAAGCTGCCTATAAACAGTGTCAAGGACAAAAGATATTTTATTTTCATTATTATTTTATTATATTCGTAACTTTAGTTGATAATATAACAGTCTTACTGTTTATTCATTAAGACTTTTTTCCACAGTATTTTATTGTTCTATTTTTTCTATTGTCAGCCATTATCGTACGTTTTATATTTTTTAATACCAATAGTTAGGTTATGATTTTTAAGAAAATGGGGCGGCTTTTTCCCCAAGGAACTTAAAAATCCACACTATTGATGAGATTGAGGTGATGACATAACCTTATTAATGGAATATCAACTTGAAGCTATAAGCGATACATAAGCCATAAATGACGGTATCCTTTGATATATCATTGTCGCATACCTTACTAGAATTTAAATTTTGTATATTAATATTTGTAGCGATAGTTAAAACGGCCATTTGGTGCAACATCTCCATAAACATATAAATCAAGAATATCCAGATTTTCACTTTCCGGTATATTGTCAGTCCACTTAAAATCAATTATCTTAGATTCTGGTATTCTTTTTCTTGGTACAGCCAACTGTATCTTATTCCCGACGACCTTGAAGGACACCCCACATAAAGGAGTCCATTTATAGGTTCCTCCTTCATTTTTATAAAGTTTCAATTTATTTCCATCGGCCTTTACACAATAATCATACCCATGCCAATTGTCGTTTTTTTTGTTTATGCTCAACAACAAAGTGATCCAAGGTTCATGACAAGAGGGCTGAGCTGGGGTTATGTTATTCATAGTCTCTGCAAAGAAATAAAGATAAGTCTTATCATGTGCCACTTTGGAAATCACGAAATCATTTCTACCAGTGTTGTTCACAATGGTATCCATATTATTGAAGCCCATGGTGTTTTGATGTATTACATCACCCTTGTCGTCTCTATATTCATATTCGACAGAGTTCCATTGTTTGAAATTTCGATTAAGGTTTATTGTATAATAAGATGATTGTTCAGGAACAACGCGTCCTCCCTTATATTTACGCATATTTGAGACGAATTGCATATAATAATTGTCTCTAATTAAAGGATGTCGACTAGGCTCTATATCCCTATTAAATTCAGCATTATATGCGTCTACGAAACATGTCTCTCCTATTTTTGGAGTAATTCCCGGACGAGTTTCATTAAGATGGGCTGAATCTTGTATACAAAAACGCTGAGCTGTCCATTCATTGAATTGAGTTATCATAAGCACTGGGGGATGTATCTTGTGAGCTATTCTCCATTGCTCATTAAAATAAAGTCCATAGGCAGTTGAATCTGTTAATGCCAGAGCATTAAGGATCGGTTCTGTTCCATTATGATAACTCTTACCTATTTTTGTTGTGGCATGCTGGGCCACGCTCACAGATAATTGTTCCGGGGTATTTGGATTAGCCGACCATCCTGGTACTTGGGGGCAAGATTCAAGCCAAGCCCATTCATTTCTGTTGGCTCCTTTCATCCATGCCCAAGATTTGCGATAAGCAAAGAAATTTCTTAATAACAAAGATGTTACCGGTACACTTTCGATATCAGCAAGGATCAATGGTTTACCCTGATATAAATACCAATACTTATTGTACTTTTTATCGGCATAAAAACGAGAATATATTTTTTCAATCATTTTCTCACCGCCCCAATAAGACATAAAACATAATTTAGGAGATTTCATGCCCAACGAATCTCGCCTATCTATTTCTCTAATCAATTTTTCTACTACATCATCATATAGGAAGCCATTGGTGACATCAAAGAAAAGAAAATCCACACCTGCATCCATAAGTAATTGAAGGTGCTTCGCAACTACAAAATCATCTCCTGCCTTATAATATCCCAGTACGGGTTTCCCCCACCAGTGCATTTCACCTACATCCCCCCACTTCGGATTTTTAGGATTTTCTTTCAAAATATTTGTAATATCAAATATAGGACGCCCCTCCTTAGTATGCTTACCATGCCACAAGTAGTAAAACATCCCGACTGAAGATGGTTTATAAGATAAAGGATCCGGCTTCTCACCGACAGGTAAGAGTTCCCTTCCCAAATCATCTGTGGCAACCCATGTATCGGCATACGTATCCCAAGTTTGAGCAAAACCACGAGAAACGAGGGACAAAAGAAGCAGAAAAAAAATTGTTCGTATATTCATTATTACGGAAGTTTGATAATTTTTGTTCCAAAATTTGTTATGACTTTTATTATGATGGGGGCTGCTAAGACACTAAAATCAACTGTACTTGACATTTGGCTATCTTGTTTAATAGTTTTTACAAGCCCTCCTTGCAAATTATAGACGTTGATAATAACATCAGATGCTGTCGGTAAATTGTAGGAAAGCAACACTTTTTGAGATGTAACACGCAAAGCCCTTATATCCAAAATGTTCTTTGCCTCAGTAACTTTGATTCCCATAGGAACTAATGAACCTTTGTAGCGATAATTGAATCTCCCGTTAGGAGCTACGTCACCTTGATCAATAAAATCCAATATATCCGGATTCTCAGGAATATTATCAGCCCATTTGAAATCAATATCACCTTCGATAGTAATGCCTAAATCACTTTTCTTCAAAGCAAAATACATTTCATTCTGCTTTACGAAACGCGTAACAAGAGTAACAGGAGCCCATTGATAGTCTTTTCCAACACACTTCATTAAAGTATATTTACTATCAGTCGGATTTTTCATAACAGCGTAGTCATAACCGTTCCACCCTGTCTTATAATCACAATCGCTATTAATAAGCAGTATCATCCATTGTTTTGAGAAATTATAATTAGAGAAGTTAGCGGCTGTTTTCACATAGAAATACATATTAGAATTATCCTTCGTAAGCTTTGCCATGACAATATCATTTCTTCCCGAATTATTGGTCATAGGCGCCATATTCTGGAATCCCTGTGTACTTCTATGAGTTATGTCACCAATATCATCTCTAAATTCGGGAGTAACGCTTGTCCACTGGAACATATCTCCATCTAAGGTTATCGATTGGGGTGCCGAAGGCGTTGGAATTGTCCTAACACCTTTATACCTTCTCACATTCGAAACCATTTGAAGATAATAATTATCACGTATCAAAGGATTTGTACTGGGCTCAATATCCCTATTAAATTCAGCATTATATGCATCTACAAAAAAAGACTCTCCCAAAGTAGGTATTCCCCCTGGACGGCATTCACCAAATTCATCTGGGCTTTTTATAATAAATCGTCCAGCCATACATTCATTAAACTGGGTAATCATTACAATGGGAGGGCTCTGTGAAAAAGCTTGCTCCCACTGCTCTGAAAAATATAGTCCTTTCGGAGTATCTTCGGACACGGCATACTGATCCAAGGGTGGTTCTTTGCCTGAATGATAACTTTTACCTATCTTACTTGTTGCATGCTGTGCGGTAGACACCGAGATTTGTTCTTTTTTCTTTAAGCCGTTTACATAAGTCCAACCACATTTTTGAGGATAATTTTCGAGCCATCCCCATCTATCTGGTTTTGAATCTCCCATCCATGCCCAGCAATGACGTGTTGTAAAATGAGTTTTAATTTCATCACTAAGACTCGCAATATCATCTATATTGACGAGCAATAAAGGTTTCCCTCTATAATAGAACCAATATTTATCATAATCGGGATTGGAATAAAACACATCCCAAAGATGTTTCACAACACCCGAAGCATTGGCATTGATAGTATAAACTAATTTTGGAGAGGGTAATCCAACATTTGTCCTTCTGTCTATTGCAGCCATTAACCGTTTCACGGCATCATCATAAGTAAAGGCATTTGTCACATCCATAAATAGAAAATCGACTCTGGCATCCGTCAGCATCTGTAGATGCTTATCATAAACGAAGTCATCAGTATTGACATAATAACCAAGTTTTGGCTTTCCCCACCAATGCGGCTTTCCTTCAGGACCAAATTGTGGGTTTACCGAATTTGTCTTTAATATTTCAGTAATATCATAAATTGGGTCACCATTAGTTCCATGAGGACCATTACAGATATAATAAAACATCCCTACAGCCCTATTTTCTTTAGGTGCTGATATGCCCGTTTCAGAAGTATTTACAATTCTCCAGAGCTCGTCCACAGCGACCCATGTATCACTATACGTATCCCAAATGTCGTCTACGGCATGTACATATGAGCTAAATAACAGTGAAACTGCAATCTGAATAATAATGTTATTTTTATTTTTCATCATATACAGGATTTAATAATTCAAAGAATAATATCACCATTAACTGTATTTTCAGAATCTCCTCCTACGAAAATCTTATATGTGCCATGCTCAAATATCCAGCCTTCTTTTTCTTTGAAATATTTTAGATTTTCTTTTGAAACGTTGAAGTTTATGATTTGCCTTTTCCCTGATGAAAGATATATTTTTTTGAATCCTTTCAGGCTTTTTATTGGTTGACTTATTGAGGAAGGGCACTTGCGAATATAAAGTTGTGCAACTTCTTCTCCTCCTTTATTTCCAATATTTTCAAGAGCAATGGAAGCAATAAAGCCATCCTTACCATTAGGTACAATATTTAAATCGGAATATTTAAATTGGGTGTAACTTAATCCGTAACCGAATGGGAACAAAGCTTTATTTGGTATATCTCTATAGATGGAACGTAGTGGATCATTAGGACGATCATAGAGCGGACGGCCTGTTGGAAGTTGGTTATAATAAAATGGCAATTGCCCCATGGATTCAGGAAAAGACACAGGTAGTTTACCCGATGGATTATAATCTCCAAAAAGGACATCGGCAATGGCATTTCCACCTTCTGTGCCAAGGAACCAAGTTTCCAACAAGGCATCACTCTGATCAGCCACTTCCGGTATAACCAACGGACGTCCATTGGATAAGATAACAACGACAGGTTTGTTCATTGCTTTTAGTTTCCTAAATAATATCATCTGACATTCGGATAATTCAATATTCGCGTAGGACTGTCCTTCGCCGGACATCCAGCCATATTCACCCATTGAAAGAATCACGACATCGGCATTCTTGGCTATTTCTAAAGCCTCATCCATACTTGAGGCCGAACGAACTTTGCTTCCTTCTGCATATTTCACATCAGCATGTGGTATTTTAGATTTTATACCTTCGAGAATGGAGACGGGATCTTCCCCACGTCCCAATCCGATCCAAGTTCCGTTCATATCGGTTCTACTATTGGCAAGTTCACCAATTACGGCCACTGACTTAATACTTTTTGAAATGGGAAGCAGATCTTTGTTTTTCAATAAGACGATTGAACTTTTAGCCAAATCTCTGGCTATATTGCGATTTGCTGAAGTAAAGACATCCGTCCGCTCTCTTACACTGTCACAATATAAATAAGGATTTTCAAAGAGTCCCAAATCATATTTTACTCCCAATATATTTGCAACAGCTTCATCAATAGCAGATTCTTTCACTTTCTTCATCTTTACCAATTTTGCCAATTCCTTGATATAGATATTACTTTTCATATCCATGTCAAGTCCTGCATTTATAGCCAGACATGCAGCATCCATGGAATCAGCAGCAAGTCCATGAGGTATCAGTTCTGCTATCGCTTCAAAATCAGACACCACAAAGCCCTTAAATCCCCACTCATTACGAAGCACATCCTTTAAAAGCCAGCTGTTGCAAGTTGCAGGTATATTATGATAAGCATTGAATGCAGACATTAATGAGGGTGCACCAGCATTGATCGCAGCTTTATAGGGAGGAAGATAGATGTTACGCATCGTACCTTCACTCAATTCTATTGTATTGTAGTCGCGGCCGCTTTCTACAGCACCATAGGCAGCATAATGCTTTACACAGGATGCAACGCTCCGCCCTTCATTCAGTCCACTTCCCTGAAATCCCTTGACACGTGCGGCTGCTATTTTTGAACCAAGATAAGGATCCTCACCCGCACCTTCAGCGATACGTCCCCAACGTGCATCCCGGCACACATCCACCATAGGGGCATATACCCAGTTTACACCAAGTGCAGAGGCCTCCAAAGCTGCAATGCCTTCAGATTTTTCAATTTTAGTCAAGTCCCAACTTGCCGCCCCACCAAGTGGAATGGGGAAAATGGTACGCATTCCATGTACACAATCAAATCCAAAAAGCAAAGGGATTTTCAGACGTGTGCTATCGACCGCAAGCTTCTGGTACTTACGAGCAAGGTTTGCTCCGGCAACATTAAATATAGCGCCTGCTCCCGCTTTCACCCATGCAGCCTCTTTTTTAGCAGTTGCATCGGGATCTCCTCCAGATAAGACATTATTGAGCTGGTTTATTTTTTCTTCAAGAGTCATCTGCTTTATCAGACTCTTTATGAATTTTGCTTTTGTAGAATTTATCTTTTTATTATTAGTCGCAGCACCGGAGAAGCTCACCATTGCCAAGAGGATAAATATTAAAAGTTTCTTCTTCATCATTGTTTCAACGAAATATTTTGTGAAAGGACTATTGTCTCTGAATTTTTTCCTACTTCAATTACATAATCACATAAATCTTTTTTCCAGTCTCCACGTGTCACGTCATAATATGAGAAAGCGCTGTCGTCAAGAGTGAATTCGATTTGACGAGATTCACCTTTTTTCAGAAATACCTTCTTGAAAGCCTTCAATTCCCGTACCGGACGATTAATAGACGGATTCACCGGACGTACATAGATCTGAACGACATCAGCGCCATCATATGATCCCGTATTTTTCAGGGTCAACCGACATTCGACTTTATCACCCTTATTCTGCAACATGAAATCAGAATATCCGAAAGTTGTATAGCTTAATCCATGTCCAAAGGGAAATTGTACATCATGAGGATGGTTATCAAAATATCTGTATCCAACGTTGAGACTGTCTGCATAGAGAACATTCATATCATCTTGAGAAGCCAATTTTCGGCATGGATAATCTTCCAGTTTTTTAGCCCATGTAAAAGGCAAACGTCCGGACGGATCTTTTTCGCCAAAAAGAACGCTTGCGATAGCATTTCCCCCTTCCATACCGGGATACCACGCTTCAATCAACGATTTTGAATTTTCAATAATACCTCCAAGTTCCAATGGAGATCCATTAATAAGCACCACATTCATATTTTTATTGAATTTGGCAAGAGTATTGATTAGTGTCTCCTGTGCTTTAGGAAAGACCAGACTGACACGATCGCGACCTTCTGTGTCAATACTATGGTCAATACCACCCACAAAAACAATTGCATCAGCATTTTTAGCCACTTTCTTTATATTTGCGAGTTGCTTTGCTGCGACTTCACTTTGAGGTGTTTCAATCTCTACCCGCATGGCAGCATCACCTGTTCCCCGAGAATAAATAAGGCAAAGATGAAAAGGAATTCCTTTCTTCATGTCTATATTTGCTGTCTCGATTCCGTTGTTTCTGCTATTTTCCACAATAGCTATTGGAGCTCCCCCCCATTCATTGTTGTAGACTAAAGCTGAGCCACCACCTACTATAAATTTCAAAGCATATTTCCCATCAACTATAGGATAAATCCACGTATCAAAACGTGCTTCTCTGAATTCATCAACTTTTATTGCAAGATCTGGTGACTTCATTTCCCACATGTAATTTATATTATTCACCGTTTTGCTAACAACAGGCTCATCAGCTCCCTTTTTGTAGTATCGCACATTCACACCATTTTCATTATCATTTGCCTTTAACATTGATTGCGGAATCAAAGCAAAGCCACCTAACTCATCGGACGATATATAAGTAATTTTATTTTCACCTGCGATTTTCTTAATACCTTCTAATGGAGTTATTTCATATGGAGGTTGCACCCAAGAACTACCACCCATTGCCAAGACGCAAAAAGGTTTATTAGCATTTGGGCCTGTAACAAGAATGTTTTTTATCTTATTTTTATTTAAAGGTAGCGCTTTGTCTTTATTCTTAAGAAGTACGATTCCCTGTTTAGCTGTTTCTTCAGCAATTTGCTGATGTTCTGGAGTGTTTAGAGTGGCTCCGTCATGTAATTTTCCATTGTCAAGAAATCCCAATGCATTATATACATGCAATACTCGACGCACCTTATCATCTATTTCCGCTTCCGAAACACGCCCCTGCTTTACTGCTTCAAGTAATGGTTTACCAAAACCACAATTCTCACCTCCGGGCATCGACACGTCAAGTCCGGCAAAAGCTGCTTTCTCTGTTGACCGAGTACCAAGCCAATCAGTCATTACGAATCCCTGAAATCCCCACTTGTTTTTAAGAATATCTGTCAAAAGTTTACGATCATCGCTCACATAATTATAATTCACACCATTTGCAGCAGTCATAATAGTGAGCACTCCATTATCCACTGCTTCTTTGAATGCAGGCAGATAAATTTCATTTAAGGTACGGTCATCAATCACCGAAAAATAGGAATTTCTATTATTCTCCCTATTATTACAAGCAAAATGTTTGATACATGCTGCAACTCCTTGACTTTGAACACCTCTGACGTGAGCTGATGCAATCTTACCATTCAGGAAAGGATCTTCTGTATAATATTCAAAGAACCTACCACCAAGCGGATCTCTCAATATATTGCAACCAGGACCGAGAAGAACACCTTTATTTAGTGCACGAGTTTCCTCACCCATGACTTTTCCAGCCTGCTCTACAATATCAGGATTCCATGTTGCACCCAAAAGAGTTCCGCATGGAAAGGCTGTTGTCCCGACTTGAGCATTGGGGCCACGAGGTCCGTCACAGCAACCAATTTCGGGAATGTTCAATCTTGGTATACCTCTAAAACCCATTCCTGTACCATAACAAAAAGATACTTTTTCCTCAAGGGTTAAAGCCTTTATGATATTATTGATTTTCAATTCGTCTTCAGGGGATGAAGCACGTATATTGGATAAAATTAAGAGAGATAATAGTGAGGTAATAATAATAGCTCGTTTCTTCATTATTTTTTTAATAATTAAATGGATTTAATATTTCACCATCCTGGATTTTGGAAATTTGTACCTGTCCTTGATTTTAATTTATTGGCTTCTTCTCCCGGAATAGGGAGTCTAAGATACTTATCCGTACTGGCATTTCTGTTGTCATCAATTAAGACTCTTTTGTAAGTAACCCGTCCCAAGATTCCCGGTATGACCTCGATGCCTGTGAGAGTCTTATCTATGTCAATAATTTTCCACCGTCTTACATCGTAGAATCTCTGTTCTTCGAAGGCAAATTCCACTCTTCTTTCATTTCTCACCCTTACTCTGAAATTGTCAACGCTTATTCCTTGTTTTATGGGTGGCATGTTCACTCTGCTACGAACCTCATTGATTGCATCCAATGCTTCCTGGGGAGTTGTTCCGGTTGAAGCTTCATTAAGAGCTTCTGCATAATTCAGATACAATTCTGCAAGACGGAAAATTTTATAATAACCGTCATAATTGGTAGTTCTGTCTGAGCGGCTACTGTTGAATTTTTTCAGATAATACCCGGTTCTTGTATTTCTGATACTGGTAGCTGATGGTGCACAAGTTCCTGTAGGTCGCGTATCCACTTTGGTTTTTCCATCAGGCGTAAAATATGAATTATGATGATATATGGTTGCATCCAGACGGGGATCTCTGTTGTCATAAGGTTTATTGTCGTTATAATCTGAAGCCTCAGGATTGATTATCGGCTGCAAATGTTGTTCATCGGCATATCCCAAGATTGGCATAACTCCTGATTTTGTCTCATAGCAATCGACCAGTTCCTGACTGGGGCATGCCCCTGCCTTGGTCTGGCCCGTAATTATCGGCAAACCGCTGTAAGACCATATTGCCAACTGGTTACGAGCTTCCATGATGGTTTCAGTATCAGTAATTCCCTGAACATCTGAGCGAGTTATGAAATAGAGATCGTAAGCATTTAATGCGGCATTGTCTACCGGCTTTGTTTTAAATAGTGCATAACCATGCTCTGTAGCAAGTCTGAGTGCTTTGCCTGTAACTTCCGCCGCCTGCTCCCATGTAAAAGTTCCGTCATTATTCAGGGGACTTGCAGCATAGAGCGCAGCTTCAGACATGATTGCACAGGCCATACCTTTGCTAAAGCGAGAACGTTCATTATCCGACGTACCCGCGAACCATGTCAGCTTAATATTCGTATCCGGTACATCCAGCACTTTCTGACAATCTGAAATAATTTGGCGTGCACAATCGGCAAAGGATGCCCGTTTTAGATTCGTGTAATCAAAATCTATTCCGGTGTAATCCAGTACCAGAGGTACACCTCCAAAATTTTTAATGAGGTTTAGGTAGTAATATGCCCGAAGCCCATAAGCTTGTGCTCTGAAACTCTCACGTTCCAGTTCATCGTAAGTAACAGCATCATCTATATTGGCAAGAAATTTATTGCATTTGCGTATACCCTCATAGCAATTGCTCCACCATTCAGGGTTACTGATTGGATTGTTGAAAGCTGTAACCTGCCCCGTCTGCCACTGAGTGGCTATTCCGTTTTGAAGATTCATTACATCAAAAGCCTCATCAGAGAATGTAGCCATCAGAGTATTGTCTTTCAACATATCAGCTCTACCGGTAAGGTTGGCATAGCAATAATTCAAGTAGCCGGCCACTTTCTTCGGATTGCTGAATACGTCTTTGTCAGTAATTCTTCCATCATCGATTTCATCTATTGCAGTACAACTGGCTAATCCACCCATTGTCAGAATCAGGAAGATAAAATATGATATTATATTTTGTTTTTTCATCATTGCACCATTTTAAAAATTAATATTCAGCCCGATATTGAATGTTTTGTAAACAGGATAAGTGTTGATATTGGTCTGTTCAGGATCAATATTCTTGAATTTAAAGTTGGTAAATGTCAACAGGTTTTCTCCACTTAAGAAAAGTCTCACTTTCGTAAGATGGGCCATCTTTAAAATTTTCTCCGGTAGAGAATAGCCTATTATAAGATTCTTCAATCTTACGAAATCATTCTTGGATACAAGAAAATTATTGACTTCAAGACTTGATGCACCACCCGCAGATAATGCCGGATAAAGAATTTTTTCTCCATTGGCATACCTTTCGGCTGTCCAAGCACTCTGATGTATTGGCGAATAAGTTCCCTGAGCCCAGTCTTCATGAATACCCGGACCATTATAAAAAGCGGCCTTGCCGGCATTACCCTGCCAAAACATACTGAAATCAAATCCTTTATAAGCCATGTCTATATTTAGGCTGTAGTCATAACTTGGAATCATCTTTGTACCGGCTAATGGTGCCATATCCTTCTGATTGATCACTCCGTCATTATTGAGATCCTTATATTTCAAATCTCCCAAACGCGGAGCTTTCATGCCCTCGTATATTAGCTTATTATTGTCAAGCTCTTCTTGTGTATTGAAAAACCCGTTTCCGTTTAAATAATCTACGATGTAACCAAACTGTTTCCCCAGTGCATAACCAGTGGTCCGGTAAGGATAAGCATATCCACTTGAACTCAAATCAACTTCCCCACTGCTTATCACCTTATTTGTATTGTAGCCAAAAATTCCCTTTATGTCCATCTCTAGTCCGCAGTTCAGTTTACGACTATATTCCAATGTCAGATCCACACCTTGACTTCTTATCTTTCCAATATTTTCATAAGGCAGATTATCGGAATTAATACCAGTTATGCCCGGTTTTGAAAAATCTTTTCCGATGACACCATTTTGGGACGTTTTCCAATAATCAAAACTTGCCTTAAACGAATTAAGAAAGCAAAAATCAATACCATAGTTCTGCTGGTAAGAAGTTTCCCATGTAATATTGGCATTACCCAGCAAATATTCTTTGATCAATGCTGCCGTATAAAGACTATTGATATAGCCGGAACCGTTTTCCTGACGGATCTCGGAACTATAAAGAAGACGACCGATTGAATAAATATTATCGTATTTCAACGCACCGTATGAAGCGCGTACTTTCAACAATTCCAACCATTTAATTCCTTTCATGAATTGCTCGTTTGAAACATTCCATGCTCCAGAGATCGTTGGAGATATATGATATTGATTTCCCTTGCGAAATTCTTCACTTCCGGCATCTGTCAGTGCCCCCTGAATAAAATATTTATTGTCCCATCCCAGATGCAATTGCCCGGCAAACTGTATCCTGCGATAAGGTAGGACATATTTTGAATTAAATGAGGAGGATATTCTATCTTCTGCCAGATAATTTGCGAGAGCATTTACCTCAAGCTTATTGAGAAAGGTTCTCTCAAATAATAAGGATCCTTGGAAATTCATAGAGTAAACAGTATTGGAACTTTTACCCAGTGATAGCGGAGAATCCGCATTACTTCCAAAGGGTACCGTATTTCCATCCTGATCAAACACATATCTTGTATAATCGGCCGTTCCGTCAATGGTTCCTGAATAATAAGAATGGTAACCAACTATTGCATTAGCAGACAATCCTTTTGTCAGGAAGCCCATATCCAAGTCAAGATTGAAATTGGCATTTACATCAGTACCGGTACTTTTTGAATAACCGGTTTTGTTAATCTTACCATAGACAGGATCGGGGAAATTCTCGGTCGTGACTATCTTTCCATCATCCGACAACGGACCAGGTACTGTGGCAGGAGTAAGCATGATTCCGTCAAGAATGGAAGATGTATCGGTATGGCTTCCGTTATTCCTATAGATACGGACATTGGTATTCAGTCCGGCATTCAGATATTTGAACACA
Organism: uncultured Bacteroides sp.; assembly: GCF_963678425.1. Taxonomy (NCBI): domain Bacteria; kingdom Pseudomonadati; phylum Bacteroidota; class Bacteroidia; order Bacteroidales; family Bacteroidaceae; genus Bacteroides; species uncultured Bacteroides sp. The sequence goes on from NZ_OY782857.1 coordinate 342,167, forward strand.
TTCACCTTAACGTTGGAAACGGTCGTGAAGCGGTTATAATAAGGTCTTGGGGCGAATTTTTCGTTCTTCTCTGCCTCATATATACCATCTTGATTTGTAAACCCTGTATTCAGATAGAATTGTATTCTTTCGGTACCACCTGTACCACTTACATTATAGATTTGGGTAGTGGTGTGTTTCTTGTAATACATATCTTTCCAGTTATTATTCACCCCGCCTTGACTTTTGAAGGCTTCAAGTTGCTCAGGCGTATAAATAGCAGGGAGTCCATCATTTGACAGAGCTTCATTCCTAAGCGTTGCATACGTATAGGAATCAAGAGATTTGTATTCTCTGGTATATCCATTGATTCCAAAATTCAAATCAGCGTGTACTTCCGTCTTCCCAGCCCGACCCTGTTTCGTATTGATGAGTAGCACACCCTGTGCGCCAAGCGGTCCATAAAGAGCCTTTGCCGCAGCATCCTTGAGCAATGTAACTGACTCAATCGTATTGGGATCAATCGTATTCGGCGACAGTGTCGGTGCCGGAACACCGTCAAGCACACACAAAATGGCATTACCATTGTTCGAGAAAATACCCCTAATAAATTTTGAAGTAACGTCAGAACCAGGAGCAGAAGACCCCTGCAGGGAAGTCAGTCCGGCAAGGCGACCGGTCAATGTCTGATCCAAGCCAACGGAAGGTGTTTTCCCAATAGTAGAGGCATATACACTGGAACGTGCTCCAGTATAAGCAGATTCGGGCACCATTTGTCCAAGGCCGTTATTCACCAATTCTTCCTGTCCTGAATAATTAGGAACCATATTTACCTTTATTTCATCCTTTCCATTCAAGGCAATAATTTCATTTCTATAGCCCAAATAGCTGCAGATGATTTTGGGCGTATTGTCCGGCACGCCAATTTTGAAGACACCATCCGTGGCACTCATGGTATAAATTTGTGTTCCAGGAACCGTTATCACAGCCCCGGCTATAGGTTCGTTACCTTCATCCATAACTTGTCCAGAGACATACACTTTGGCATTCATGGATAAGGTTATCATACCTGTGAACAAGACATACGCAAGTATTTTCTTTCTAATATTTTTCATTGAAGTTGAGTCTTAAAGTTTACCATCCCGGATTTTGCCAGTTTTCTCCTGTAAGTGATTCCATACGCGCGGCTTCTTTCCCCGGGATGGGCCAGAAATGCCATTTTGCCAAATAAGAATATTTGCTGGGATCAGATCCATTGCTATTGATAAGAATTCTTTCGTAGGAAAGATTTACACCGTTTTTGGTAATTTTCATGCCTGTAGAGAATTTTTCGTTTTCCAAGTTATCAGATTCTCCAATCCAGCGACGGGTGTCAAAATAGCGATTTTCCTCAAAAGCCAGTTCTACCTGACGTTCATGACGGACGATCAATCGCGCTTCCTCCTTAGTAGACGCGCTGACATCCACCGATGGATCAAAACCGGCACGGTGTCTAATTTCATTCACAAGTTTCATAGCCTCATCTATCTTTCCGACCTCAACAGCCGTTTCTGCAAGATTTAACATAACAGCTCCCAACCGGTAAAATTTCCATTTACCGTCATCGTCGCCTTTATAGTTTGCGAACTTCCTCAAATAATAACCTGTACGCGTATAACGGGCACCTTGGTCCTTGATACTGCTGTTTCCGCCAACCCAAATTTCCACCTCATGCACCGTAGCTCCTTTCTGTACCGTACTACCATTGAATATTACAGTTGCCTGTAACCTGGGATCACGCCCCGAATATGGATTCTGGAGGGCATAGCCCGAATTGGTTGTGTAATTGGGATTCAGATGCATCTCGTCATTATAGGGTTTAGCTAAATCAAGCACAGGCTTACCGGTAGCAAGCATATCATAGGCATCCACAAGTTCCTGAGTCGGCACGGTTCCTGCCAGATAATTACCCTGTACTGGAGTTCCTGCAATCCACCATCTGTTCTGCATACCAAAGTCCGATTGCCAGATGGTTTCTTTGTCTATAGGATTGCTCCCCCAATAGTTATTTTGGGCAAAATACTCCCCATAGGCCGAGTTATAATTTTTCGTAAGCATCTTCGTATACAGTTCATAACCATTTGCCAACAATTGGGTGTAAGCATAATTATTTGTGTCATAGGCCCATTGCCAAAGATCTTCACCCCCATTATAAAGCGGACTTGCGGCAAACAATGATGCCTCCGACTTGATAGCCAGTGCTATAGCCTTTGTCATACGATACTTCTGTTTTACATCATTAAGACGCCAGGGAAGATTTGATTTCAATCCTTCATCACAATCCGCACAAATAAATCGAAGCACATCAGCGGATGAAGACTTCTTGATACTGCCATAAGGATAGTCATTGTCCAACGGCTCTGTAACAATAGGTAAAGGCCCATAAAATTTGAGCAATTGTAAATAGAAAAAGGCTCTCAGCACATGGGCCTCACCTGTCCATATATTTCTGTTTTCCTCATAGGAAAGGGTTGCGGTGGGAATATATTTCAAAAAAGTATTGATAATACGAATCTGCTGCCAATCCCTCTGCCAGAACAGACAATCAAATGAACCGGTATTGAACTTATCCATAGGAAAGTCTGTGGCACTAGCCTGCCCCTTGTATGCCAATATCGGTCCGTATTCATCATCGTTACCCCATCCTTCGTCACTCAAAGCACAAGGATAGTTTTGAAACCAAAAATAATTGGCAGATTTCTGAGGCAGATTATTGAAGCTGCTGCTGAAATATGCAGCGCATAGGTCTGGATCCTGAAAAACTTCTTCCAGAGATGTCCGTCCATCAGGTGTTGCATCCAAAGTGTCACTGCATGAATTAAGTGAAGCAAGGCATAACAAAACACTAATGCCACCTAATATTGTATTAGATATTTTCATTGTAAAGATATTTTTCATTAAAATCTTAAATTGACTCCAAAATTAAATGTTCTCATTGTCGGATAAGTCATCGGATTAGCCTGTTCTGGATCAAAGGATTTCGTCCTTAGATTTTGCCAAGTCACTAAATTTTCTCCCGACATATAAACTCTTACATCTGAGGCTCCGATTCTTTTCGTGATGCTCGAAGGAATTGTATATCCAAATTCAGCATTTTTCAGACGGATGTAGGAAGCATCCATTATAAAGAAATCATTAGCCAGATGACTTGTAGACTGATTATAGGCAAGTCGCGGATAGGATGTTTTTTCACCGGCAGCATAACGCTCAGCTGACCATCTTTCAAGATGCATGTCCGTATAGGCCTTAGGCCCTGCAGCCTCATTTATACCCCAACCGTCATAGAATTTCGAATATTTACCAACCCCCTGGAAAAGAACCGAAAAGTCAAAGCCTTTGTAATTAGCGCCAAAATTAAATCCATAAGTAATTTTGGGCAACATGGAAGAATACCCGATAGGAGCCAGATCTTTGTCATCAATATCTCCATCTCCATTCAGATCTTGGTAAATAAAATCACCGGGTTTAGGCATACCGATCTTGTAGTTCAGTCCGCTCTTTTTTATACTTTCATCACTATAGAAGAAGCCTGATCCGTCTCTACCCTTCTCCATATTTTTTGAGCGATCGATTTTATATCCCCAGCATTGTCCGATCGCAAATCCCGTGGCGCGGTAACGGTAGGCATATTCTTTACTGAGCATTGCCTCGTCAGTGAACTTGATTTTGTTGTCTGTATAGGCAAAATTACCGCTTATATTAAAGCCGAAATCCTTGTTGATGATTTTCTTATAACTTGCATTAATTTCAAATCCTTTGTTGTCCACCTTGCCCATGTTGACCAGACGCAAGGCGCTGGATTGAAGTCCTTGAATATCGGGAACGGTTCCGCGGTTAATCAGAATATTGCTCCGTTTTTCATAGAAGTAATCAAATGACAGATTAAATTCATTGCTGAGAAGCCCCAAGTCTATACCGTAGTTTTGTTTCCAAGCTGTTTCCCAAGTAATGAGTTTGTTTCCAAGATATTTTTCAACAACTTTTACACCGTCAATGATGCTCGGAACATTTTCTTGAAGTGCACCTGTTCCTGTCTTTCCTATATTATCAAGATACAGAAAGCGATAGCCTCCGAAGGAATCGTTGCCGACCTTGCCGTAAGACATTCTCAATTTCAAATTACTGACAAAGTTCTGGCTCTTCATAAACTTTTCGTTGGAAATGACCCAGCCAACCGACCATGCTGGGAAGAAGCCGAACCGTTTATCCGGAGAGAATTGCTCTGAACCGTTGTATCCGGCATTGAATTCAGCCAGATACCGGTTATCGAAAGCATAAGTGAGACGTCCGGCAATACCAATGACATTGAATGGGAGATACTTGTCTTGATAGCCCTCGTCTTCCCTTGATTCCTTTATGTCGCGTTGGACAAGCACCATACCATTAACACTATGCTTTTCATCAAATGTACGTGTATAATTCGTCTGGAACTGAAGATTCGTATACCAGCCGCTGGAAACAGAACGGCTTATTGACAGAGGGGCGTCGGCATCATCATCACCGTCATAAAGATAATAGGGCGTCGGATGAGAGGGATCATTGCGCTCATATTTGTATATCACGAAATTCTTGTTTCCGGTAGTCCTATTGATGGAACGTGACTGGAAAGAGACTTGCCCTTTCATGGACAATCCGGGAGTCAAAAAGTTTAAATCAACATTGAGATTGCCGGTTACATCCACGCCGGAACGCGTTTCAAGCTGATATCCCGACCTGTTAATATGTCCATAAGCCGGTTGGGCTGCACTTGCTGAAGTCAGGATAACCTGTCCCGGACGAACTGGTCTGAAAGTCTGTCCGTCATAAACGTCAAACCCTTCCACTGTCATTGGTCCGGGAGATGTTGGCCGTGCAGAAAGGGCATCAGCGTAAATAACATCTTTAAGGCCGTTTGTACCATTTACCTTCTCTATATAGCTTGCCAGATCTACCGTAGCCTTTACATATTTGCTGAACGTATAATCAACATTGGAACGAAAGTTGTATCTGTTCAATGTAGATTGCGGGTCATAACCTAATTTTTTTTTGCTTTCGGTATTGTACATACCACCCTGATACAAATAGCCCGTATTGACAAAAAACTGCAATTTATCAGTACCCCCGGAGATATTCACGTTTCCCCTGACCATCCGAGAAGTATTTTTAAAGATTATGTTCCTCCAGTAATTGTCCGGGTACCAATATCTCTGAACGGCATCAGTAGGACCACCATTCTTCCAAGTGTCGAAAATACCCACTTCCGCATCTGAGAATTCATGGGCAACGCCGTCGTTGTCGCAGGCTTCATTCAGCAAACGTGCATAATCCCAAGAGTGGATTCTCATCGGGGTACGGCTGAAGGACTGGATGCTGTACTGGACGGAAGGGGTAACTGTCACCGATCCCTTTTCACCGCGCCTTGTGGTAATCAGAATGACACCGTTTGCACCGCGGACACCAAATACGGCTGTTGCAGAGGCATCTTTCAAAACCGAGACTGTAGCAATTTCATTGGGGTCGATTTCACGGATTGAACTTCGGGGTACACCATCCACTAATATAAGCGGAGATGTGCCATTGGTTGTGGCTGCACCGCGCAAGAACATTGTCACGTCATCACGCCCTGGTTCTCCAGAACTCTGGATAGTGGTCAAACCCGGAAGTTTACCGGCAAGCGTGGCACTCAAATTCGGTGCAGAACTCTTAAGAATCTCCTTCCTGTCTATGGCCGCCACCGCACCTGTCACAGTTACTTTTTTCAGCCTGCCATAAGCTACAACCACGATCTCTTCTAGTTTTTTAACATCTTCCTTCATCGTAACTAGCATAGGTGTCTTGGAAGGTCTTAATGTCTGCGTCTCAAACCCTATATAAGAAAATACAAGCAGAGAATTGGGTGAGGTGACCTCAATGGTGAATTTCCCATCAAAATCACTCACGGTACTTGCCTTGGCATTTCTCTCAAGGATCGTCACACCGATAAGCGGTTTACCGGATTCATCTACAACGGTACCGCTGATTTTAACATTGGCAAATGCAAATGTCGGAAGGATTATCAGGAACATAAGAAGTAGAAATGTTTTTTTCTTCATGGATGCCATTAAATCCTTCAAGTAATCTGCAAAATACATTTTTATGGATTCATTCATATTAAATTGGTTTAATTACGGATGCAAAGGAAGATAAAAAGGCACAATACAGCCGTCTAAAATTGTTCCTTTTTTTTGCACCTTTGTTCCATAATAGAAAAGTTCAGGTATCAGAGGAAATACATTGTAAAACATCCTGCAGATCATTTATAATCAGCGAGATAGTCTTTCGGTGATACGCCGAAATGCTTTTTAAAAGAAGAAGAGAAATGCGATTGCGTCCCAAACCCAACCATTTCACCGATCTCGTTCAACGGATATTCTCTGAGTTTGATTAATTCTACTGCACGGTTCAGTCTGAACACACGGAGAAAATCATTTGGCGTCATGCCTGTCAACGATTTTACCTTTCTATAGAAATTTGTCCTGCTAAATCCCAATTCCCTGCCCAGTGAGTTCACATTGAGTTCACTGTTGGAAATATTCTCACTTATAAAAGTGTCAAGTTTTTCCAAGAACCGCTTATCCAATGGACTTATCTCCTGGTTAATCCTTTCAAGCTCTTCCTGTTCAGCTATTGAACAACTACCGCTTGTACGGGCGATAAGATTTTGACGATAAGATGAACGCCTGAAGATATTATCTATCATGGATATGAGTAGGTCAGGATTGAACGGTTTGTTGAGATACATATCCGCGCCCTCTCTATAACCTTTTATCTTGTCCTTGTCTAGTGTCTTGGCTGTAAGGAGTATGACAGGGATGTGACATAACGAGGCATCTTCCTTTATAGCCCTGCAAAGGGCAAAACCATCCATGCGGGGCATCATCACATCACTTATTACAATATCCGGTTCCCTTTCCCTGATCTTTTCCAAAGCATCCTCTCCGTCAAAGGCCGTGTCTGTTTCATAGCGCCTGTACAGTATTCCTTTCAGAAGATTTGCCATTTCTCCGTTATCTTCAACAATGAGTATTCGTTTTCTGCCATTTCCCGCTTCATCTTCAGGTAATAAAACCGCTCCTTCATTGTCTGCATCTGCAGCCGTTACAGCCCCTTCCGTTTCCAAAATGCCACAGTTATCTTTGAATGTTATCTCATCTTCGCTGTAAGCATCCTCGTCAACTGGGATAGTAACGGTGAATATCATGCCTTTTTCTTGACCGTTTTTTGCAGTTATTGTACCTTTATGATTATCCACGAGGTGTTTTACATAATTAAGACCAACACCGGACCCTTTGATTTTAGAGGCGGCTCCGCCTTTCACCAGCCTGCTAAAGCGATCAAATATTCCGGGAAGGAGCGATTTATCCACACCGCTACCATCATCTTCCACTACAATCATCAGGGAATTATGGAACATGACACAGGAATCCCCAACGCCGGTCTGCCTTGTCATTTCAACCTTTACTTTGATGTGCCCGCCTATCGGAGTATATTTTACCGAATTGAAAAGAAGATTGTTCAGGATCTTATCCAACTTGTCCGCATCATAAAAAACGGTAAGGTGTTCATAGGAGCAATCTAATGACACACTGATGTTCTTTTCGGCGGCATAGAGCTTATAGATATTTACAATGTCGGTAATTTGTATAACACAGTCGTTTGCTGATACCTTCAGTTCCAGTGTGTCATTCTTTAGCTTGCCATAATCCAGTATCTGGTCAATAAGCTTTAGAAGGCGTTCCGAATTTTTGTCTATCAGATTCAAAAGTGATCTACTCTCAGGATTTTCTATCGTTCTATCATTTAAAAGAATTTTAACAGGATCATATATCATTGTCAGGGGAGTACGGAGCTCATGGGATATATTGGTGAAGAAATTCACTTTCATCTGTGCCAACCTCTTTTCTCGGCATACCTCATTACGGTCCATGATGACACGTTCCTTCTTCAACCGTATACGGATATAAATCCTGTTGATGAGGAATAAAATCGAGATGAACAGGATGATGTAAACCAGTATGGCAGAAGGGTGCATCCACGGACTTGGCAATACTGTTATCGTCAATAAATATCTTTCTTTTTCCCATTCATCCGCACCGTTCTTGATCTTCACCTTGAATTTATATGTACCCGGAGGCAGGTTGGAATAACCGGCACGGTTATACTCTCCCATATAATTCCATTCCCGATCAAAGCCCTCAAGCATATAGGCATATTCTATATTTTTGGGAGTGTCATAAGTAAGTCCGATAAAATCAAGACTGAAAACATTCTGGTTGTGCTTCAATTCAATTTCTTTAGTCCTTGATATATGACGCGTAAGTATGCCATCCTTGCTGTCAGCGGAAATGGGGACACTCCTATTAAAAACTTTCAAGTCCGTGAGAAGAACAGGAATATTCCTTGTCGTTTTGTTGGTATTCTCGCAAAGGACCTGCGTTATACCATGATTACCGCCGAAGAGTATCTCACCCTCAGCCGTCATGCATTCGGATTTTTCATGATATTGGTCTCCTGCGGTCCCGTCTGCCGTAAAATAAGGATGTATCTTGTTATTAGAAAGGTTTATTCTATATAGTCCGAAGGATGAACTAACCCAGAGATTACCGTTTCTGTCCTCCTCTATACCAAGGATGTCATTGCTCCGGAGTCCATTCGCATAATCGAAAACCTTCATCGTTCGGCTAACCGGCGAATAAGCCATGAGTCCGTCTCCGTAAGTTCCGATAACAATTCTATTACCCGGAACCTTTTTTATATTTATTACATTTCTAAATTTATTGGAAAATTTAGGATCTAGCACCCTAGTCCGGAAGGTATTGACATCAATGTAATAAATATTGTCACCAAAGGCCGAGAAAATCATTGTTGACGATGAGTAAGGTATTATCCTTGTGATATTGTTTGATTTGCCAGTAGCTGGAAGAAAAGTTTTCTCCTTCTGCAGATCCTTACCATAGATAGTTATACCCTTGAATGAAGAGCCTGTCCATATCCTGTTTTTAGAATCTTCGGCAATGGTTACAATGTTTCCAACATCGGTAAAAGATTTCTTCAGCCTGGGACTTCCGCCTGAGATATCAAATACCAGCAGACTGTTTTCATTGCAGGTCCATAGCCTATTGCCAGAGTCAATGAAAAGCGATTGTATGAAATTTCCAAACTGCTTGAACATGGAAGAAGTAGAGGAGCTGTATTCGGTTGACTTCCTTGTATACTTATTATATTTTATCAGTCCGCTATACCTGGTACCTATCCAAAAATTTCCATGATAATCGTCCTGAATTCGGGTGACGAATTTGTCTCTGAAACTTCTGGCCAATGCCTTGTCAGAATCAAAGATTTTCTTTCTTTGAGAAAAAAACCTCACACCGCTATCGAATGTCCCGAGCCAAAGGTTTCTGTTACGATCGGAAAAAGAGCATGTCAGATCCATGATCCCTGTATACGGAATGTCATCCATGTTGGGAAATCGGATAAACGTTCCTTTTGAGAAATCAAAGAACCTCAACTCATTGTCCTTGGTCCCAATTACGGTTCTGTTAGGGGCATAATCTTTAATGTATCTGACTTGAGTTCGCGACAACATCTCAGGAACATGAAAAGGGGAAAAAGTGTAATTATCCTTATCCAATACCATTACCCCATTTTTTGTTCCCAGCATAATATTACGGTCTGGCATCAGGTAAAGGCAATAAACCTCATTCTTTCCGTCGAAATCAATTTTTCTGTAAAGATTCATCGAGGCATCAAAACACAGAACCTCATTGCCGTCGCAGACCACCCAAATACGACCATGACTATCCACCAATGCGGACTGTACCACCTGACCTTCAAGGCTCATACAGGGCTCCAGCAGCCCTGTTCCCCTACTTATCTCATAAATTCCGCCATAGCCAAAAGTGTACAGTCGCCTATTGGAGATGAAAAAACCAAGGCAATACTTACCAGAATTCTTGTGCATTCTATAATTCGTAAACTGCCATTTATCCATGTCAAACATGGAGACTCCATTTCCCGTGGCACACCAAAGGGCCTTCCCGTCAAAATAAAGGGCGTTTACATTATCCGAGGAAATTGAATGAGACTGACGGTCCGAATGATAAAACACACTGTAGCTTACGCCATCATATCTACAAAACCCTTTCGCCGTGGCAATCCACATCAGTCCCTGGTCATCTTGTGCCAAGTCATTGACATGCAGGTTGGATATGCTGCTACCTATTCTCGGCTGCAAAAACTGGGCTACTGCGATAACGGGTAACAGTGAAAAAAAAATTAAGATTATACGCTTTCTCATGTATATAGTTAAAAGGATTAATATCGATGGTAAAGATACATAAATAAAATCTTTTTTTTTCGACAGCTGGCCCATAAAAACAGCTTTTAAAACCACTTTGAAACAAAGCTGAAAACAGTTGAAACATATGGTGAAATATTAGAATCAATGCTTACATAAATAAGTATAATCGTAATAACCGAATACAGAAATTATCACTAATATTGGACTAATAATTTTTAAACTAAAACAGATAAACATTGAAAGTATTTAATCAACTTCTGCTAACGGCATGTTCCCTGGCATTTTTAACCTCAGGTATTGACACGGCCTCAGCTTCTACTTCAGGCAAAAATGTGGAAAGTTCTTATAACTTGGCCACAGAATATCTCACACCCAAGAGAGTCATGTGGATTTCAGATTCCACCGGAAAATATATCCGAAAATCAAATAATCTCCTGCTGCCATTCTCAGGACAGGTGTCGGTTGCCGATACTTCCTACACAACCATGATAAGCAGAGACGGCAGCAAAGCTGCCCTGCTCTTGGATTTCGGTAGGGAAATACAGGGAGGAATAGAGATCGCATCCTCCATACGCGACAGTCAGACACCGGTATCCCTGAGAATACGTTTCGGAGAATCAGTTACCGAGGCCATGAGTCCCATAACGGACAAAAACGGCGCTTCAAATGATCATGCGCTCAGAGATTTTACACTGGATGCCCCATGGCTGGGAACCGTACAGGTGGGAAATTCCGGATTCAGGTTTGTAAGAATAGAGCTAGAAGATTCCAATGTGAAATACAATCTGAAAGCTGTCAGGGCCATCTCCCGTTATCAGGACATCCCATACCTGGGAAGCTTTGAAAGCGACAATCCAAGGCTGAATGACATATGGAGGACCGGGGCCTATACAGTCCATCTCTGCATGCAGAAGTATCTCTGGGATGGTATCAAAAGAGACCGCCTCGTATGGGTGGGTGATCTCCATCCGGAGGTAATGACCATTCTCTCAGCCTTTGGACATAACGGCGCGGTCAACCGCAGCCTAGACTTTGCTCGTGACGACACACCACTCCCAGGGTGGATGAACGGCATGTGCTCCTATTCGCTCTGGTGGATTATCATACAGCGTGATCTATATATGTACAGGGGAGATATGGCATATCTGAAATCACAGCATACTTATTTAAAGGGACTCCTATCACAGGTCTGCGGAATGATAGACAGAGACGGAAATGAGAAGCTCAACGGCACACGGTTTCTGGACTGGCCGACCTCAGAGAATAAGGACGTCATCAATTCAGGGCTGCACTCCATGTGCTATATGGCTATCAAGGCAGGGTTGGAACTCGGAAAAGTACTAAATGACAACGGGATTGTCAAAATGTGCTCGGAAACTGCTGAAAATCTAAAAAAGAAAGACACGGGGAATTACAACAACAAAGAAGCCGCAGCTTTAAAGGTTATTTCCGGTTTGAGCAGAAATAAAAAAGACCGTGATGTGATACTCAGGAGCGGAGCCAGAAGTTTCTCCACTTTTTACGGATATTACATGCTTGAAGCACTGGCCATGAACAAAAAATTCGATGAGGCCACAGACATCATTTCCAAATACTGGGGAGCCATGCTTGATCTAGGCGCCACCACTTTCTGGGAAGAACTGAATTATGACGATATAGCAAAGGCCGGACGTATTGACGAATTTATGTCTGATGGAAAATATAATATCCATGCAAACGGCGGCAATTATTGCTATAAGGGCCTCAGGATGAGCCTCTGCCACGGATGGGCTTCCGGGGTCACATCTTGGATGACAAGATATATCCTTGGCATCACTCCCACGGAACCGGGATGCAGAACCATCGTCGTTGAGCCGCACCTGAGCGGATGCAACCGTGTGATGGGAAACTTCCCCACCCCCATGGGCATTGTAAGGGTAAGTCATAAAAAAAATTCAGAGGGGAAAATATCAAGTGAGATAACAGCGCCCAAAGGGATCAGGATTATCCTGAAAAACGCAACCATGAGGCACATTACATACACCGAATAGCACTAAAAAGAAAGATTTCAATACAGAGCCTTATAAAGAAAAGGTTCATTTATTTAACATTAAATTAATATTTTATTTATGAAAAAATTATCGACTTTATTGTGTGCCATCGTATGCGTATTCGCATGGGCGCAGACAGTTATTAATTCGGGGGCTTCTGCCAAAACCGTAAAGGACAAGACTGCAAGGGCTGCGACAAGTCAGTCGGCTAATTATCCAACAGTCTGGGTTTTGGGCGAACTGGGAATTCCACAAGAGGACGGTACGGAAAACCAAATAGGGTATCGCCCTGACCTAGGTATTAAAATGGCTACTACTGACGGCAATATCTATACCGCTACGGTACATTTCTTCAACATTGCAGGAGATCCGATACATAACTTCGGGTTCTGCACAGCGGAAACACTTGCAGACAATCCCGGAGGATGGGATGTTATCAATGATTATCGTATCGGGGCGTCTGAGCCTGAAACTGCGGTATATTTTGACCAGCCGCTGAAAATCGGGGAACAAGGTGCGTCTAAGGAAAATTTCTTCAAGATAGCAACAGGCACTTATCTGCTTACCCTCAACCTAGCTAATAAGACTCTTACCACCCATCCGACGACAGACTACAGCCACTTGTTCATCATGGGCAACGGAGTCAAGGGACAGGAAAACGCAGCAAATGCAGGTACCGAATTTATAACAGCAGACGGAAAGAATTTCAAAAAACAGATAACTTTTGAAGCAACCTCAGGCAACAACGCAACATTCACTTTCTCTACAAAATTGGGAGCCAATGCCGATGACTGGGATGCCATTGCAGCCAACCGCTTCGGAGCCATTACAGACAATACAGCCGTTGAACTCAATAAAGAAATCGCATTTGGAGGACTGGGAAATTCAAAGGACAACAGATTCACAATTCCTGCAGGGACTTATGAAATGATCGTCAATACGGAAACCATGACCATGAAAGTCACAGCTCAGGAGTTCCCTCCACTTTATGTTATGGGAAGAATAGCCGGACAGGTCTGGGCTGCCAACCAGGGCACGGCCATGGAGACTAAAGACGGCAATATATATACGCTGCAGGCCTTGTTCCAAAAGGCAGAAGACAAAGAGGAAGCCACATTTGGATTCACCACAAAACTTGCAGGGTCGTTTGACTGGAACCAAGTTGCAGATTACCGTATAGGATATACTGATTCTTATGGTGATGTAGGTTATCCAGTCCTTTACGGTAAAAAGATGAAACTGGGACAACAGGGACCGGCTTCCAGGGAAAATTTCTTTGCTGTTCAGGATGGGGAATACAAAATCACAGTCAATCTAGCCGAAAGGACCTGTGTTGTAGAGCCGATAGGCAAAACTTACGACAAGCTTTACATCATGGGTAACACTGCTTCCGTTGATGCATCGGGAAACAAGACATATCAAGTCTGGGCTGCTGACCAAGGTACTGAAATGTATACCCATGATTTTAAGAACTATGTGGGACAAGTCACATTTGAAGATGACCATAACAGTCCCAATGTGGGATTCGGATTCACGACAAAATTAGGCGCAGACTTTACAAAATGGGACGACATCGCCAATAACCGTTTCGGCGCACAGAATGCCAACACGAATGTGAACCTTGGCAATGCCATGCAGTGCGGTGACTTCCTCACCTCAAAGGAAAACCAATTTATCATTCCAACAGGAACCTATGACGTATCCATGGATCTTTCCACCCGTACTCTTCTCGTTTTAAAAACGCCTTACACCCCACTTTATATCTTAGGACGTGTGGCCTATGATAAAGACGGGGCGTGGTATCGCCAGTCATGGTCATCCAAACAGGGATTCCAGCTGGAGACACAAGACGGAGTGACATATACTGGGAAAGTAGCCGTTGAGGATGATCTCGGAAGTGCTTATGCAACAATTGGATTCTCCACAAAAATTTCATTCAATGAAGGTGAGTGGGATGCTATCGCCGGAAACCGTTTCGCGGCAATGACAAATGGAGGGGAATATCTTCCGTTCAACACGGATACCCAATGTGGGGATTACCTCACTTCCAAAGAAAACTTATTCCAAGTACGCCGGGGAGAATACAGCTTTACCGTCAACCTGGCAAAACGAACGGTCAAAATTGAGCCTACTTCAGACCCTGTAATCTATATAATCGGCATGACAAAAGGTAAGGATTTCGCAGCCAATGACGGATTAGCCATCCATACGAATGACGGAAAAACCTATTCCGGTGAAGTGACATTCGAAGGGCAAGACGCACAATTCGTATTGAGCGACAAACTTTCAACTACCCCAGACGGATGGACAGACATTGAAAAATATACTTTCGGACCTGAACAGGACCAGACATCTATCACCGAGAAAGTACCTTCAACATTCGGGCCCTATGCCAATGCATGGGTTGTTTCTCCTAAGACTTATAAGGTAGTCATTGACCTTCCCAATAATACGATACTGCTGAATGCCCCCGATGCCCCAACCAGTATCAACACCAACAAGAATGATAAGGGAATCAGCGTATATCCGACACTTACAAGTGGATATATAACGGTTGAGAGCAAAACACCAATCTACAATATAGAAATGTACAGCACAACCGGAGAATCTGTTTACCACAAAAGCAACGAAAATGGGAACCAAGTCACGGTTAACCTGAGCAATCAGCCAGCAGGCATATATTTCCTGAAGGTAAACTCCGATAATGTCGTTAAAATCGTTAAAAAATAATCTGCACGCTACGGATTTATGAATCCGCATAACAGAAAAGAATACATGAGGAGTCACAATGCAAAAAAATAGCATTGTGACTCTCTTTTCTTTACACACTTCCCTAAGTACATGACAAAAATCAAATAGGGTTAAAATGCTCTTTTTGCATCAATTAAGTACGCCAAGGAATCCCCATACTTTTGCAGGTGAGCCGTTTTTCGGTTTAACTTTTGGTTTAACTCTCAGTTTAACTCAGACAGTATTTCCTTGAAAATATAAAAAAGAAGTAGTTAAGAAGAATATGGCAGAAATAAAAAAGCTCCGTAAATTATTCATTTACGAAGCTTTTTAGGATGCACCTTGTACCCGAAGTGGGACTTGAACCCACACAGCTGCAATAGCCAAAGGATTTTAAGTCCTTCGTGTCTACCATTCCACCATCCGGGCATCCTTGATAGAGAGAGCGAAAGACGGGACTCGGACCCGCGACCCTAACCTTGGCAAGGTTATGCTCTACCAACTGAGCTACTTTCGCGTTTTAACGGGTGCAAAGATAAGATGATTTAGTATATCTACCAAATAATTCCCCACTTTTTTGCTCTATAATTTAATTACTGACGTAAAGTTTATCTTCATTTACTACAGTAATATAGTAATGCTTTAAATATTCTGTCCCTACTCCATTAGGAGCCCCATAATTATTTAAATCATATACGGTCTTACATTTAGGACAAACAGCTTTCCCCAAACCATCAGCTGTAAGCGCAACCACAACATTACTGCTAGCCTCAACCGGGCATGCAGCATCATAGGCACAATAACCGCTATAATAAGAGTTACCTATTATAAGTCCACCAAACCCAAGTTTTACATTATGCTCATTTAGAGTTTTTGACACAAACTGACCTTGATTCCTTATGGACTGAAAATTAGCCTGTAATAAGTCAACTTGGTAAGTAAACTTTGTTACATCAGGAATACTTGAGTGGAAACTGTCTCCGCAGGAAACAGCCCCTAACAACAATACAAGAAAAAGGAGCGCCTTTCGCATGATATAAATTAATAAGCTTTTACCGGTTCAATAAGAGAACTAATCCTACTTATTTCATCATCGGTAAAACCAAGATTCTCTACTGTTTTAAGATTATCGGCCAACTGTTTTACAGAGCTTGCACCCACAATCACCGATGTTACTCGTTCATCTTTAAGTACCCAGGCTAACGCCATCTGAGCAAGCGTCTGATTTCTTTCAGCTGCAATTTCATTTAACTTCCTTGCTATTTCAATTTTGTCATCTGTAACCTGATCCATTTTAAGGAAACCAGTAGACTTAGCTGCACGGGAATTTTCCGGTATACCATGCAAATATTTGTTAGTCAGTAATCCTTGTGCCAGTGGAGAGAATGCAATAAAGCCAACTCCAAATTCATCAGCAAGAGAGAGTGTGCCATTTTCCACTTCACGGTCAAACATACTGTACCGTGACTGGTTTATTAAACAAGGAACTCCATTATCTTTCAACATCTGATAAGCAATTCTTGCTTTTTCAGGAGGATATTTTGAGATTCCAGCATACAATGCCTTACCTTGTTTTACGATATCAATGAGAGCTTGGATTGTTTCTTCAACCGGAGTGATGCCATCATAACGGTGAGAGTAGAAAATATCGAAGTATTCGAGTCCGGTTCTTTTCAGACTCTGATCAATACTTGCCATTATATTTTTGCGGGAGCTTCTATCTCCATAAGGACCTGCCCACATTTCGTGACCGGCTTTAGAAGAGATAATCATTTCATCGCGATATCCCTGAAAGTTATTCTTTAATATTTTACCGAAATTGGTTTCGGCAGAGCCTGGGGTTGGGCCATAGTTATTGGCCAGGTCAAAATGAGTAACGCCGCTATCAAAGGCATATTTCACCATATCGGTTGCAACATCGAAATTATCTACATCACCAAAATTATGCCATAACCCCAATGAAATGCGGGGAAGTAACAAACCGCTGTTTCCGCAATATTTATATTGCATCTTTCCGAAATAGCGATCCTCTGCAGGTTCGTATCCCATAATAATATGTATTTAAGATTAAATAATTATCTTCCCAGAAGCTCTTTTTCAGCTTGAGCCATTTTTCGGAAGTTAAAGCCATCAACGACACTCTGCATTAATAAAGAGATCTCTTCATTACAAAGATTGCCGATACTTCCTTCGTGCGTATGATTTACAGTTTTCTCATGAGTAAATTTACCGGCTTCTATATCGAGACCTACTTTTTTATAAGCGTCGCGGAAAGGCATTCCTTCTGCCGCAAGGCGGTTTACCTCTTCAACACTAAAGATAAGCAAATATTTATCGTCATCGAGTATATGTTCGTTGACCTTTATTTCGTTCATGATGTAAGTTGTCATCTGCAGACAATCTTTGAGTTCCTGGAAAGCAGGAATAAAGATCTCTTTAATAATCTGCAAATCTCTGAAATAACCAGAAGGCAGATTATTGGCAATCATCATAATTTGTTGAGGTAATGATTGAATCTTATTGCATTTGGCACGAGTGAGCTCAAATACATCTGGATTCTTTTTGTGTGGCATAATACTTGAGCCGGTAGTGCAATCATCAGGAAGCTTCACAAAATTAAAGTTCTGACTATTGAACATACAAGCATCAAAAGCCAGTTTTGAAATGGTTCCGGCAATACTTGCCAAAGCAAAAGCAACATTACGTTCCATCTTGCCACGTCCCATCTGAGCATAGACAACATTGTAGTTCATTGAATCGAAACCCAGAAGATTGGTTGTCATGGTACGATTCAAAGGAAATGAAGAACCATAACCGGCTGCAGAACCTAACGGATTACGATTGCACATTTTAAAAGCCGCCTGCAAAAACATCATATCATCGATCAGACTCTCGGCATAGGCACCAAACCATAACCCAAAAGAAGAAGGCATGGCAATCTGAAGATGTGTATAGCCCGGCATCAGAATATTTTTATATTTCTCGCTCTGAGCTATTAAAACCTGAAACAGTTGTTCAACCATTTCAGCAATTTCTTGTATCTGAGTACGGGTAAAGAGTTTTAAATCCAAAAGTACCTGATCATTTCTTGACCGGCCACTATGGATTTTCTTTCCTACATCTCCCAGCTTACGAGTCAGCATCAACTCCACTTGAGAATGAACATCCTCTACGCCTTCTTCGATAACAAATGTACCTTTTTCAGCTGTAGAATAGATGTTTTTCAATTCCTCAAGAAGAAGATGAAGTTCATCTGAAGTGAGCAGACCAATGGTTTCGAGCATGGTGATATGAGCCATCGAGCCAATAACATCATGTTTTGCCAAATAAATATCCATCTCGCGATCACGACCTACCGTAAATTTTTCAATGTCTTTATTTACCTGTACACTCTTTTCCCAAAGTTTCTGCGCCATAATTTTTAGTTTTTCTTTAATAAGGGATTGTAGAGAGCATTTCTGCCATTCTCTCTAATCCATCTTTAAGTGGCTTTTGAATCATTCCTTTAATAAAAGGATTGACGTCGGCCTTAATTGTAAGTCTCATCTTGCACTCTTCCTCAGCAGAAGATACTATTTGTATCCAAAGATTAAAAGGAAGAGGAGAGTTTGTTGTTTCGAACTTAATGCATTTCTCAGGCTCACGTTCGCAGATGCGAAGAGTTACCTGCCCTACGGGTGATACACTAAAACTTAAAGTGTCGGAATCAAAACTGATGTCTTGAATCTTGTCGGACGGCAATTTGTCCTTAATCCCTTCCAGATTACTTAGATCAGAAAGTTTATTGTATACACGTCCCTGAGCATAAGGAATAACCTTTATACTGCTTTCAAATTGAGTCATACTATTTAAATTCTTTATTTACCTGCTTCCCAGTGAGCCGGATCTTTTCTCCAGGATTGTAATGTAGGAATATCTTCTTCATCGATATATTCTGTGCGAAGAGCTACTTCAAGCACTGCTTCATAATTGGTTAAAGTAACCAATTCTACATTAGCTTCTTTGAATGATTTTACAGCAACATCGAATCCGTAAGTAAATGCGGCGATCATTCCGATTACCTGACATCCGTCACGACGAATAGCTTCCACTGCTTTCAGACTGCTTCCACCTGTTGAAATCAAATCTTCTATTACAACAACTTTCATTCCAGGGCGAAGTTCTCCTTCAATAAGGTTCTCCAAACCATGGTCTTTTGGTGTTGAGCGTACATAAACAAACGGGAGGTTTAATTCTTCCGCTACCAAAGCTCCTTGAGGGATGGCACCTGTTGCCACACCTGCAATTGCATCTACCTGGCCAAATCTTTCTAATATCAAACGACAGATCTCAATCTTCACAAAATTACGTAATGAAGGGTAAGATAGAGTCTTACGGTTATCGCAATAGAAAGGAGATTTCCAACCGGAAGCCCAGGTAAATGGATTCGCCGGCTGAAGCTTGATGGCCTTAATCTTTAATAATTTCTCTGCAAATAATCTCTCTAAAGTTTTCATAAAATTAATTAACTATATAAATTGAGACAAAGGTACTTAAACTCCTTGAATATAAAATAAGCTAAACTGATATTTTTTCATTTATTAATGTTCTAGTTTCAATTTATTCAGGGAGAAACAAAAAAGCTACTCCTATACTTTTTTATCCCTTGTACAAAAGATTGTTTTCTTTTGTACAAAACAATTTATTCTTCTGTACAAAAGATTGCATTGTTTTGTACAAGAATGCAAGAAAGTTATTAGAATAAATAAAATCAGGCGACGGCAAGTGTGATAATGCTTACCTTTACGTTAGAAGTTTCTACGAGAACAGTGGCACAGGAAATAAGGGTTGCTCCTGTAGTGAGAACGTCATCTACCAGCAGAATATGCTTTCCTTGCAGACTTTCCGGGCAAGTAACCTGAAATACATCCTTCACGTTTTCCCATCTTTCAAACACACTTTTACGGGTTTGGGTACTATTTGGCACCACCCTTTTCAATACATTCAGATCCATTGGAATACCTGTGCCGTGAGAAAGCCCCAATGCAATCCATTCACTTTGGTTATACCCACGGGCTTTCTTTTTCTTTGAGTGAAGAGGAACGGGCATGATAAGATCAATATTCTGAAGAAAATCTGAAGTGAGAAGTTCTTTCGCCATATATCGCCCCATTACTTCGCCTATTTCTTTGTAACCATTATATTTTAATTGATGCAAAATACGGCTGTAATCACTTCCTTTTGTATAAAAGAAGTATGACGTAGCTCTTTCTATTTCCACTTTTCCCCAGAAGCGTTGCTCTACTTCGTTATGGGGCTGAAGATGATAGTTAGTTCTCGGCATTCGGGAGTTACACATCGTACAGATTGATTCCTCTCCTTTCACCAAGCTGCCATTACATACCGCACAGGATCTGGGAAACAACAAATTCAGGAATGCATCAGTCCAGCGAATCATACTCATCAGACAGTTGCATGCATTTACGGATTACCCCCATCTCAAAGCCACGACTTACAGCGAACCTTATAAGTTTCATTGTCGATTGATAATCATCCGAAGCATGAATAGATTTCTTTTTGGAAGCCAGCAAGGAGCGAAGCGTATTCATGTATTCCCTTTCGTCAATATCATTCAAATATTTTTTGGAGATGCCCGGAGATATCTTTTTCATATAAAGCGCCTGACCAATCTTTATTCTGCCCCACTTATTGAATTTAAACTTATCGTTAACAAAGAAACGGCAGAAACGTTCTTCGTCAATAAAATTCTCATCAACAAGCCGTTTAATAATCTTTTCCTGAACATCAGCAGCCACCCCCCACTGAGACAATTTTGCAATTATCTCGGAAAAACAATGCTCGGATGCAGAACAATACGCCGCCGCTTTACTCAAAGCTTCCTTTTCTGTTAATTCACTCATCTTAGTGCTTTTACTATTCTATCCCGTCCAGACAGATCTTTTATAATTTCCACATCACGATATCCAAGCATAAAAAGCATACCGGCCGTTTCTTTCCCAAAAGCCTGATTGATCTCAAAATAAATTTTCCCGTCAGGAGTAAGCAACTGAAGACCAAGTTCTGCTATTTTCCGATAGAAAAGCAAAGGATTTTCATCAGGAACAAACAGAGCCAAAGAGGGTTCCCAGTTAAGTACATTCTTCTCCATCTCCCCTTTCTCTGAGTCTGTTACATAAGGAGGATTGCTGACAATAACATCAAAGGTCTCACCATCTGGCAGATATTCAAGAACATTTACTTGCTTAAAAGAGACTGATGTACCCAGAATCCGGTTATTTTCCCGAGCAACCAGCAATGCTTCTTCTGAAATATCCCAAGAGAATATCTGTGATTGAGGAAGATTCTTTGAGAGAGAAATAGCAATGCAACCACTTCCGGTTCCAATATCCAGAATCCTTCCAGAATCAGGATTTTCTTTAATAATTAAAGCAACAAGTTCTTCGGTCTCAGGCCGGGGAATCAGCACGGCAGAAGTTACATGAAAGTTCATCCCGTGAAAATTCGTATGCCCTAAAATATACTGTATCGGTTCATATTTTTGAAGTCTGGTAAGAATCTCATCCAGTTCTGCCATCTGATTTGCAGATAAATTAATATCTTTGCCCATATAAATATCAAGCATCTTAAAATGAAACACTTCAGTAAAAATAATTTTCGTGAAGCTTCTGATCTCTGAATCGGGATACATCCCGGCCAATGACTGCTTTATATGTAACTCAGCTGCATGCATAAAAAAGGATTTGCCTGCAAAAATAGGAAAATAAATGAGAAATAACCGAAAATGACGCAAGAAGAAATATATATAGCCCGTTGCATCAAGTTAGCAAGGCAAGGAAAATGTGGCGCTACTCCCAATCCCATGGTTGGAGCGGTGATTGTGTGCAATGGTAAAATAATTGGTGAGGGATACCATTGCAAATGCGGTGAAGCACATGCCGAAGTAAATGCCATAAATTCAGTTAAAGACAAATCCAGATTAAAGCAATCAACCATCTATGTGAGCCTGGAACCTTGCTCCCATTACGGAAAAACTCCCCCATGCGCTGATCTGATTATCAAAAAAGGGATTCCCAAAGTGATTATTGGTTGTATAGATCCTTTCGCTCAAGTCTCCGGACGTGGAGTAAAGAAGCTGCAGGATGCTGGAATTGAAGTGGTAGTAGGAGTCCTGGAGCAGGAATGCAAGGAACTTAACAAACAATTTGTTACATTTCATTCCAAGAAGCGTCCATATATTATTTTAAAATGGGCTGAATCTGCAGATGGGTTCATCGATGTAACGCGAACCGGTGGGAATCCGGTAGTACTTTCCAGCCCACTGACCAGCATGCTTGTACATAAAAGACGTGCAGAAGTAGATGCAGTTATTGTTGGTACCCGAACAGCCCTTTTAGATAATCCCAGGCTTAACACAAGAAACTGGTACGGAAAAGATCCTTTACGTGTTGTAATAGATAGAACCCTGAAAATTCCGGAAAGTTATCATCTGCTTGACAACAATATATGTACATGGGTAATCACTGAAAAAGATCATGCCGATTATATTCAAACACATTATAAGAAGCTGCCATTCACAGATGAGCTGCTTCCCCAATTACTGACTGAACTTCACAGGAACAATATCCAGTCCATATTAGTTGAAGGAGGAAGTAAATTGTTGCAATCATTTATCAATAAGGGACTATGGGACGAAGCTTTTGCAGAAAAGGCTGAAATGCTTCTAGTTGACGGAGTAAAGGCTCCGATTATCAGTGGAAAAGAATATTTTATCGATACCCATTTCAACACTCCTATCTGGCATTATTTTAATGAGAATAAACCTTTAGATAAGGAATGATACATTATTAATCGAGAAAATAGCACTTTTTATCTATAATTATTTATAAAACTTATCCAGAATGTTCTATAGAGAGAAAAATCTTTCTATTTTTGCAACTTGTAATTAACAAAATTATTCCAAATGAAAATACATTTCCTATCAATCATAGTCAGTTTCTTCATTACATCACTTGCTTTCACCTCTTGTTTGAACTCTGATAACGCAATTGATTATGTGACTGACCCTACAATTAAGAGTTTTTCTTTTGATTCAATTCAGATTGATTCCACTCATACTGCCCTTGGAAAAAAATATCTATTCTCTATTGATCAGATTGGGCAAGGTGATACAGCCTTTATATTTAATAAAGATTCTCTACCGGTTAACACAAAGTTATCGAAAGTAAAGATCAATATTTCAACTTCCGGACAAGTTACTTACATAAAGCATGGAAAAGACACTCTTTTATATGCAAAAGATACATTAGATTTCACTCAACCAATATGTTTCAAAGTTTACGCATCTAATTCAGACGGAACAGCAATAACAAAGATTTATAAAATCTCCATCAACGTACATAAAATGGATCCGGATTCTCTTAACTGGGGAACAAATCCTTTCTATACAGGAACCGGAATTATCGGAAAACAAAAGAGCCTGATCTTCAACGATAAGGTATTTGTCTTTACTGATGATGGCAGTACTCAGATAAAAGTAACCTCTTCTGCCGTAAGCAATGGAAAAAGCTGGACTTCCTTACAAGCCATCAATGGCATTAGCGGAAAAGCCGATTATTCATCCGTTGCATCGTTCAACAACAAACTCTATATCGTAGCTGATGGGAATGTTTATGAATCAGCCAATGGGTCCGACTGGGCTATCAATAACGGATTAAGTGACCATGTAAAAACATTGCTTACTTCTTTCGACGGACGCTTAGCCGGAATCAAAACAGCTGGTTCAGATACTAAATTCTGCGTAACTACTGACGGACAAACCTGGGAAACCGGTGAAACTGTACCGGTTAGCTTCCCTACCACAAACATTTCGACCACATCATATTCATTAAGAACAAACGCAAACATTCATAGGGCAATTCTAATGGGCGATAATACTTCATTAGGAATTAACGATACAATCGCTGTTCCTTGGTCTACGTTTGATGGGAAAGAGTGGGTTGATCTAAGCACAAGTACAAATTATTGTCCTAAAACAAGCAATATCTCTATAATACATTATAACAATAAATTCTATGCATTTGGAGGTTCGGGGAACACTGGTTTTAATACATTTTATGTATCAGAAGAAGGACGAATCTGGAAAAAAGTAGAAGAGAAAGTTTGTTTCCCTGCTTCCTTTATGGGAAGAGCAGAGTACTCGTATGTTATAAATAGCAGCAATTATATATGGATAATATGGAGTAAGACCAATCAAAAGAATGATGAAATCTGGAAAGGGAGAATCAATTCTTTGGGTTTTATTACTCAATAATCCTGCTTTAAAATGTAATTTTAAAAAGGAATCTGCGTTTTGTTAATAGAATATACAAACTTATAAAATATGTAGGGATGGCATTTATTAATAAAACGCTCATTATATTTGCATTGTTAACTTTCTCATCGTCCTTATTTGTTCAGGCACAAGAGGATGAATACAGAATGGAAGCAGGAGGCATGCTCGGAGGTAGTTTTTATATGGGAGACGCAAATACATCTGTCCCTTTTAAAAACTTACAATTTGCCGGGGGAGCTATGGCGAGATATATACTTAATCCGCACATGGCATTAAAGGCAAACTTAACTATGGCAAGGATATCCGGTAATACGGAATACTTTGATAATAAATATCCAGGAGGCCAGCAAGTGAGTTTTAAACGAAACCTTTTTGATCTGGGCGCTCAGTTTGAGTATAATTTCTGGGGATACGGAATTAGTCCGGAGTATAAAGGCAACAGAAAATTCACTCCTTATATATTGGGAGGAATGGGATTTACCTTTGCACCGGCACCAGCCAAGGGAATTTTTACAGTAAATTATCCGATTGGGGTTGGTGTTAAATATAAAATAACTCAGCGGCTGAATATTGGTTGTGAAATGACCATGAGATTTAGTTTATCTGACAATCTGGACGTAACCAGCAAAAATGGATTAATATTAAATGATCCATACAATATAAAAGGAATGGGAATTAAGAACAAGGACAGTTACTCTTTTACAACAGTATTCGTGACCTACGATCTTTTCCCGAAATGCAAGACATGTAATAATTTATAAGGGATTATGACATATAGTGATGAAATAGATATTAATCGGATACCTAAGCATATTGCAATAATAATGGACGGCAATGGAAGATGGGCGAAGCAACGTGGAAAAGAGCGTAGTTTCGGGCATCAGGCTGGCGCCGAGACTGTACACATTATTGCTGAAGAGGCAGCAAGGTTAGGGGTTAAATATCTTACTTTATATACTTTTTCAACAGAGAACTGGAGCAGACCAGCTAATGAAGTAGCCGCAATCATGGCACTTTTATTTGATTCTATTGAAGAAGAAATTTTCATGAAAAACAATATAAGCTTCCGCATTATTGGCAACACTGATATGTTGCCCGAGGATGTGAGAAACAGCTTAAACCATTGCATCGAGAGAACATCTTCCAATACCGGCATGTGTCTTGTATTAGCGCTAAGCTACTCATCCCGATGGGAATTAACGGAATCAACTAAACAGATAGCTAAAGAGGTCCAGCAAGGGAAACTTTCCATTGAACAGATTACTGATGAATGTATTTCTTCCCATCTGACTACAGACTTTATGCCTGATCCGGACCTTTTAATCCGGACTGGAGGAGAATTACGTCTAAGTAACTATCTGCTGTGGCAATGTGCTTACTCGGAACTTTACTTTTGTGAAACGTTCTGGCCTGATTTCAAAGAAGAAGAATTTAGGAAAGCAATCTGTGAGTTTCAGAAGAGAGAACGCCGTTTTGGAAAAACAAGTGAACAAATATAAAATAAATAAAATGCATTATCGTATTTCCCGAATACTACTATTAACAAGCCTGTCCTTTTTTACATTTTCAGGCTATGCGCAAGAAAAAAGCGATTTAGTAAAGTCTGAGAAGCCAGTAATCCTGTATTCCGCTACGCCAAAGAAATATGAAATTGGTGGAATAACCGTTTCAGGGATTAAAGATCAAGAGGATTACTTGCTCGTAGGTTTATCTGGTCTGTCAGTGGGACAAGTTATACCTGTTCCAGGCGATGAAATAACACAAGCCGTTAAACGATACATGAAACATGGACTCTTTTCAGATGTTCATATCTATGCAACAAAGATAGAGGGGGATAAAATATTTCTTGACATTGCATTAAAGCAACGCCCACGCATCTCTGAAATTCACTATAATGGAATTAAAAAGTCAGATAGAGAAGATTTAGAGGCTAAACTGGGATTGGTAAAAGGAAGCCAAATTACTCCAAACCTGGTTGACCGGGCAAAGACTCTGATTAAAAAACACTTTGATGAAAAGGGTTTCAAGAATGCAGATGTTGTCATCGTTCAACGAGATGATGTATCAGATGAAAACAAAGTTATTGTCGATGTCAATATTGATAAAAAAGCAAAGATAAAAGTCAATAAAATAACGATTGAAGGAAACAAAGCAATCACCGAGAAGAAACTAAAACGAGTGATGAAAAAGACTAACGAGAAAGGGAAACTTGTTAATCTTTTCCGCACGAAGAAATTCGTAAATGAAAAATTCCAGGAAGATAAGCAACTTATTATAGATAAATACAATGAATTGGGATATCGTGACGCGCGAATCGTTAAAGACAGTGTAGCCTCCCACGACGATAAGACGGTTGACGTTTATCTTAAACTAGAAGAAGGAGACAAATATTATCTGAGAAATATTAACTGGGTTGGAAACACACTTTATACTACCGAATACCTGAATTTCTTGCTCCGTATGAAAAAAGGGGATGTTTATAACCAAAAATTATTAGAACAACGTACTTCTTCTGATGATGATGCTATTGGTAATCTGTACTATAACAATGGATATTTGTTCTATACACTGGATCCAGTGGAAATAAACGTAGACAATGACTCTATTGACCTTGAGATGAGAATATATGAAGGTCGTCAGGCTACCATCAATAAAATAAAAATAAATGGTAACGACCGTTTGTATGAAAACGTAGTTCGTCGTGAACTCCGCACTAAGCCCGGACAGCTTTTCAGCAAAGAGGATCTGCAAAGATCTATGCGTGAAATCTCTCAGATGGGACACTTTAACCCTGAAACTATTAAACCAGATATCCAGCCGGATCAAACAAACGGAACTGTAGATATCGCATATAATCTGGAATCTAAAGCAAATGACCAGGTTGAATTCTCTGCTGGTTGGGGACAAACAGGTGTAATCGGTAAATTAAGCCTAAAATTCACCAATTTCTCTTTTGCAAATCTTTTCCATCCAGGAGATAACTACAGAGGTATCCTGCCACAAGGAGACGGTCAGACTTTAACTGTTAGTGGTCAGACAAACGGTACTTACTATCAATCATATAGTGTCTCTTTCTTTGATCCCTGGTTTGGAGGAAAACGTCCAAACTCGTTCTCTGTATCGGCATTCTATTCAAAGCAAACAGATCTTAACAGCAGCTATTATAATTCAACTTATGCAAATAGTTATTACAATAGCCTTTATAGTGGATATGGAGGATACGGAAGCTACGGAAACAATGGCAATGTTTCAAGTGCATATGACCCAAGTAAATCAATTCAGATGTATGGACTCTCTGTTGGTTGGGGAAAGCGTTTAAGATGGCCGGATGACTATTTCACACTCTCTTCAGAATTATCTTACCAGAAATACATTCTTAAAGACTGGCAGTATTTTCCTGTGACAAATGGAAACTGCAACAACATCAGCTTGAGTCTGACACTTGCCAGAAGCTCTTCTGATAATCCAATTTATCCTCGTCGTGGCTCTGAATTTTCTTTGTCAGTACAGGCAACCCCTCCTTACTCTATGGTTGATGGGGTAAATTATAGCTCTTACAACCAGAACAATGTAAACGACAGGAACAAGATGTTCAAGTGGGTTGAATATCACAAATGGAAGTTCAAATCAAAAACATTTACCGCACTTACTGACGGAGCAAAATGCCCGGTATTGATGACCAGAGCTGATTTTGGTTTCTTAGGGCATTATAATGTGAACAAAAAATCACCTTTTGAGACATTTGATATGGGTGGCGACGGTATGACCGGTTATTCAACTTATGCAACTGAAAGTGTAGCATTACGTGGTTATGAGAACAACTCATTAACACCTACTGGTTTGGCCGGTTATGCTTATACTCGTTTAGGACTTGAGTTAAGATACCCGCTTATGTTGGAATCTTCTACAAGTATCTACGCATTAAGTTTTGTTGAAGCTGGTAATGCTTGGCACGATATTAAGAATTTCAATCCATTTGATCTGAAACGTTCAGCAGGTGTCGGTGTTCGTATCTTCTTACCAATGATTGGTATGATGGGTATTGACTGGGCATATGGATTCGATAAGGTCTTTGGTTCAAAACAATACGGAGGAAGCCAATTCCACTTTATATTAGGACAAGAATTCTAAACGTTAATATTTAAAAGGAGAAATTATGAAAAAGTCTATTCTTTTATCAATGCTGCTATTCGTATTATCAATAGCTGCTAATGCGCAAAAGTTCGCTTTAATTGACATGGAATATATTTTAAAGAATATTCCTGCATATGAAAGAGCAAACGAGCAATTGAATCAGATCTCTAAAAGATGGCAAAGCGAAGTAGAGACTTTATCTAAAGAGGCAGAAACGTCATATAAGAATTACCAATCTGAAGCTGTTTTTCTTTCTGCAGAGCAAAAAACAAAAAAAGAGAATGAGATCGTAGAAAAAGAAAAAGCAGCCGGAGAGTTGAAACGTAAGTATTTTGGTCCGGAAGGTGAACTCTACAAGAAGCGCGAAAGCTTGATTAAACCTATTCAGGATGAAATCTATAATGCTGTAAAAGGAATTGCTGAAACAAAGGGTTACTCAGCTATTATAGACAGAGCATCGGCTACGAGCATTATTTTTGCTTCACCGCAAATTGACATAAGTAATGATGTTCTTTCAAAATTAGGATATTCAAATTAATTTCATACATTTGCAACCTGTATTTAAACCGTAATCATTAATAAAAAATAGAATTATGCTTAAAAAAATTGCTTTAGTATTATTATTTGCTCTCCCTGTGGGAGCATTTGCTCAGACATTTAAGTTTGGCCACATGAAATTTTCTGATATTATTACTGTTATGCCTGAATATATCAAGGCACAAAGTGAATTGCAGGCATTGCAAAAACAATATACCAGCGAAATTAAAAGAACATCAGATGAGTTTAACAAGAAATATGCTGAATTTGTAGCTGCAAAAGACACTCTTCCACAAAACATCTCAGAGAGAAGACAAAAAGAGTTGCAAGATATGTCACAGAGAGGTCAGGAATATGAGCAGGAAGCACAACAACAATTGCAAAAAGCTCAGGAAGAAAAGACTGCTCCAATCTTTAAAAAATTAGAAGATGCAATCTCAGCAGTTGGGCAAGCAGAAGGATACACATATATCTTTGATGTAAGCAACAAAACAACTATTCCTTTCGTTAATGATAAAATGAGCATTGATGTTACTCCAGCTATCAAGGCTAAATTAGGAATTAAATAAGTAATTTATTGATATTATGAAAAAAGGATGATAATAATATCATCCTTTTTCTATTTTATATACGTTTTCAATTAAATGAAAAAAGAATTATCAAAAACAGCAGGTGCTATCGGAATCTTTGATTCCGGATATGGTGGATTAACTATTTTAAATCAGATCAAGCAAACCATGCCTGAATATGATTACATCTATTTAGGTGATAATGCAAGAACACCTTACGGAACACGTTCCTTTGAAATTGTTTATGAGTTTACTCTACAAGCCGTAAATAAACTTTTTGAGATGGGGTGTCATCTGGTAATTCTTGCCTGCAATACCGCATCGGCAAAAGCATTACGAAGCATTCAAATCAATGATTTACCCAAAATTGATCCTAATCGCAGGGTTTTAGGTGTTATTCGTCCCACTGTTGAATGCATAGGAAGTGTCACTCATTCCAAACACGTAGGCGTTCTTGCTACCTCCGGAACAATAATATCTGGTTCCTATCCTTTAGAAATTCACAAACTCTACCCAGACATTGTAGTAAGTGGAGAAGCCTGTCCTATGTGGGTTCCCCTAGTAGAAAATAAAGAATATGATTCCCCTGGAGCCGACTATTTTGTAAAGCAGCACATTGATAACCTGCTAAAAAAAGATCCTGAGATTGATACCATAATTCTTGGTTGTACCCATTATCCACTGCTTTTATCTAAGATTAGTCAATACCTCCCTAAAGGGATTTCTGTTGTTTCACAAGGAGAATACGTAGCTAAAAGTTTAAAGGATTATTTAAGACGACATCCTGAAATAGATAAGCTATGCACCAGAAATGGAGAATGTAAATTCTTAACCACAGAATCAGAAATAAAATTTTCCGAGTCAGCCTCAACATTTCTTAATCAAGCCATATCAGTTCAAAAGGTTATTATTGAGTAACTTAAACCATTTCACTTTCAATATATTTTTTCTTCATCTGTAAATTTACAAAAAATATATTGAAAATATTTTTGCATTGTAATTAATTTACATATCTTTGGCGCCATTGAAAAACGCGCAAAATGCCTAAGTTAACCCCACCCAAACAGCGAGGATTAATCCAGACTGTGTTTATTTTCCTATTAGTCTTTAGCTATGAAAGTTGCTACAGCGAGATAATTGTGCCTAGCCTAAGTGCCGCCAACGGCTCCAAGGCATGGGTCTTGAACAATATCACAACCGGTTCCGGCTACTGGGATATGAACAAACCAGGCGCCTCAGTAGAAACTGCAGAATTTTATAACTTTAACGCATTCTCAGATATAACCATTGAATCTACAATTAGAACTCTTTACGACTACAACTTCTGCTTCACAAGATTAGAAATTTCCGCTGATGGTCTAAATTGGAAAGAACTAGCCACAAACAAAGATACAGCAAATAATAAAACAGGAAGAACATTTTCATTCCAAGTCTCTTCTTTGCCTTATAAACAGGGAAAAATAAGGCTTATTGCAACCAATCAATATAACAATGCCGGTGCAAGATTGATTAGCATTGATATAGAAGGATCTCTTAAATTCATTCCCACTCCTATTGGAAATAAAGCAACGAAGATAACATCCAACTCTTTTACCTGCAGTTGGGACAATTGTAATAATGCAACAGATTATGAAGTAAATATCTATAAGAAGATCCCAGGAAAAGCTGAAAAACAAATTTTGAATGAAGATTTCAGAAACCTCAATTCTGCCTATAACGATGTAAAAGATAGTGTGCTAAAAGTATATCTACCAAGATGGAATGGAAATACTGTTTATTCATATGCTCAGGATGTAGGAAACACAAAATGTCTGAAGATTGGAAAGGGTAATAGTGCAGGATATATTGAAATAATGCCACAAAATTTGTCCGGGAACAATGGGCGGTTTCAGCTAAGTTTTGACATAGGCTCATTTAGTAATCCAAAGCCAGTGAATCTATACATCAATAATGTGCTGGTATATTCAATAAACACTAGCAACACAAGTGATACAGCCTTAAAGAATGTTGCATATTCCTTTACCAACGGAACCGATAGCTGCATAATAAAATTAGAAAAACCTATACCTAATTCCGGTGCCTTTGTTTTGGATAACATTATAATTACTCAGCTCCTTGACGGAGTGGAAACATCGGTTATAGGGTATCCCAAAAATATAGGAAATATAACATCATACACGGCAGAAAATCTACCGCCAAACACAACACACTTCTTCACTGTAAAAGCAACAAATGGACTTTTAACAACAAACAAATCTAATGAGATTTGCGTAAAAACACTTTCCGGAGATCAGGTTGTTATTGATTCTAAGGAAGAAAAAGTATTTGATAATGATACGATAAATGGAGATTTATGCATCAAAGAAGGAGCCAAAATCAGTGGGAAGGTTACTGTAACCGGAGAAATATGCTATATCTGCAGGTTTATACCAGACAAATGGCATAGCATCTCACTTCCTTTTATTCCTCACAACGTAGGAGGTTACATTGATGGGAAAGGGTATTCCCTAAGAGCCAACTATGATTATATCCTCAAAAGCTATCAAAACGAGAGCTTCACAAACGCCACATTTGGCAATGAAGGATATATTATCAAGATCTTATCTAATAAGATAGATAATAACGAACTACTATTTTTTTCAGACAAAGGGATTACGCTGAACGAATATATTCCACAGTATGCCATAAGTAGTGGCTACACTCATTTAGGTAATCCATACACATACAGCATTAATCCAAAAGAATTAGTTAATGCTGATAAATATTATTATCTCAGGAACAATAAGTTTATTGAGAGCAAGGATGACCTTTTCCCGTTTGAATCACTCATCGTTTATAAAGAAAGCTCGTTCCTCACCCAACCGTTATATGCCATTTACCCGGAACCAATAAATACAGCCCTACCCACTAATGAAACTGAGAATGTAAAAATATGGCAGAATAAAGGAGTCTTGTGGATCACAGGAACAGATTCTCCTATAAGCGTCTACTCTGCACAAGGGGAAATAATCTACACCGGAACTATAGAGGGTAAAAAATCGATAGCGCTTCCCAATGGCATCTATTTAGTTAAAACAAAGAGTCTAATATCTAAAATAATTATCAATTAACCATTTACTCAATGAAAAAAGCACTAATTTGTTTCATCTGCTTACTAATGTTTGCAGGTACCACTAATGTAAGGGCCTATGAAAACAGCGAGTCCTTCAGTCTATACACTAACACTGCGCCACAGGAAGATGAAACTGCTAACGAGCTAAAGCCAGAAGAGGCTCCTATAGATGGAGGCGCATTCATCTTGTTATCAATAGCAGGCATCTATGCATTCAGAGTCTACAGAAAAAGAAACAAAGAAACAATTTAAGTCCCTTATTGGCTTTGGGGAAAGACCAGACTTTAAGGGCTCAAATTAAGCATCAGGAACCAATAATTAGCACCACTCTTTAAACCACCCTATCACAGCAGTGGTCTATTTATTGTACGTATAAGACTTCCTTCTTATATATCCTGCAATAATTACTTCAGAAGTAAGCGTTTACTTAAATAACGGACAGGATACCATACAGAGAGGAATCCTACAACCAGTACTGTTACAAATACGAGCAGCACGTCAGACAGACGGACACTTACCGGATAGGCATCAACAACAAATGTACCTTGTGTTTCACCTAAAGAAATAATTCCGTATTTCTGTTGAATATAGCAAAGAGCTAATCCTAAAACGATACCAATTACGGCTCCAATCATAGAAATCATCCTTCCTTCAAAAAGGAATATCCGTGCAATCAGTTTATCGTCAGCACCTAGATTCCGAAGTGTCTCAACATCCTTTTTCTTATCAATAATAAGCATTGAAAGCGATCCGATAACATTAAAACAGGCTATCATCAGAATAAACGTCAGAAAAATATAGGAAATCAACTTTTCTATTTCCATAATACGAAACACATCTGCCTGCTGCTCGTACCGATCTTTTACAACGAATGAACTGCCCAGAATTTGTCTCATCTCATTCTTTACTTTATCCACATCCGCATTTGGTTTTAACTTTAGCTCAATAGCAGATGCCTCAGTCGTATAATGAAAAAGTTTCCGTGCAAAATCAAGAGAAGTAAGAATATACGAGCCATCATATTTTTGTTGTTTTACAACAAAAACAACTCCCGGCGAATAAAGGTACTGCATATTAAAAGAGGCAGCAGGATTTCCCATGTTAACCTTTGCATTCCGGATGGGAGCATACACCTCAAGCGGATCAACAAACTGCACTCCAGAACTTAGTTTAGAGACCAGTTCAATGCCCATTACACAATAGTTCACTATGGAATCGTGAAGAATAAACCTCCCATTACCATAAAGGATACTATCAATTTGGGTCAATTGTTCAAAGTTATCTTGCACACCCTTTATTACAGCCATCGCCTGACGACCTTTGTATTGAACCATGGCATTTTCTTCAAGTGTCTCAGTAAATACAGAAACATCTTTCATGGAACGTATCTTCTGAATACGGCTATCATTTGCATCAAAAGTCTTTCCCTCAGCTACAGTTATCTTAATTTCCGGATCAAAAGCCGTAAAAAAAGAAGCAACCATATTCTGAAAACCATTAAAAACAGAGAGTGTACACACTAAAGCAAGCGTAGCAAGAGCTACTCCACAAACAGATATTGCGGAAATAATATTGATTGCGTTGTGAGACTTTTTAGAAAAGAGATAACGCTTGGCTATATAAAAGGGAAAATTCACGATATTATTTAAGCAAAGAGTCTATTTTCTCAATATAATCAAGGGAATCATCAACAAAGAACTTCAGTTCAGGAATAATCCTTAGCTGATGACGTACACGAGTGCCTAACTCAAAACGAATAGACTTCATGTTATCATTGATGTTTTTAACTAATTCTTCTCCTTTGTCAGAAGGGAAAATACTCAAATAAACACGTGCAATACTCATATCCGGGCTAATCCTAACTGCACTGACCGAGACCAGTATACCCTTCATTGCTTTTGTCTGTAACAGGAAAATATCACTTAGCTCCTTTTGAAGCAGACGTGCGATTTTATTTTGTCTGGTTGTTTCCATTACTATTTTTATTTTTTTCTGATAATAGTTAATCCATCTCTCAATGGTAAAATCACTTTCTCCACTCTCTGATCAAGCGCCACATAATCATTAAACTTCTTTATGCCTATTGTCTGATAATCATTACTACGAGGTTCTTCCAGCACATGTCCATCCCACAAAGTATTATCAGCTATGAGATATCCTCCATCAGATAATTTAGGAAGAACCATCTCATAATATTCAATGTATTTTCGTTTGTCCCCATCAACAAAAGCCAGATCAAACGTAATATCCATAGAAGGAAGAAGCTGCAAGGCATCACCTATATAAAACTTAATTCTATCTGCTACCGGAGAATTTTCAAGCCAAGGGCGGGTAAAATCCTCTTGCTCATCATTTATCTCAAATGTATGAAGCATCCCTCCTTCTTTCAAGCCTTCAGCCAGGCAAATTGCAGAATATCCGCTATAAGTTCCGATTTCTAATATTTGTTTGGGACGAATCATCTCTACAAACATCTTCAGCATTCTACCCTGTAAATGTCCTGAAGCCATTCTTGGTCTCATTAGTTTCACATGAGTATCCCTATAAAGAGCACGAAGATAATCACCTTCGCCATCAATATGGTTAAGAATGTATTGCTCTAATGATTCGTCGTAGGCATTCATCATTCAACAAAGCTAGGCAATAAATACTTGTCTGAGTTCTTTAAAATATCATTTACTTTATTGATTTCAAGGAATGTTGTACCGCCGCCTTCACCGTAGCTACCGCTAAGATAAGCAACCATATCATCTTCATTTACCCTTCCTTCTTTCTTCAGCAAATCAAGCGCTGCAAAGAAGTAAGCCTGTGCATTTGCTTTTTCTTCCAGATAAATAGGTAATACTCCATAAGAAAGAGCCAGATGGCGCATTGTTTTTTCTTTATAACACATTGCCAGAACCGGATATTTCCCACGAAAAGCTGCCAGATTCCTGGCTGTTCTACCTGAATAACTGTCTGTTATTATAGCACGAATCTTCAGTTTTGCTGTTGCTTTCACAGCTTGTTTAGCAAGGAAAGCAGTTACATCTATACTATCAGAAGAAAGAGGTATACGAATATCATTCTCTTCCAACTTATCTTTTTCTGCCTCTTCAGCAATTGCAGCCATGGTCTTCACCGCTTCAACAGGATACTTTCCGTAAGCAGTTTCTCCACTCAACATCAAAGCATCTGTGCGATAATAGATAGCGTTTGCAATGTCTGTTACCTCTGCACGAGTTGGACGAGGATTGTTAATCATCGTGTGAAGCATTTGAGTGGCTACAATTACCGGTTTCTTTGCCAAAACACACTTACGAATCAACACGCGTTGAATACCCGGAATTTTTTCCTGAGCAACCTCAATTCCCAAATCACCACGAGCAATCATCACACCATAAGCGACCTCAAGGATCTCGTCGATATTGTCAACGCCCTCTTGGTTTTCTATTTTTGCAATAATTTTTATATTACTATTGTGTTCATCCAGTATTTTCTGAATGTCCAGTACATCCCGCTTGTTACGAACAAATGAATGCGCAATAAAATCGATATCCTTTTCAATAGCATAAAGAATATTTTTCTTATCCTTTTCAGTCAAAGAAGGTAAATTAATACGTACACCTGGAACATTTACACTCTTACGACTTCCAAGCGTGGTTTCATTCATGACCTCAGCCTCCAGGTAATCGTCAAATTTCTTAACCACATGCAAATCCAGATCTCCATCATCGATAAGAATCTCACCTCCTTCTGATAAATCGTGTACAAATTTAGAGTACGAAACAGCAATACAGTCGTGAGTTGTTTCAATATCAGGATTTCCTACAACACGAACTCTTTCACCAACTTTAAAAGGAATTGGTTCTGCACAAGCAGTCGTTCTGACCTCAGGTCCCTTTGTGTCAATCAGGATTGCAATCTTATTTGAAACGGTTCTTACATTATTAATTATCTGTTCAAGACCTTCTGTCCCGGCATGAGCCGTGTTCATACGAACAACATTCATCCCAGCATCATACAACTTACTTATAAAATCAACATCACAACGTCTATCCGAAATAGATGCTACAATCTTTGTATGTTTTTTCATAAACCTAAAACCTTAAATTATATATTTTTTATTTTTTTACTAACAATGCTTCTAATGCTAAACGATAAGAATCGAGCCCGAAGCCACAAATTACTCCCACACAAGCCACAGATATCATTGAAACATGACGGAATGACTCGCGAGTATGTACATTCGAGATATGTACTTCAATGACAGGAGATGTTACTGCCCTTATAGCATCCTGGATAGCAATCGAAGTATGGGTATATGCACCGGCATTTAAGACAATACCATCATAATCAAAACCCACCTCCTGAATTTTGTTTATCATCTCCCCTTCCACATTGGATTGGAAATATTGAATATCAATGTCAGGATACTTTTTACGTAATTCTGAAAGATATTCTTCAAAAGGAACAGCTCCATAAATAGAAGGTTCACGTTTACCTAACAAATTGATATTAGGTCCATTAATAATTTGTATTCTCATAAAACCAGTTATTCTATTTTATTTCAATACCTTTGTGAGGACTATTTTTCAATTTGCAAAGGTAGAAAAAAGAAATGAAAATAAACGAAAAAAGCGACAATAAGGATAAAAACAAACAGTTAATTAAGAAATACCAACAATATTTACTGTTAGAGAGGTCTCTGTCAAAGAACACTTTGGATGCTTACATGACTGATCTGGATAAGTTGCTCAGTTTTCTATTATTGGAGGAGATTAATATCTTCGATGTGACGTTAGATGATCTACAGAATTTTGCAGCAGGTTTACACGACATTGAGATACATCCCCGTTCACAGGCCCGCATTATTTCTGGAATTAAGTCCTTTTTCCGCTTCTTAATCTTAGATGATTATATCCAGTCAGATCCTACTGAGTTACTTGAAGGTCCTAAAATAGGACTTAAATTACCAGATATTCTCTCTGTGCAGGAAATTGATTCTATTATTTCAACGATAGATTTAGATAAAAATGAGGGCCAACGAAACAGAGCAATATTAGAAACTCTTTACAGTTGCGGGTTACGCGTTTCGGAACTGACAAATCTAAAATTATCAGAATTGTATTTTGATGAAGGTTTTATCAAAGTAGAAGGTAAGGGAAATAAGCAACGATTGGTTCCAATCTCTCCCCGGGCTATCAAAGAAATAAATAATTATCTGACTAACCGGGGCACCATTGAAACAAAAAAAGGCTTTGAGGACTTTCTCTTTCTAAGCAGGAGAGGTACCAACTTATCCCGTATCATGGTTTTCCACATCATCAAAGAACAGGTAGAAATAGCTGGCATAAAGAAAAATGTGAGTCCACATACCTTCCGTCATTCATTTGCCACCCACTTATTGGAAGGAGGAGCCAATCTTCGGGCCATACAGTGTATGCTTGGGCACGAATCAATTACAACAACTGAAATATATACTCATATAGACCGGAATATGCTTAGAAGTGAGATTATTGAGCACCATCCACGCAACATAAAATACCGTGAGGATGAACGAAAAAAAGCAAAAGAAGAAGAGCACTAAGATTTTTTATCAAAAAAAGTTAAGAAAAACAGTATAATTCCTAATAATGCAGTAAGAAAATACATCTAAGATTTGCCAATATATTTAAGAATTAATATCTTTGTCTCAAATTCTGTTCACAAACTGGTGCTCAGAACAATAAATGATTTCAATTACAAACATTTAATTTATATCAAAAACATGGTTAAGAAGTTGTATTTGCCATTACTTATGGCTATAGTTGTCGCTCTTTCTTCTTGTGGAAGAATGGGTGAATTATCTTCGGAATACTTCACGACAAACCCTCAGGTTTTAGAGGCAGTTGGAGGTAAAGTTCCAGTAACAATTAACGGAAAGTTCCCTGAAAAGTACTTCAAAAAGAAGGCTGTAGTAGAAGTAACTCCTGTATTAAAATGGAATGGAGGCCAATCTAAAGGTCAACCTGCAATTTTCCAAGGTGAAAAAGTAGAAGGCAATGATCAAACTATCTCATACAAAATGGGAGGTAATTACACAATGAAAGCTAATTTTGATTATGTTCCTGAAATGGCTAAATCAGAATTATACTTAACATTTAATGCAAAAAAAGGAAATAAGGTTATCCCAATTCCTGATGTTAAAATCGCTGATGGTGTTATCTCAACTTCAGAATTGATCAACAACACTTTATCAAGTGCAAACACAGCTGGCTCTGATGATGCATTCCAACGTATTATCAAACAAGCTCAGGAAGCTAAAATCATGTTCCTTATCCAACAAGCTAACATTCGTGCCACTGAATTGAAATCTGCAAGTGTTAATGATTTCAAGAAAGTTGTAGCTGAAGCTAACGCTGATACTAAAGGAAAGAAGATCAACAATATCGAAATTTCTTCTTACGCTTCTCCTGATGGTGGTCAGAAATTAAACACCAAACTTGCTGAGAAACGTGAATCAAACACCGCTACTTACTTAAACAAAGAGCTTAAGAAAGGTAAAGTTAACGCTACTGTAGATTCTAAATACACAGCACAAGACTGGGACGGTTTTCAGGAATTAGTTTCTAAATCTAACATCCAGGACAAAGATCTTATTATCCGTGTTCTTTCCATGTATCAGGATCCAGAACAAAGAGAAACTGAAATCAAGAATCTTTCTGCTGTATTCAAAAAACTTGCAGA
The DNA here is from genome assembly GCF_963678425.1 of uncultured Bacteroides sp. Classification (NCBI taxonomy): domain Bacteria; kingdom Pseudomonadati; phylum Bacteroidota; class Bacteroidia; order Bacteroidales; family Bacteroidaceae; genus Bacteroides; species uncultured Bacteroides sp. The sequence goes on from NZ_OY782857.1 coordinate 381,654, forward strand.
AGAAATCCTACCTCAATTGAGACGTTCACGTTTAACATTGAACTATGACCTTATCGGTAAGTCTGATGATGAGATTACTGCTTTGGCTAACAGCGATGCAAGCAAGCTGAACATTGAAGAATTACTTTACGCAGCAACTTTAACTAAAGATAATTCTAAAAAAGAAGCTATCTATACAAAAGCTGCAGAATCATATGCTAACGATTACCGTGCATTCAACAATTTAGCAACTCTTGCTTACCAGAATGGTGACGCTGCTAAAGCTCAGTCTTATTTAGCTAAAGCTGAAAACCTGAAAGCTGCTCCTGAAGTTAACATGAACTTAGGTTTGATCGCTTTAAAGAGTGGTAATAAAACAGCTGCAGAATCTTACTTCGGTAAAGCTGCAGGTGCAAAACAATTGAACGAATCACTTGGTAACTTATACGTTTCAAAAGGTGAATATGACAAAGCTGTAAGTTCTTTCGGTGATGCTAAGACTAACAGTGCTGCTCTTGCTCAGATCCTTGCTAAGGACTACAACAAAGCAAAGAACACTCTTTCTAACGTTGCAACCCCTGATGCTTACACAGATTATCTGATGGCTATCTTAGGTGCAAGAACCAACAACGCTTCTATGGTAACAAGTAGCTTGTCAAGCGCAGTTAAGAAAGATGCTTCTTTAGCTAAGAAAGCTGCAACTGACCTGGAATTTGCAAAATTCGCTACTAGTTCTGATTTCCTTAACATCATTAAATAAGGAACAGAATTATTCAATAAAATAAATTCAGCGGGATTATCTGTTAAACAGATAATCCCGCTCTTTTTTTTGGGCCCTGTAAAAAACATACAGACCATGCAGCGGCATGAAAACAAATTTGTTACATTTGCAGAAAAAATATTTAGCATGAAAAAGATAAGTATCGCTATTACATTAATGCTATGTTTATTTAGCTGCACAAATAAAAGCAAGAAAATAATCATCAAAGGAGATATTGACGGTTTAAAGAATGATATGATCTTAGTCTACGGAGCTGATAAAAACGGAGATGCTTTAGATACTATTTATGCTAAGGACGGTGAGTTTATTTATAGAGCTCCTGTTGATACTTTCACCCAGGTAACACTTCTTTTTAAAAATATGGAAGAATGCGTTATCTTTGCTGATAAAGGAGATAAAGTCAAAATCAGCGGAGATGTTTCTTCGCTAGACTTATTGAAAGTAGACGGAGGCGATCTAAACGATGAAATGAATTCATTCAAAGAGAGCATTGCCGACATCTCTAAATCTACAAGCAAATTAAAGAAAGAGATATACACCTCTTATATTTCCGGGAATCAGAAAAAATACGACGAACTGTTACAATCACCGGAACTAATAAAAGCAACTAAGGGAATTAAAGAGAAAGCCGCTGCGTTTATTCGTTCACATACTTCTTCACTTGTAAGTGTTTACCTTTTAAATAAATATTTTATCCAGGAAAAGAATCCTGATATTGCAACAATCAAGGAGTTAAGTAATAAGTTAAGCGGAAGCGTGAAAGACTCTCCTTTAATGCAGCAAGTAAACAAGCTTATAAATACAGAAGAGGTACTTACTGCCGGTAAACAGGCGCCCTCTTTTTTAATTAAAGACATTAAAGGAGCATATTTAAACCTTTCCAATTTCAAAGATAAGTATTTGTTAATAAACTTCTGGGCATCATGGAGTTCACCCTCCAGGAAAGAAAATTCATCGATCAATTCTATCCATAGACGATTTAGTAAAAATCATTTTGTTATCCTGAATATCTCACTTGATACTGATAAGATGAAATGGAAGGAAGCGATAAAGAAAGACTCACTCTCAGGAGAACAAGGATGCGACTTCAGTGGCTGGGGTTCACCCCTTGTGCAGCAATATGGAGTAGAAGCACTGCCAACCAATGTTCTTGTTGACCCCAGAGGCTTTATTCTGACCCGAAACTTAGAAGAAAAAGATCTGATCAGGAAACTGGAAGAGCTCTTTATTGAAAACAAACCAACAAACTAAATATATATGCTTGTCAAGGTCTTTGGAGCTGCTGTTCAGGGAATAGACGCTACCGTCATCACCATTGAAGTAAACAGTACCCGAGGATGTATGTTCCATCTCGTCGGATTACCCGATTCTGCGGTAAAGGAGAGTCACGAACGCATTCTTTCAGCCTTGCAAGTAAATGGTTACAAGTTTCCCACGTCACAAATCGTTATCAACATGGCTCCGGCAGATATCCGGAAAGAGGGATCTGCATATGACCTGCCTCTGGCCATCGGAATGATGGCTGCCAAAGGAAATGTTTCAACTGATAAGCTCAACAAATATATTATTATGGGTGAGCTCAGCCTGGACGGAAGTCTGCAGACTATCAAAGGTGCTTTGCCAATTGCTATCAAAGCCCGGGAAGAAGGTTATGAAGGACTAATTGTTCCCCGCCAAAATGCGAGGGAAGCTGCGGTTGTGAATAATCTGAAAGTCTACGGAGCAGATAATATTAAAGAAGTCATTGAGTTCTTTAATGGGGAAAAGGAACTTGAACAAATAGTTGTCAATACCCGGGAAGAGTTTTACTCCCAACAGACATCCTTTGATTTTGATTTTTCCGACGTTAAAGGACAGGAAAACGTAAAGCGAGCCTTAGAGGTAGCCGCTGCAGGAGGTCATAACCTGATCATGATAGGTGCCCCTGGAAGCGGAAAATCAATGATGGCCAAGCGCCTTCCCTCCATTCTTCCCCCACTCTCTCTGGGAGAAAGTCTGGAGACAACCAAAATCCATTCTGTGGCAGGAAAGCTAGGAAAAGAGACTTCCCTGATTGCAAAGCGTCCTTTCCGCAGCCCACACCACACTATCTCACAAGTCGCAATGGTAGGTGGCGGTGCATATCCACAGCCTGGGGAAATAAGTTTAGCTCATAATGGACTACTTTATCTGGATGAACTTCCCGAGTTTAACAGAAGTGTACTGGAAGTACTTCGTCAACCACTGGAAGACCGTATGATTTCTGTCTCCCGAGCCAAGTACAGCATTGACTATCCGGCTGGATTTATGATGATTGCCTCGATGAATCCCTGTCCGTGCGGATATTATAATCATCCCACTAAAGCTTGTGTCTGTAACTCGGGACAGGTGCAGAAGTATCTGAACCGAATTTCAGGTCCGCTTTTAGACAGGATTGATATTCAGATAGAGATTGTTCCTGTGCCATTCGAAAAAATATCCGATAAAAGAGTTTCAGAATCCAGTACAGAAATACGGGAACGGGTAATCAAGGCACGCCAGATTCAGGAACAACGATACATTGCTCATCCCGGCATTTATTGCAATGCTCAGATGACGACTAAGTTGCTTCACACTTTTGCCGAACCAGATAGCACCGGACTTGCTCTTTTAAAGAATGCCATGAACCGGCTGAATCTTTCTGCCCGGGCATATGATCGTATACTAAAAGTATCACGTACCATTGCCGACCTTGAAGGAAGTGAAAAGATACAATCTGCACATCTGGCAGAGGCTATCAGTTACCGCAACCTCGACCGGGAAAGCTGGGCGGGATAATGATTCAACACGCAAACTTGAATAGATAAGCCTGATAGTAAAACTTAAGGATACAACATTTAATAAACAATGAATATGGTCAGATTGTTATTTTCCACATTATTCTGCTTGCTAATTTCTACAGCATCGTATGGACAGAACTTAACTATTAAATGCATAATTATATCCCGTGTTATAACGAAAATAAAGAATAACGTCCATGAGACAAGCGAAGGTGAAGGACCTCGGGCAAACTTCAAACTAGAGTTTGAGAACAATACCGATTCTACTATCACACTGGATTCCTCACATTCAAAATTCATGCTTTTATTCAGATACAATGGGCTTGATTACAAAAGAAAAGTCCTCTCACTTTTCCTGGAATCATTCAATGAAATGAAAGAAGTTCGCATTAAACCCAATGAAAAATATCCGGTTGAATTTGGAATCCGTATATTTTCAGGAACAGATCTGATAAAGGATAAGAAAAGCAAATCTGATTATTATGATTATTCGCAGGAAATTCTAAAGGCATTACCGACATTGCAGATTCAGTATATGGATCCAGATTTAAGAATAATGTCCAATAAAACTGAGAACATAGACATTGAAGATTACATCTATACTCCAAAGAAACCAATAAAATAATAAAAACCTGAAGAATGTTCCTCCTTCAGGTTTCTGCATACGACCTAACCTAACCAATTATTTATTACAGAATACCGTGCTATCCGGCAACTACAAATATCGTACACAATATATGTCGCTAATATAAATGAAATCATCACAAAAATACTGCATTATTAAAGATTGATTTATTGTTTATTAACAAATAAGACAATGCCACAAAATACTATATATCAAAACAAAATATTTCTCTCAATAATAAGCTTCAACTCTAGTTATAATATCACTTACCTGGAATCACTTAGCACGAATTAGCATTTCACTATAGTATATCATAGAACCAGGCTGATGAAAAATATCTCCAACAGTATCACTATCAAGAAACAATGTATCATGTTTCAGGCTTAAAGGAATCAAAGGCGGACGAGAAAGATTCACAGATCTCAGGAACCAGGCTTTCTCCTTTTTACTTGTAAGACCTTCACTCCAAACAATTTTACCAGAATATCTCTTTCCATCGTCATCAATAAAGGAATAAGAGTCGCCAGTTAACTCATAATAGCTATTCTTTGGATACCAATACCCTACAAATCCTCCTACAAGTACCTGTTTTAACTGCCACCGGCCTCTTATAGATCTCTGAATTACATTCAAGGGCTGGTTATAGAGTGTAGGAAAACCAGCATCTTCTAATGTATCTTTTTGACAGCTTTCTATTCCGCAAAGGGAAAGAAACAGTAAGAAAAAAGTCAAAATCTTTTTCATTGAGTTTATAGTTTAAATATATCATCAATTAAGAAACGGGCTATTTTCAATAATACTGCTTATCATATTTCTCATTTTAAAGAATAAACTATTTCTCTATCCGAATACGGGCATCTACTGCAATCACATCTCTATCTGTGGCCAATAGCGGGTTAATATCCATCTCCTTTATCTCGGTTGCAAAGCGAAGCAGGGCAGACTGCCGGACAATGATTTCTGTAAAACAGGCGATTATGCAGAAGTAGTCGTTATTGTTTTTTCATTGGATAACTTTCTAATAAGCAATATTGCAATCTTTTTTAAATCTTAGGATAGAGTGATTATCCTAATAATTATATGTCCACAATATTATTAGTGAGGATGTTTCAAAATCCAGCGATCCTCTTTTTACAAAAAACTACATTAAAAAAGAGTTGCTATATATTTCTTTATGCTTTCTGTCAATTTATAAATTTCATTTTCGCCTATAACTTTCATATTATATTCTCCTATACAAAGCGGAATAATCGAACGATTAGTATAAATATAGATTTTAGCCCTTGCATCTATGATGTCAGCTATTGGGTATAGTTCTGACATAATTTTTGTGAATTGACACACGTCTGTTTCGTTTTTCAAAAAAAGGTTCTTAGAGCCCTTACTTGAACCAGATTTTGACTTCAAATAAGCAATTAACTGAGGCGTAATTCTATATTTAGAATCTCCCCATTTTATTATTGTTTCATCTATCTTATATAATTTCTTTATTCTCCCATTAGGATATTTTACATTTATTTTGTACTGAATATTATTTTCTTCTGTTTTTAGAGTTCTTAAATAATACATAAAATCTGAAATCTCCCTCTTTTGAACTAGTTTCTTAGATCTAATCGTTGATAATTCTTCAAATGTTTCACAATTAATAGGGACAGCTGTATAAATATCAAAATTATAAAAGAAAACCTCTATTTTATTGATGCTATCTGATGGAATATAAAAAAAACGATTTTTCGCTTCTACCTTTATAGCCATTATAAGGCAGAAAAAAAGCAATAAATAATTTTTCATTTTCATTTCATTTTACGCATATTATTAATTCTTCTTTTTTAAAGAAGCAATAAGTGATTATACGGATGCTACAAGAATTCACCTTATCAAACTAAAGCGGCAAAATAAAAACTCCATCATGGCAAACTGGGTACGACTGCACTCCTGAAAAGAATATGCATTTGGGATATAAAACCAGAAAAGGCAATATCTTCTTGTAAACTTACATCTTATGAAGATCTTTATTCCTATTTTTTCTAATATAAAGACATACTTTATAAATAATCCACCAATATATCAATATTTTGATAAGCTGTAAAAGTATCACAAAAATATAAATATTGTTCAATGTATCGGTAAATAATAATCCAAATAACAATATATTAAAAGGAAAAGTTATCCACCACAAAAAATCATAAAAGGAAGAGTTACAGTCAAATCCAAAATAATTATAAGTGGAATAAGCCGAGATCTGGATAACTGTTCCCAAACTTATCCATAAGAAACTTATTATTAAACTAGTAATCTTTATTTTATTCATAGCTTTCAAGATTTGAATAAGTTTATGATAACCTAAAATATGTAGCAAAGGTATAGTAAACTATATTATACTCGGTACATTTAATAAATTATATTTAATAGTCGCCATTTTTTGTTTCTATCTTATACCAAGTTCCCGTTAGCATTATATATACTCCGTGGCAACAGCATCACTGTCGTTTACAAAGTTGAATGTACCGGCATAAAGAGGATCTGTTGCAGAATCCTGAACTTTAACAAGCTAATTCCCATCATAACTTAAAGACAGATCGTCTATCAGAAAACATTGGATGAAGTACTTTTTCCCCACCGTTTCAGCTGTGTGATGTTACCATGCTTATCATAGCTGGCTACCGGCACTTTAAATTTATCTGATGCCGTAACGTTTTCAAAATGATCTGCAGATATTATACGTAAAAGATTGTCATACGAAAAATTATAGTTTCTTTCCACATCACCTTTATACCACTAGGTCATGGAAGAAATATTGCCATTATAAGCCTTCTTGTTATTCGTCCCAGTGTTATAAGCTATATTCTCCTCAATGTCGATAAAATAACCAGCGCCAATAGTTGCCAGTTACTCTCCCTATTTTATGTAAATAGATATCATTTTTTTGATATTTGGAACATAATCCTTATAAAGAACAATTGACCTATGGCTCGAATAAGTGCTTCTAATGCTGAAAATTTAGTCAAATCTTTCAAAACTGAGCTCGTATACGGCATAAAACTTAAAAGTAAGGAAGAAATGAGAGTGTTCATCTTCGAATATATTGAGGTTTGGTACAAGCGTCAAAGAAGACTCTCTGCTCTTGAAAACCGAGCTATTAAGGAGTTCTGGAATCTGTATATGAAAAATGAAGAATTAATTAAATCAATAGCTTAACTTTTTGTCCGGAAAAAGTTTGCAAGTCCAAAAGTTTAAGGACTTCTTTAATAAAAATGTAGCTATGCTATAAACAGAAACGCCCAGCAGTTTCTGTTTATAATACGTTCATTTAAATATCTCATTATAATCTCTATAGAGGCTATTTGAAAAATTAAATGTCAGATATGGAAAAACCTCAACTCTATCTTTTGAAAAAAAAGATACAACTATATTTCCATTGTAGTACTCTCCATTATTGCTTTCATTCTTGAACAAATTCGACTTTCTGACTTCTTGAATAAATCTTTGCAACTTCTTAGTATCAATAGTGTACTTTTCGTAAAGCATAAAGGATTTGTTTCTAACATCTGTTGTATGCCATAACCTATAAGACAAACAGATATTTTGGTTATTTGAACGATAAACAATCATATTGTACATATTAGATTCACATTGACTTTCAATAACAATACAGTTCTCAATTTTAGCATTTTGAAATGTGGTATCATGCTGTAAATCTTCAATAAAATGCAGTCTTGCTTTATGACTATATAAGTTTGTTTTATAGTAACTTAACTGTTCTAAGTAAAAAGTATCAGCATTAGTATTTTTGTTTCGTTCACAAATATTAATAATCGTATCAATGGTTGCTTTCTCCCAACGATTAACTAATTTGTCTGTGAATAGCAACGACCCTGCCTTTTCGTTATTTATGCAGCTTGCTGATAGCAAACAGCATAATGATATATATATCCATTTCATAATTATTGATTAATAATTGTGGGTTGTGCACGTGGTTCATCTCCCTGTTCACTCCGAATGTAATTTTCAAAAATTCGTGTTCGTAATTCCTCCTTAGACAATGTGCTGTTTAGCGAATTATCAGGATCAATTACATTGACATTCTTATAATTTACAGTCCCTTGAAATGAATGTCCAATATGTAATAATTCATGACATAAAACACTTTGATCGGAAACATAATCTGTACCATTCTGATTGACAATACTTCGAACAATTCCAGTAGGCTCATTATTAAAAACAAGAGATGACAACTGTTGAAGGTTATTGAAAGTCTCCTTTCTATACTTTTCATCTCCTTTAATTCGAACTTCTCTTCCATCTGGATCTGTGAATCTAACTGGATTGTTGAGACAGTACGCATACGGGCTGATCCAATAATACTTTTCGCACAGCGGATCCACAGTTTCCCATCTTCCAATAGCAGGATAATAATGTCGGGCTCCATAATCATAAACGTCATAACCGTGCATTTCTATAAACTCCTTTCCATTGTATTTATAAGGCTGTATTCCCGAATTCTCACATTCACCCCACGGTAACCCAAATGGATAATACTGAGTTCGTTGCACTACCTTCTTATCATATGCCCTCCATACTTCGCGATTATCACCATGATGATCCTGAATATAGTAATAAAAAATAGATATTTCCATCTTTAAAAAACTACAGATCAGTAAATTGTTTATAGAATTCGCATATTTTTCTTTGTCCATCTAAATATGTTAAAATTGAACCTATCATTTGCTTCTTATATTCATCATGGCTTTCTTTCACCCTTTCTTCATTAAGAAATTTCATACATCGGACAATTACCTTTTTATCTAACGGAGGTTGCATATTTATAATCATACTATATGCACCCATATATATCTCTCCATCATCAGTATTTTCAATGATAAGATCTATTAAATACTTAAGATATTTAGAATTATTTGTATATTCTCCCAACAAGTAAAGCAAGGTTCCATTCCTATTCTTCCATTTAGGATCTTTTATCAATTTGACTAAACAATCCTCAATTCTATCGTCTTTAAAATTATCTACTAATACAAAAGCAACTTTATTACAAAGTGCAAAATTATTTGCACTCATCAAAAAATTGATTAGTTGGGTAACATATTCTTCTTTTCCTAACTCTATTTCCTTTATTAGATGTTCTATTTTTGAAATATCTTCCATTTTATTTTACTTTTGGTTTATCCATATTAACCCATGTTTCAATATTTTTCGGATCATTTGTGTTCCAAGAATCTTTTCCATCTGACTCAAATCTATTTACTGGATTTTCTCCACAATAAACATAAGGAGAATACTCATAGTAATCTTCAGCTAAAGGATCAATCGTTTCCCATCTTCCATGAGCAAGATAATAATGTCGTCCTCCATAGCCATAGACATCGTAACCGTGCATCTCTATAAACTCCTTTCCATTGTATTTATAAGGTTTTGTTTCTGCATTCTCATATTCGCCCCAAGGTAACCCCAAAGGATGTATCCAACAAATTTAATAAATTATATTTGATAATTGTTTTTTATCCAGTGTCACATTACCGTTATTATCATAAACATATCCAATAGCATCATCACCGGCATTTACACAATCATTTGGGCAGTGTCCCAAGATCAAACACTAAAATTATAAATAAGCTGTTAAGATTGCTATTTCTTTTTAAATTGAGAACAATCTATTTTATGACAACGACCTTTTATTGCTATTACAATTAACCATAAAACATACAAAACAGCAAATGGGGTAAGTAACCGAAGCCAATCACTATCTGTAATATATATGGATAGAATATACAATATATAAAAAAGGGAAATCTCCAATAATAAATATTTAAACAGAAACAAGTTCTCTTTAATATCATTCCGCAAAAAATATGCAGTAAAATACAAAAAAAAGACAAAAAGAATGTTTAAACAGACTAGATTTAATATAATAAATGATATCAAAGGTAGCAACCCTAATAGATCCGATAAAGATGCTTTTGAAAAGATGAATAGTGATTCATAGCAAACTATTCCACCTAAAAACGTCAAAAGGCCCACTTTTATTATTCTAATTGCCCATTTCATACGCGATTATTAAATTTATTTACTGCTTACTTACAAAATCAGTTAAAACATTTAGCTTAACTTTATATTCGATTTTAGTTAGCTAGTCCACATGCTATTTTCCTCCTTGCATTATGTAAGTAACACCAAATCTTATACATTACCATATTAGATATTATCTTGAAAAAACGATATTTTGAGTAAATGAAACATATTTATCAAAATGAATATTGTCATAATAATTGTATTTCACAAAGTCTGATTGGGGTGACTTCCAAAATTCATTATATAACTGAAAAGAATCAACCAATAAATATATTTTGCTCGAAAAAAATACAACATTATTCCTTTCATTTTCATTTAAACAATTGCAAAAATTACCATAAACAGGAACTGCATATACTTCAATTTTTGTTTCTCGTTTCTTTTCCCATTTATCTTTCTTATTTCCCCAACGATTTGTAATTGTTTGAATTTTAATGCTTTTATCATCAATGAATTCCACTAAACTATCTACCTTATTCTCATAATTATCCGAAAAATTGAAATTTGAATTCTTGTAATGAGTAAAAATATTTATTTTTTTCCCTAACATACAAGAGTCTAAATTGTCTTTGGAATATATAACACTAGGATATAATGGATAAATACAAAATTTTGCACTTTTTATTGAGTCAATAGATGCGATCCAATAATATGTTTTATAGGACTTTTTTGGTTCAGCGCTATAATGAACCTTGTATTTAAAAATTATATATTTGTCGCTACAATGGATACTATTGTTTATTGTTAGAATAAACAATAGTGATAATAAGATTCTTTTCATGTTTTACTATATATTATAAGCTTTATTCCAAATATTGTCTACATCAGTCGGTTGTAATGAGCCTAGGGATACCCTATTAAACCTCCAGTACTATCAGGGAAATTGTCATCTAAATGAAAAGAATGTCCAATTTCATGTGGTATAGTATAAGAGGATGTATCCAACAAATTTAATAAATTATATTTGATAATTGTTTTTTATCCAGTGTCACATTACCGTTATTATCATAAACATATCCAATAGCATCATCACCGCCATTTACACAATCATTTGGGCAGTGTCCCAAGATCAAACACTAAAATTATAAATAAGCCGTTAAGATTGCTATTTCTTATTAAATTGATATCGATCTACTTTATGACGAAGACTTATTATTAATATTAAAATTAACCATAAAACATACAAAACAGCAAATGGAGTAAGAAACTGAATCCAAAAACTTTCTGTAATACTATATATGGGTAGAATAAACAATATATTAAGTAGGAAAATTTCCACTAATAAATATTTCAACAAAAACAAGTTCTCCTTAATATCATTCCGCAAAAAATACGCTGTAAAATATAGAAGAAAGATAAAAGGGGTATTTAAACAGACCAGAATTGATATAATCATTAAAGTCCAAGGTATTATCATCCATAATTGATTCGATAAATATGCTTTTGAAAAAATGAATAGTAATCCACAGAAAACTATACCACCCAAAAACGTCAAGAGGCCTACTTTTATTATTCTAATTGCCCATTTCATACGCGATTAATAAATTTATTTACTGCTTACTTACAAAATCAGTTAAAACATTTAGCTTAACTTTATATTCGATTTTAGTTAGCTACTCCATTATGTAAGTAACACCAAATCTTATACATTACTATATTAGATATTATCTCGAAAAAACGATATTTTGAGTAAATGAAACATATTTATCAAAATGAGCATTGTCATAATAATTGTATTTCACAAAGTCTGATTGGGGTGACTTCCAAAATTCATTATATAACTGAAAAGAATCAACCAATAAATATATTTTGATCAAAAAAAATACAACATTATTCCTTTTATTTTCATTTAAACAATTGCAAAAATTACCATAAACAGGAACTGCATATACTTCAATTTTTGTTTCTCGTTTCTTTTTCCATTTACCTTTCTTATTTTCCCAACGATTTGTAATTGTTTGAACTTTAATGCTTTTATCATTAATTAATTTTACCAAACTATCTACTTTTTTTAAATACTCTTCTTCAAAATCAAAATTTTCATTCTTATTATGTGAGAAAACATCTATAATACCCCCATTAATACAGGTATCTAAATTGCTTTTTGAATAGATGCCATCTAAATATAAAGGATAAATACAAAATTTTGCACTTTTTATTGAGTCAATAGATGCGATCCAATAATATGTTTTATATGACTTTTTTGGTTCAACGCTATAATGAACCTTGTATTTAAAAATTATATATTTGTCGCTACAATGGATACTATTGTTTATTGTTAGAATAAACAATAGTGATAATAAGATTCTTTTCATGTTTTACTATATATTATAAGCTTTATTCCAAATATTGTTTACATCATTCGGTTGTAATGAGCCTAGGGATACCCCATTAAACCTCTATTACTATCAGGGAAATTGTCATCTAATTGAAAAGTATGTCCAATTTCATGTGGTATAGTATAAGAGGATGTATCCGGAAAATTTAATAAATTATATTTGATAATTGTTTTTTTATCCAGTGTCACATTACCGTTATTATCATAAACATATCCAATAGCATCATCACCACCATTTACACAATCATTTGGGCAGTGTCCCAAGATCAAACACTAAAATTATAAATAAGCCGTTAAGATTGCTGTTTTTTATTAAATCGAGAACAATCTATTTTATGACAACGACCTTTTATTGCTATTACAATTAACCATAAAACATACAAAACAGCAAATGGGGTAAGTAACCGCAGCCAATAACTTTCTGTAATATATATGGATAAAAAATACAATATATAAAGAAGAAAAATCTCCAATAATAAATATTTCAACAGAAACAAGTTCTCTTTAATATCATTCCGCAAAAAATATGCAGTAAAATACAAAAAAAAGACAAAGAGAATGTTTAAACAGACTAGCATTAATATAATTATTAATACCCAGGTTAGGAACCCGAATTGATCCGATAAAGGTTCTTTTAAAAAGATGAATAGTAATCCACAACAAACTATTCCAGCCAAAAACGTCAAGAGGCCCACTTTCATTATTCTAATTGTCCATTTCATACGCAATTATTAAATTTATTTATTGCTTGTTTCCAAAATCATTTTGATGTTGTTTCCTAAAATTGTCAACCGCTTTTTGCATATTTTGAACTGCATTTTTTTGTTCAGCTGCTGTCCACGCTTTTATGTTTCCAAATCCCCACTTAAAACCCGGAATCTCTGATTTAATCTTAGACAAAGTTTCCTTGTTTACACCCGATTTAGACAATATAGTAGAGGTTGATGTATTGCAATTCCCTGTGGTTTCTCCTAATCCCGTGAGGCCATATTCAAAATTCGGATTATTCCCAAAGCTACTTGCTGTAAAAATCACTTTTTTGTCAAAGCTTTCACTTGTCATTCCTTCTGGGATAGGTATTTGTATTCTCGCTTTTAAATTAGGATTCGTCTTACCTACTTCTTGATCACTATATACTTGAATATCCTGATTATATTCTTGCCTAGACAATTTTCCCGATATCGCATTTTCGCCACCATATGCAAAATAATGGATTGCATTATCACTTCCCTTCACTACAAGAAAAGTATGAGTAGCATATTGCATAATTTCTTTCTTTACGCCATCGTTCATGGGCAATTTAGTAGCATATAACCAAACTTCTTTACCATCAGGATCAACAAATCGAATAGGATTATTCATGCAATAAGCATACGGACTAATCGAATAATATTTCTCAGCCAAAGGATCCACAGTTTCCCATCTTCCAATAGCAGGATAATAATGTAGTGCTCCATTGTCATAGGCATCGTAACCATGCATTTCTATAAACTCCTTTCCATTGTATTTATAAGGTTGTGTATCTGCATTCTCATATTCACCCCAAGGTAACCCAAATGGATAATATTGAGTTCGTTGCACTACCTTCTTATCATATGCCCTCCATACTTCGCGATTATCACCATGATGATCCTGAATGTAGTAAAAAAAATAGATATTTCCATCTTTAAAAAACTACAGATCAGTAAATTGTTTATAGAATTCGCATATTATTCTTTGTCCATCTAAATATGTTAAAATTGAACCTATCATTTGCTTCTTATATTCATCATGGCTTTCTTTCACCCTTTCTTCATTAAGAAATTTCATACATCGGACAATTACCTTTTTATCTAACGGAGGTTGCATATTTATAATCATACTATATGCACCCATATATATCTCTTCATCATCAGTATTATCAATGATAAGATCTATTAAATACTTAAGATATTTAGAATTATTTGTATATTCTCCCAACAAGTAAAGCAAGGTTCCATTCCTATTCTTCCATTTAGGATCTTTTATCAATTTGACTAAACAATCCTCAATTCTATCGTCTTTAAAATTATCTACTAATACAAAAGCAACTTTATTACTACTTTCTTATGAGAGCCTCTTGCTAAATTACCATTTGGCATCATAAGAACGAAGTATGCCGATTCACCTGACATATCGATTACACTACTTAGCTAGTTTCCAAACTAAGATTTATTCTATACAAGCTTTAGAAGCTCCTTTATAAACAAGTCTAGCCCTACTAAAATGGAAATGGTTGCAGCAACTCCCAACTTTATTGTACTACCATAAGTATCTTCACCTGTCTCCTTTTTTGTTTTAATAATATAAATTACAATAACAATACCAAGAATAAATAAAAAGAAGCCCAATACACAATTTCCGAAATTAATCATTGTTTAATATTTTTATCTGAAATAACATAATACAAGAGCTTGCTATTCTTTACCATCAGGATCAACAAATCTAATAGGATTATTCATGCAATAAGCATACGGTGAAACAGAATAATATTTCTCAGCCACGGATCCATCGTTTTCCATCTTCCATGAGCAAGATAATAATGTCGTCCTCCATAGTCATAGACATCATAACCATGCATTTCTATAAACTCCTTTCCATTGTATTTATAAGGTTGCGCATCTGCATTCTCATATTCACCCCCAGATAACCCAAAGGATGTATCCAACAAATTTAATAAATTATATTTAATAGTCGATATTTTTTTGTTTTTATCTTATACCAGGTTCCTGTTAGCATTATATATACTCCATGACAACATTATCACTGTCGTTTACAAAGTTGAATACACCGGCATAAAGAGGGTCTGTTGCAGAATCCTGAACTTTAACAAGCTGATTTCCATCACAACTAAAACTGTAAACCCATTCCAGGAAAGGTCAAAATTGCTGAATTATTTGATTTTATTGTCCAATAAATAAAAACCATTCACCAATAAACAAGATTTATAGGCGAATGAATCTGAATAATTGACCAATTATTTTTCAAAAAAGGCTACTAAGAATATCTGCCGAATAATTTTCCTGAAAGTCTCAAGTGATTTTAAAGAATAACTCTTGATGTTTTTAATAAGTGTCAGGACATTTAAGGCCCTACAGCAAGAGATTTCAGGCCATTTGTGCCTTAGTTTACAAAGACTATGAATGATCAGTTTATAAAAGCAAACCCACTAAATAATTAGGACAAAACATTAAATAAAAACCTTAATAAAAGGATTTATAAGAGTGTAATACATAGTAAATAGTACAAACAACAGGCATCAAAATGCAAAAAACACTGCCAAAAAAAAGGCAACTTATAACTGAATCATTTGTCCAGGTATTTTATCTGCAAGGGATAACTCTCTAATAATCAGTGTCTGCCAGTACAAAATCGTAGGGGTATAAAGCCGAATTCAAGTTATAAACGCAACTCTCTCCTATGTTTTTTTAATGTATTAATAAACTCCATTGGGGTATAATATCCCAACCTTTTTCTCGGTCTTGAATTAATTAAATTTTCTACTATTTCTACCTGTTTTTCAGTTACTTCACTAAAGTCTGTCCCCTTAGGAAAGTATTGCCTGACTAATCCATTTATATTTTCATTTGCTCCTCTTTCCCAAGAATGATAGGGTTTGGCAAAATAGAAATTAATTCTCAATTTTGTTTCTATTTTTTTATGAAAAGCAAACTCAAACCCATTATCCGAGGTTATAGTGAAGATTTTCCCTTTAAATGATGTTAAACATTTAATAGCCGTATCTGCCATTGATTTTGGATCACGCCCCTTAAGTTTGCGTATCCATAAGCGTCCGGTAAGCCTATCATTAATGGTCATTAGTGCACTCTTTTTATTCTTTCCAATTATAGAATCTATTTCAAAATCACCAAACCTTTTGCGTTCCTCTACAATGGCAGGTCTTTGATCAATAGTTCTGCGATTTTTAAGTATCCCTCTACTATTATATTCAGAGCCGCGTTTTTTGTTTTTTCGCCCTCTTCGGCGCAAATATTTATAAAGGCGTCCTTTCTGACGTTTATCTTTCCAGATCCATTGATAAAGTATTTCATGAGAAACCATGGGAATCGACTGTAATTTGCACCGACCTGATATCTGTTCCGGACTATAATTAAATTCTATTAGCAGATCCTTTGCAAGAGCCTTCATTTCTTGGGTAAAGACTACTTTCCCAGGGCGACATTTCTTTCTTAAGTCAGCTTTCTTTTGAGCTTCACGGGGCATGTACTGATGCCAGGAGCCATAAGAATTACGAATGATTTCACGGCCTATGGTACTTTTATGAACCTTTACAAGAGAGGCTATCTCACTTTTACTTTTTCCACTGTGAAGATATGCAGAAATTTCATATCTTTGTTCTTGGGTTAAATGTTTCATCTTGTAACTGATTTTGTAGGAGATTGAGGGAACAAGATAATTATTTTATCCCATCAGAGAAAGGGGGGAAGAAAAACATTTTCCCCTTCTCTGAAAAAATATTCAATCTAAAATTCCATCAGTTGCATTTAACACTTGAATTTAGGAAATATAGATGTTTTTTCTGTGATTAGAATGCCTAAAAAGTGCCGTTCTGAGATATCTGAAGGAAGATACAAGAGAGGGCGGTTTCACTTTTAACCGCCCCCAATATTCTGATTACTATTTTTCGATTCGAATCCGTGCATCCACGGCAATTACGTCTTTATCTGTAGCCAACAATGGATTAATATCCATCTCCTTGATCTCGGTTGCAAAGCGAAGCAAGGTAGACAGTCGGACAATAATCTCGGCAAAACGACCTTCATTAACTCCTTTCTGGCCTCGAGTGCCCTGAATAATCTTGTAAGCCTTCAAGGAATGAATCATGGAATACGCCTCTTCGTATGACAATGGCGCCAGACCGGAGGAAACATCTTTCAACACTTCCACAAATATTCCACCCAATCCGCAAAGAACCACATGACCAAACTTTTCCTCATACTTGGCTCCGATAAAGAGTTCCGTGCCTTTAAGCATGGGCTGAACCATTATGGCTGTAACATCCGGAAGCTTCATCATCCGTTCAAACTCCAGCGCCAGGTGTTGTGCGGACTTAATATTCAATGCCACACCACCAATATCTGATTTATGTACCGGTCCCACCACTTTTGCAACAACAGGAAAACCACAGTTATGAGCAAAAGCAAGAATTTCTTCTTTATTTGCAGAAACAAACTCTGGCACAACCGGAATGCCCGCCGAGCGCAATAATTCCTGTACTTGACTAGGTTCTATGTATCCGTTGCCAGGAATGGAATCAATTATCTTTCGTATATGCGGAATATCCACCCCGAAAAGTTCTATCTCCTTTACTGCTGGCTGAGGAACATTCATTATACGGGTCAATGCCGTGCCCAGTGTTACCTCATCAGAAAAGTTCACGTGTCCTTTTTTCAGGAATACATCCACTTCCTTTCCGGCAGTATGCAATGAAGGAAGTACCGGAAAGAGTGGCTTTTTACAAGTCAGCATCTTCTGATGCAGCACTTCGTAAGCATCAAACATGGAGACAAGTCCGGGAGTTCCGAAAATAACCAGAATAGCATCTATATCATCAAACTTTTCTTCACAGTAATCAATAGCAATTCCCAGGTGGTCAGGTGTGCCTGTTGCCAGGATATCAATTGGATTTCCCACGGCAGCACCGGGAAACAATTTGCTTTTCAGCTCATCTGCCTGTTGACCTTCCAGCTTTGGAACATTCAGTCCTCCTTTCGAAAGGGCATCGGTAAGCATTACTCCCGGTCCCCCTGCATGAGTTACAATGGCAAAGTTCTTACCTTTCAGCTGAGGAAGCGTAAAGATACAGCCCACCGTAGCTAGTTCCTCGCGGGAATAACAGCGGACAATGCCAGCCTTACGGAACAGAGCCTCAACAGCCGAATCCGGACTGGCAATGGCTCCGGTATGTGAGGAAGCCGCCCGGCTCCCACTCTCCGAACTGCCCGATTTAATGGCGGCAATTCTGCATCCTTTGCGTATAAGCGAGGAAGCATGAAAGAGTAAACGGTCGGGATCCTTGATACTTTCAATATAGATAAGCTTTATTTTAGAATCTGTCTCGGGATTAAATGTTTCATCCATGTATTGCAAAACATCTTCTACCCCAATCTGTTTGGCATTACCCACCGACCATACAGAATTAAATTGCAAGCCTTTTGCTACTGCACTTTCCAGAATAAAAACAGCCGTGGCTCCGGAACTGGAAATCAAATCTACCCCTTTTGAATTAAGCAGCGGAATAGGTTTTGTAAACACACTATGATGCCAGGTATTCATTAAACCAATGCAATTAGGCCCAATCAACGACGCACCATACTTATTGACTGTTTCAAGAATGGCATCTTCCAGCAAAGCACCTTCGTGAGTTTCCTCACCAAAACCGGCAGAAAGGATAATGAAAGCCCGTACCTGCTTGTCGCGTGCAAGAATCTCCACTGCTCCCGGACACATCACTGCAGGGATAGCAAGAATGGCAAGGTCAGTATCGGGAACAACCGAAACATCAGCATAGGACGTCACTCCCTGTACCACACTTTCCTTGGGATTCACAGCCCGCAACTCACCTTGATACCCTCCGGCAATCAGGTTTTTCAGTATTGCTCCACCCGGTTTATGTATATTATTTGATGCACCCACCACCACAATACTCTGTGGATGCAATAATTCTTTAGTTATCATAGAATGTATATTTTTCGTTTATTTATTAAAAACAAAGATACTAAATTTGTATTATAATCAATAAGCGGGTTACTTTTTTTCATCCTTGCCGTCAATCTTTACCATCTATAAAGACAAATTACACAACACTAGCCGGAATACTAGTCTGAACATCCTGAAAGATCAGATTTAGCCTCATGACCATCAATTACACTTACGAGACTAGTTATTCAGGAGCATGCTCTTAAGCCCCGAGCCTGTGCAGGCCAGCAACAATCTCCTCTGGAAAACTGTTAAGCTTTCTGTTTTTCCATACTAATATTCCATTATTCCCCCAAAAAACCTTTATCTTTGCATGTTGCAATTAGTAAAGCCTTATACCATAAAGCCAAAGTTTGCACTTGAAACTGAAATATAAAAATTCATCATACATGGAAAAGAAATATAAAAGAACCACGGTGACCTCAGCGTTACCCTATGCAAACGGACCGGTTCACATCGGACACCTTGCCGGAGTATATGTTCCGGCTGACATTTATGTACGTTACCTTCGCCTTAAAAAAGAAGATGTACTCTTCGTTGGCGGTTCAGACGAACATGGTGTGCCTATCACCATCCGTGCAAAGAAGGAAGGTGTTACACCACAGGACGTTGTTGATAAGTACCACGGCATTATTAAGAAATCTTTCGAGGATTTCGGCATCTCATTCGATGTTTACTCACGTACTTCTTCAAAGACTCATCACGAAGTGGCTTCTGATTTCTTCAAAAAGCTGTATGACAAAGGGGAGTTTATCGAAAAGACTTCTGAACAATACTACGATGAAGAGGCAAAACAATTCCTTGCCGACAGATATATTACTGGAAAATGCCCTCATTGCGGTAATGAAAATGCGTATGGTGACCAATGCGAAGCTTGCGGAACATCATTAAGTCCAACAGATTTGATTGATCCTAAATCGGCTATCAGCGGAAGTCAGCCGGTGATGCGTGAAACTAAGCACTGGTACCTGCCACTCGACAAGCACGAAGCATGGTTGCGTGAATGGATTCTGGAAGGTCACAAGGAATGGAAGTCAAATGTATACGGACAGTGTAAGTCATGGCTGGATATGGGACTCCAACCACGTGCCGTGAGCCGCGACCTCGATTGGGGTATTCCTGTTCCTGTAGCTGGTGCAGAGGGGAAAGTACTTTATGTGTGGTTTGATGCTCCTATCGGATACATTTCTAATACTAAAGAATTGCTTCCCGATTCATGGGAAACATGGTGGAAAGACCCTGAAACCCGTCTGTTACATTTCATTGGAAAAGATAATATCGTGTTCCATTGCATTGTATTCCCTGCAATGTTGAAGGCAGAAGGCAGTTATATCCTTCCGGATAATGTTCCAGCCAATGAATTTCTGAATCTTGAAGGAGACAAGATTTCCACTTCCCGCAACTGGGCTGTATGGTTACACGAATACCTGGAAGATTTCCCTGGCAAACAGGATGTGCTTCGTTATGTTTTGACTGCAAACGCTCCTGAGACTAAAGACAACGATTTTACCTGGAAAGATTTTCAGGCACGTAATAACAACGAATTAGTAGCAGTGTTTGGTAACTTCATTAACCGTGCATTGGTGCTGACCGAGAAATATTTCGGCGCTCAGGTTCCTGCAGCAGGCGAGATGGACGACTACGACAAGCAAACACTTGCTGATTTTGAAAACGTAAAGAAGGATGTAGAACACTATCTGGATACATTCAAATTCCGCGAAGCTCAGAAAGAGGCTATGAACCTTGCCCGCATCGGTAACAAGTATCTGGCTGATACAGAACCTTGGAAAGTAGCCAAGACAGATCTCACACGTGTGGCAACCATCCTGAACATCAGCTTGCAGTTGGCAGCCAATCTGGCTATCGCTTTCGAGCCATTCCTGCCGTTTACCTCAGAGAAACTGAGACAGATGCTTAACATGCCTACTTTTGACTGGGCAGAACTGGGTCACACTGACCTTTTGGAAGCCGGCCACAAACTAAATAAGCCTGAACTTCTTTTCGAAAAGATTGAAGACAGCGTAATTGAAGCACAGGTTCAAAAATTATTGGATACAAAAAAAGCAAACGAAGAAGCTAATTATAAAGCAAATCCTATTCGTGAGAACATCGAGTTCGATGATTTTACTAAGCTGGATATCCGTGTGGGTACAGTATTGGAATGCCAGAAAGTACCTAAAGCCGACAAGCTTCTTCAGTTCAAGATTGACGACGGACTGGAATGCCGCACCATTGTATCGGGCATCGCAAAACATTATGCACCCGAAGAACTGGTAGGCAAGCAAGTGTGCTTCATCGCCAACCTGGCTCCCCGCAAGCTGAAAGGCATTGTTTCTGAAGGAATGATTCTTTCTGCGGAGAACAATGACGGAAGTCTGGCGGTAATCATGCCGGGCAAAGAAGTAAAGCCGGGAAGTGAAGTAAAATAGAAGCATGGCAGAAAAGACACTGAAAGAAAAAACAGCCCAAGGACTCATGTGGGGAGGTATCAGCAACGGTATACAACAGTTGCTGAACCTTATTTTTGGTATTTTCCTGGCACGGCTCTTGTCGCCAACCGATTATGGTATGGTAGGAATGCTGGCCATTTTTACAGCCCTAGCCAGCACACTGCAAGAGAGTGGGTTTACTATGGCTCTTACCAACAAAAAAGATGTTGCCCACCGTGATTTCAATGCTGTATTCTGGTTCAGCACCCTGACTGGTTGTTGCCTTTATACCATTCTTTTCTTCTGTGCTCCGCTCATCGCCAATTTCTATCACCAGTCGGAATTAATCCCGTTGGCACGATTCCTCTTTCTGGGATTTCTAATCTCCAGTACCGGAATTGCTCACCATGCGGTTATTTACCGCAATTTGTTTGTCAAGCAGAAAGCACTGGCACAAATGATCGGGCTATTTGTTTCCGGAGTAACAGGAGTCATCATGGCATTCAATGGAATGGCTTATTGGGGCATTGCTACCCAAAGTGTTCTGTATATAACAATAACCAACGGACTGTATTGGTTCTATTCACGGTGGCATCCCACCTTTCAGATAGACTTCTCCCCGATACGAGGCATGTTTGCTTTCAGCAGCAAACTATTATTGACCAATGTATTTACAGTAACGAACAATAATATATTCTCTGTATTGTTAGGGAAATTCTATTCCACTGCCGAAGTAGGATACTACTCTCAGGCTAACAAATGGAACTCGATGGGATACTCTTTTATCAACAATACCATCAATGGTATTTCTCAACCCATTTTAGCAAATGTGGCTGACGAACAAGACAGACAATTAAGAGTATTCCGGAAAATGCTTCGGTTTACGGCATTTCTTTCTTTCCCCTGTATGTTGGGATTAGCGCTGGTTGCAAAGGAATTAATCATCATCACCATCACTGGGAAATGGCTGTCTTGCGTACCCATTATGCAGTTGTTGTGTTTATGGGGAGCCTTTTTTCCCATCACCTCTCTCTATTCCAATTTACTAATCAGCAAAGGAAAATCAGATGTATATATGTGGAATACCATCCTGATGGGAGCCTTGCAGATAGCCACTATGATTCTCTGCTATCCTTATGGCATTATGACCATGCTGTCCATTTATGTATTAATCAATATCTGCTGGATTGCAAGCTGGCAATATTTCGTGCATGCAGAGATCGGACTTAAATGGATACACAGTTTAAAAGATATTGGTTCTTTTATGCTGATTGCCGCTACTACCATAGGAGTAACCTACTGGATAACACTCCCCATCACTAATGTGTATGTGCTGATAATAAGTAAAATCATTATCGCTGCGTTAATTTATTGTGCCGTAATGGTACTGAGCCGGGCAGTCGTTTTCAAAGAGTGCGTCAGTTTTATTCTATCTAAAAAACCAAAAAGATGAAAGCAGACAAGAAGATTTCAGTAGTGCTCTGCACCTACAATGGCGAAAAATATTTAAAGGAGCAGATAGACTCCATCCTGACACAGACATATCCCGTTTATGAACTGATTATACAAGATGATTGCAGCACAGACAGAACAACAAGCATCGTCCAGGCATATAAAGAACACGATGGCAGGGTTAAATTGTTTGTCAACAGCATTTCTCTGGGTTTTAACTACAACTTTTCTTCAGCATTCAATAAAGCTACCGGAGAATATATTGCCTCTGCAGATCAGGACGACATTTGGGAAGAAAATAAATTAGAACGCATGCTGCTGAATATCGGCAATAGCCGGATGGTATTTCACAATTCGATGCTCTTTACAGACGTGCCGTCCAATAAATTGGGGGCAAAGAATCCGGCCAACAGTGTGGTGAATGAATTGTATTTTCTACTGAAACCCTATATTCCCGGACATGAATGCCTCTTTCACCAGGATATTCTACCTCTATACAATCAGGTAGTTGCAAAAGAAAGAAACGTGTCTTATGACTCCCTGATCAGTTTGATAGCGGAAGTATCAGGAGGCGTTACTTTCCTTAATGAAAATTTAGTTCTCTGGCGAAGACATTCAAAAGCAACCTCTTATCAGTCGGGCAGAACTTATTCATCCAACCTAAACGGACTGCTGCTTGCAGTAAAAGCATTAATTAACAGCCAAAAAAGAGAAACAACCCGACGCTATTTTCAAGCGGTGAGCTGCCTGCCTTTCAAACAAAAATGCACACAAGAGATTGTACGACTGATGAGTAAAGGTACGTTAAGAGGTATCATACAGTCGTGCTACATCAGCCAAAAGAACTATGCCTTACTCTACCCACACATATCACCTGACAGGGCAAGAGTTAAAGCATTTTTCACCCCTCTGTATTTCTTACGCGATAGCAGTGTATTTATCATAAAATAAGAGCTAAAAGTTACAAAAGCATGATTACATTAGTACCCGTAGGAGGTTTAGGCAATAGAATGAGAGCGATTGATTCTGCTATCGCACTGGCTCGTGAAGCGAACTCAGAATTGCGCATTGTCTGGTACAAAGACAAAGGACTTAATTGTCATTTTGATGAACTGTTTCAGAAGCTTCCTTTTGATAATAATATAACGCTGAAAGAAGCCTCTTTCCTGGACCTGTTGATTTATGACCGTCCAAGAAAAAAGAACTTTTATCTTCCAGGATATTTTCAACGATTGTTTTTTAATAGCTGCATCTATGAAGCAGATGTAAATAAACTCCTGTTTCAAAGCTTTGATTTTAAAGAATGGGCAAAGCAAAAACAGGTATACCTTGCCAGCTGGTCCGATTTCTTTTACTCTGGCAATAACAGGCTCTTCGATATCTTCACCCCTATTGCCTCTTTGCAAAAAGAGATAAAACGCAGGTCAGAGCTGTTTAGTGAACATACCATCGGCATCCATATCCGACGCACCGACAACATCTCATCCATCAATGAGAGTCCTACCGAACTTTTTATTGAACAGATAAAAAAAGAGATTGAGTACTGTGAAGATGCAAATTTCTATCTGGCATCTGATTCAGAAGAAGATAAAAGAATCCTTATCGAAACATTCGGAAAACGAATAATAACAACCAGCAAGCCTGCTGACAGAAGCAGTGTAAGCGGCATGCAGGAGGCATTGGTCGAAATGTACACACTTGCACGGACCCACAAGATTTTAGGTTCCGCAAGAAGTTCATATTCTGAAATAGCAGCACAGATAAATGGCATTGAATGTGTTATCTTAAAAAGATAAATGATAACCTATTCATTATACAATAAAAAGATATGAATGTAACGGTTTTCCCCAATCTTCTGGCAAGCGCTGATAATAATAATCCATATATACAGGATTTTATTCAGTCACTTAACCAGACAGAAAATATAAAGGTAATCAACGCACCTCATAAGAATCCGCTGAAAAGCCTGTTGTATCCAAAGAATCAAGGAGATTGCTTTATTTTTCATTGGATAGAGACTACCCCGGAAAGGCCGCATGGAATATTGCAAACCATCACAGCCATTCTGTTAATTATCTATCTACGGCTTATAGGCAAAAAAATCGTATGGTTTTTACACAACAAAGAACCACACTCTCCCCGCTATTATAAATTGGAGAAGGGAATGATGAGATTCATGGCACATATATCGCATCTCATTATTACACATAGCAAGGAAGGGATAAAGGTTGTTCAGGAATTAACCCCAAAAGCTGTCCACAAAACTGTTTTTATGCATCATCCCACCAAGAATAGAATGGGGATAATCACTCCAAACCCGGTCAAGAAGTATCAGCTGTTAATCTGGGGAAGCATCTCCAAATACAAAGGAGTGCTGGAGTTCGTAAGATTTGTAGAGGAACATCCGTTCAAACAACCTGTTTCTATCATGATGATAGGGAAATGCGGTTCTTCTGAACTGGCAGAAAGCATTACACAACATTTGCCGGAAAACATTACCTGGTTAAAGGAATCCCCATCGTTTGATGAACTGAAATCCTATATAGATGCCGCACAATTTGTGCTGATTCCTTATCTTTCCGGTTCAGTACTAAGTTCAGGTCTGCTAATGGATTCTCTATCCTACGGCGCTAAAGTGATAGGTCCCGATACCGGCTCATTCAAAGATTACGCTTCGGAGAAACAGTTAGGAGTCTACGTATTCAACGACTTGTCTGAGATAGAAAGCATTATAGAGAATGCTCAGAATGATAAGAAGGAATTTGATTACCCGGATTTTCTGAACAGAAACAATTGGGAAGCCTTTGCAAAACAACTGATAGAACTGATTAATAAGAAGCTTAATTAGAAAATGCCTTATGAATAATCTATATTCTCCAATCCTTTTATTTGTCTATAATCGTCCTGAACATGCACGGATGGCTATAGAATCTTTGCAGCAAAATAGTCTTGCAAAAGAAAGCGAACTTTTCATTTATTCAGATGCGGCTAAAAACGAAGAAACACAACCGGCGGTAGATGAAGTACGAAAACTGATTCATTCAGTAACCGGCTTTGAACGGATTACCATTATAGAAAGGGAAGAGAACTGGGGACTGGCAAAAAGTATTATTGATGGAGTTACTACACGAGTAAAGGAATATGGCCGGGTAATTGTACTGGAAGATGATTTGGTGGTGGCTCCTCATTTCCTTAAGTTCATGAATGATGCGCTTGAAGTGTATAAAAACGAACCTAAAGTGGGACATATTCAGGCTTGTGAATTCTTTGAAGATTCTACTCTTCCCGATACATTCTTAATAAAATGGACAGGAAGCTGGGGCTGGGCAACCTGGGAAAGGGCATGGAACTTATTCAATCCGGATGGAAAAGCTTTGCTCAAAGAACTTGAAGAACGTAAGCTAACAAGAACCTTCGATTTTAATAACAAGTACGGTTTTACACGTATGCTTCGTCGCCAGATTGAAGGAAAGAATAATTCCTGGGCCATACGCTGGAATGCCAGTCTGTTCCTGAAAGACGTACTCTCGCTGAACGTGGGCAAATCACTGGTGCAGAATGTGGGATTCGACGGAAGCGGAACAAACTGCGGCGGAGGCGGACTGTATGCATCTTTACTTTATCAGAAAGAACTTCCCGTTATAAAGATAGAACCTATCGAAGAAAACATCAAAGCAAGAAAATCTGTTGAGAACTATTACAGAAGGACAAACTCGTTCAGTGCAAAGGCTGTCAGAAGAATAAAACGAACCCTTAAAGGAGACTTTGGCGCATAATAAAACTGTTACGCAAAAAAACATCTTTCCCTGTTCATTTTTCGGTTAAAACGACTACTTTTGTGGAAACATTTCACAAGATGAGAGTACTTATAATTAATACATCGGAACGCACCGGAGGTGCTGCTATAGCAGCCGGACGGTTAATGGAATCCCTTAAGAATAATGGTATCAAGGCAAAAATGCTGGTTCGTGACAAACAAACGGACCAAATAAGCGTAGTGCCGCTGGATCGCTCATGGATGAACGTTGTCCGGTTTGTATGGGAACGCATTGTTATCTGGGAAGCAAACCATTTTAAAAAGAATAACCTTTTTGCTGTGTCAATTGCAAATACCGGAACAAATATCACTTCCTTACCGGAATTCAAACAAGCTGATGTTATTCATCTGCACTGGATAAACCAGGGAATGCTCTCGTTGAATGATATAAAGCACATTGTTGAATCGGGAAAACCCATTGTATGGACCATGCACGACATGTGGCCTTGTACCGGAATCTGCCACCATGCCAGAGAATGTACCAACTATCAGGAAGGATGCCACAACTGTCCTTTCCTATACAAGGGCGGAAGTAAGAAAGACCTCTCTTACCGCACTTTCAAAAAGAAGCTTGCTCTTTACAAGAATGCAAACATCACATTTGTGGCATGCAGTCAGTGGCTTCGCTCACAAGCGGAAAAGAGTCTGTTGCTTATTGGCCACCGTACAACAAATATTCCAAACCCAATCAACATCAACCTATTCAAGCCACACGACACAAAAGAGGCACGCTATAAATGCAATCTGCCACAGGATAAGAAACTGCTGTTGTTTGGCTCAGTGAAGATAACCGATAAACGTAAAGGGATTGACTATTTTGTAGAGTCTTGCCGCTTACTGGCAGAGAAATATCCTGAGATGAAAGAGAAGCTGGGGATTGTTGTTTTTGGAAAACAATCATCACAGCTCAAAGAACTGATACCTTTCCCTGTATATGCACTCGACTTTGTAAGTGATGAAAAAGTAATGGTAGACATCTACAATTCAGTGGACTTGTTCGTCACTCCGTCTCTTGAAGAGAACCTTCCCAATACCATTATGGAAGCTATGGCTTGCGGAACTCCCTGCGTAGGTTTCAACATCGGAGGTATCCCTGAAATGATTGATCATCTTCACAATGGATATGTAGCTGAATATAAATCTGCACAGGACTTTGCCAATGGAATTCATTGGGCACTAAATGAATCAGAATACCCAACACTATCAGAAGAAGCAGCCCGCAAGGTTATTACTTACTATTCTGAAGGAATTATTGCAAAGAAGTATATTGATATCTACAATAAAATAACCGGAAAAGATGAATAACCGCCCTAATCCACGTTTCTCTGTCATAACCGTTACCTACAATGCTGAGAAGGTAATTGAAAAGACAATTCAAAGTGTAGTTGGGCAAACCTACAAAGAGTGGGAATACATCATCATTGACGGAGCTTCAAAGGATAGTACTCTTGCTATTATAGATAAATACCGCGATAATGTAAACAAGCTGATTAGTGAACCGGACAAAGGACTCTACGATGCCATGAACAAAGGTATTGCAGCAGCATCGGGAGATTATCTCTGCTTTCTGAATGCCGGAGATATCTTCCATGAAAGCAACACCCTGCAGCTAATATCAGATTCTATATCCGGCAATACATTACCGGATATCCTTTACGGAGAAACAGCCATAGTAGATAAGGATGATAACTTTCTGCACATGCGCCGTTTAAAGACTCCAGAAAAGCTTACCTGGAAAAGTTTTAAGCAAGGAATGCTGGTATGCCATCAGGCTTTCTTTGCCAAACGTACTCTGGCTGAACCGTTCGATCTGTCCTATCGCTTCTCTGCCGATTTCGATTGGTGCATCAGGGTTATGAAGAAAGCCTCAACACTGCACAATACTCACATCACAGTTATTGATTATCTGGACGAAGGATTAACAACCCAGAACCATAAAGCATCTTTAAAAGAGCGGTTCCGCATTATGGCAAAACATTATGGCTGGGTAAGTACTGTTGCACATCATGTATGGTTTGTTATAAGGTTAATTGTTAAGCCAGAGAAATAATTAAAGAACCTGATAAAGTGGATATCAATATAGATGATCATTTTCGTGATCTCACGAAAATGATCAAAATTAGTAAAGACGAAAAACATTAAAATACTAAATATCATGAAAATCAGAGTACTATTTTTCTTGCTCTGCACGTTATGTTGCAGTTTATCCTTCAGTCAAAATCTGAAATCCATCTCTGTTTTGGGCGATTCTTATTCCACCTTTGATGGCTATTTACAACCAGACACCAACTTTGTTTGGTATTACGCAACCCCAAAGAATCAAACCGACGTTACATCGGTTCGTGAGACATGGTGGCACAAGTTTATCAGAGAAAACAATTACAAACTTTGCGTCAATAATTCTTTTTCGGGCTCAACTATATGTAACACCGGCTATCGCAAAGAAGATTACAGTGATCGTTCTTTTATAACCAGAATGAAAAAGCTCGGCAACCCCGATGTAATATTTATATTCGGTGCCACAAATGACTGCTGGGCTAAATCTCCTGTTGGAGAATACCAGTACGAGAACTGGGCAAAGAAAGACCTCTATTCATTCCGTCCGGCATTGGCCTATCTTCTATCAAATATGGTTGATTACTACCCTAACGTTAAGATCTATTTTATCTTGAACAGCGAATTAACCAATGACATTAACGAATCTACAAAAGCAATCTGCGCTCATTATAAAATAGACTGCATTGAGCTTCACAATATTGAGAAGAAAAGCGGCCATCCTTCAATAGCAGGAATGGCAGAGATCTCCAAGCAGATTAAGGAATATATGCAGAAGAATTAGAAGGAGTTGCAGTATGATAGACGATTTTGAAGAATATATCCGTCAGGGTGAACCCTCGCAAAAGGAGAAAAGCCAAATCTGGCAAACTGCTATCGGTTTGCAACAGGTGGATGGCTTAACGCCTTCTGCCTATCTGATTGAAACCGCCAAAGAAAACATTGAAGGCAAAATTACTATTGATGAGGTAAAATACCGTATCGGCAGTTATTATAAACAACAGACGAACAGAAAAACAGTTGAGAGCGAACGTACCGAAGAGGCTGACAAGGTTTCGGCAAGTATTACTGAAATATTGTCGGAGAAAACTTTTACGTTTAGCCCTGCCGAACTTCTTTCTATTCATAAACGTCTTTTTACGTGTATTGAGAATATCACTGTAAAAGTTGGAAAAATTCGTGATTATAATATCACTAAAAATGAATGGGTTTTGAATGGTAAAACAGTGTATTATGCCTCTGCCGACACTATTAATGCAACGCTTGAATATGATTTTCGACAAGAAAAGAATTTCAACTACAAAGGACTTTCAAAGCGGGAGATAGTAGAACATATTGCAAATTTCATTTCTGGATTGTGGCAGATTCACGCATTTGGCGAGGGAAATACACGGACAATTGCCGTTTTTACCATTAAATATTTGCGCACTTTCGGTTTTGAAGTGGAAAACGATATGTTCGCCAAGCATTCGTGGTATTTCCGCAATGCACTTGTAAGGGCTAATTACAACGACTATCAGCACAAAGTTTATGCAACACCGGAATATTTGATGCGGTTCTTTGGTAATTTATTACTCGACGAGAATAATGAATTAAAAAACAGGCATTTGAGAATAGATGCTAACAACAAAGTTGCTGAGGAACAAATTGTAGCATTGAACATGGAAGAAGGTGGTCAGAAAAACGAATTGGGTGGTCAGAAAAAGTGGTCAGAAAAAGTGGTCAGATTGCTCGAACTCATTACCGAAAAACCAGATATTACACGAAAAGAACTGTCGGAGGCATTGAAAATCAACCCTTCTGCCATACAAAAGCATTTAGAAAAACTTAAAAAAGAGGGTATCATTTCTCGTGAAGGCTCGGATAAAAAAGGATTTTGGAAAGTGACAACAAAAGGAAATAACAATAAATAAAAATTGCTTCAATACATATTAAGAAAAGTAAAGGCAGCAACTAACAATTTATTCTAGTCTTCTCAATCCAAACATGTACAAGTTTGCCCCCAGTCTTGTACGTGCTTGAATTTAATCTTGTACATGTTTGGATTGTACCCTCCTTTGAAAATTACTAATCTCCCTTTTCATGTAAATAATTCTAGAGCAGTGTTACAATAATCCATATTGCTTTTATCCTACTATTACCAACTAAGCACTTTTTAGCCAGATAAATACATGTGATTATCAGTAAGATATATTTTTGATGGTGGAGAGGGTGGAGATAAATCATTCTTTTTTCGTTCTGAGAAATAAAAAAATGAAAAATCTACATTTTGCGGAATTCTTGAAATTTTATTTCTGGAAGCCAAAAAAACTCTTTTTATGTACACCATCTACACCCAAAAGAAGATGTCTAAAAACATAAAGTACTGATTTACTGATATATCTATTTTAGTAGGTGGCACAGGTGGCAGAGAAATAATACTTTTTCCGGTTCTGAAAATAAAAATTTGAGAATTCTGCATTTTGCGGATTTTTCATTTTTTTTCTGAAAGGATAAAAAAGTCTTTTTTACTGCCACCTGTACCACCTAGCATTTATAAAGACCTGATTATCAATAATCATTTTTTATAAATATTGGTTTAACTGTCTATTAACAAAACAGAGTCTGAATAATATTCTTATTCAGTAGCAATAATAAATCAAAAATATCTACTAAGTTTGTCGGGGTTATACATGATGAGAGGTTTATTAGACGAATAATGAATGAAAATACAAAAGCAATGTTGGTAATCAATAAATAAAATATTATGAAGAAGTTTATAATCACATTAGTACTAGTCGTACTGAATTCGGCACCAGCTCTGGTTAGTGCCCAGAATGGACAATCGGTCATGAAGAAGGTGACCATTAAGGAAAACGAAAAGACACTTAACACACAATGGCAGTGCAAGAAGGTTGCATTTCTAGGTGATTCAATGACCGATCCCGGTAATAATGCCACAGCCGTATGGTATTGGCAATACCTGAAAGAGCTAATGGGAATAAATTACTGTGTATATGCAAAGAGTGGCTACCAGTGGGATGGCATATACAAAATGGCAAATAAATTACACAGCGAAAAAGCTGATTCTATTGATGCTATTTTTATTTGGGCAGGTACAAATGACTATAACCACAATACTCCGCTGGGGAAGTTCTTTACTGAAACGAATGAAACAACAAACTTCAACGGACAAACTGTAACGCGCAAACATCGCGAACCAATAATTTGCGACTCAACTTTCTGCGGTCGCATCAACAAAGTAATGTCATTTCTGAAAGAGCATTATGCCAGTAAGCAAATTATCATCCTCACACCTATTCATCGCGCCTTCGCTACATTCAGCGAAAAGAATGTGCAGCCAGATGAAAACTACGCCAATGATCTCGGTTTGTACTTAGATTCATATATCGGTATTTTAAAGCAGGCAAGCGATTATTGGGCAGTTCCACTAATTGATTTACATTCTATAAGCGGACTGTACCCATTATACGATTCTAACACACCGTATTTTCATGACAGTAAAACCGACCGCCTGCATCCAAATGCTTTAGGGCATTACCGTTTGGCTAAAACACTGCAATATCAATTGTTAGCTTTGCCAAGTAGTTTCTAAGTAAGATACAATTCTGCTCTTAATATAACCTGAATTCGATATGGAGTAACCTTATGTCTATTTTAAGTTGGTAATTCCACACTTATATTCCAACTAAATATTAAATTATGAAAATTACATTAAAAATTATATACGTTATAGGATTCCTTAAATTAATTTCCTCCTTTTTCTTTGATGAATACGTACCTTTATGCTTAAAGACGGGCGTTTTTTCAGCCATTTTGTTGGTTCTAATTATTGTTTTTGAATTAGTAAATTATATAAAAAGATGAAAAAAAAGCTATTATACAACTTGTACATTTACTTTAATGTAATAATATACTATCTGTTTTGGGGATATTTTTCTATTATGCTAATATTACACATTTTAGATGTAGAAATAAATATCATTTTATCATCAATATTCTTTCTTCTTCTTGGATTATGGCTAGGAACTTGTTTGCCATTCTGGATTAAGAACCGCATAAAAAAGATTGATTAATTCGTAAAAGCAAGTAGCAATACTCTGGAATATACTTCTGATAACAACAGAACTTTAATTGAATATTCCAATAAAAATATAGCAGATATTTTCTTCAAGGCTGGTTTTATAGAAGCATGGGGACGAGGTGTGTCTAAAATTATAACGGGATTTACGCAAGAGGGATTGCAAGCTCCAAAATTTGAAGCAACAATGGGTGGTATAATGGTTACTATTATAAGAAAAGTTATCCACCAGCTACTCCACCAGTTATTCCACCAGTTACCCTACCAGTTACCCCAAAACCTACCCTAGACTTATTCAGATTATGGGGTCAGAGGAATTGATCGAAAAGTTACTAAATACATTTAAAGAAAAAAAGAATGTAAATTTGTTGATATTAAAAATGGTCTTGGATTTAAAGACGAAATGCATGTTAGAAATGCCTATTTAAAACCATTGCTTAATGCAGGTATCTTAGTATTGAAATATCCGGATGTACCTAATCATCTAAAACAGATGTATCTTTTGGTAATGCCTAAATAAATAAAATCGCCGGTCAAACACTTATAAAAGGAACTGTTTGGGAATTTGGAGTTGATCTGCTAAATACTGACTGGGAAGGTATGTTAAATGGAAAAGGAGATGACAATTTAGCTGATGTTGGAAAGAAAGTTGGTTTTTATGTCGCAGGACAGCTTGTCAAAAAAGGACTCAATAAAGTACTTCCTGGAGCAGGAAAGAAAATAGAGAAAAAAGGCTTTAACTTGGGAACAGAAATATTGATGCAAGGTCCTAAACTAAAAGTCTCAGGAGCAGAAAGGCTTATTGACGCTATTGTGAAAAAAAATAAAGCCGAAAACGAACAATCAAAAGAGTAATGATATGAAATATTATTTAATAGCCATAGCTAGTATTATATTTGGAGTATGGTCTACTCGATCTACATATAAAGATGAAAAGCGCTTTGTAAATCATCGTTTTACAGTCTCTTATATTATGCATTTTGGAGGTTATCTTGCCGGTATTATCGCAATCATTGTAGGTGTATTAATGCTATTGGCTTTACTAGGGTGTTTTAGTTAGTCGGTAATGTATCAGATTTGGCGTTGTCCAAATAAACCCCTCTAAACATCACCGCCCCTCAATGGTCAGACATTGCGGGGCGGTTTGTTTGTTCGCCCAGCACGAACAGGGTGCAAGTCCCGAGCACGCCATTATAGCTGGAAGTGTTAGCTTACGGCAAGGGTGTCCATTGCGAAGTGGAATCTGAAGGAAGCCTGTGGTAAATTCCCGGTCTGAAGAACAGAAATCGGATATAAGGCTCAAAATACATGGATGAGTTTGCTAATTAAAACAAAGTCCTGTGCTATATAGATGTATACGAGTAAATCCAGCAAATATATGGGAAGAAAGTATTGTATATTAGTTAATGATAAAAGAAGATAGATACTAT
The DNA here is from genome assembly GCF_963678425.1 of uncultured Bacteroides sp. NCBI lineage: Bacteria > Pseudomonadati > Bacteroidota > Bacteroidia > Bacteroidales > Bacteroidaceae > Bacteroides > uncultured Bacteroides sp. The sequence continues at coordinate 416,264 of NZ_OY782857.1, forward strand.
TATCTTAAGCAAGATTTATGTTTTTACAATACAGATACAAATGAGTATTAATAGGAAATAAAAAATCGCCGGTTAAGCACTTATAAAAAGATGCTTAACCGGCGATTTTTATTTCTTATCAGAGAACTTTATGCCTTCTTCTTTCTGACTTCAATAACAACCATTCCTATTGCACCAAGGATCAATAATCCTAAAGCAACATAAGCAATGTTTTCAGTTGTATGAATAGACTGAGGATCGAACTTAAACTCAATCTTATGCTTACCGGCCGGAACATTCATTGCACGAAGAATATAGTCCGCACGTCCGTGTTGCACTGCTTTCCCATCCAGATAAGCCTGCCATCCCGGATAGTAAATTTCAGCAAAGACAACTACTCCGTCTTTGGATGAAGAGGTTTCGTATATCAATGCATTCGGAGCATAAGAGGTTAGTTTAACAGTAGACAAAGAATCTTTGAATGCTGTTTGAACACCATTTAATGCTTGTTTAAAGTTATCGGCTACGACTGCTGTTTTAGTAGGTACCGTTGCATTCAAAGCTTCAATTTCCTGATTGGCATTCTGCACATACTTCACGTTCTCAACAAACCATGCGTTTCCATAAGCATACGGATTCTCAACCGGTGCTGTTTTACCTCCTCCTGTTGGGAAGATAAAGTATTTAGTATTCAGCATATTTATTACACCGATAGAGTCAGAATTAATCTTTGCCATATCTCCTTGGACTGCGGGAATCTGTCGTTGCAGGTATGTCATCTCCTTAGAAATATGATTCTCAATCATCTCCTGATAACGTCTCAACTTAGCCGGATGGTATCCACCTACACTTTTGTGCCAGTAAGAAGTATTATTATCATTGAAAGTGCTGACTGCAAAATTAAGCACTCGATAATCCAGGCTCTTGTCACGAAGAATAAACTCATCGGTAGGAGTCTTCTGAACAACAGACAGACGCTGTTCCGGTTCTACAAAGTCTGCATCTTTCAGATAACGCTTGTCTACACCCCACATATCTCCTAAACAAAGAATTGTAAGTGCTACCACCATCCACTGAGCTTTTAGCTTGCCTGCATTGTATGCAAGAACCAGAGCCGCACCAATCAGGATAATGATTACGCTTCTCCATGCATCTGAAGTGAATATGCTTTGACGAATCTCTGTAAGGTTAGCAATAATAGGAGAAAGCTGATCTGCCGGAATTCCGTTATGCAATGCCTGCATTTCACTGCTGGAAATATATGAAGAGAAGAACATTCCCGGAGCCAAAGCAAACAATAATGCGATTCCACCTGTAAGTCCTAAACTGATATAGAAATACTTCAGGTTCTGCTTTAGAACCTGTGGTTTTTCAATAATCTCTTTCAATGCAAGTATGGCAAGTAAAGGAATGGTAAATTCCGCTATTACAAGAATAGAAGATACCGCTCTGAACTTGGAATACATTGGAATATAATCGAGGAAGAAATCGGTAAAACCCATAAAATTCCTTCCCCATGAAAGGAGTATGGACAAGATTGTAGCTGCAAGCAATGCCCATTTAACAGGAGTCTTTACAATAAAGAGTGCCAGAAAAAAGAGCGTTAGTATGAATGCACCTACATAAACCGGACCGGAAGTACCGGGTTGTTCTCCCCAATATTGACCTATCTGATTATATAACTGAGAATACTGAGGATTTGCTTTCTCCATAGCTGTCTCATTAGCAGCCAAAGGAACAGAAGCTCCGCCTTTTACATTTGGAACAAGCAAAGAGAATGTTTCTCCAATGCCATAACTCCACTGCACAATATAGTCGCGTTCCAATCCGCTGTTAGTCTGGTTGGCATTATTCTGTTTTACCAGTTCAGACTTACCGCGCATGGTATCCTTGCTATACTCATACGTATGATACAGATTTGAGATATTTACGGATACACCAATCAGTGCTGCAACAATAAGTACACCACTTGCTTTAAAGAAGTGGGGCAACTCTTTGTTTTTGTAAGCCTCAACAAAATAAGCGATAACCATAAAGAGAATGACAAACAAGAAATAGTAAGTCATCTGCACATGGTTAGAGAGGATTTGCAATGCCACAAAGAAAGCGGTAAGCACTCCACCAACCAGATATTTCTTCCTATATGCAAGTACCATCCCGGCAATTGTAGGCGGGATATAAGCCAGCGTAACAAATTTCCAGATATGTCCGGCACCAATGATAATAAAGAAATAAGAAGAGAAAGCCCAGACTATGGCTCCCAATATGGAAAGATAGACAGAGAAATCAAATGCCCGCATCAGGATATAGAAACCAAGCAGCATAATGAAAACCATGTAAACATAATCGGGCAAGAAGAGTCTGTAACCCTTCTCTACCTTCTGAAGTAAACTTGTGGAATCATAACTTGGCGATATCTGATAAGTAGGCATGCCACCAAATACAGCATTAGTCCACCGTGAACGCTCACCTGTTTTTTCCGTGAATTCCTTAGATTCCTGTCCCAGCCCGATACTTGCAACAGCATCATGTTGGGCAAGAACTCTTCCTTCCGTTATTGCCGGAAAGAAATAGGCCAGCGATATAATAACGAATGCTACAATCGCAATAATATCTGGCAATGATTTCTTCATCATATTCTTTTATAGTTGAACTTTCTACTCACAATTTTCTATCTGAATTAATATCTGTAATGATCTGCTTTATAAGGACCATCAACGGAAACGCCAATGTAAGCAGCTTGCTCAGGAGTCAGTTTAGTGAGCTTCACTCCAATCTTTTCAAGGTGGAGACGAGCAACTTCTTCGTCCAATTCTTTAGGCAAACGATAAACATCAATCTCATATTTCTTCTTGAACAGTTCAATCTGAGCCAATGTCTGGTTTGTGAATGAGTTACTCATTACAAATGATGGGTGACCTGTTGCACAACCAAGATTAACCAAACGACCGTCAGCAAGAAGAAGAACAGAATGTCCGTCAGGGAAGAAGTATTGATCAACCTGTGGTTTGATATTACGGCTCTTGATACCAGGATAGTTCTTCAGGTTCTCAACCTGTATCTCATTGTCGAAGTGACCAATGTTACAGATAATAGCCTGATCTTTCATCTTCTCAATGTGATCGATACGGATGATATCAATATTACCGGTAGTAGTAACAAAGATGTTTCCCTGGCTTGCAGCATCTTCCATTGTCATTACTTCGAAACCTTCCATTGCTGCCTGAAGTGCACAGATTGGATCTACTTCAGTAACCAAAACTCTTGCTCCGTAAGAACGCATAGAGTGAGAGCATCCTTTACCTACATCACCATAACCACAAACAACAACTACCTTACCGGCAATCATTACGTCTGTAGCACGTTTGATACCATCGGCCAATGATTCACGGCAACCATACAAGTTATCGAACTTGGATTTGGTTACAGAGTCGTTTACGTTAAATGCAGGGAAAAGAAGTTTGCCTTCTTCCTTCATCTGATACAAACGGTGAACGCCTGTTGTTGTTTCTTCAGATACACCACGGATTTCGGGTACCATACGTCCCCAGATACCGTTATCTTCCTTCAAAACATTCTTCAGGATAGCATACAGTTGCTTTTCATCTTCTGCATGAACTTCATTATCCAATAAAGAAGGATCTTTTTCGGCTTCATATCCGCAATGAATCATCATGGTAGCATCTCCGCCATCGTCAACAATCACTGTAGGGCCCTGATGACCTGGGAAAGTAAGAGCCTGTAATGTACACCACCAGTATTCTTCCAATGTTTCACCTTTCCAGGCAAAAACCGGAACTCCGGAAGCAGCAATAGCAGCTGCGGCATGATCTTGTGTAGAATATATATTACATGAGCACCAACGCACATCTGCACCCAAAGCAACCAATGTTTCAATCAACACAGCTGTTTGAATGGTCATGTGAAGTGAACCCATAATACGAGCACCTTTAAGCGGTTTAGATTCTCCATACTTTTCGCGAAGAGCCATTAGCCCGGGCATTTCTTGTTCTGCCAGATCGAGTTCCTTGCGACCAAAGTCGGCAAGCGTAATGTCTGCCACTTTATAAGGCAGCTCAGAGAATAATTTTGTAGACATACTAAATTATGATTAGTTTATTAAATTAATTCGGCAAAGATAAGATTTTCTAAATAGTGACACAAAAGGATTCCGATTTTTTAATAATGATACTCACCTCTTTATGTTTTCTTTTCTTTCATTTAACGAAAACATCTTATTGCAGATATAAAAAATAAATCCCGGACAAAGTTTTTATTCTTTTGCCCGGGATTCAGTAAAGCTATTCTAAAAATTAAATAATTTCAATTCCTTGTTCTTCGCAAAGTTTCAAACTCAGCTCTTTTAACTTAAATTTCTGGATTTTACCACTTCCTGTCATCGGAAACTCATTGATAAAGAATACATATTTAGGTATCTTATACCTTGCAATCTTATCTTTGCAATATTCACGCACATCAGAGGCCTCCATATCTACTCTTTCGTGAAGAATGATAAATGCACCAACGGCTTCACCATATTTCTGAGAAGGTACTCCTGCAACCTGCACATCTTTTACTCCGGGGAGTTTGTAGAGGAATTCCTCAATCTCACGTGGATAGATATTCTCGCCTCCACGAATTATCATATCTTTAATTCGGCCAGTAATACGGTAGTTGCCATCCTCGTCTTTTACGCCAAGATCGCCAGAATGAAGAAAGCCATTCTTGTCAATCACTTCGGCTGTTGCCTGAGGATTCTTATAGTAGCCTTTCATGGTATTATAACCACGGTTACACATTTCACCCTGAACACCTACAGGGCACTCTTCACCTGTTTCCGGATCGAGAACTTTTACTTCGGTAAATTCGAATTCATAACCCACTGTATTGCAACGAGCATCAAACGAATCATCTATACGAGTATGAGTCATTCCGGGAGAAGTTTCTGTCAAGCCATATACGCTGGTTACCCTCATGAACATCTTTTCCTGCACCTGCTTCATCAGTTCCACCGGACAAAGTGAACCGGCCATGATACCAGTACGCAAAGAAGTAAGATCAAACATATCGAACATAGGGTGATGCAATTCCGCTATAAACATAGTGGGTACTCCATAAACAGCTGTACATCGCTCTTTGTGAATAGAAGCAAGAACAACTAACGGATCAAAACGTTCCACCATTACCTGTGTGCAACCATGTGTCAATACATTCATGCTGGCAAGCACCACTCCAAAGCAATGGAACAGAGGTACACAACAGCAGAGTTTATCATCTGCGGTGAATTTCATGTGTTCACCGGTTAAATATCCATTATTTGCAATGTTATGATGAGATAGCATAACCCCTTTTGGGAAACCGGTGGTACCAGATGTATATTGCATGTTTACTACATCATGACAACTTACCTGCTTTTTCGCTTCAATCAAACAGATATCATCTACATTCTTTCCAAGAAGAATTACTTCCGAGGTGTTATACATTCCACGAAGCTTCTCTTGTCCAATGTAAACCACATTTTTCATTTCCGGAAAGCGTTTACTTTGCAGATGACCACGTTGGGTAGTTTTCAGTTCAGGAAGCATCTTATAAACTATCTCTACAAAGTCGCTGTCGCGATCTCCGTTGGTAATGCACAAGGTGTGCATATCCGAGTTTTTGCAAATATATTCCAGCTCAGATAATTTATAACTGGTATTAACCGTTACATATATAGCCCCAATCTTGGCACAAGCATAAAGGTATGTGAGCCAATCCGGCACATTTGTTGCCCAGATCCCCACATGTGAGCCTTTTGTCACACCAATAGAGAGAAGCCCCTTTGCCATTTCGTCAACACGTTCGTTAAATTGCTTCCAGGTAAAGCGTAAGTTTCTGTCGGAATAGACAATGTATTCCTTATCGGGAGTTACCTCAGCCCAGTGTTCCAGCCACTGCCCCAAGGTTCTGTCAAATAACTGCATATGTGTATAATTAAATAGGAGTATAGATTACAGCTAATATTTTAGCAGCTTGTCCTTCAAAAGCATGTACATGGTGAGGCACAATAGAATCGTAGTAAATGCTGTCGCCCTCTTCAAGTACGTATGTGTCCTTTCCATAGTTAATTTCCATAGTACCTTCCATAACCATAATAAATTCTTCACCTTCGTGAGAAGAGAGTATAAATTCATTATCCGAGCTCTCAGCCACATCTATGATGAAAGGCTCCATGTGTCGGTCTGCTTTAGATTTTGAAAGAGAATGGTACTCCATATGTTTGCGGGAACGAACCGCATTATTCGAAAAGCTTATGGTATCACTAGCCTCTTTCTTACGACAAAGTACGGGTCCCTGATCATCCATATCGTCAAGGAATGTGCCTAAACGAACGCCAAGCACACGTGCGATCTTAATCAGTGGAGCCAGTGAAGGTATATCTATGTTATTTTCAATCCGTTCAATCTGCTCAACAGCTAAACCTGAACGATCTGCCAGTTCATTTATACTTATTTCCTTTGCTTCGCGAAGTGCTTTAATCTTCTCTCCTACAATTTTACTATTGTCCATACTGCCTTTTTAAGATTAATTCATTAGGTATTTTTCGCAAAAATAGCTAAATCTTTAATCAAATAAAAGGATTTCCTGATAATTTATTATAAGGAAGGATATTTATGCGTTACAGAGCATACCTTATTGACAGACAACTCGTTTCTATAAAGAGGTTTTATGGGCTCACCCGATAATTAGTGGGTTAATAAGATAAAATGTTATCTTTGTCATATGGAAAAGGACGTTTTATTATCATTAGTAAGTTTGATGCTTCCCGAAAACATCTTATCAAGGTTTAGTATCGTAAATGTAGAAAAGAGTTCAGATGCAATACTTATTTATTTGGAGGAGAAAATAGATGCTAAATATGCTTCGAATGATCTCTTTGAATCCAAAGGCTTCCTGAATCCTGTCACCATCAGAGATTTTCCTCTTCGTGACAAAGCTGTTGATTTGGTGGTTCGTCGCCGCCGTTGGATTAATCGGCAAACAAATGAAAGTTTTACAGCTCCTTATGATGAGTTTAAAGCCGAAGGTACCCGCTATTCGAAAGAATTTGCGGCTTTTTTAAAAGAGGTGTATGGAGACGAGACCTACGAGCTCCCGTTCGCTTGATGCTTATTATCATATAAACGGGGATACGTTTGAAAAACAGTATAAAGAAGTCCTAAGTGGCTATCGTCGATGGAATGAATATTCTCATGCGGATGAGTGGCTTATATTCCCAGAGAATGTTGGTAAACGGCTTTGCATTGATGAAACATCCATAAGTGACGGCGAGCTCTATACCATAGTCTCCAACCCAGAAGCGCGTGGGAGAAAAGGGTCACTGGTAGCTTTGGTTAAAGGTGTTTCCTCAAATGATGTAATCGATACTTTAAAACTTATACCTGAAGATAAACGATCTGTCGTGGAAGAAGTTACAATGGACCTATCCAATAGCATGAATCTTATAATCCGAAGATGTTTTCCCAAAGCCAAGCGTACAATTGATCGTTTCCATGTTCAAAAGCTGACATGTGATGCATTGCAGGAAATGAGAATAGCACATCGTTGGGATGCCATTCAAGCCGATACGGATGCAAAAGAAGAAGCTAAGGAAAAAGGAGAAGATTATCAGCCTGCCACATTTGCAAACGGTGATACGCAAAAACAATTGTTGGCAAGGAGTCGATATTTACTGTTCAAATCCATGGACAAATGGACGGAAAGCCAAAAGGAAAGAGCGGCAATATTGTTTGATATCTATCCCGATATAAAAGAAGCTTATTCTCTAACGCACTCACTGAGAATGATATTCAACAAGAACACGGTAAAGGATGCAGCCAGGATGTCACTTGCACGTTGGTATGACAAAGTGGACAACTCTGGCTTTAAAAGCTTTAATGTCATAGCAGGAACATTGTACGAACATTACGACGAGGTATTGAACTTCTTTACAAACAGGGCTACCAATGCGTTTGCAGAATCTTTTAATGCAAAGATCAAACAATTTAGGGCACAGCTTAGAGGAGTGATTGATATAAAGTTTTTCTTCTTTAGATTGAGTAAGCTTTATGCCTAGCCCCACTAAATATCGGGTGAGCCGTTTTATGAAATCGCTATCAGTATGTTATAACAAACAAGGCCGCTTTCCTGTTTGGAAAACGGCCTTGAGAATGCTTTCGTAGAAAATTACTTTCTAAGTCCGAGAGTCTTAATGATTTCACGATATCTCATGATATCAACATCCTTAAGGTAGTTCAACAGTCTACGACGTTTTGATACCAAAATAACTAGTGATCTCTCTGTGGTATAATCTTTTCTGTTAAGCTTTAAATGCTCAGTCAGGTGAGAAATACGGTATGAGAACAATGCTATCTGAGATTCAGGTGACCCAGTATCAGTGTTAGACTTTCCGTACTTTTCAAAGATTTCTTGTTTTTTAGCTACATCTAAATACATAATTCTTAGCTTTTTTTTAAATATAAATATTCTTTGAGTGCGCAAAGATAGATATTATCTTCTATTTCACAAAGCTTTAAATCAAATAATTAAGAGGTATATCTTATTTTTCATTAATAATTATTTATTTAAGGTACCTCTATTTAATTTTATGCGTAGACCTAAATATAATAAACTGTAGATATAACATCTTTTAGGTGTAGGTTGTTTTATAAATATCTCTTTTTTTCGGAACCTAACTATCGGTTTTACATCAATTAAGATACAGGTTCCGATATTTTGTCGTACCTTTGCGCCCAAATTACTTACCTATGCAAAATATTAGAAACATTGCAATTATTGCCCACGTAGACCATGGGAAAACAACATTAGTCGATAAAATGCTTTTGGCCGGACACTTGTTCCGCGACAATCAAACAAGTGGTGAATTAATCTTAGACAATAATGACCTTGAACGTGAACGAGGGATAACGATCCTTTCGAAGAACGTTTCTATCAATTATAAGGGTACAAAAATCAATATTATTGATACTCCGGGTCACTCCGACTTCGGTGGTGAAGTGGAACGTGTTCTTAATATGGCCGATGGATGTGTACTTTTGGTCGACGCTTTTGAAGGCCCAATGCCTCAAACACGTTTTGTACTTCAGAAAGCACTTCAGATTGGTTTGAAACCTATCGTTGTAATCAACAAGGTAGACAAGCCTAACTGCCGCCCTGATGAAGTTCATGAAATGGTATTCGATTTAATGTGCAGCCTTGATGCTACAGAAGAACAATTAGACTTCCCAACCATTTACGGATCTGCAAAGAACGGATGGATGAGTGAAGACTGGCAAGAACCAACCGAAGATATTCTTCCTTTATTGGATTGCATTGTTGCCAACATCCCAGCTCCCCAGACATTGGAAGGAACTCCTCAGATGTTAATTACATCATTGGACTACTCTTCTTTTACAGGACGTATTGCCGTAGGTCGTGTTCACCGTGGTACATTGAAAGAAAACATGGCTGTTTCTTTGGTTAAAAGAGACGGAAGTGTTGTAAAATCAAAGATCAAGGAAGTACATGTATTTGAAGGACTAGGACGTGCAAAAACAACAGAAGTCAACTCCGGTGATATTTGTGCATTAATAGGTATAGAAGGTTTTGATATTGGCGATTCAATCTGTGATATTGAAAATCCGGAGCCATTAGTTCCAATTGCTATTGATGAGCCAACCATGAGTATGCTTTTCACTATCAACGACTCTCCTTTCTTTGGAAAAGATGGTAAATTTGTAACTTCACGCCACATTAACGATCGTCTGGAAAAAGAACTGGATAAAAACCTTGCTCTTCGCGTTCAGAAATGTGATACTTCAGATAAATGGCTGGTATTTGGCCGTGGTGTACTTCACTTATCTGTACTTATTGAAACCATGCGCCGTGAGGGATATGAACTTCAGGTAGGACAGCCACAGGTTCTCTATAAAGAAATAGACGGAAGAAAATGTGAACCTATCGAAGAACTTACAATCAATGTAACTGAAGAATATTCAAGCAAGATCATTGATATGGTTACCCGTAGAAAAGGAGAAATGACTGCTATGGATAATAATGGCGAGCGTATCAACATGACATTCGACATGCCTTCACGTGGAATCATTGGTTTACGAACCAACGTACTTACTGCATCTGCAGGAGAAGCTATCATGGCTCACCGTTTCAAGGAATACCAACCGTTTAAAGGAGAAATCGAACGTCGTACTAACGGTTCTATTGTTGCAATGGAAGCAGGTACAGCATTTGCTTATGCTCTTGACAAACTTCAGGATCGCGGTAGATTCTTTATCTTCCCTCAGGAAGAGGTTTATGCTGGACAGATTGTTGGCGAGCATTGCAAAGACAACGACCTTGTGGTTAATGTAACCAAATCAAAGAAACTGACCAACACTCGTGCTTCCGGTACCGATGATAAAGCCAGAATCATTACTCCGGTTGTCTTCTCACTTGAAGAAGCATTGGAATACATCAAGGAAGATGAATATGTAGAAATCACTCCTAAGCATATGCGTATGCGTAAGGTGATTTTGGATGAAAACGAACGCAAGCGTAGCACAAGATCATAATTGATAAGAATCAATCTTATAAAGCCTGAAAGTTTATTCTTTCAGGCTTTTTCTTTGCCCTTATCTGGGCTCTTTTGGATTCAGAAGAACACATGAATATAGACTATGATAAACAGATTATGCACACAAAAAAAAGGGCGATCTCTCACGGAGACCGTCCTTTTTGGTTTTATATAAAATAAGGGGTAACTAATTAAAGTTGAGGACCAGCAGCAACTAATGCTTTACCAGCTTCGTTACCTGTGAACTTAGCAAAGTTCTTGATGAAACGAGCAGAAAGATCTTTTGCTTTTTCTTCCCATTGAGCTGCATCAGCATAAGTATCACGAGGATCTAAAATCTTAGGATCTACACCTGGAAGAGCTGTTGGAACTTCGAAAGAGAAGTAAGGGATAGTCTTAGTTTCTGCTTTGTCGATAGAACCGTCAAGGATAGCATCAATGATACCTCTTGTATCTTTGATAGAAATTCTCTTACCTGTACCATTCCAGCCAGTGTTAACCAAGTATGCTTTTGCACCTGATTTATCCATCTTCTTAACCAATTCCTGAGCATATTTTGTTGGGTGCAAAGAAAGGAAAGCTGCACCGAAGCAAGATGAGAATGTTGGAGTTGGTTCAGTAATACCACGTTCTGTTCCAGCTAATTTAGCAGTAAAACCAGAAAGGAAGTAATATTGAGTTTGTTGTGCATTCAAGATAGAAACTGGAGGAAGAACACCGAATGCATCAGCAGACAAGAAGATTACCTTCTTAGCAGCAGGAGCCTTAGAAACTGGCTTAACGATATTTTCAATGTGATAAATAGGATAAGAAACACGAGTGTTTTCTGTTACTGATTTATCATCGAAATTAATCTTACCATCTGCAGCAACAGTAACATTTTCAAGAAGAGCGTCACGTTTGATTGCAGCGTAGATATCAGGTTCGTTTTCTTTGCTCAGGTTAATAACCTTAGCATAGCAACCACCTTCGAAGTTGAATACACCTTCGTCATCCCATCCGTGTTCGTCGTCACCGATCAATTCACGTTTTGGATCTGTAGAAAGAGTTGTTTTACCTGTTCCTGACAAGCCAAAGAAGATTGCTGTTTCACCATCTTTATTTGTGTTTGCAGAGCAGTGCATAGAAGCCATACCTTGTAATGGAAGTAAGTAGTTCATGTAAGAGAACATACCTTTCTTCATTTCACCACCATACCAAGTACCACCTATTAACTGAATCTTTTCAGTCAAGTTGAATACAACAAAAGTCTTAGAGTTAAGACCTAGTTTTGCATAGTCTTCACCTGCATCAGTCTTAGAACCATTCATTACAACGAAATCAGGTTCGCCATAGTTAGCCAGTTCTTCTTCTGTAGGACGGATAAACATATTCTTAACGAAATGTGCCTGCCAAGCTACTTCCATGATGAAACGGATTTTCAAACGGCTGCTTTCGTTAGCTCCGCAGAAAGTATCCATAACAAAAAGACGCTTTTGAGAAAGTTCTTTTGTAACAACACCTTTCAATACATTCCAGCTTTCCTGAGAAAGAGGTTTGTTATCATTCTTGTATTCGTCTGAAGTCCACCATACAGTATTTTCTGTTGTTGCATCTTTAACGAAGAATTTATCTTTAGGAGAACGACCAGTGTAAACACCTGTCATTACATTTACTGCACCTAGTTCTGATACCTGACCTTTTTCAAAGCCTTCCAAACCAGCCTTTGTTTCTTCTGCGAACAACTGTTCGTAAGATGGATTGTGTAGGACCTCAGTAGCACCTACAATGCCATACTTGCTTAAATCTAAGTTTGCCATTTCTTTTGAATTAATTTAATTGGTAATACTATATTTTTTAGTGATTTTCCTGACTTCAAGTAGTCCTTGTAAACCGGATACAAAAGTAACACTTTATTTGATAAGAAACGTCATATTAAAGAAATTTTTCTTTAATTAGATTCGTTTTATAATTACGTAACAAATTAGCATCTTTTTTGATCTTGATTAGAAATTAATTAGTTATTTTGCAAACCATAAAGCGATAGATTAATGATTATAGTATTTGCACATAAAAAGAGTCCTCGGCTTAATTATATTCTTTCCCGGATATTTTCTGATATACTGGGAGTTGAAGCCTGTCTCACTACTGATAAGAATGAATTTATCGCTTCAGATTTACCCTCGGTCAATTATTCTGGTGAGAATCTGAACAAAGGGCTTTGGATTATTCCTCATACCTTATTATATAGTAAAGGAATAAACAAACAAAAAATAGAAAAGATCGCTCGATGGAAAAACCTGCCTGTGTTCTTTTCACAGGAACAAGGAGCTATTCCTTTCGACTTATTCGCAGCGTCATTCTATCTGATCACAAGATATGAGGAATACCACTCGACAGCACTCGACAGTCATGGCCGCTACCAATATACCGATAGCATAATCAGCAAAATGGACTGCATAGAAGAGCCGGTTGTAGACCAATGGGCTTATGCACTTAAGCAAGAGTTGCTAAGGCTTTACCCCCAATGCAAGTTTACATGTCGTTCGTTCCGGTTTATTCCAACCATTGATATTGATCACCCATATCTTTACCGGAATAAAGGTTTTGCATTGAATGCACTCTGTCTGTTAAAAGACCTTTTTGAAAGGAAGTTCTCTGTTTTCCGGGATCGCCTGCTTACCATCCTCCATTTAAAGGAAGATACATATTTCAATTTTGAATACCTTCTCCAGCTCTATCAGGAACAAGATATAAAAGGACTCTTCTTTGTACATAGGGGACCTTACGGAAAATTTGACCGCAGATATATTTACCCTTCCCGCCGTTATAGGAAAATGCTCAGACAAATATCCGAAAAACATTCGGTTTTTATCCACCCTTCCTATATCGCTGCATTCAATAATCTGCAGTTTTGCAAAGAGAAGATGGAGCTGGAAATGATTCTGGAGAAAAAAGTAGAAGGGAGCAGGCAACATTTTCTTCGTTTCAGGTTCCCCGAGACTTTTAGGCAATTATTGGCTGCGGACATTCACGATGATTATTCCGTACTTTACTCTTCTCAGTTTGGATTTCGGGCAGGAACAAGTATTCCTTTTCCATTCTATGATATTGAAAAAGAACAGGAAACCAGTCTGATTATACATCCGTCAGCTGTAATGGATGTAACCTTACACCGGGATTTTGGTATGACTTCACAAGAGACACTGGAAAAAATACAGGAACTTGCTGAAAAGGTAAAAGCAGTAAACGGCGATCTTATCACTCTCTTCCACAACTCCTCTTTAGCAGAGACTGCCGAATGGAAAGGATGGAAAGAGACGTATACAGAAATGATTAAACAAATAAAATAATAATTACTTAATAAGAAAACAATGAAGATAATTAACTTTGGTGAGACAAATTCCATACTAAACCAATATGTCTCAGAAATCAGAAATGTTAAAGTACAGAATGACCGAATGCGATTCCGTCGCAACATTGAACGAATTGGTGAGATAATGGCATATGAGATGAGTAAGGAATTTGCTTATTCAACCAAGAACATTCAAACGCCTCTGGGTATTTGTCCGGTTAGTACTCCAGATAACAAGATCGTAATCAGTACCATTCTTCGTGCTGGCTTACCTTTCCATCAAGGATTCCTTAACTATTTTGACAAGGCAGAGAATGCTTTTGTTTCTGCTTACCGAAAATACAAAGACGCGCTTAAGTTCGAAATTAATATCGAATATATTGCTTCTCCCCGTATTGCAGGCAAAACGCTGATTATTACTGATCCTATGCTTGCTACCGGTAGTTCTCTGGAACTAAGCTACGGTGCCATGCTAACAAAAGGGAATCCAAAAGAAATACACATTGCCGCCATTATTGCTAGCAAACAGGCACTTGAATATGTTCAACAGGTTTTCCCTGAAGAAAAGACAACTATCTGGTGTGCAGCTGTTGACCCGGAAATTGACTCCCACTCCTATATTATTCCAGGATTAGGGGATGCCGGAGATTTGGCATTTGGAGAAAAAGAGTAATCACAAAAATACTCTGGCAAGCTGCTCAAATGCATAAACGAGCTGCATGCCCCGTTACATTACCTGTTAAAAACGAATGCAGGCTTAAAGGATATTTCTTTTAAGCCTGCATTCTTTATATTATAGAAGGAAATTATTTAATTTCCCAAATCTCACCGCTAAGCAAGAATTCTTCCAGTTTACGAATCGGCTTCTTCGCCTGAACTTCCTTAATTTGTGCGTATACACATTCCTCATAACTTGGGGCCTGTACATCACGAATCACACCTAGAGCAATAGGAAAATCAGGACCTTCCATCAATGCAAGCTTCATGTGAAGGGTGTTGTCTTCACAATGAGCATCATGCACCAGAATATCTTTTTCTGTTACGCCATTTTCACCCAAAGTCACCACTTTCAGACCAAAGCCCTCTTGCATGAGACCTTTTTCTTTGTTTTCTCCAAACAACATCGGTTGCCCATGTTTCAGGTAAATCGCATTTTTCACACGTGCCTCTTTCGTAGCAACAGCACTATAGCAACCATCATTAAAAATCACACAGTTCTGCAGAACCTCTACTACTGAAGCACCTTTATGGCGGGCTGAAGCTGCCAGCACCTCTACAGATGTAGGGCCATCAACATCCACACATCTTCCAAAGAATCTTCCTCTAGCACCAAAAGCTAATTCTGCAGGACGGAAAGGATCTTCAACTGTACCGTAAGGAGATGACTTGGATACAAATCCACGAGGAGAAGTTGGCGAATACTGTCCTTTAGTTAATCCGTAGATACGGTTGTTCAGAAGAACAATATTGATATTCACATTCCTGCGAAGAACATGGATAAAGTGATTTCCACCAATAGCTAGTCCATCACCATCACCTGAGATTTGCCAAACAGTTAAATCCGGGTTAGCGACCTTCACGCCGGTAGCAATTGCAGCTGCACGTCCATGAATGGTATGAAAACCATAAGTATTCATGTAATAAGGTAAGCGGGATGAGCATCCAATCCCTGAAATCACGGCTGTCATATTCGGAGCAATTCCCAGTTCAGCCATAGCCTTGTGCAAGGAATTCAGCAACGCATGATCACCGCATCCCGGGCACCAACGAACATACTGATCACTCTTAAAATCTTTTGCTGTATATAATTGTTCGCTCATCTTACTTTTCCTCCATCAATTTAGTAAATTCTTCTACAAGTCTTAAAACATTAAAAGGCTGTCCCTTCACTCTATTGAACTGACAGATATCTAATCCAGGAATCTTCATACGAAGAAGTCCGGCAAACTGTCCTAAGTTCTGTTCAACCACTACAATCTTTTTGAATGCCCTTAAAACCTCTTCTGTATTTTTGGGTAGTGGGTTGATATATTGGAAATGAGCCAAAGCAACCTTTTTCCCTTCTTCATTACATTTTTCCACTGCAGAATAGAGGTGTCCGTAAGTACCTCCCCATCCTACAACCAGCAAATCAGCATCTTTGTCTCCCTGAACTTCAAGTTCGGGAATACAGTTGGCTATATAGTCAATCTTTGCCTGACGAGTCAACGTCATTCTCTGGTGATTATCTGCGTCAGTAGAAATAGCACTTGTAACAGCATCTTTTTCCAATCCGCCTACTCTGTGCATAAACCCTTCCATACCGGGAACAGCCCAGTAGCGAACCAACGTTTCCATGTTGCGCATGTAAGGTTTCCATGCCTCCTGCATTTCCTTAGTTACATAATTAGGCTTTATTTCAGGATAATCTTTCAAAGATGGAATCTTCCACGCAGCAGATCCGTTGGCAATATATCCATCTGTAAGAAGAATAACCGGAGTCATATGTTCCAATGCTATCTTAGCTGCCATATAAGCAGAGTCAAAACAATTTGTAGGAGAAGTTGCAGCAATCACAACCAGCGGACTTTCACCGTTACGGCCATATACAGCCTGCAGCAAGTCAGTCTGTTCGCTCTTGGTTGGCAAACCGGTTGAAGGGCCACCACGCTGAACATTCACAATTACTAACGGCAATTCTGCAATAACAGCAAGATTTATAGCCTCGCTTTTCAGACAAACGCCAGGTCCTGATGTAGAAGTTACAGCCAGATTTCCTGCAAAAGAGGCTCCAATAGCACTACATGCACCTGAAATTTCATCTTCACACTGCACGGTAACAACACCCAGCTGTTTCCACTTAGCAAGATTATGAAGAATATCAGTTGCAGGAGTAATAGGATATGAACCTAAGAATAGTTGCAAACCAGCTTTCTCTGCGGCGGCAACAAGTCCGTAAGATGTGGCAAGATTACCATTCACATCCGTATAAAAACCTTTTTCCTTCTCACCTTTAGATTCAACAATGTATGTAGATATTGAGGCATGGATATTGTGACCATAATTATAGCCATCCGTCAATACTTTAATATTTGCTTCCGCAATAGTAGGTTTCTTTGCAAACTTATCATTAAGCATATGCATAGCATGGTCCAGAGGTCGATTGAATAACCAGCAAACCAATCCCAATGCAAACATATTCTTGCATCGGATCGCAGCTTTATTATCCAGCCCGCTATCTTTGAGGCTATCCTTACACATAGAAGAGATAGGCGCATCAATAACCTGATTTTGAATGCCTAGCTCAGTAAAAGGCTCATCTGTTGTATAAAGGGCTTTCTCCAGATCCTTTTTTGTAAAGGAGTCTGTATCAATAATAATGATGGATTGAGGAGTAATGTGCTTTACGTTTGTTTTTAATGCGGCGGGGTTCATTGCTACAAGAACATCGCATTTATCACCGGAAGTGAAAACTTTCTTTGCACCAATATGTACCTGGAAACCGGATACTCCACTAATTGTGCCTTGCGGGGCACGAATCTCTGCCGGATAATCAGGAAACGTAGAAATATCATTTCCCAATACTGCCGATAGATTAGAGAAAATGTTTCCGGCTAACTGCATACCATCACCAGAATCACCAGAGAAGCGGACGACCACTCTCTCTAATTCTTTAACTACCATTTTGTCTGCCATAACTATCTTTTTTCTATTAATTTAAGATCAAGTCTTATAAAAAACGTATAAACACAAGCCTATTTACAATATTCTGCACATTGATAGACTCCTATTTATACGTGTACAAAGGTCGGAAAGTTATGCGACTTAGCAAAATCTTTTAGTGATTATCTAAGTAATGGCAATAAACTATTTATCTTTCTAATATTCCTTATTTCATTAACTTACATAGGCAAAGAATCGATTATTCTTCATTCATAGGCATCGACATATTCTCATCGCCTGGTTTATTTAGTTTATTATTCTTAGCACGCATATTTCCAAAATTATATGTCAATGTAAAACCCACTTGTCTTCCATTTCTCCAGCTTTTGGAATCCTGTATAAATCCTGTTCCAGAAGTTAGAGTATGCTGAATGCGAGAATTAAGAATGTCACGGGCATTTATACTCAAGCTAAATTTCTTATTCATGAATGATTTTCGCAGACCTGCATCTAAAGAATAACTTGCTTTTTGAGTACCCTGAGCCACAATCTGCCTTGCGTTATAACCTCCCGTAACTTGCAAAGAGATAGATTGCGGAAGAAGAACATTTGCTATCATCCGGGCATTCCATGAGAAGTTTTCACTTGCATTGCCCACAACAGGAGTAGTACTACCTTCAGGCAAATAACTAAATCCATCAAGTTTGTAATAGAACAAATTAACTGTAGTTGTAAGATCCAGTATTTTAAGCAATTTGTCTTTTCCTACCAATTCAACTCCAGCAGACTGAGATTTAGCCACATTATCATAAGTGGTTTTCATTACATTTCCATCCAGATAGCGGATACTTTGAATCACATCATCAGTTGTGCGATAATAGCCGGAGAAAGAAAGCATGTGGCTTTCCCAGTTTTTAATATAATTCAGTTCAAATGCATTTGAATATTCCGGGTTCAATTCCGGATTACCAAAAGAAATATTTGTAGAATCTGTTATATTCTTAAAAGAATTGAGCTGCCCTCCCCAAGGACGGGAAATACGGCGGGTATAATTCAGCTGCACTTCATTATTGTCAGGCAAAGCATATGAAATAAATGCACTTGGGAACAAACTAAAATAATCGGTCGAAAATGGAATGCTTTTATTTGCATAGTCTTCTGATCTTGTATTCACTTTGGAATATTCTCCACGTAATCCAAGCTGATACCCAAGCTTGCTGATGCGACCGGAATATGTTGTATAAAGCGCATGTATATCCTGATTGTAAATAAAGCGGTTATACAAACTATTATCAAAAACAGCAGAGCTCTCATTAAGACCAGAGTATGTTTTTACAGGACTGTTTTCTCTTCCAAGATTTCCTTTATAGCCAGCTTCAAATTTTGTATTGTCATTTATCTTATTCTGATAATCCAATTGAAACTCCCATTCATGTCTATTCATATTATTCAACTGATGTTGATAGGATGATGTCGTTTTATCTGTATAGAAAGATGTTTGATTATAGAGACTCGTATTATCCATTCCCCATTTATTGTATGAGGCGGTAAAATCAAGATAGCTATCTTTTGTAAAATCATGCTTATACCCAAGTTCTATATTTCCACCATTCATTGAATTATCCGAGTTAGACAAGCGATTACTCTTATAATATGAAACCGGAACATTGCTTAAATAATCAATTGTATTATTTTGATTCATATCACCAAACATTCCAAATCCACCTAGCGTGAAGTGATCTTTTGGGGTATAATGATAAGTAACGCCACCTCTTAAGAATAATCCAGAATGATCTCCGGATTGGTCTGAAATCTGGTTCAGGTAGGTATCATCGTCTTTTGTTTCAGTACCCTGAGTATTTGTTCTGTTAGTATATCCACCTCCGGTTCTTTCATGATGACGATAGCCTGCATTAGCGTAAACATCTAATTTACTGCTGCTATAATTGATATTAAAACTACCATTGTATCCTCCTTTGGTATCTGCACCCGTCTGAACGCTACCAAAATAACCAGCCTTGCGATCTTGCTTTAACACTATATTGATAATACCAGCCGTGCCATCAGGACTATATTTTGCAGAAGGGTTAGTTATCACTTCAATCTTCTCTATACTTTCTGCCGGCATTTGTTCCAGAATCTGCGCTCTGTTATCAGCAGATAATCCGGAAGCTTTTCCATTAATCCAGACTGTAACGTTTGAATTTCCCCGAAGAGAGACATCTCCGTCATTATTAACTTCAACAGAAGGTATGTTGCTTAACACATCACTTGCCGAGCCTCCTGCAGAAGCAATATTCTGATCTACATTAAAGACTTTCTTGTCTATCTCAAACTTCATCTGAGACTTTTGGCCCGTTACTTCCACTCCTTTCAACTCATGACTATCTTCTGCCAAAGAAATCATTTTCAGATTAACATTCTTATTTGATGAAGTGATGGCAAATTCTTTTTCATATGCCTTATACCCAATATAAGAAACACTCACAATGTATGTTCCTTCTTTTAAACCTCCAAGAATAAATGATCCGTTCTGGTCGGTAATCCCTCCTTTTAACAAGGAAGCATGAGTTTTAGTTTTTATACTAACATTAACAAACTGCAAACCTTCCTTTGTTTTTGAATCAATCACCATACCTTTAATATTTCCCAACTCCTCGGAAGCTGCGTAGCTACAAATACTGATTACTAGCAACAATGTACCCAATAACAATCTTTTCATCGTTTAGTCCCTAAAATGTATTTTTAAAATATATCACAAATATGACTCATTAATGGGACAATGGTTTAATACATTGTTATTCTTTAACAAAGAAAAACTTTTGGCAAATCAACAAAATAGATTACCTTTGCATCCGCATCCCGGTCTTGTAGTTCAATGGATAGAACAAAAGTTTCCTAAACTTTAGATCCGAGTTCGATTCTCGGCGGGACTACTTAAATCCTCCCTATTTAATATCAGACGCAAAAACAATAGTTTATCAACCACCGGAAATGGGGTAGATCCGTATCTTTCCTATCAGTTTTATTCAGACTTAAACTAAACTGACCTGAGGTTAATATCCCCTTATTGCCTACAACAGGTAAAAACCTAATTAAATATATGAATAGAGGTAATTATCCCATAATAATCCTGCTTTATAATTTGGAGGCAAATTTTCTTTCTCTTATATTTGTGACTTAACTTTTGAAGTTCTTTTCTATTAACTGTAAAGCAGGGTTATAAAACCGCTTTACAGCGTTTGTTTGGCAGAGTAAACTATATATCCTATTAACAATATATATATATGATGAGAAGTATTGCCTTTCAACCAGTTTGTCTGAGTTTATCTAATTACCGCACTTATTTATTAGGTCTTGCATTTGTAGCCGGTAATTTAGTTCTGCCACAGATCTGTCATTTAGTTCCTGATGGAGGAAAAATGCTGTTGCCTATTTATTTCTTTACGCTGATTGCATCCTATAAATTTGGAATTCGTATAGGATTACTAACTGCATTATTATCTCCTATATGTAACCATCTACTTTTTGGTATGCCTCCTTTTGCAGCGCTTCCAGTATTATTAATCAAATCTTCTTTATTAGCCATTATCGCAAGCCAGATTGCTCAATACAGCAAAAAAGTTTCTTTGGTATATCTGGTAATTACCGTATTGGCTTATCAACTAATTGGGGGCATTGCTGAGTATCTTATAGCTGGTAGTATTCCACTGGCTATGCAGGACTTCACCTTGGGATTTCCGGGAATGCTTATTCAGATTATAGGTGGATGGCTTATTCTGAGAACATTAGCTAGATATGAGTGCTAAAAGTTTTGAGGAAGTAATTGAACGGATTCATCAAATTGAGATTGATGAACCTTTTGACATGATTGTAGCTATTGCCAATGGTGGCATTATCCCCGCAGCATTGCTTAACCAAAGGTTAAACCTGGAAATTCATTTTTTAAAGTTGAATTTAAGGGACAAATACCAGCAACAGATGTTTGATCAGCCCCAACTGCTTGAACCAATTCGCTTTGATTTCGAAGGCAAAAAAGTTCTGCTGGTGGAGGATCGGATTAAAACTGGCACAACAATTAATTATGCCCGGAAACTCCTTTCCAAAGCTGCGACAGTAAAGACGTTCGCAGTGAACGGTAATGCTGATTATTGTCTCTATAACGAGAGTTGTTTTAAATTTCCCTGGATCTTATAAGCAAACAATATGGATAGAAGAGATTTCTTACGTGCATTGGCTTTATCAGGTCTTGCCACAACTGTAAAGCCAAATGAAACATTTGATTTGTTAATGCAGACAAATGAAAGTACGGCAAGCAAGAAAGGTTATGATATGGTAGCCGTAATAGGTGGCGAGCCGGAAGTTATGTTCCGTCATGCCATTAAAGAAATGGGAGGAATTGGCAAATTTGTAAAAAAAGGCCAGAAAGTAGCTATTAAGCCGAATATAGGTTGGGACAAGGTTCCTGAACTGGCAGGCAACACGAACCCCAAATTGGTTGCCGAAGTAGTGAGACAATGCATTGCTGCCGGTGCCAGAGAGGTTGTGGTATTTGATCACTCCTGTGATGACTGGCGGAAATGTTACAAGAACAGTGGCATTGAAGAAGCCGCCAAAGAAGCCGGAGCAAAAATGGTTCCTGCCAATGAAGAATCCTACTATCGGACAATCTCTCTGCCTCATGCCAAGAACTTAAAAACAGCCAAAGTACATCAAGCCATATTAGACAGCGATGTGTGGATCAATATCCCGATACTGAAAAATCATGGAGGAGCCAAAATGACAATCTCGATGAAGAATATGATGGGAATCGTATGGGACAGAGGTTATTTTCATGAAAATAACTTGCAACAATGCATTGCAGATATCTGTACCCTCTCCAAACGCCCTGTTCTCAATGTGGTGGATGCCTATCGGGTGATGAAGAGCAATGGTCCAAGAGGCCGCTCTGCTTCCGATGTCGTACTGGCTAAGGGACTGTTTATCTCGCAGGATATGGTTGCAGTAGATACAGCAGCTGTGAAGTTCTTCAACCAGATTACCAACATGCCTGTAGAACAGGTAGCTCATATAATTAACGCTTCCCAACTGAAAGTGGGAAACATGAATCTGGATAAGATGAATATTAAACGAATCAAGTTATAAAAATATGTTACGTAAAACCCGAATAGCGATAGCATTTGTAATGTTATCGCTTATTACTTTCTATTTCATAGATTTCGCAGGCTTATTGCCCCATAAAACACAGCTATTAACTACTATTCAACTGGTTCCTGCTTTACTGGCACTGAATATAGGAGTATTGATCGTATTATTGCTTCTTACACTGCTCTTTGGCCGTGTAT
Organism: uncultured Bacteroides sp.; assembly: GCF_963678425.1. Classification (NCBI taxonomy): domain Bacteria; kingdom Pseudomonadati; phylum Bacteroidota; class Bacteroidia; order Bacteroidales; family Bacteroidaceae; genus Bacteroides; species uncultured Bacteroides sp. Next base: position 439,152 of record NZ_OY782857.1, read on the forward strand.
ACTGTTCAGTGATCTGTCCGCTTGGGATATGGCAGGATGTTACTGAACGCATTGCTAAGCTTTTCAACAAAAAAAAGAAATACAAATTTCTACCGGCCAAAAACATTCTCAGATACGGGTTGCTGGCAATTGTCACAATCGTATTTCTCAGTGGATTCACTTTTTTACTGAGCTTACTTGAGCCCTACAGCATCTTCGGCCGCGTTGCTTCTAACGTATTCCGTCCTGTTTATATGTATGGCAATAACCTACTTGCAGACATTCTTGGTCGATTTAACAACTACAGTTTGTATGTAATGGAGATAACAATCCAAAGCATATTCTCTTTTGTTGTTGCTTCACTTAGTATATTGATTATATCATTTCTTGGATATAAATATGGACGCCTATATTGTAATACAATCTGTCCGGTAGGTAGTTTATTAGGTCTTATCTCTAAATTCTCTTTATTCAAGATACAAATCAATGAGAATACATGCAACAGTTGCGGAATTTGTGCATCCAAATGCAAAGCTTCCTGCATTGACAGTAAAGAACACAAGGTTGATCACAGCCGTTGCATATCATGCTTTAACTGCCTGCCAGTCTGCAAAAAGAAAGCAATTAAGTTCACTTATGCATTTTCTTCCGCAAAAAAGGAGAATGAAACCAATACCAGCCGCAGAACATTTCTTGCTATCACCGGAGTTGGATTAGCCGCCTTGCCTCTTGCGAAAGCTCAAAATGCAATGGCTATGTTAAGTAATAAGAAGCCATTTAAGAAAAAGCACCCACTATCTCCTCCGGGATCAATAAGTGCCAAACACATGCAAGATCACTGCACAGCCTGTCATCTTTGTGTAAGCCGCTGCCCCTCACATATCCTGAAGCCGGCTTTTACAGAGTACGGGCTGGGTGGAATAATGCAACCTATGATGAGTTTTGAAAAAGGATTCTGCAACTATGATTGCACCGTTTGTTCACATACCTGTCCCAACGGAGCCATACTACCACTTACAAAAGAGGAAAAACATGTCACTCAGATGGGACAAGTAGTCTATACAATGGCAAACTGCATTGTTTATACAGACAATACAGACTGCGGAGCCTGTTCAGAGCACTGCCCCACACAGGCTGTTACAATGAAGCCTTATAAAGACGGTCTGACCATACCAAGCGTAAATCCGGAAATTTGTGTGGGTTGCGGAGGTTGTGAATATGTTTGTCCTGCCCAGCCTAAAGCAATTAACATAGAAGGGAACGTTGTACAGTTAAAGGCAAAACACTTTAAAGAAGAGAAGAAAAAGGATGTAAAGATTGACAGTTTTGGATTCTGATATTAAAACTAATTCAGTCTATTGATCAGTGAACAATGGCAGCCTACAAAATATTTTTTACGGTGCATCTGCCATCTTCCGTCTTTTTAAGCAATCGGCCAACTATTATCTTTTATCTTTCTGGTGAAATTGAGTGTATCGCCAAAGATTCCTTTTTTATTCTTCATGAAAGATCAGTCTCCTCTTGTACAAAAGAATGCAATGTTTTGTACAAGAGATTACATTCTTCTGTACAAAACAATTAATTCTTTTGTACAGGAGAATTAAAAACTATAAGGAATTAATTTTCACCTTCTTCGGGAAGAATTTTATTCAAATAAAGGTATCCTACTATTCCAGAAAGAATAGTTCCACATATGATACCTAGTTTAGCCTGATTAAGTAAGATCGGTTCTTTACCTCCAAAGGAAAGAGTGGCAATAAAGAGTGCAACGGTAAAGCCAATGCCACCTAACATAGATACACCGGCTAAATTCTTCCAACACATACCTTCCGGCATATTAGCTATCTTAAGTTTTATGGTGAACCAGGTAAATGTGAATATTCCAATAAACTTTCCAAATAAGAGTCCCAAAGCGACGGCAAAAGTAACATCTCCCACAATCTCAGATCCTCCGCCAATAAGCACTATTCCTGCATTGGCAAAGGCAAATAGTGGCATAATAAAATAGTTCACCACTCCTTGCAAAGCATCTTCCATAGATTGCAAAGGTGAGATTACATGATCAGAAGCAGACTCAATGCATTTAAGTCTTTCTAATTGGTCCTGCTCTAAAATAATGCTATCCTTGTCCAAAACAGGGAATGAATTGATATTCTCACGAATACGTTCAATATATCTGCCAATTTTAATATGTGGTTTAGCAGGAATTGTGAATGCTACCAATACGCCCGCAACAGTACTATGTACTCCTGACTGAAGGAATAAATACCAGACAGCTACACCAAAAAAATAATAAAACCCTTTATTTACTATATACAGCTTGTTGTTTGCAAAAAGCATAAATACAAGAATGGCTGCCGCAGCAAATAAATAGCCAAGTTCTAAGTTTGTAGCATAAAAAAGAGCTATTACAATAATTCCACCAATATCATCTACCACTGCAAAAGCAGTCAGGAAAATCTTCAGGCTTAAAGGAACACGTTTGCCCAACAAACTTAACACACCCAAAGAAAAAGCAATATCCGTTGCCATAGGTGTGGCAATTCCATTACACCCGGGAGCCTCAGGGACAATGAAGAAATAGATAATCACAGGAACAATCATTCCTCCACACGCTGCAATAATAGGCAATAACGCCTGGCGTACACTTGACAGTTCGCCAACTAATACTTCTCTCTTTATTTCAAGACCGACTGAAAAAAAGAAAATTGCCATTAGCGCATCATTGATGAACGTCAATAACGTCATCGGTTCTCCATGATGGCTAAACAGATTAAAGTCGCCAATCTGGAAAGATACGGGATAGTTCAGAATAGAGAGATATGCATTATTCAAAGGAGAGTTTGCCACAATCATAGCCATTACTGCTACAGCCATAAGCACCATTCCACCGTTTACATGATGCTTAAGAAAACTTTGAAAAGAATAATCAAAATATTTTTTTTTAAAATTGTGCATAGAGGCATTGTTTATAATAAGAGAATTGTCCCGATTTAACAAAGAATACCTATCAATAGTAAGTATGGACAAAAAGCTACTATCATTAAATGTAACAACTAAATCACATATATTAGATTGCTCAAATGATTTAGTGGATAAATGCCTGCAAATTATATAAAAAACAGTAAAACTGCAAGCCAGTTAACAAAAAACATTACTGGGAACAACGTTCAAATGCCCTACACATTCTCATAGAGCACTATGCATAGTTGAAAGATATTTATACTCTATTAATAATAAACCGACAGAATATCTTTCATCGGCTCATTTGTAAGGGATTGGTCTAGAATAGAAAAGGCCGCCCTTTAATAGAGCAGCCTTTTACTATATATAATCAGAAATTACTTTTCTAATGCCTGCGCATGTTTCTTTGCTTCTTTTTGTTGAATCAAGAATGCAATTGGAGAAGCAACAAACAGTGAAGAAAGTGTTCCAACAACTACACCTAGGATCATAGCGAATGAGAAGCTACGGATAGAATCAGCACCCAGGATAAAGATACATAACAGTACCAGCAATGTACACAACGAAGTATTAATAGTACGAGACAACGTTGTATTTAATGAATCGTTAAACAACTCGGTACGATCATGTTTCGGATACAAGTGGAAGAACTCACGTACACGGTCAAAGATTACGACCTTATCATTCATAGAATAACCAAGGGCCGTGAGGACCGCACCAATAAATGTCTGGTCAACTTCCATTGAGAATGGTAATATACCCCAAAGCAGAGAGTAAACGCCGACAATTATTATTGTATCACAGCACAATGCAAGAACAGAACCCACACTATAAGATATATCTTTAAAGCGGAGTAAGATATAAAGTCCAATGCCGATCCATGCAAAGACTACAGACCAGATTGCTCCGACTTTAATATCTTCAGCAACACTTGGACCTACTTTTGCAGAACTGATAATACAACCTCCTGCTTTAACATCTGATGTTTTAAATGTATCAAATTTTGTTCCTGGAAGCAATACCTTATCTTTTAAGGCTTCATAAATCATTGTTTCAATATCAGTATCCACACTATTTCCATTTTCGGAAATTCTATAGTTGGTACTTAAGCGAACCTTCTTGCCATCTGTTCCAATAGCGATAACAGAAACAGTAGCATCTTTACCAAACTTATTAGCCATTAAAGATCTTACTTGCTCAGGCTCAACTTGTTTTGAGAATTGAAGCACATAGTTACGTCCACCAGTAAAGTCAATACTGCTACTCAGACCACGAGTTGCAAGAGAGCCTAAACATACAACAAGGATTATACCCAATATAGCGAATACCCTCTTGTTGGCCCCGACGAAGTCGAAATGTGTGTGAACAAGTAAATTCTTAGAGAATTTGGAAGAGAATGGTAAATTCAAAAGTTTATCTTTACTCATAAAGTGATCATAAACCACACGTGTCATAAACACAGAAGTAAAGAATGACATAAGGATACCAATAATCAACGTTGTAGCAAAACCTCTGATCGGCCCTGTACCAAAATAGAATAAGATGATACCAGTAAGGATAGATGTAAAGTGACCATCAAAGATTGCAGAAAAGGCATTTTTATATCCATCAGTTAATGCATTCTTTGTATTCTTGCCAGCTCTTAGTTCCTCCTTTGTACGTTCATAGATAAGTACATTCGCATCTACCGCAATACCCAGAGTCAACACCATACCGGCAATACCCGAAAGAGTTAATGCTGCCTGGTAAGATGAAAGAATACCAAGTGTAAAGAACAAGTTGAATATTAACGCACCATTCGCAATCATACCAGGGATGAATCCGTACATGAAACACATGAAGCACATCAATATAACAATTGCCACAGCGAAAGAAATAATACCGGCATTAATAGATTCCTGACCTAATGAAGGTCCGATAATATCTTCCTGTACAATATGAGCAGGTGCAGGCATCTTACCTGACTTCAGCACATTTGCCAAGTCCTTTGATTCTTCAGGAGTAAAGTGGCCGGTGATTTCTGAATTACCACCAGAAATTTCGCCATTTACATTAGGTGCAGAATATACATAACCATCAAGCACAATTGCAATTGCTTTACCAATATTCTGTTTGGTCATTAAAGCCCATCTTCTTGAACCTTCTGAATTCATAGACATACTTACAGCAGGTTTACCATATTGGTCAAACACATCTTTTGCATCAGTAACTACATCACCTTCCAAAGGAGCACGTCCGTTGCGTTCAGTAGATTTAATTGCATAAAGCTCAAATGTTTGTCCTTTTTTGTCTCCTTCAGCAGCTTTAACACCCCATTTCAGTCTTAAATCCTTAGGAAGTTCATCCATAACTTGCTTCATAGCCAAATAGCGGTTAATCAGTGCAGTATCTTTATGATTTGCATAACCTACTATACATCCATAACCACTGGTATTCGGTTGGAAGATAGATAACAATGGATGTTCCTTTTTTGCTTTTGCCAGCTGATTAGTCCCTTTTTCTTCTTTTTGAACTGTTTTTCCTTTTAATGCAGCAAGAAGACTATCTTTCGCACTAACCTTAGCAGCAGCTAAAGCTGTGGTATCTTTCTTTGCAAGAGAATCGCCCTTAGCAGTAGTATCACTGACAGCGACTCCTTTTCCTTCAGCCAACATACGAATCTTGTTGTCGATAGAAGAGAAGTAAGGAACGATTTCTTTGGATTCATAAGTTTCCCAGAATTCCAGATTGGCAGAACCCTGAAGCAATTTTCTAACACGTTCAGGTTCTTTGATACCAGGAAGTTCCACCATGATTCGTCCGATCTTATCAGGCAAAGTCTGGATATTTGGCTGTACTACACCAAAACGGTCAATACGTGTACTAAGAACGTTATAAGAGTTATTAATAGCAGCTTTCACTTCTTCTCTCAAGACCTTTTCAACTTCTGAATCAGAAGATTTCTGAGAGATCTTATCTTTTAATTGCTGTGTAGCAAATAATTCCGATAATCTTGCACCCGGTGCTAATCTGTGATACTCGTTAATAAATAGTGTGATAAAGTCAGTCTGACTTTTTTCGGAGAGCTTCTGGGCTGAAGCAACAGCTTTATTGAATGTTGCATCTTCCTTGTGGTCAGCTAATGATTTGATCACATCACCAACAGACACTTCAAGGATTACATTCATACCCCCTTTTAGGTCAAGCCCTAAACTAATCTCCATTTCACGACATTGTTTGAGCGTATAATTGTGCAACCACACCTTTTCACTTGACAATGAGTCAATGTATTCCTGTTCTAACTTCGGATCTCCTTTTGCATACTCAGCCGCCTTATTCATATAATGGCGAGTAACAAAAGAGAAGGATAGATAGAACACACATACGAGTGTGAGCAATACCGCAAAAACTTTTACAAGTCCTTTGTTCTGCATTTTACTTTTAAATTTATATTACTTACTTTAATTAATTTATACTGTATATAATGCGCAAATATAGCTTTTTTTTCACTTTTATATATAAAGTATAGCAAATATTTAAGCCTTGCCTTGCATTTTACACTGAATAAATATGTTTTATAACAGACTTTTAATGACAAACAATAAACTAGAGTCCCGAAAAAATTATTGAAGGCCTCTGTCTTTTAACATAGGTTCAAGTTTGGGCTCTGCACCACGGAACCTTTTGTACAATTCCATAGGCTCTTCACTTCCCCCTTTTTCAAGTACATTTGTACGGAAAGCAGTAGCAGTTGCCTTATCAAAAAGTCCATGTTCCTTAAATGCCTCAAAAGCATCAGAATCCAGTACATTAGCCCATAAGTAACTGTAGTAACCGGCAGCATATTCACCAATAATATGATTAAAGTAAGTGCATCTATATCGAGGAGCAATCTCGGGAATCAGTCCGATCTTATCCATCGTCTTTTTCTCAAAATCAATTATATCCAATCCTTTTGCATCCTTCAGATTGTGTAATTCCATATCAAGAATGGCTGCAGCAAGAAGTTCTGTAGTCATAAATCCCTGATTGAAAAGCATCTGTTTATTTAATTTCTGAATCAGGGAATCCGGCATTACCTCACCTGTTTTATAATTTTTAGCATACATCTTCAGTACTTCAGGTTCTGTAGCCCAATGCTCCATTACCTGAGAAGGAAGTTCCACAAAGTCTCTGGCTACATTGGTACCGGACACACCAACATAATTACATTTACTTAGTAGCCCATGAAGCGCGTGTCCGAATTCATGAAAAAGTGTTTGTACTTCATCCACTGTCAGTAATGAAGGAATCTCTCCGGCCGGTTTAGTAAAACTGGCAACATTACAGATTACCGGACGAACAGCTCCACATTGATCTTTATAATTATTCATCCATGCACCTCCACGTTTTCCCGGACGTGGGAAATAGTCTAAATAAAGTAATCCCAAGTGGGAACCGTTACTATCCTTTACATCAAATGCTTTTACATCAGGATGATAAACCGGCATATTTTTCATTTCTGTCAATGTAATGCCATAGAGTTTATTTGCCACAGCAAAAGCTCCTTCACGAACATTTTCCAGTTTAAAATAGGGCTTTAATTCATCTTCACTTAAGTTGTATTTTTCCTGACGTACTTTTTCTGAATAATACCACCAATCCCATGCGACAAGCTTCTCCCCCTTACCTTCTTTATCCATTATTTTCTGTAGCTCTGCAGCTTCCTTTTTTGCATTAACAATTGAATAGCCCCATAGCTTATTAAGGAAATTCATTACCGTATCAGAGTTCTTAGCCATATTCTGATCGAGTACAAAGTTTGCATAATTGTCAAAGCCTAGCAAATTTGCTTTCTCCAGACGAAGAGTAATTATCCTGGAAATAATTGCCTTGTTATCATTTTTATCTCCTTTGTTCGCTCTGTTGATATAAGCAGTGTAAACCTGTTCACGTAAATTCCGGTTATCGGCATATTGTAGGAAAGGCAAACGGCTGGAACTCTGCAACGTAAATACCCACTTGCCAGGTTTTCCATGTGCTTTTGCATCTTCAGAAGCACTCTGTATAAACCATTCTGGCAATCCGGACAAATCTTTTTTATCGCTGACAACCAACTGATAAGCATTGGTTTCATTCAGAACATGATTACTGAAATCTATACCCAGTATAGACAAGTCCTTATTGATCTGTCGCAAACGGGCTTGTTTTTGTGCATCCAAGGCTGCCCCCGAACGAATAAATTTTTTATAAATGCGGTCAAGCAGACGTTCCTGTTCACGGGTTAACTTTAAAAATTTCTTTTGTGCATAAACAGCATTTATTCTTTTAAAAAGTGCTTTGTTCAGATATACATTATCGTTATGTTCTGATAATACCGGAGCCATTTTAATAGAAATAGCCGTTAGCGAATCGTTTGTTTCCGCTTCTGTTAAATTAAAGAATACTCCTTCTACCCGACGAAGAATCTCGCCACTATTATCAAACGTCACTATCGTATTCTTAAACGTAGGTTTCTCTTTATTTACAATAATAGCCTTAAGTTCGGATTTCTGCTGACGAATGCCTTCCATAAAAGCGGGTTCATAATGTTCTATCTTTATCTGATCAAAAGGTGGAGCGTTGAACTGGGTTTTAAACTCCGTTAGGAAAGGGTTTCTTTCTGTATTACCAGCATATGAGTAGGTCATACTGCAAATAGATAAAATTAATGCTATTCTCTTCAGGTTCATAACTAAATATATTATAGGGTAACAATAAAATCACTTTTTCAAAGCAATATAGCACCAAATAGGATAATGGTCAGATTCTTTGATACTTTTATCAACAGTGCAATTATATGCTTTCAGATTTTTGCTAATTAAAATATTGTCTATTCTAAAATAAAACCTATGCTGATTATAAGAGATGCCTATCCCTCTTCCAGAAATGGTAAAAGCATCATTCAGATTTTGAGCAATGACTCTGTGAGCATAAGAAATCGGAGTATCATTAAAATCTCCGCAAACAATAATTGACTGATGTTTGGAAGCAGCTATTTCTTTGCCAACAGCATCGGCCTGCACTGCACGAATAGCAGAAGCCTCTGCAAACTTTCTGACCAGATGTTTTACACCTTTCTTAACTTTCCTTGCCTCGGGATCTTTAATCATGTCCACGTATACATCTTTATCTTCTTTAGTCAGTTTATTGGATTCCAGGTGATTATTAACAAGCGTCACGGTATCCCTTCCCACTAGTAGTTCATACATAGCCGAACCATTATAAATGCTTTCATATGGAATGCGGCGGGATGAGAGGATTGGAAACTTTGAATAACAGGCTAACCAGTTACCATTTCCATTAGCGCTCAGATTAGTTTTCACATGATACGGATAATTACTAAAAGCTCTGTTTATATCCGTTTCAGTGAGTAAAGACTTATCAGTAGAGAACTGAAACTCCTGCAGACAAATAATATCGGGATTCTTTTTTAGTATATATTCAATAATGGGATTATACTCTTCTTTTGTATGCTTTTTCAGTTTATTGAATCCCATCACATTATAAGAAAGTACTTTGACAGAATGAACCGGAATTTTATCCGTACGAAAATTAACAGGTACATATGTCCTGATCTGTCCCATGCATAGCAGAAAACCAAAAACAGGAATTAAAGCTAACCGAGGATAGGTAAATAACCAAAAAATCAGAAATCCGAAATTAATAAATAAAAAAATGGGGAATATAAGCCCGATGCATGATAAAATGGGGTGTACAGTTGGATTGATAATCCAGGGACTATACGCAGAATACAACAGCAATACGATGAAGATTATATTCACTGCCAGTAATAAATAAATCAAAGCTTTTCTAAGGTGCTTCATTTGCTATCTTTTACTTGCATCAAACAGGCTTTTCTTCTCTTCAGTAGTCAAACTCTCATATCCGGATTTTTTTAGTTTATCCAGAATCCGGTCCACTTCATCATTCTGAGCTTTCTTTTGTGCGTTATAATCATAATCCTTGTTCCTCATATTATCGTTATAATGCACCGACATTTTTGGTTTCTTTCTTGTTTTAAGAGCATTACCGACGAATAAGGAAATAAGCCAGTCAAGTATCTTGTTTATCCAGGCTGTCACATCGTGTCCCTTCTTTAAACTTGCAGCGAACCACAATCCGGCAAGTGCCCCACCCAAATGAGCAATATGGCCACCTGCGTTTTCGGAAGTAATGAAAAGAAGGTCAGAAAGAATCATAAACAGAGCAATATATTTCAATCTTATCGATCCAAAAAGAAGCAGACGAACCTGATACTCTGGTTCCCGGTAAGCAGTGGCAACCACAATGGCAAGCACAGAAGCTGAAGCTCCCAACATATAAGAATGCTCTATCGAATCACTAAAAAACGGAAATAAATTAAAAGACAGCATATAAATAGCCGCTCCGAAAATGCCACCTAGAATATATAATCCACGTAAATGTTTGGCTGAGAAAAAGTAGAGGAAAAGCTGACCAAACCAATAAAGCCAAAGCATATTAAAAAGAATATGCAGAAAATCGGCATGCATGAACATATACGTAAAAATACTCCATGGCTGATACATGAAGTTTGGCAAAGAAGCCGGCATCTCTGCATACAAAAGAATATTCGCACCACTGCGATTAAACAATCTGAGAAAAACCAGCAACAAAGAAGTGAGAATAAACACCCCCCCATTAATATAAATAAGCTGGATATAAATATTTCCTCTCTTAAAATTTTCCTTTAAATCAGTAATAATATGTCCCATTGTTGCCTTTATTTTTCTTCTTTCTCCAATACATTATCAGTATAAAGCCAAAAACCATACCACCTAAATGAGCGAAATGGGCCACATTATCTGCCGGACTATTTGCTATTCCTTCCATTAGCTCAACCACAGCATATCCTGCAACAAAATACTTCGCTTTAATAGGGAATGGGAAAGGTATAATAAACATCTTCTCATTCGGAAACAACATCCCAAATGCCAGAAGAATAGCATAAACGGCTCCCGAAGCTCCAACGGTTGGCGCCATCATATTCAGGTACTGCTGCATTGAAATAACAAGTCCTTCAGGAGTTTTCACCGAAGTATTAGCAGAGAGCTCAATTATGTAATGAATGTACTGAACCAATTCCTGAACAAGTCCGGCACCAATACCACAAGCAATATAATAAAAAAGGAAACGTTTTGGTCCCCAGATCTGTTCCAAAATGCGTCCAAACATCCATACGGCAAACATATTAAAAAACAGATGCGTGAACCCTGCATGCATAAACATATAAGAGATTAACTGAGCAGGATTGAAGTTCTCAGACATAAAAAAATGCAAACCAAGATAATCAGATAATTCAAATCCATATTTGGTTGCAACAGCTCCTCCTAAAAAGAACAATACGTTTATTATTATCAGGTTTTTGGTTACTGGTGGCATATATTATACATTAAGTTATAAGTCTGTTACAGGCACATTGTCAATACAAAAGTAGTAAATATTTCTGTTTTAGAGCATAAAACCCGTATTCTATTACATTTTTTTCATTTTACGTCGTATTTTTTTAAGTTTTATATTTGATATATTATTTTGTTAGTCTATATTTGTGAGGATTTTAGATTTATCTATTAAGTCACATATATTAATTAATCATTTACGAATTATGAATAAGGCAGAACTTATTAATGCTATTGCAGCAGGATCAGGCTTGAGTAAGGCAGATTCAAAGAAAGCTCTTGACGCTTTCGTTTCAAGTGTATCAGATACTCTTAAGTCAGGTGAAAAAGTTTCTTTAGTTGGTTTCGGAACATTCTCAGTAAGTGAAAGAGGTGAAAGAACAGGTATCAATCCTTCTACTAAAGCACCTATCACTATTCCTGCTAAGAAAGTTGCTAAATTTAAAGCTGGCGCAGAATTAGCTGATGCTATAAAATAAGCCACTCTTTAAGAAATAAAAAAAGGAGATGCAAGAGTTTGCATCTCCTTTTTTTATTTCTAATGTGAAAGTATTATCTTTGTACGCTCATAATATCTCATTTAGAAACACATACAGATATGAATATAGAAAACAAAATAGTCGTTTCGGTCATTAACGGGCTGAAGTCGCTATACGGACAAGAAATTTCCACCGCACAGGTGCAACTGCAAAAGACCAAAAAAGAGTTTGAAGGACACCTTACATTAGTTGTGTTTCCTTTTCTGAAAATGTCAAAGAAAAAACCGGAGCAAACCGCTCAGGAAATTGGTGAGTACCTGTTAGCCAATGATTCTTCCATTTCAGCTTTCAATGTAATCAAAGGATTCCTCAATCTTACCATCGCTTCTTCATTTTGGATTGAACTACTGAATTCTATCCATGGAGAAAAAAAATATGGAATTACTCCTACTCATGAGAATTCCCCATTGGTAATGATTGAATATTCCTCTCCAAATACTAACAAACCTCTTCACTTAGGACATGTGCGCAATAACCTTCTGGGTCATGCACTTGCCAATATCATGATGGCTAATGGTAACAAAGTAGTTAAGACTAATATTGTTAACGACCGCGGTATCCATATATGCAAATCAATGCTTGCCTGGAAGAAATACGGAAACGGCGAAACACCTGAATCATCAGGCAAGAAAGGCGACCACCTGGTTGGAGATTACTATGTATCTTTTGACAAGCATTACAAAGCTGAATTAGCAGAACTGCAGGCTAAGGGTCTTAGCAAAGAAGAGGCTGAAGCACAATCTCCGCTGATGAACGAAGCTCGTGAAATGTTGATAAAGTGGGAAGCAGGAGATCCTGAAGTAAGAAAGCTTTGGGAAATGATGAACGAATGGGTTTATGCCGGCTTCAATGAAACTTACAAGAAACTAGGCGTAAGCTTCGATAAGATATACTATGAATCAAATACTTATCTGGAAGGAAAAGATAAAGTGATGGAAGGTCTTGAAAAGGGTTTCTTCTACCAGAAGGAGGACGGCTCTGTGTGGGCAGACCTTACCGGAGATGGGCTTGATCATAAGCTTTTGCTTCGTTCAGACAGTACTTCTGTTTACATGACTCAGGATATTGGTACGGCTAAGTTGCGCTTTGCCGATTTTCCCATCAATAAAATGATTTATGTTGTAGGTAACGAACAAAACTATCACTTCCAAGTTCTATCTATCTTACTTGATAAGCTTGGTTTTGAGTGGGGAAAAGATCTGGTACACTTCTCTTATGGAATGGTAGAACTACCGGAAGGTAAAATGAAGTCCCGTGAAGGGACAGTGGTAGACGCCGATGACTTAGTAGAAGAGATGGTAAGCACCGCCAAAGAAACCTCTAAAGAACTGGGTAAGCTGGACGGCTGTACAGATGAAGAGGCAAATAACATTGCCCGTATTGTGGGAATGGGTGCACTTAAATACTTTATTTTAAAGGTAGATGCCCGCAAAAATATGACCTTTAACCCTAAAGAATCTATCGATTTCAATGGCAATACAGGTCCTTTTATTCAATACACCTACGCTCGTATCCAGTCTGTTCTTCGTAAAGCAGCAGAAACAAATATCGCTATACCAGAGATTCTGCCATTGAATATCACTTTAAACGAAAAAGAAGAAGGGTTAATCCAGATGTTATCTGAATTCACAGGAGTAGTAAAACAGGCAGGAACAGAATACAGCCCGTCAGTTATAGCCAACTATACTTACGACCTGGTAAAAGAGTACAATCAGTTCTATCACGACTTCAGTATCCTTCGTGAAGAGAACGGGGATCTGAAGATATTCCGTTTAGTATTGTCTTCCAATATTGGCAAGGTGATTAAACTGGCAATGGAATTACTTGGAATAGAAGTTCCGGAAAGAATGTAAATTCACATCTTATAATAAAAAAGTCTGTCGGGGAAACCCAACAGACTTTTTTTATTATCATAAAAGAGAAAAATTACTTATTTCTTTTTAGCATATCGTCCACGCTTCGAAGTAGCAGGCTTTTCATCCTGCAATCGAACGATCTCAAGACAAGTAGGCAGATTCAAGTCCTGTGGAACTACATCCTTAGGTATCTTATAATTCGTCTTCTTATAAGCAATATAAGGACCAAAACGACCATTTAAAATCTGGAGTTCCGGTTCTTCTTCAAATGTTTTGATGATCTTCTGTGCCTCAGCAATACGTTTTGCCTTTATCAATTCAATGGCTTCCTCTAAAGTAATTTCCATTGGATCAGCATCTTTAGGAAGAGAGATAAACTTAGCGTCATGACGAGCATAAGGACCAAAACGACCTGTGCCAATTACAACGGTTTTATCTTCAAAATCACCCAGAGTACGAGGAAGTTTAAATAGCTCCAGCGCTTCTTCGAGCAAAATGGTCTCCATAGATTGCCCCTTCTTCATCTGAGCAAACCGGGGCTTTTCTTCATCATCAGCCGAACCGATTTGAACAACCGGTCCAAAACGACCAATCTTCACTGAAACAGGTTTGCCTGTAGCAGGTTCAACTCCAAGTAAACGTTCGCCCACCTTGTGCTCTGTTTTAATGGCCAGGGTCTTTTCAACAGCAGGATGGAACTTCGTATAGAAGTCTTTCATGGTATCTGTCCATTGCTTCTCACCATCAGCAACCTCATCAAACTCTTTTTCTACACTTGCAGTGAAGTTATAGTCAAGAATATCCGGGAAATATTCCGTAAGGAAGTCATTCACCACAGTACCGGTATCCGTTGGGAAGAGTTTGGATTTCTCAACACCTACAGTTTCTGTTCTGGTTGTTTCCACTAAAGAGGAATCGTTTAACAACAATTGCTGATAAGAACGTTCTTCTCCCTCTCTGTCTTCCTTCACCACATATTCACGTTTCTGAATAGTAGAAATGGTTGGAGCATAGGTAGATGGACGACCAATTCCAAGTTCTTCCAGTTTACGAACCAGACTTGCTTCTGTATAGCGTGCCGGATGCTGAGTAAAACGTTCAGTTGCAGCAATTTCTTTTCTTTCAAGCACTTGTCCTTTTTTCATAGGAGGAAGCAGACGGCTTTCGTCTTCCTGCTCATTGTCATCATCGAAGGATTCTTTGTAAACACGAAGGAAACCGTCGAATTTCACAACTTCACCTACTGCAACAAACTTCTCTGATGCATTATTTAAAACAATGGTAGCTGTGGTTTTTTCCAATTCAGCTTCAGCCATTTGTGAAGCAATGGTACGTTTCCAGATTAGATCATACAACTTCTTCTCCTGAGATGTACCGTCAACCGCCTGTTTATCCATGTAAGTAGGACGGATTGCTTCGTGGGCCTCCTGAGCTCCCTTGCTCTTAGTCTCGAAATGACGAAGTTTCACATATTCTTCGCCCATTATATTGGTTATTGCGTCTTTACTTCCAGCTACTGCATAATCAGAAAGATTCACGGAGTCAGTACGCATGTATGTGATTTTTCCAGCTTCATAGAGTTTCTGTGCCACGGACATTGTCTGAGCCACAGTGAATCCAAGTTTGCGAGCCGCTTCCTGTTGCAATGTTGAAGTAGTAAAAGGTGCAGCCGGACTCTTCTTCAAAGGTCGCATGCTGATATCTTCAATTGTGAAGGTAGCATTCTTGCAGGTTTCAAGGAAAGCTTTGGCTTCTTCTTTAGTCTTTAACCGACGTGCAAGTTCTGCTTTCATTTCTACAAACTTGCCATCTTGGCCAGGAACCAGGAATACGGCTATAACACGATAAGCAGCATCTACCTGAAATGCCTGAATTTCACGTTCACGTTCCACGACCAGTCGCACAGTTACAGATTGCACACGTCCAGCAGACAAGGCAGGCTTAACTTTCTTCCAAAGAATGGGGGAAAGTTCAAAACCAACAATACGATCGAGAATACGACGAGCCTGTTGGGCATTGACTAAATTTATATCTATATCTCTGGGCTGTTCAATAGCCTTTAGTATAGCAGTTTTAGTGATCTCATGGAAAACAATTCGTTTGGTATTTTCCGGCTTCAACCCCAGGACTTCATACAAGTGCCAAGAAATAGCTTCTCCTTCACGGTCCTCATCGGAAGCAAGCCATACAGTCTCTGCATCTTTCGCTTCAGCCTTTAGCTCACCTACAAGCTTTTTCTTATCAACAGGGATTTCATACTTTGGCTCAAAGTTATTCTCTATATCAATACTAAATTCTTTTTTCTTCAGGTCTCTGATATGACCATAGCTGGAAAGAACTTTAAAATCCTTCCCTAAGAATTTCTCAATTGTTTTAGCTTTAGCCGGAGACTCGACAATAACAAGGTTCTTTTGCATAATATTCTCTTTTGCAATTAGAGGAACCAGACCTTTTTACTTCTGATAAACAGGTCACTTCCATATCGATTTTGCCCGCAAAAGTAGAAAAAACTTATTTCCCCACCTTATAATATAGAAAGAATCTACTTTTTTTTATGAAAAAAGACTCTTTTTTATATTATTAGACAGAGAATATAGCTAAAACCGGAAACTTACTCCTCCAAGAAAATTGATACCCTGGGCAGGATATGAATAATTATACTGATATGTCTGATTTAATATATTGTTAATGCGTGCAAAGATTGAAACGCCATTAAACAAGTCATATGTAGCACCTAAACTTAAGTCACTAATCGGATCTAATTTGATTAAACCAGATATACCATACGGAGAAATTAATTCTACCTTGTTACGTTTAATATACCGATATCCGGCATTTAAAGTTAATTCCGGGAGAAGTTTAATATCTGCATTAAATTGAAAATCAAATTTAGGCTTCATCAAAATAGGAGCTTCTCCGCTTTTTGACCAGGCATAATATGTCTCTTTCAAAGAAAAATCCACAATTCCTTTATAGTTATATTTTAGATTCGAGCCAACATAAAAATGCTTAGTATCAGAGTTTATCACAGCTGGCAAGGCATAGATATTACTTTCCAGGCTAAGAAAACACAGATCGTCAGTAAAAACGCTGTATCCTGAGAAAACATCAAACCAGAATCCTGTTCCAACATTCGCTTTCAATCCACAAACTGCATCCAACTGGTTATAAGAGTTATTCAACTGCTTAAAATGAAAATTAGAATATGGATTCAAAGATTCCAGACGGCGAAAATCGTTCAGATTTCTTCCTCCTCCAATTTTCAGATAAGCAACATAACTCTTTGAAAAAAGATATTGCACATCTATATCCGGGGCAACCTGAATCCCCTTACCTTTCCCGAAAGACAAGTCTACATGCGCACCAAGTCTCACTTTCCATAAATCGTTTGAGAAGGTATAATAAGGGTTCAATTCAACTGAAGAATAGTTCTTATAATATTCCGACGTATAAAACACATTATTCATCTCAGCCTTGATTCCTACTTGCTGTTCCTCATTAATCATTCCGTAAACATCTCCTTTTGTACGCCAGATTCTTTCGGTCAATCTATCAGGATTAGACTGTAATCCGCTAGAATAAGATTGTTTGAAAAAAAGGAAATCAGTCTCAGCCTGAAATTGCAAAGGCAAATTCTTATCCATTGACTTTACTCCTGCATGAAGATCCCATTTAGAATGATGTTGCTTATCTGTTGATGTATATGCTGCAAAATTATCAAAAGTCTCAAAAACAAGAAAAGGGTGATAATTAAAGTTATCGGTTCCCATATTAATTGCTGCATCAAAGGTCATCTTATCAAACTGATGCTGATAATCCACATCCAGCTTTGAGCGATAATAGCGGGATTTCCAGTCTCGATTCAGATAAGTAGTTTCAAAGATTTCAGGCAATTTCAGGGTCGCATTCATTCCATCCAGACTTGCTGATACTCCAAGTTGATCACGTTTAGAAAAATTAAATAAATAATTGATCTTTGCATCTACATTTCCATTATTACCATATCCCAAACGAGCATATCCTTTCTTTGCTTTTTCCTGACCCAGATTCAATGTCACAGGCTGCATTACATCATTAAAAGCACTGAAAGGAAGCACTGAAGTATTATATTCTATCTTCTTTTTACTCACTGAAGGTTCCTGTACTTTAGGAAGCACATTCACTTTAGAAGCATCCATTATATCCGGATTATACTCTTTCTCAACAATAACTACACGGTTAAGCGTTGAATCTTTCCTGGCTGTCTTAGCAGTCTGGGCTGCCGCACTAAGCGATAAGGATAAAAAAGCTGTGGCAAACAGCACATTATTTATTTGTTTCATATACGATACTTATTTTAGTTTTGTCAACCGGCTGTTAATCATTTCCTGAATATCATCATTCTCAGTATAATTTTGCTGCAGACTCAACAAATATTGTTTTGCATCCAGTTTCTTGTTCATAGAAGTATATATATCCGAAAGAAGCACAAAACTGCGGGCCAGCCAGTAAGCATGAGGCGTACTTTGATCAATATAGTTCAAGACTTCTTTTTCAGCCAAAGCAGTCTGTCCTTCATTAAAATAAAGTTGAGCTAATAAATATTTTGCTTCAGCACCATAAAGTGTGCGTGTATCTTTTGCCAGCATCTGCAAATCTTTGATTGCCGACTTGTTTTCTTGTAGAGACAAGAGAGACTTAGCCCTGTAATAAGTAGCCTCGTTCACAAGTTCGGGCGTAAGTTTTTTATTGGATAATAGATCTGCGGCAGCATTAATAGCATCTTTGTACTCCCCGGCCATATAAGCACTTCGTAAAATGCCTTCCTGAGCAAGAGAACGATTCTCTGCTGATGACGCTTTTTCTTTTAATCTTTTATAAACCGGCAAAGCATCCTGATACCTCTTTTCATTCATCAAAAGTCCGGCATTAACAGCCAAGGCTTCTTCAGTAAATTCATTATCAGGATATTCCAGAACTTTTCCTGAATGTTCCAATGCTGAAGCTACATTCTTCTGGTCTGCATAGATAGTACACAAATAGTAATGAGCATCAGGACTGAAAGCACCTGCAGGAAAACTTTGCAGATAAGAGATAAAACTGTTTTTAGCATTCTCTTTTTCTCCTTTCATGTAAACTTTCTCTGCAGCCTGATAAGTGATAGAATCTTGTTCAGTTACATCAATAAGTCCCACTCCGGAAACAGTCTTTGAGAAAGATATAAACTCATTTACTTTATTCTGATCAATATAGATTGATTTCAAATCACGCATAGCCATACGAGCCTCATCGCTTCCCGGATAGTCAGTAATTACTTTCTTGTAAGCCTGAATAGCCTGATCATAATTATCTCCCTGATAATACAAGAGCCCAATCTCGCTAGCCGCAACCTTGCTCATTTCACTTGATGGATAACTATCTAGTAATTCTTTAAATGAAGCAATGGCTTGTTGATTACTTCCCAGCATCACATATGCCCGTCCTCTTTCATAAAGGGCATTGTCGAGGTATTGTGAAGAAGGATATTTCTGCATTAACTGATTCAGCAGCGAAACCTTTTCGGAATAATTTTTCTGTAATCCGGCCACAAATGCATCCTGATACAAAGCATAATCACCGGATGATGGATCTGTTGCAACAGCTTTCGCATAATTCTTCCGGGCAGTAGCAAACTCTCTTGAATAGAAATAGCAGTCCCCAACACGATTATAAGTATCAGACAATACTGTTTTCTGATCTGTATTATTACCCTGAGCCATATATTTCAAGAACCAACTCAGTGCTGTGGAATAATTCTTTTGTTTGAAATAAACATATCCCATATTATAGTGAGCCAATGAATACATCTCTGTTCCTTTGGTCTGAGTTAGCTGCAAATAGTTCTGAAAACCTTGTCCGGCCTGAGTAAACTTCTCCTGACGATAATAAGCTTCTGCTCTCCAGTAATAAGTATCCGCTTTAGTCTGAGCGTTATATTGACCAATCTCCAGAGAACGGTCAAAATAATTTATAGCCTGTTTAAAATCCGCATTGGCAAAACTCTCCGTGCCCAATTGAAACAGGACATTCTGTTTAGCTTCCATGATTCGTGTACCGGGCCGTGATATCTTCTCGATAGATTTCAATGCTGCAGCATAACTCTTACTATTCATATAAACTTCCACCAGGTAATCGCTCACCTTTTCAGCATAAACAGAAGAGGGAAATTCATTGAGGAAGTGTTCAAAAACCGTTACCGACTGACCGAAAGCCGAATATGAAGTTTCGTGAATACACAAAGCATAATTATATAGAGCCTGTTCTTTTACTTTTAAATCATAATCGGAAGAGGAAGCCTGTTCAAAAGCCATTCTCGCTTTGTTTTTCTCCACTAACTGCAGATAAGAAAAGCCCAGATGAAGATAAGCATTCTGGGTTAAGGCATCCTTGACAGTTACCACCCTGCCCAGCGTTTCGGCAGCCTGAGAGTATACATTCGTCTCATAATAGGAAAGTCCTAATAAATAAAGAGCTTCCCGTGAAGGTTCCTTTGCAGAAGCAATATATTGATTAAAAGCATCCACTGCCTTTGAATATTGAGCGGTATGATAATAAGATTCTCCCAGAATGCGTTGCAGCTGAGTTATTTGTTTTCCTTGCGGATATCGTTCGATGCATTGTTGTGCTTCTTTCGCAGCATCTTCATACCTGTTCTGCTTTAAATAAATCTCGCCAATAAAAGCTGGAACCAATTCTCCGTAAGTCTGTTCCCCTTCCAGAGAAAGGAAACCCTTAAGCGCTGTATCGTACTCTTGCTTCGTATAATCAATATAAGCCAGGTAATAACAGCAATCTGCAGAATATTTAGTACCCACATGCTGCAATGTTCTGAACCAGGTAGCAGACTGAACAAGGTCTCCCGTCATCAGGTTGGCCATTGCCATACGGAAAGTAATATCCTGGCACTCCTCCCTGCTAAGTAAGTCGGGGTTGCAATGATAAAAAAGAGCAACCGCTTCTTTATACTCTTTATCAAAATAATAGGCAGAAGCAATTAAAGAATTTATTCTGTTTGAATGGTAAGAATCCGGATATTTATTCAGATAACCATGCAGCTCAGCAATGCGATTTTTTTCATTTAACTCATAGGATGTACATGCAATCATGTATTCTGCCTCCTGAATTAAATCTGCATCTTCCTTTTGCTGAACAAATGTTTTCAATACCTGGCGAGCCGATGAATAAATTTTTTGCTGAAAAAGTTCTTTCCCATTCTCAAATGAACGAACATAAGAAGTTATTGTTGAGGACTGCTGAGCAGTAACAAATATAGGGAAACCACTAATAAACTGAAATACAAGCAGAGTTCTTCTTATTCTCATAATAATAGTTTTTACAAAAATACAATCTTCCATTGAGTAAGCAATAGGAATGTTCGTAAAAAAACTAAAAAGGACTTTACATATATTTATCAAAGAGCAGCTCAAAAAGCATTATAAATTCAATGAAATTCAGGCTGTGGAGATTATCTCACTAATTTCATCTTTTGATTTTCCTGCACGTTTATATGCTGCCATATAACAATTCCTTGCTTTCATTAACCTCAATTAAACAGATTGATAAGTCGCATCCGCAACTCTTTGTTCTTCTGAATGTTATATATAAAGAATTAACTGAATTTCAATTTATTGCAAACTAACTATAACTTTTATCATGGGAACAATAAATTTAGGAAAATGGCACAAGCTTTCGGCTTATCAGGAAAAGATGGAGGGGAACAAGGTACGTTGCCACATCTGTCCACACAACTGTCTGGTTAACGAAGGAGGAATTGGAATCTGCAAAACCAGAGTGAACAAAAGAGGTGTTCTTTACTCCTTGGCTTACGGAAATCCCTGTTCGATTGGAATTGATCCCATCGAAAAGAAACCGTTGTTTCACTTTCTCCCAGGAGAAAGGATTTACTCGCTGGCCACGGCCGGATGCAATTTCCGCTGTCTCAACTGCCAGAACTGGCAAATCTCGCAAAGTTCGCCAAATGAACTGGACCATTACGATCTACCTCCGGAAGAAGTTGTAAAAAGCGCTATTGCTCACAATACGCAATTGATAGCCTTTACCTACACTGAACCAACAGTCTTCTATGAGTATGTGTATGACACCGCGCAGATAGCGCATGAAGAAGGACTAAGAACAGTCTTTATCTCCAACGGTTTTATCAACAAGCAACCGCTGCTCGACCTTTGTCCCTATCTGGATGCTGCCAATATCGATCTGAAATGTTTCGATGATGCCATCTATCGGGAACTGGACGGCGGACGGCTGCAACCTGTGCTCGATACACTGAAAACGATGAAAGAAAAAGGCGTGTGGCTGGAAATCACCAATCTGTTGGTCCCAGGCTACACCGACAATCCAAAGATGATTGAAGCAATGTGCAATTGGTTGATCGAAAACGGTTTTTCTGATACACCATTGCATTTCAGCCGTTTTTTCCCGGCATACAAACTTGCAAATATGCCCCCCACACAGGAATCAATACTTATAGAGGCTAAAAATATTGCAGAAAAAGCGGGGATAAAATATGTCTACGTCGGTAATATCCCAAGTCTCCACGACGAAAACACCTACTGTTCACACTGCAAACGAATGATTATTGAGCGCAACGGCTTTAATGTGGAGAGGAATCACATTCAAGAAGGAAAATGCGAGTTCTGCAAAGAACCTATCGCCGGAGTATGGGAATAGAATCTTCGTTTAAACTTCGACCGGAAAATTTACTCTTTCTCCCCAAATACTGTAGCAGTAAAGATATAAATATCCGCATTCTTCCATCCTTCCCATCCAATGCCGGCCTTATCCCGTGCACAGTGGCCAAGGAAAGTCTCCTTATCCCAGCCGGTTTCGGTAGCCACCTGAGGTAAGAATATCCCACTGTAAAAACCTTGAACCAAATAAATTCCATGAACTCCCAGTTCAATTTCAGAAATATCGTGAATCTTTTGCAAAGGAGAGAGCACAGAAATCTCAATATCTATCTCCTTCAACTCATCCTTGGTCACTGCTGGAAACCGGGAATCGTATCTGGCTGCTGCTACAGCCTTATCACGTATGGTATGAATCAAGGGTTTATCGCTCGCCATCTGTCCAATGCAGCCGCGCAATGCACCATCTTTCTTATGGAGAGAGACAAAAGCCCCGCATTTAGCCTTGAGAGCAGAAGAACAATTATTCATATCCAATGGCGTTTGCTCCACTTTTCCAAACAGCTTTTCAATAGACCACCTTGCCTCCTGCAACAGTTGTTGCTTCTCTTCTGCCGAAAAAGTGAACTCTTTTTTTTCTGCACCATTGTTCTCCGTCAATGCAATAGCCCAGTAGCCCACCACCTGATTACGACCACCAAAAAGCTTTGCATCACCGGAATTGCTATATTTTATACCATGGTAAAGAAAAGAATCATCATTTTCGGTCATGTAAAGCAGTGTCAGTACGGAAGTCCAGCCGCAAAGAGAGGTATCCAGATTAGGAATGTTCTTATGTGCATTATCTGACAAAACAGACAAAAGATGTTTTGGATCATTGGACTCAATCGCCTTTTCGGTAGCCAAATCCACCAATTTAGCATTCTCGTACTCAGGATAATGAGAGAAATCGGAACTAACCACAAATAAATTATCCGCATTCAGATAGGGCTTCAGGGCCATTGCAATCCGTCTGCAAACCACATGATCAGATGTTCCCAGAACGATAGGTACAATCTTGCATTTTCCCTGCAACACATGTTGTAAAAAAGGAAGTTGTACCTCAATACTATGCTCGTTCAAATGGGGTGACTGATTATCAGAAAAAAGTAAAGGATAACGCTCCACCAACATCTTTCCAAATTCGGTATCAACCTCTTCTTTTCCGTATGGCATCAGGAAATCGCCGTCGCAATAGACTGACGCGCCATCAAAGTAAGCCCGATGCGACGAAGCAATCAGGATAACACGCTTATAATCTGCTTTCTCATCAATCTGGTTGAAAGCCGAAGCGGCGATCTTTCCTGAAAAGACATACCCGGCATGAGGACTAATAATAGCCCTGACATTCTCATATTGTCTGGGAGCAGCAGCAGCAAAAAGTTCTGAGAGCTCTTTTTGCAATACATCGGGACTGGCAGGATAGAATTGTCCGGCCACTGCAGGCGCCCGACCGGAGCTTGGATGCTTGTCACTCATAATCGATAGAATTTAATGTATGAACAAAAAGCTATTTATTTTATATAGTAACAAATAATACCCACAGTAAGTTTCTGAAAATATTCTGTAAATGAGTTTAATGAGGCCCATCTTTCTGTTTCTATATGCCCGGGCATGCAGAGCACATATGCTAAACAGGTTAGCCCATTGCAGGCTAACCTATTCAAACCAAATTCTATATTGAAAAGTTAAGACTATCTTTCCTTCGTTCTATTCCTTAACAAACTTTACAGTGTAAACACTTACTCCCGCAACAACTTTCAAAGCATAAACTCCTTTTGTAAGTTGTTTCAAATCTATCTGAGCCGAACCATTAATTGGTTCCGATTTAACCAACAGACCATTTAAAGAATATACTTCCACCTTTGCCTCAACAGCTTCTTTCAGGTTGATATAAGCATAATCCTTAACCGGAACAGGATAAAAGCTTATTGCATTTTCTTCGTTGCTAGTATTAGTAATGCCAGAAGCAAAATTATCAGACTTAACGACCTTGAAGCCATCAAATAAATCAGCTTGTCCTAAATCATTAACCTCATAGGTTTTCACATCAATAGTATCCGAGCTTACAGTTATGTTGCTAAATGTAGGCAGACCTCTTTGTCCAAAACGTCCTGAGAAAAGTCCAAAATAATTAGTTATACCAGTTTTTGATTCTTCAGAAGTCATTTGAGCCTCACTACGTGGTTCATATTTTTTCTTTCCTGCCGAATTATTCAGGAAATAAAGCGTACCATTTTTAACATTAAATACTCCACCCTGTTTCCCGGTTACATTTTCGCGTGAATCAAAAGTAACCGATAATTGATTTGTTACAGAGTTAGCTACCCGTGTACTGTTATTGATTGGGCCCATTACTTCATAAACATGGTCATGTCCTTGTAAAGCCAGATTTATTTTCAGTTCATCAAAAACCGGACCCATTGCCATACGAACAGCTTTGCCATCAGCATCACTTTGATGGCTGGCACTGCCTGTATACATGGTTTTATGGTAAAATGCTATTCTCCATTTTGTATCAGGATGTGCAGCTACCTGACTTCTCATCCAGTTTGCTATTGATTCAAGTTGTCCGGGTACACTATAATCCTCATAACTTAAAGCCATGAAAAGAGCATCACCATAAACGAACGAATAAACACTTCCCGGAGTAGTTGAATTTGCAAGATCGAACGCTACATTTTCAGTATTGAAGTGGTTTGTAAAGTTCTTATTCGTTGATTTATCATGATTCCCCGTAACAGGAACAAACGGTTTTTTCATAAAAATATCCTGTTGAGTCTGAAAAAATTGTTCGTATTCCCATTCTGAATTGGCAGATCCTGAAGATTCAACCAAGTCGCCACAACTTAACCAGAAGTTAGCATTTGGATACATTGCATTTGCTGCATGTGTGGTTCTCTGGGAAATATCAAACATTTCATCTGTGTTTGCCTGAGGGTCAGTAACGTAAACAAAAGAAAACTGATCTTTTGAATCTTTAGCCGTAGTAAAAGTTCCTATTTCGCTCCAGGCTCCTGCTTTTCCTACACGAAATGAATATGTTGTATTTGGAGTTAAGCCGGAAACTAATGCCTTGTTACTCAAATAACTTCTTTTAGAATTATTCTCTATTCCAGCTAAAGATGCAAGGTTATTTCTTGCCGCAGTATAATTTGCTCCATTAAAAGCAGTGCTTGTGGCATCTATGCTAAATGTCGGTGAGTTAAATGCATTCGGATCAGTAACATTTCCAGTTACAATTTCAACTTTTTCTCCCGTAATTCCAGTATTAGTAAACCAGGTGAAACCAAGTCTGCTTTTCGGATCCCCATTAAAAGTCATGTTAATACTATAAGGAGTCTCTTTGGATTTAAGTCCGGCCAATGCATTCTGTAAAGACACCGTAGATATTGAATCTTTCAAAGAAACAGCTGAAGTAACTGCTCTCTTTAGGAGTGTCCATGAAGGAATTGTATAATCAGCTTCAACCAATGAATTAGCAACGCTGATCAGTGAGTCAACTTTACTTAAAGCAAATGTAATGCTGGCACCCCACTTAACAGGAGCTCCGTTGGTTGCAGTTGGGTTCCATAAGCATTCACGAACGGTCATATTTCTGGATACAGAATCCAGCGAAATTACCTGATACGAAAGTTTTGTTTCATCTTTTGAGGATATATCCCCCTTCATAGGTGAATCAACACGAATAGTTCTTAGAGCGATATTATTATCCGGCCCCCTGTAAATATAGTATTCATTTGAATTAGAATTACCGTGAAAGTAAGCTTTTATGTTAGGATGAGACTTCACATAATTCGCAAAATTTCTTTGCTCAATAGTAGAAGGAGCCGAAACGGATGTTCCGTCTTTGCATATTTCCTCAACCATATTCTCAAACATGTCGGCAGAGTTAACACCATGATCACCGTTGGGGTTATGTAAATGTTTTGTTTCAATGTCCGGCTGGTCATGAGTAAAAATAACAACAGGGGTTGTTGCACTTACAGAAGCAAGATCTTCATCCATCCAGATACGATTTGCTGAGTCCGGCCACAAGGTAACAAACATAAAATGCACTCCGCCAATATTCTTTGAATAATTTATCTTATCCATTGTATAGTTATAAGTTGAAGCATCTTTAGGTGTAGATGGGTTAAACATATAATTATAGATATTAAACATGGAAGTGTTGTCGGTCAAAGGATTCATCGTTTTGTAAAATCCAATGGCATTTGACACATCATGATTACCGGGACAGAGTAATATCGACGTTTTCTGATTAAATCTGTTTTTCAGAGTCAATCCGTTAAGATAATCTGCAGCAAATTGTGCCCAGGAATCTGCAGCCGGTTGAATACCGGTTTCCTGCCTGTTTGCAATGTCGCCGGTATTTATCAAATAATCTATTGATCCAACAGTTTGGCCGGCACTTATTCCGTTATCACTCGGGAATAAAACAGATGACATTCCATTCATTCTGGATACCATAGCAGCATTGACAACCTGTGCATTGACAGATGTAGCCCCCTGAAAGTTTTTTCTGGTAATACCATAATGAGAATCGGATGTGTAAATTATCTGAATCTGGGCATTAGCTGTTCCTGCGAAGAGCAATGCCACAGCTATTATCAGCGCTGATTTCAATACACTACCTTTCCATTTTCGGAATGAATCTAATAAATAGTAATTTGTTTTCATACTTTTTTGCGTGATTTTAATTTTTAATTAGTAAATCAATAATCTGCCGTAAAAGTATTTATCAGATATTAATATAATATCTCAAACATATTCCATTTATCTTACATTATTCATATAACAGTAAATAGGCGCTTTAAATTATATTTTCAGCATTCAGTACATTACAAAGAAAACGTATAATAAAGTAAATCATTTTATATTCATGTGATCCCCTGTTGAACTTAAACCAAAGATCCCATAATTACATAGCCTCGTTTTTATAGAGTCCGGGACTTTATAAAACGAACAATTCCTTCTCTGACAGAATCCAAGCCAAACTCTTCCGGATTAATCTTATCTAAAGGAATGAAAAAAGAATCGGCCACATCATCCTTTGCATCAAAAGAAAAACTATCCTTTACTTCACAAAGGAAAAACATATCCAGTGTATGTACCAGGAAGCCGGAATAGATATAAATATTGGGCAGTGTAAATAGATAAGTTGCTTTATCTACTTTCAAACTTGTCTCCTCGAGCACTTCCCGTGTTACACCCTCTTCAGCTGTTTCGTGCATATCAATAAAGCCTCCGGGAAGATCTAAAGTTCCCTTCTTGGGATCTTTTGCCCGACGGCACACCAGCAGTTCATTCTTCTCATTTAAGATGAAAGCAACCGTGGCGGATGATGGATTGAAATAATAGACAAAGCCACACTGACGACAAATCTTTGACTTTTCATTGTGTTCTTCAAAGTGGGAAGAACCGCATTTAGGACAAAAACTGAACTGGGATAATGGATGCATAAGAAATAGATTAGTGGTTAAAACAAAAAAAGCCTACATTAAATGCAGGCTTCTATGCTCTTCGAGTAGGACTTGAACCTACGACCCTCTGATTAACAGTCAGATGCTCTAACCGACTGAGCTATCGAAGAATTTACATTTTGAAAACTAAAGTGGCTCTTCGAGTAGGACTTGAACCTACGACCCTCTGATTAACAGTCAGATGCTCTAACCAACTGAGCTATCGAAGAATGTTCCTTTTTTCAAAATGCGTTGCAAAAGTAATAGGAATTATTGAAATATGCAATATCTTTGCAGAAAAAATTTCTAAATGGATAAAATAATTGGTTTAGGCAATGCCCTTGTAGACGTTCTTGCAACATTAAAAGACGATGATTTACTACACGAAATGGGATTACCCAAAGGTAGTATGCAGCTTATTGATGAGACTAAGCTTCAGCAGATTAACGATAGATTTTCTCAGATGAAAACCCACCTTGCAACCGGCGGTTCTGCCGGAAATGCAATCCTGGGATTGGCCAGCCTTGGAGCCGGAACAGGATTTATAGGAAAAGTAGGAAATGATAAATTCGGAGATTTTTATCGCGAAAATCTAATTAAAAACAATATCGAAGAGAAATTACTGAGCAGTGATTTACCTTCAGGAGTAGCTTCAACATTTATTTCACCGGATGGCGAAAGAACTTTCGGTACTTATCTGGGCGCCGCTTCATCACTAACAGCGAATGATCTTTCTATTGAGCTGTTTGAGGGATATAGCTACTTGTTTATTGAAGGATACCTGGTACAGGATCATGAAATGATTCTTTGTGCCATCAAACTGGCCAAAGAAGCTGGATTGCAGATCTGCCTGGACCTTGCCAGTTACAACGTTGTTGAGAACGACCTTGAGTTCTTCACCTTATTGGTAGAAAAATACGTAGATATTGTCTTTGCCAACGAAGAAGAGGCTAAATCTTTCACTGGAAAGGAACCGCTGGAAGCTTTAGGAGATATTGCCGGAATGTGTAGCATTGCCATCGTAAAGATCGGTGCAAAAGGATCCTATATAAAGAAAGGAACCGAAGAGATTCATGCCAAATCTATTAAAGTAGACAATGTAGTGGATACCACCGGAGCCGGAGATTTCTTTGCTGCCGGATTCCTTTACGGATTAACTTGTGGATATGGTCTGGAGAAATGTGCAAACATCGGTTCTGTTTTATCCGGAAACGTTATTCAGGTGGTAGGAACTACTATGCCAAAACAGCAATGGGATGAAATAAAGTTAAATATTAACACTATTATTTCGCAATAAAGAGTTAATCATTTACTTTTAGCCTCAATTCAAAAACAGTAATATGAAAAATTTCCTCACTAAAAAGATTGCTATCCTGGCTGGAGTGGTTCTGCTGGGACTTTCCTTCTCCAGCTTTAAAGATGATGACAGAAACATCAAGGCTGCTAAAAATCTCGATATCTTCAATGCTATTTATAAAGAACTGGACATGTTTTATGTAGACACCATCAATCCAGACAAAAGCATCCGTACAGGCATAGATGCTATGCTTGAAGCATTAGATCCCTACACGGAATATTATGCTGAAGAAGATATGGGCGATCTCAACCTGATGATTAAGGGAAGTTACGGAGGTATTGGTTCGGTTATTACCTACTATAAAGGAAAAGTGGCCATAGACGAACCTTACGAAGGTATGCCGGCGGCAAAAGCCGGATTGAAGGCAGGTGATGTTCTAGTGGAAATAGACGGAAAAGATTTAAAAGGTAAATCCGTAGCTCAGGTGAGCGAACTTTTAAAAGGTCAGATCGGGACCAGTTTTCTCCTGAAAGTGGAACGTCCCGGAACTAAGAAACCCCTGGAATTTAAATTAACGCGTGAATCCATTCAGATACCGGCAGTACCCTATTATAGTGTAGAAGCAAATAATACCGGATACATCCAGCTAAGTTCTTTCACCGGGAAACCGGCCAAAGAGTTTAAAGATGCTTTTCTGGCACTGAAAAAGAAAGGCATTACCTCATTGGTAATTGACTTGCGCAACAACGGTGGAGGATTACTGGACGAAGCTGTTGAGATTGCCAATATGTTTCTTCCAAGAGGAACAGAAATTGTTGCTACCCGTGGAAAGATGAAACAAGGAGACAGAATATATAAAACAGCTCACGAGCCTATTGATCCGAATATTCCTATTACTGTATTAGTCAATAGCTCATCTGCCTCAGCTTCAGAAATTCTTTCAGGTGCATTTCAGGATCTTGATCGTGCAGTGATTATGGGAACAAGAACGTATGGAAAGGGACTTGTGCAAACCACCCGGAACCTGCCTTACGGATGCAGTCTGAAGCTTACCACTGCCAAATATTATATCCCCAGCGGACGATGCGTTCAGGCCATTGATTACAAACACCGCAACGAAGACGGAAGCGTGGGACGCGTACCGGATAGTCTTACCACCGTATTCCACACAGCTGCAGGCAGAGAAGTTCGTGACGGAGGAGGTATTACACCGGATATGGAAATCAAAGCGGAAAAAACTCCTAATATCCTTTATTACCTACTGGTAGACAAACTTATCTTTGAATATGCCAACAATTATTGCCTGAAACATACAACCATCCCTGCCGCAAAGGATTTTGTACTGACAGACGAGGATTATAAAGAGTTCAAGGCAATGGTTAATAAATCCGAT
Organism: uncultured Bacteroides sp.; assembly: GCF_963678425.1. NCBI lineage: Bacteria > Pseudomonadati > Bacteroidota > Bacteroidia > Bacteroidales > Bacteroidaceae > Bacteroides > uncultured Bacteroides sp. Next base: position 469,761 of record NZ_OY782857.1, read on the forward strand.
TTTAAATATGACCGCCAAAGCGATAAAGTACTTAAAAATCTCAAAGAGGTAGCAGAATTCGAAGGATACATGGACGATGCATCGGAAGAGTTTAAAGCGCTGGAAAAGAAGCTGAGTCATAACCAGGACCGTGATCTGGATCATTTCTCTAAGGATATCAAATCGCTGATCTCTGCCGAGATTGTTAAGCGTTACCAATATCAGAAGGGAGCAATTACCCAACAACTGAAGAATGACGATGGATTAGTGAAAGCTATTGAGTTACTCAATAATCCTGAAAAATATAAGAGTATCTTAAGTACGGTTAAAGCAAGTTCGCCTCATACTGCTTCAGCTCAAGCAAAGTGATAACGGCAAACTAAGATAGATTTAACCGGATATTAATCATTTTATAAGGTTAAGTCAATCCAAACATGTACAAGATTGAAAGTAAACATGTACAAGTTTACATCCAATCTTGTACATGTTTATTTTATACCCTCCTTTAAGAATTACTAACCTCCCTTTTCTTATTCAATAATTCCAAAGCAGCATTGCAATAATCTAATTGCTTTGATCTTACTATTTCTAACTAAGCACTTTACAAGTGAGCAAATACATTTGGTTATCAACAAGATACATTTTATAGGGGTGTAGATGGTGTACATAAATCGTTCTTTTTTCGTTCTGAAAAATAAAATTTTGAAAATTCTGCAATTTGCGGAATTTTCAAAATTAATTTTCTGAAAGCTAAAAAAACTCTTTTTATGTACACCATCTACACCACAGCAGGCTTACAGCATTTGGTAAAGCATTGATTAATAAGTATGTGCGTTTTATAGGTGGCACAAACAAAAGATCTATGTCAAGGCAATTAAAAATAAATTGTTATATGTTATAATATAAGTGGGGTCCTAAAAAATAAATCTTAGCTTTTTATTGACAGAAAGCACCTTTTCTATTACTTTTGACCGCACTTATTTAAAATGAAACATGAAATGAAAAATGCAACTTTACTATTCTTATCATTATTCTTGACTCTGTCAGGAAAAGCTGCCGCCGCTAATGATAAACCAGCGAATAACAATGCTTATCATTTTACCACTCCCACGGGGAACAATGAAGATGAAGAAGCTGCTTCAGGTATAAGTAAGAATAAACATACCAATCCTATTTTACCGGGATTTCATGCTGATCCCGAAGTCTTGTACTCGCACAAGACGGGTAAATATTACATTTATCCTACTACGGACGGAGTTGCAGGTTGGGGAGGACACACTTTTAATATATTCTCGTCTACAAATCTGAAAAAATGGAAAGATGAAGGCACTATTATTGATGTGAAAACCGATCAGGTAAAATGGGCCGACGGTAATGCATGGGCACCTTGCATTGAAGAGAAACGAATTAATGGAAAGTATAAATACTTCTTTTATTTTAGTGCTAATAGTAAAGACGGAAAAGGAAAGCAGATAGGTGTTGCCACATCTGATTCTCCTACCGGACCTTTTACAGATCTGGGTCACCCAATTGTAACAACATCACCTGTTGGAAGAGGTCAGCAGATAGATGTAGATGTATTTACAGATCCTAAATCTAGCAAGAGTTATCTGTATTGGGGTAATGGTTATATGGCCGTTGCTGAACTTAACGAAGATATGACATCACTGAAAGAAGGCACTACTGCTGTGCTTACCCCACAAGGTGGAACGCTGGATACTTATGCATTTCGCGAAGCATCTTATGTGTTTTATAGAAATGGATTGTATTATTTTCTTTGGTCGGTAGACGACACTGGCTCTCCTAACTATCACGTTGCGTATGGAACAAGCAGTTCACCTACCGGTCCTATCGAGGTGGCTAAAGATCCCATTGTTCTGATACAAGATGCAACGAATGAGATCTATGGCCCAGCACACAATTCTGTACTACAAATCCCTGGAAAAGATGAATGGTATATTGTTTATCACCGAATCAATAAGAATTACCTGAATAAAGAAGATGGACCGGGTTACCACCGTGAAGTTTGCATTGATAGGATGATATTTAATGAAGACGGAACGATACGACGGGTAGTACCGACTAATAATAGGAAATAAATATATTATTTATGAAACATTGCTTTTAAAGTAAATAATAATCAAATAGAATGAGCTGAACTTTTGATTTAGCAGCAAAGGGCTTCAATCACATAAAAGCGAGAACAACTGGGATAGAAATCTCTGACAATAATTTTAATATTTTTAAAGCTGCTTAGCCAGACAGATTGATTAAAGCATTTAGTGGAGGTCGTTATACTAAATTTTCAAATAATTTATATACACATGAAATATTTATATTTATTATTAATTCTATCTATTTATCCTTTTTATGCTTATTCTCAAGAGTTAACTTGCAGAATAGATAGTGTCCTGGATATATCAAATAAAATCGAGTATAGACTTAAGAATGATACTACTGTAATTATTAATGTGATGATAAATAATAATAGTATTCAAAAGGAATACTATTATTTGAAAGATTCTGAATCCTGTAATTTTATTCCTAAATTCATCCTCAAATTTAGAAATAGCTTTATTTTTTTAAGTGGTACACATCAACATTATCGGTTATTAACTTTATTTCAACTTGAAGCTAACAAAATAATAGTTAAGACTTTTGAAAATGAATTAATGCTTGAATGTTCAAATGATAAAATTGATAAAATCTTTTTTTTGTACAAAGGCCAACCTATAATTGTTCTTATTGACAATAACAATAAAGCATATATTAGATTATACAAAAAGCCTTATCGACTAAACTGTAGAGACATTAAGTGTATCACTATTGATAGCAAACGGGTAATAGTGAGTTTAGAAAACAAGAAGAAAAAAGTAATGGCTTTTAGCGATTTTAAAGATACAGTTGGCTATGAATAGCCAACTATTGATCCACTAGCAGAACTAAATATATCCATCTCTCCTTATGTTTATTACTCTATAATCCTATAAATAGGATATACCCTGACGGAAGAGATAATGATTTATCTTGTTAGTATATTGAAAATTTCATCGGATTAAGATGCAACAGATGCCGTAGAAAATGCTGCATAAAAAAATATAAGGAAAATTCTCAATGACGCAGCATTAGACATTTAAAAGAAGTTAGAAATAAGTAATTATGAAATTTTACATGACGCTATTATTTTTTCTAGTATTCAGCAATAATTTGTACTCACAAATTAGGGATTCAACAATTATTGGAGTTGGAGAATTTAATGCTCCTTTGATTGAACTTAAAGATCCAACAAAGATAGATTATGCTTTAAAAAAAACATTAACAGAAAATGAGTATTTAGAGTACAGTGGACTTTTTATTATAACAATGAAAATAGACTCCTGTGGATCAATTAAAGATGTATTATCTATAAAATATAAACGAGGTGAAAAATTATGTCTTTTAAATGAAGAAATTTTTAAACTAAATCTTAAAAAGTATGTAACATTTCTTGTTCCTGTATATTATATAGAAATTGGATTGACAGAATTTGTCGTGTCTCAGGTGTATAGGAAATTCAATGATGGTAGGAAAAAAGATCACTAGTTAAATATACATAAGTTTTAAAAACAGGATTACTCTTTCTTCTTATAAAAACTCACCTTGCCACGACCTGCACCTACTAACCATAGTGCCCTCCTTACTCAGACTTAGAACACTTACGACGAAATGGGAAAGCTAAGTTCAAAGAAACAATCACGGTGCAACAGAATAATTTAATAAAATATTCTCATAAGATAACAGTACAAATTCAATACAAATTACTAGATTTGTCAGATGCGATACCTATTTACTGAAAAACATAAATTCTTCATTCCATGCACATCGGTGCTTGAGGAGTAAAACGAAAGGTCAAGATCAGGGGAATTATTTGGAGAAAAAATCTCCAATATTCTACACTAAGATGGTTTTTATATTATTTAAAAGGATGGTTTGGCAATAAAATGGATAATGCAATAAGAAAAGGCGATGAAGAAAATAGAAATAACATTGAATAGGATCTTTAAAATACTGATTTATAGCTATATATTTATTGCTTTAAATAGCTGTGGAAAAACAACAAAAACAACAAATAAAGCCGTAAAGGTAATATTGATAGGTACCTATGATAAAAAAAACAATAAGCATCTGTACCATGCTGATAGTATCGTGATAGAATATAAGCATGTTGATAGCGTAACTCAAAATATAGATTACGTGAACTATATTAGCAATATGGCACCAATTAAAATAAATTATAGAATCAAAAAACTCAATGATTTAATAATCGTTGCTTGCAGTATATCTGATACAATAAATACGCAAGAATATATTAATTTAAAAGGGAAAAGAACTAAATTTAATTTTTTCCCACAAATGTATATGAAAGGTGGCTTTAGATTTGTGAGAAAAGAATGCGTCATATATAAAAATAAAATAGACACTTTGATAGTATTGTTTGGTAAAGATGTTGGAGTTCAGTTTACAGATAGTAATTACTATTATCTAAATACGGATTTTCATTTACGTAGAATATCGACATCAGATGGCAAAATCCTTTTTTATGATAGAAATTGGCTATAGTAAGTTCCTCTGTTTATAATGTAAAACAGCTTATTTAAATTTTATTTCACCACTACAAAAAGTTATCTTGATGAAACCAAAAAGTTATAAATTAATTATCATTATTCTCACTTTAATTATTCTTACTATTATTTCAATCATAGGAATAGCCTTGTATGAAAACTCCCAAAATGACTATTTCAAAAAAGGTGATATAGTAACTACAGGAAACAGTACTCGCCCAATCGAGAAATTAAAATCTCTAGTATTATTAAAAGGTGATACAATAGCCTACAATGAATTAAATATTGCATATCTAGAAGAGGAATATGAAGAAGAATATTTAACTTATTCCTTATTTATGGCAAATAAATATAATTATCCACCTGCATATTTTTATGTTTACCATTGTTTAACTTCCATCTATGAAAATCATCGAACTGGAAAGATTGATAAGGAAACAAAATCTTTAGCTTTAAAATATCTTAGTAAAGGTGTTGAATTAGGAGATATCAATTCAATATTGCAAATGAGTGAACTATATATTAATGGTAAATATGTTCACAAAGACATAAATTTAGGGAAAAAACTTTTAAAAAGAATACAAAAATAGTTATGCTTATAAGCCTGAATTTTCAATCATATAAATACAATCAAATCAGCAGAGAGTGGTAACTTTCTAGAGGGTATAAATTCAGCATTTGTCGGATGAACCATAAAACAGATACTGGAAAAGATTTTTAATCTCAATTTAAGTGGAAATAAGATCCCAACAGAAGATAGTATGCAAGTAAGTCTATTTTGTTAAATGCTGCCAATGAATTAGTTGATAAATCATTCAATAAAAAAATGTTTGCTACTGGCAGCAATTGATTAAGACTGCAATCAGTAGCAAACAAAAATAAGAGATATTAATTTAATCCTGAATCTAATCAGGGTCTGCTGAAAAAACAAGCCGCACCAATACTATGTTGAGTGTAGATTGGATTTTTTCAGCAGACCCTGATCAGTAAGCAAGTAACTTATTATATTCCTTTTTTACTCTTTCTCCATATAATCCTCATTAACCTTAATTAGCTCAATCAGTTTTTCAACAGCTTCCTCTTCGGGAATATTCTTTTCAATGCATTCTTTCTTTTTATAAAGGCTTACCTTACCACGGCCTGCACCTACGTAACCATAATCGGCATCAGCCATTTCGCCGGGACCATTGACTATACAGCCCATGACTCCAATCTTTAAACCGGTAAGGTGATTAGTGGCGGCTTTTACACGGGCAATGGTTGATTGCAAGTCGAAAAGTGTTCTTCCACAACCCGGACAGGAAATATATTCCGTTTTACTAGTGCGAATACGGCCTGCTTGTAAGATTCCAAATGAAGTAGCATCTACCACAGCATGACTTAAGCTTCCCTGATTAAAGATAAAGAGTCCGTCACAAAAGCCATCAAAAATAAGTGCACCCATGTCTGCAGCTGATTTTATCTGTAAGTCTTCTGCTTCATTCTCGGTATAATATTGAAAAAAAACCACCGGATGCTCGCATCCTGCGGACATAAGTTGATGCACCAATGAACGATGTTCTCCTAATCGGTTCTGGTGATTGCTTTGTGAGATGATAACAACGTTATTCATCGTCTTCAAGTCTTCCGCCAGCTCCTCTGTCAAGGCCATATAGGGAAGGAAAAAGAAGTTCAGCTCAGATTTCGATTCCTTCAGCGCGTCAATGCTGTTAATGTTAAATGCCGGATAGGTGTTTTCTTTCCCGGTCCACACATCTCCATCCAGTATATAACCCACTCCAGACAAACACTCTTGCGGAAGTTCACGTCCGGCATAGATATAATCAGGAGTGAATTGTGGATCATAATCAGTTTTACCATCCATCCGGTCGACAATAACCACCGGTAGATTCTCTCCTCCGATATTCTTCACGGCGAATGTCTTTCTTCTTGATGGTGAGAGATAATCAAATTCAGGAGCTACAATACCCGGTATATACATATGGTCGGCTCTTGCAGTTACATAATCTACCAGCTTTCTGGCAACAGGAATTTCACATTCGGGATCTTCACTGAGCGACACACGAACGGTATCGCCTATTCCATCCGACAAAAGTGCACCAATTCCCAAAGCAGACTTTATTCTTCCGTCTTCTCCGTCGCCAGCTTCGGTAACTCCCAGGTGAAGAGGAAAATCCATTCCTTCTTTCTCCATTGTGGCTACTAACAGGCGGACGGTTCTTACCATCACTACAGTGTTTGACGCTTTAATGGAGATAACAACGGCTGTAAAATTCTCTTCCACGCAAATGCGCAGGAATTCCATGCACGATTCCACAATTCCTTCCGGTGTATCGCCATAGCGGCTCATAATCCGGTCCGACAATGAACCATGATTTACCCCAATACGAATTGCGGTATAATTTTCTTTGCAGATATTCAGGAAAGGAACAAAGCGCTCACGGATTTTCTGTAATTCCTGAGCATATTCTTCGTCAGTATACTCAAACTTCTTGAAAGTACGAGCGGCATCAACGTAATTACCGGGGTTGATTCTCACTTTCTCGGCATAACAGGCTGCCACATCGGCTACTTTAGGATTGAAGTGAACATCGGCAACCAAAGGAACCATGTATCCGGATTGTCGAAGCGCAACATTTATATTCATTAAATTTTCCGCTTCCTTGATTCCCTGAGTGGTGAGACGCACATATTCTCCTCCGGCATCAACAATTCTTCTGGCCTGAGCCACACTAGCTTCGGTATCTTGTGTGGAAGTATTTGTCATTGACTGTATGCGGATAGGATTCTCTCCTCCCAACGGAGTCCCTCCGATATTTACAACTGATGATTTACGACGGGAATAATTAAAATAGTCCATTCTCTGATTAGAATTAATAGACAACATGCCAGCAGAAACCGTCTAGCTAGTTTCTGCCGGCATGTAAGTCATTGCATTAAATTAATTAGTTTTAAACTGGTACTTTACCTCTTTCAGTTCTTCATTGGCCTTCACAATCTTCTTCTTTAAGCCTTCTTTGTAAGCAGAGAACTTAGTTTCAAGCTCTTTATCAGAAAGCGAAAGAATCTGAACGGCAAGAATTGCTGCATTAAGAGATGCGTTTATACCAACAGTTGCAACAGGTATTCCCGGAGGCATTTGAACAATAGCCAGCAAAGCATCCATTCCCTCCAAAGTAGACTTTATGGGAACACCTATCACAGGCAAAGTTGTAGATGCTGCAATTACACCCGGAAGATGGGCAGCCATACCTGCTGCAGCAATAATAATCTTTATACCACGCTCTTTTGCACTTTTGGAAAACTCTTCCACAGCTTCGGGAGTACGGTGTGCGGATAGGGCGTTTATTTCGAAAGGAACTTCCATGTCATTAAGAAATGCAGCTGCTTTGTCCATAACCGGCAGATCCGAGGTACTGCCCATAATAATACTTACTACTGGAGTCATAATTTTTATTTATTCATTAATTAGTTTACGATATGCCGGCGCATCAAGTAAAGTGTCTAACTCTGAAAGATCAGACGGTTTTACTTTTACAATCCATCCTTCACCGTACGGATCAGAATTCACCTGTTCCGGATTATCTTCCAGAGAGGCATTGATTTCAATAATTTCACCAGATACAGGAAGAAACAAATCAGAAATAGTTTTCACAACCTCAATGGTTCCAAAAACTTCTCCTGCTGCCAAGGTATCACCTACACTTGGTACATCAACAAACACAATATCACCCAATTGGTCTTGTGCATAATCTGTAATACCTATATAGGCTACTTCGCCGTCCAAGCGAATCCATTCGTGTTCGCTTGTGTACTTTAAGTTATCAGGAAAATTCATAAGTTATGTTTTTAATAGTTTATAATTAAAGATACAATATTCCAATAATTGAGCAAAGAAAGCCGACCAGAAAACCAATTAACACCTCATGTAAAGTGTGATGCCGCAATAGAACCCTGGCAGAGCCCAACATCCCTGCAAACAAGATAAAAAGACATAGCCAGAAAATAGGATTATAGTTCAGCATAAAGCTGAAAGCGATTAGTCCGCCTACTATGCCTCCCATAGCTGTCATATGTTCACTGATTTTCCATTTTAAGTTGACTAAGATACAAATAACGATAGCCATTAACGATGCAATGATAATACCTGTAAGATAGCCAGGCATACTCATTTTAAGCATCATGGCCAGACAAGCTACATAACAGAAAATTGTGAGTATATAAGGGACAAAGCGTTTTCTTCTGTCTCTAAAAGCCTTTATACCCCAGCCATTGATTTTCCTGAACAAGAAAATGGCAAGCGTAGGCATTAAAATGGTGAAAGCATAAACAACCCCCAATACAGTTAGCCGGTACACTAAAGGCAACATGTTCAGATAAGAGAAAAGGAACAAAACCAGAAATGCCAGAAACGGTACAACAAAAGGGTTAAATATGGCGGATATGATTCTTGCTATTATAGTAACTTTATTTTTATCTATTCCTATTCTCATTCTTATTCTTATTTATTCATTTATCATTTTCTTAACCTTGCCACGGGAATATTAAGCTGCTGCCTGTATTTAGCAACTGTTCTACGGGCAATTGGAAAGCCTTCATTATTGAGGATTTCTGTTAACTCATCATCTGTCAAAGGCTTTTTCTTATCTTCATTGTCAATATGCTCCTTCAAAATCCGTCTAATCTCCCGGGAAGACATCTCTTCACCGCCTTCCGTTGTAAATCCTTCGACAAAAAAATATTTGAGTGAAAATATGCCATAGTTTGTCTGGACATATTTACTATTAGAAACGCGGGAAATTGTTGAAATATCCAGGCCAGTACGATCAGCTACATCTTTTAAGATCATAGGTTTCAATAATGACTCATCCCCGTCAAGGAAAAAGGGACGCTGCATATCTATAATGGCTTGCATTGTTTTGACCAGTGTATTTTGTCTTTGCTTCACTGCTTCTATAAATCCCTGAGCCGCATCGATCTTTTGTTTCAAAAAAAGCATCGCATTTTTAGATTCCTTGGATTGGTTCGCTTTATTCTTTGTATGCTCCTCCAACATCTCCGTAAAACTACGGCTCATCCGCAATTCCGGCACATTCCGGTCATTGAGGTTCAGCGTAATTGTTCCATCATCGTATGTTTCCACAATAAAGTCGGGTACAATCTGCTGAAGGTTTCTTCCGAGAGCTTCTCCGAGTGAACTGCCCGGACGGGGGTTCAACCGGGTTATTTCCTGAAGTGCCTCATGAAATTCTTCTTCAGAAAGATTAAGCCGTTGCATAATCTTGTCCCAATGTTTGCGGGTAAAATCTTCATAGCACTTATCTATGATATTAATCTCGGTTTGTTTTGTAGGTGAATCATCCTTTCGTTTTATTTGTATCAGCAAACATTCCTGTAAAGTTCGGGCACCAAGTCCTGCAGGATCAAAGTCCTGTATGATATTAAGTGCTTCTTCCAGTTCGCGTTCACTGGCGTCGATGCCACCATAAATAGCTAATTCATCGGAAATGTTATAAAGACTTTTTCTCAGTAGCCCGTCATTATCAAGAGAGCCAATCAGGTATTCGGCCAGTTCTTGCTGACGCTCTGTCAGATTACGTTCACCTAACTGTTCTCTCAGGTTCTCGTAAAACGAAGTAACTTCAGAAAACGGGATATCTTCTGCACGTCCTTCCCTGGAACGGCTGCTTTCCTGAAGTTTATAGTCGGGAATATCATCTTCAGTGAGATAATCACCCAACGAATAATCATCATCAGAATCAGTTCGGGAATCTTCCTCCAGGTTATTCTTATCTAAATTATCATCTGCAGCACCCTCTTCTCCACCTTCTTCAAGTGCAGGATTCTCCAGAATTTCGGCATGAATCCGGTCTTCAAGCTCCAGTGCCGGCAATTCAAGCAATTTTACGACCAGAATCTGCTGCGGAGAAAGCGTCTGAGTCTGCTGTTGTGACTGTATCTGATGAGAACCTTGGACCATTCTTACTTATTTAAAACCTTTAACACGCCACAAATTTAATGAATAGTTCGATATTGTGAACTATTCCGGAGTGATTTGTTTCCAGCAAAGGAACAAAAACATTCATTATTAATATAAAGATTTAATACTTAAAACTACTACCTCCAAGGAACTCTCTTAAAAGAGACGTGGGCGGAATCTCTTTGTCCTGTATGGGCACAAAATATTTAATAAACTTCAATAAACGATATGCTTCCGCATATTCCTCACAGTTACGGGGAACCAGCGTTAATATAGGTTCCACAAAACGTCGCAGTACCGCAAGTTCAAACAGCAAAGCGGAATTAAACATCACATCTGCATTTTCCTGATAGGGAAAAATCCACTTATCTTCTCCGGCCCGTACGCTTGACCATCGGGAAATGGTCTCTCTGGCAGAATATCCACGGTAATTATTATCTCTGATAATTCGGCGAATCAAACGGTTATCGGTCGTTGGAATCCAGTTATGATCATCCAAAGAAATGGTTGTCAATGCTGAAACATAAATTTTGAATTTCTTTTCTGGCGGAATCAGCGGGGTCAATTCCGGATTTAAGGCATGAATGCCCTCTAAAATAAGAATCGTATTGGAATCGATCCTTAATTTATTGCCTTTGTACTCTTTTTTACCCAAGGCAAAATTAAAGGTAGGCACTTCAATCTCTTCACCTTTTAGCAATGATCTCAGATTCGCATTAAAAAGCTTCAGATCGAGTGCATAAAGAGACTCGTAATCATAATTTCCTTTTTCATCCACAGGAGTCTCTTCCCTATCCACAAAATAATTATCTAGCGAAATAGAATAAGGCTTAAGCCCGTTTGTCATCAATTGAACGGAAAGGCGTTTACAGAAAGTTGTCTTTCCCGAAGAAGAAGGGCCTGAGATTAGCACCAGCCTCACCTTGCCACCGTTTTCTCCACGTTGATAAATGGTATCGGCAATCCGGGCAATTTTTTTCTCTTGAAGGGCTTCTGCCACATTAATGATATCAGTAGCATGTCCTTCATTGCACGCCACATTGAAATCGCCCACATTATTCATGTCCATAATATCATTCCATCTCAGATATTCCTTGAAAACATCAAGCATTTTTTCCTGCTTCACCACTTCCTCGAGAACATTCGGATTCTCCCTGCTTGGAATGCGAAGAAGCAGTCCGTTGTAGTAATTTACCACATCAAATAATTTAATGTCGCCAGTCTTGGGAAGCAGACTTCCATAGTAATAATCAATATATTCCCCCAGAGTATAATAATAGGTATAAATCGATTCTGAGGTTTCCAGCAATTTGACTTTATCCATCATATTGCGCTCAGTAAACAACTTGACAGCTTCTGAGATATGGCACTCAATCCGGTGAAAGGAAATATTATCTTCAATTATCTCCTGCATTCTCTTTTTAATTCGAGCCACATCATCCGGCGTAACAGGACGTCCAAGGAGAAGATTACAAAAATACCCTTTTGAGACAGGATGTTCCAAAAGAATTTTTCCATTCGGAAAAGTTTCATCAACGGCCTTGCATAGAACAAAACACAGTGAACGGACATACGTCCGCATGCCCGAAAGGTCTCTGTAATCAAGGAACTCCACATCTTTGTTATTGTAGACACGGAAGTTTAACCCTTCCGACCGGTTATTCACTCTGGCACTAAGAACCGGATATTGAAAATCAAGGTCAAATCCTTTGAATATCTGCAAAAGAGAACTTCCTATAGGAAAATCTTTACTAATATCATTATTCTGACAATATATTCTAATTGTTTCTCTCATACGATTCTTTTTAGAATGCCTAATATATTACTTAATTGCATATAAGGCATTTATTTATATTTTTTTATGCTCACCGATCAACTATTCTGAAATAAAAAGAGAGAAGTAGAGATTAAACGTCAGTTCTCCCTGTCAACAATTTTGTTAGCTCAGCCATCCCTTCAGATGCCACCTTACGGATTACGTGAATCTGATGACGATTACTATTTACTGATACTTCATTAGGATCAATAAGATATACAGGTATATCGGCAGATACATAATTGAGCAGCCCAGCCGCTGGGTATACATTCATCGAGGTTCCTATAATTAAGAAAATATCGGCCTGTTCAGTGTATTGAATCGCTTCTTCTATTTTAGGAACAGCTTCGCCATACCAAACAATGTAAGGACGATACTGTGATCCATCCGAAGCTAAATCTCCTATTTTTACCTCATACTCTTCAGGAGATAGTTCTTTCACATATCTTTGATCATAAGGTGAATAAGAAGAACAAACCTTGGTTAACTCACCATGAAGATGGATTACCTTTGAACTTCCTGCGCGTTCGTGAAGATCATCAATATTCTGGGTAACCACTGTCACATTGAACTCTTTTTCAAGCTCCGCAACAAGTTTATGCCCCTTATTAGGTTCAGATGTAAACAATTGTCGGCGCATATCATTATAAAAGTTTATGACTAGTTCTGGATTGTCAGCATATCCCTCGGGAGTGGCAACTTGTTCAATAGGATACTTACCCCACAAGCCTCCGGCACCCCTAAATGTACTTCCACCACTTTCTACACTCATGCCTGCACCAGATAAAACGACCAGTTTTTTCATAAAAGTTTCCTCCTGATTTAAACGTTATTACAAAAATAAGAAAAATTAAAGCATAAAAGAAGTTTCATTCAAATAAAACTCTTACTTTTGTGTGCTTTTAGTAAGCTACTGATTCTTAGTTTGCTTAAAACAAAGGCAATATGATAACACTTAAAATTTAAGAATGGATAAATTTAGTTATGCTATCGGCTTAGGTATAGGCCAGAATCTTTTGAGCATGGGCGCTCAGAATATTAATGTAGATGATTTTGCAAATGCAATCAAATCAGTTCTGAATGGAGAAGAACCGGCAATAAGCCATACTGATGCACGAGAAATTGTGAACAAGTATTTTGCAGAACTAGAAGCAAAAATGAGTGCTTCCAATATAGAGACAGGAGCAACATTTCTTGAAGAAAACAAAAAGAAAGAGACTGTTGTCACATTACCCAGCGGATTACAATATGAAGTTATTACCGAAGGTAAAGGAAAAAAAGCCAAAGCAACTGATCAGGTGAAATGTCATTATGAAGGTACATTAATTGATGGCACCCTGTTTGACAGTTCTGTAAAAAGAGGTGAACCGGCTGTCTTTGGCGTTAATCAAGTTATACCAGGATGGGTAGAAGCACTTCAACTAATGCCCGAAGGCTCCAAATGGAGACTTTATATTCCTTCCGACCTAGCTTACGGAGCACGTGGAGCAGGCGAAATGATCCCTCCTCACAGCACCTTAATATTCGACGTAGAATTAATTCAAGTATTATAATAAACATTTAAAAGGAAATGAAAAAAGTTAGTATTTTTATGGCTATTGCTGCAGCTGCAACTCTTGCTTCCTGTACAGGAAAAGGCCCAAAAGCAAATCTTAAGACAGACATCGACTCTTTGTCTTATTCTATTGGTATGAGCCAGACTCAAGGACTAAAAGACTATTTAGTACAAAGAGTTCAGATGGACACAACCTATATGGATGAGTTTATCAAAGGATTAAATGATGGAGTTAAAGAAACCAGTAAGAAAAAAGATGCTTATTTCGCAGGTCTTCAAATTGGTAATCAGATCAAGAGCCAAATGATTAAGGGTGTCAACAAAGAATTGTTTGGTGCAGATTCAACCAAAACAATCAGCGTAGACAACTTCATGGCTGGTTTTATTGCCGGAACTTTAAATAAAGGCCAAAAAATGACCATGCAGCAGGCTCAGGAATACACTCAAAAAAATATGGAGGCTATCAAGGGTAAATCTATGGAAAAAGCTTACGGAGCTAATAAAAAAGCTGGTGAAGCTTTCTTAGCTTCCAACAAAGCAAAAGCCGGAGTAGTAACTACACCAAGCGGACTTCAATATAAAATTGTAAAAGCTGGTAACGGCCCTATCCCTTCTGATACTTCTAAAGTAAAAGTAAACTACAGAGGTACTTTGATCGATGGAACAGAATTCGACAGTTCTTTCAAACGTAAAGAACCTGCAACATTTGTTGCCAACCAAGTAATCAAAGGATGGACAGAAGCATTGAAATTAATGCCTGTTGGTTCAAAATGGACTATCTATGTTCCTCAGCAATTAGCTTATGGTTCAAAAGAAGCAGGTCAGATTAAACCTTTCTCCACATTGGTTTTTGAGGTTGAATTACTTGAAATCGTGAAGTAAGAAGCAAATTAGATAAGTGATAAAGTTAAAAGGGATGTTCGGTCAGAACATCCCTTTTTCTATTATATACCGCAAAAAATAGATAATTAGAAACAAAGAAATGATTTATTTTGGATAAATGATAGGCAAATTAAAATATTTCTCTATATTTGCTTACTATTTGATACAAAAAAAAAAGAACTTATAATCATTTATATGGAAAAGATAGACAATCTTGACAGACAGATTCTGGAGATAATCTCACAGAATGCCCGTATTCCTTTTAAAGATGTCGCTGCAGAATGCGGCGTTTCTCGTGCAGCCATTCATCAACGTGTACAACGACTAATAGATCTGGGTGTAATTATCGGCTCAGGATACCATGTTAATGCTAAAAGTTTAGGCTACAGGACTTGCACTTACGTAGGAATTAAGTTAGAAAAAGGATCTATGTACAAGAATGTAGTAGCTCAATTAGAAAAGATTCCCGAAGTTGTAGAATGTCATTTCACTACAGGCCCTTACACTATGCTTACCAAAGTATATGCATGCGACAACGAGCACTTAATGGAACTCTTAAATTCTAAAATGCAGGAAATTCCAGGTGTTACAGCTACTGAGACATTAATTTCTCTGGAACAAAGCATAAAAAAAGAAATCCCAATCAGATTAGAAAAATAACTATCAGATGACTGAATTTCTGGATTCTTACCATTTAACAGGACTGATTATTGGTATTTGCACCTTTCTCATTATAGGTCTCTTTCATCCTATTGTGATTAAAGCGGAATATTATTGGGGAACAAAATGTTGGTGGATCTTCCTTTTATTAGGAATAGCAGGCGTTATTGCTTCATTCTCTACAGAAGATATATTCATTTCTTCTTTATTAGGGGTATTTGCTTTTTCATCCTTCTGGACTATCAAAGAAGTTTTTGAGCAGGAAGAAAGGGTAAAGAAGGGATGGTTTCCGAAAAATCCAAAACGAACATATAAATTTTAATAAGGGTGCCTTAAAGGCATCCTTTCTTTTTTCCTAAAATATAACAAAGGACCAGTTCCTTGCCCTGCAAAAGCTACAAACGCTACTATCCGAACACCGATAAGAATGTAAATAACCAGAAATGGCAGGTAAGGCATATATGTATCTGCTGTTTTTCTGACTGTTGCCCCAATGCCACCTTCAAGCCCATTGAATTATTTCTATTCCTGTTAAATATATTCTTCACAAGTTTGTTCTCTTTTTAATGCCCTTAAAGCATTAAATGCCAATGCTTCCATTTCATCCTCTCCAGGAAAAATGTTAATGGGTGCAAGAAAACTTATATATTCATTTAGCTTATTTACACAATAACTACTGTAGGCAATTCCACCGGTCAGCACAATAGAATCGACCTTTCCGCATAAAGCAGCACACATGGCACCAATCTCTTTGGCAATATTATAAATCATGGCTTTAAGAATCAACTCAGCTTTTTTATCTCCTTCTTCAATTCTTTTGATTACAACCTGCACATCTGTAGTTCCCAGATAAGCTACCAATCCACCTTTTCCCCTGATCATCTTAACAATTTCATCCTCGGTATACTTGCCGCTAAAACAAAGCTCAACCAGTTGTCGGGCAGGAAGAGTACCTGCACGCTCGGGAGAAAAAGATCCGCTGCCATCCAGTGCGTTATTTACATCTATAACCTTACCCTGCCTGTGAGCAGCCACTGATATTCCTCCACCCAAATGTGCAACGACAAGGTTCAGTTCCTCATACTTTTTATTAATGCTTCTGGCATATTTATGGGCAATGGCTTTATGATTGAGCGCATGAAAAACAGACAGCCGGGGAAGCAGAGGGGATCCTGATATACGAGCCACATCTTCCAGTTCATCTACCACCACAGGATCGGCAATATAAGCCTTACATCCGGGAATGAGCAAAGAAATCTCTTCGGCCAGCAATCCGCCAAGGTTGCATGCATGTTGCATGAGAGCATTCCGAAGATCACTCTTCATCAGCTCATTCACTTCATAAACTCCGCTTGAGATTGGTTTTAATAATCCACCGCGACCTACGATTGCAGCAAATCCATAAAATAGATCTTCTTTCTTGAGCTCATCAATAATCAGATCTCTCCGATAATCATACTGTGAAAGAATCGTAGAAAAAGATGAAAGATCGTCCGGAGAATGATAGAATGTTTTCACAAACAGACGATTTTCATTCTCATACACTGCTATCTTTGTGGTAGTGGAACCAGGGTTTATTACTAGAATTCTCATACACTAATCTTTATTACAGGTAATACATGCCATAGCTATACTATAATATTTGGAGAGTCCATCATCACTTCTGGAAGGAAGTACCACAGGACAGACTGGTCCTTGCAGCAAACCAGCCATATTAGCTCTTGAAAAAAGAGAAACGCCCTTATAAAAAGCATTTGCCGACTCAATATTGGGGAATATCAGTACATCTGCCTGACCATTAATCGGGGAAACAATTCCTTTAATATCACCACTTGCCTGTTCGCAGGAAGTTCTTACGTCAAGAGGACCATCTATAATTGCATTGCCAAACTCTCCTGCCTCGGCCAGCTCCACGATGTTCACATAATCAAGTGAATGGGGAAATTTGGCACTCACCTTCTCTGTACAGTGAATCAAAGAGATCCTAGGTTGTTCAATGCCAAAACTGTGACATGTATGAATAGCATACCAAATCATTTCAATCCGTTGTTGCAGAGTGGGCCTTGGAATTACAGCCGCATCCGAAAAGAAAAGCAGTTTATCATACGTAGGAATCTGCATCACAGATAAGTGAGTCAGCACCTTTCCACAAGGTAACAATCCTTTCTCTTTATCTAATATAGCACGTAATAGATTATCAGTACTGATTATTCCTTTCATCAGAATATCAGCACCACCATTGCGCACAATTCGTACCGCTTCACGTGCCGCTTCATCAGGGTCTTCAATATGAATAGACTTCACGAACTCAGGATATTTCTTCAGAGCCTGGTATTTCTCAAGGATAGAAGAATCTCCGATCATGAGAAATTCAGCGATTCCTTCTTCAAGTGCTCGCGCTATTGCATATTCTGTATTCGGATCATTAGCGCACACCACAGCTATTCGCTTGCGCCTTTTCAAGGTCATCAGGTGAGTCGTTAACTGATCAAAGCTTCTTATTGCGTCCATTTCGGATTAGATTTTTAGCAAATATGCGAAAAAAGATTGACATTCCAGCTTCGCCCCATAAAAATAATCAAAAGGTAAGCAACTCCTAATCAAACAACTTATTTATCTTATCAAAACTATCAATTTGATATTTTATAGAATTAATATCTTTCAAAGTACTTGTTTAACCAATTACAAACCATGTTCAAATTTACTCTAGAGCATAAATTACTAATACTATTCTTATAAAAACTGATTCTTACTGCAGAAACAAGAGGAAAGAATATTTCCATAGTTCTTCACTCTTTATCAACTTACTATATCTTAAAACCAAATTTTAATGTAAATTTGCAGAAAAAGTAAATATATGAGAACAATTCAATATCCTCCTTTTCTTCAACCGGGAGATAAGATTACTATTATATCACCGGCTGGAAAAATAGACAAAAGCTTTCTGAAAGGAGCTAAAAGAGTACTGGAATCATGGGGGTTCAGAGTGACACTTGGAAAACATGCCGGAGGAGAATCCGGAAGGTTTTCGGGCTCAGTAAAGCAACGTACTGACGATCTTCAGATGGCAATGGACGATGAAGAAACAAAAGCTATCCTTTGCAGCCGTGGAGGTTACGGAGCTATCCACCTGATAGATAAGATTGATTTTACCAAATTCCGGAATAACCCCAAATGGTTACTGGGTTACAGTGATGTGACTCTACTCCACGAACTGTTTCAGCACAATGATTATGCTTCGATTCATTCACCAATGGCAAGGCATCTCTCAGTAGAACAGGAAAACGATCCATGCTCTTTGTATCTCAGAGACATGCTGTTCGGGAAATTGCCATCATATACATCTCCCAAACATAAACTCAATATACCAGGAACTTCCAACGGTATTCTTCGGGGGGGCAATCTCTCTGTAATCTATGGACTAAGGGGAACTCCTTATGATTTCCCTGCTGATGGGAGTATCCTTTTTATTGAAGACATTGGGGAGCGACCTTATCACATTGACCGAATGATGAATAACCTGAAACTGGGAGGGGTACTTGAAAAGCTGTCCGGATTAATTGTGGGCCAATTTACGGAATATGAGGAAGACCTTTCTATTGGCAAAGAGGTATATGAAATGATAGCCGACATGGTAAAGCCCTTCGGCTATCCTGTATGTTTTGATTTCCCTGTAGGACATGTTATCGATAATGTTCCACTAATCTGTGGCAGCAGATCAGAACTAACTGTAGGGATAAAAGGTGCAGAATTAAAATTTAAATAAATTGCTCATCGTATAAATTTATTAAATCTCAGTAGAAAAAGGAATTAATCTCCCGAAAGAATTGTACTTTTGGACTCGAAAAACAAAGTAACATTGAAGAATGAAAAAGAATTATTTCATACTTGCCTCGGCAACTCTTTTGTTTGCCTGTGCTTCCTGCGGAATTAACAGTAATAAATCTACCACTCAACAAACAGAAGAAGCAATGGTTGTTAAGGCTCCTGACTTTGACGCTGATAGTGCTTATGACTATGTAAAAGCACAAGTTGACTTTGGCCCGCGCGTACCAAACACCAAAACACATGCGGATTGCGGAGAATATCTTGCCGGAAAGCTAGCATCATTAGGCGCAAAAGTTACTAACCAATATGCTGATTTGACCGCTTATGACGGAACCATACTGAAAGCCCGTAACATTATAGGTTCTTTTAACCCTGAAACAAAGAAACGTGTGCTTCTGTTTGCCCACTGGGATACGCGTCCATGGGCAGATAATGATAAAGATGAATCAAAGCATCATACCCCCATTCTGGGAGCCAATGACGGAGCAAGTGGCGTTGGTGTATTGCTTGAAATAGCACGTTTAATGGGGAAGAAAGCCCCGTCAATAGGTGTGGACATTATTTTCTTTGATGCAGAAGATTACGGTACACCTCAGTTCTATAAAGGCCAGGATAAAGAAGATAGCTGGTGTTTAGGAACGCAATATTGGGCAAAGAATCCTCATGTGGAAGGATATAATGCGCGTTTTGGCATTCTTCTTGATATGGTTGGCGGCAAAGGCGCAACGTTCTACAATGAAGCATATTCCAATGAATTTGCTAAGTCTGCAGTAAAGAAGATCTGGGACAAGGCCAACACATTAGGCTATGGAAGTTATTTTATCAATGAGAATGCAGGATATGTAACAGATGACCATCTGTTCGTTAATCGCATAGCCAAGATTCCAAGTATAGATATCATTCCTACCGACCGAAGCACTGAACAGGGAGGTTTTGGCTACTTCTGGCACACAATGGACGATAATATGAATGTTATAGATCGTTCAACACTTAAAGCAGTGGGACAAACCGTATTAGATGTGGTGTATAATGAAAAATAAATTAGAAAACATAGATTAATATGACCATTAATGAATTACAAGACCAGGTAATTGAAGAATTTAGCGACTTCGATGACTGGATGGACAAATATCAGTTACTGATAGATTTAGGCAATGAACAAGAACCTCTTGAAGAACAATATAAAACAGATCAGAACCTGATTGAAGGCTGTCAAAGCCGAGTATGGCTTCAAGCCGATGAGATAGACGGAAAGCTAGTCTTCCGTGCAGAAAGCGATGCACTCATTGTAAAAGGAATTATAACCTTATTGATAAAAGTAATATCCGGGCATACACCTAACGAAATCCTGGAAAGCGAACTTTACTTTATAGACAGAATAGGTTTAAAGGAGCATTTATCACCGACAAGAAGCAATGGACTACTCTCAATGGTGAAGCAAATGAGAATGTATGCTTTAGCATTCAAAACAAAAGGAGGAAATTAATAATTCCTCCTTTGTTCTTTTATCAATATAACCAGAAATAAAAGAAAGATAAATCCTGTAACACCCACTGCGATAAATCCCCACGTATAATTCCATGTAAAGAAAGAAAGTGCAAAAAGTACGCTGGCAATAAAAAAAGAAATTATATCCCGTTTAAGTCTGCCTTTTTGTTTCAGCCGGTCATGAATCTTCTTCTCATCAATAAGCAAATCACACCCTACAGAGCGAATCAACATCCGCATCTTTTGAGGAGAAATGACATTCGAGTCATATTCAACCTTCATCAGCATATTCGAAGAATTTACAGAAACGTCCTGCACACCCATCTGAGATTCGATAATCCTCTTTAGCCATTGAGCTTTCTCTCTGTGTCGAATTCTTTCTATGAGAAATACGTTTTTTGTTATTGCATCCATACCCTATTGATAATTAAAATAGAAACAGTATATCTTACTTACATAAAGCAAATGCTTTTAAAGGCAATTATTCTTTCATTAGCAGGCCGTAGACAAACGATATTTTACAGGATACCTCCATCTTAATGCAGTCTTACATCATTTAGATAACAAAGTATAATTGAGAATGTTCTAAAAGATCTGGTTAAAATACAAAGCAAGATAAAAAGGATTAAATACATGCAAAAAAAAGAGAAGGCATTACATAAGATCGATCTCATTCTTAAAGATTTCTTCAACATTCACCCTATCATTATGAAGCTGGACTTTCAAATCCTCCACCCCTTTAAACTTAACCTCAGACCGGATACGTTTAACTAAAGATACACGGATTGTTTTGCCGTAAATATCTTCAGAGAAATGCAGGATGTTTACCTCCAGAGTACGGTTTACACCATTATTCAACGTCGGACGATGACCAATATTAATCATCCCGAAATAGTCGTTTCCTTCCACTGAGACACGAACAGCATAAACACCATCTGCAGGAATGAGTTTATCTGAATCAACGCTCACATTTGCAGTCGGAAACCCAATGGTGCGGCCAACTTTATGCCCGGTCACAACTACACCGTCAAATGAATAGTTATAACCTAAGTAAAAATTAGCCAAATCCAGTTCTGCTGATAAAAGAGCCTTACGAATAACAGATGAACTAACCTTCCTGCCTTCAATGGTAAGCGCTCTCGCATGTATAACCTCCATACCAATCTCTTTTCCATACTGGGAATAGTCTATGAATCCCTCGCTGCGATTGTGACCGAAACGATGATCGTAACCGATGATCAGAGAATCTACATGAAATTGCTTCTTCAATATCCTAGCCATAAAGTCATAAGCTGTCAAGCCTGATATTTCAGCAGTAAAATCAAGAAGAAAGCAATAGTCAACTCCCGCTTGGCTCAAAAGAGTTTCTTTTTCCTTGAGTGTAGAAAGTAATTCTAACTTATAATCCGGGTCAATAACCTTACGAGGATGGACAGGGAAAGTAATTAATGCAGTACGAAGTCCTTTACTTAAACCAATAGCTTTAACCTGCTCTATCAGATAGCGATGCCCTTTATGAACGCCGTCAAAGAATCCTATTGCCGCAACACATGGCTCAATTGTATAAACTTTTGGATCACTAATGATCTTCATTTTCCCTTTATTTAAAGATATGTCCCCAATCTTCCTGATCCTTTGGGGTATAAGTATGAATACCAATAGACTCAGCCATCTTACAATTGGCTACAGAGTCGTCTATAAAGAATGTCTCTTCCGGCCTGATACCGGTTACCTTTAAAACAGTTTCAAAGATTTCTTTAGAGGGCTTAAGTTGATGCAATTGATAAGAAAGAAATATCTTCTCAAAAAAGTCTTCTGCGCGAAGATTTTTATAAGAGAAAAAGCGCTCACAAGACATTTCCCAATGGATCTCATTTGTATTACTTAATAAATAAACGGAATAGCGTTCACGAAGTTCCAGCAAAAGTTCCAGTTTATAGGACGGAATGCTTACGAGAAAACTATTCCACGCATCATCAATCTGGCTATCGGTAAGCTCCTTACCAACAGTCATCCTCAATTCCTTGTGAAACTGATCAGAAGTAATATCTCCGTTCTCCAGTTTCATTAAAAGCCCCCGCTGATAATACGGATTCAACATTTCTTCAATGCAATCGGCACCAATAGACTTAAATGAATTAATACAACGGGAACGATCTAAATCAACCAGTACTCCTCCGAAATCTATAATCAGGTTCTTAATATGATGATTCATTTCTTAATTGCTCTTCAAACGTTTGAAAAAACGAACAATCTCTCCAACCCACAATACAACAGATGTTAATCCTATAATTACAAGCCAGGTTTGCCATTCAAGAGGTTCTGTACGGAAAACTTTTCCTCCAAACTGAACAATCAGGAACTGTCCTCCAATAATAAGGAACAACACAAACTCTAATCCATAGGATTTTGAAAGGCCATTAAATGCAGAATCATTGGTTCCAAATACTCTTGTATTGAATAAATTCCAGAATTGAAGCATTACGAATGTAGTAAAGAAGATCGTCAGGTTATGAACAGTCATTACACCATCGCCACCTGTATAGTAAGTGATCATCCCCAATAAAAGAATTAAAAAGGCCGTACCCACACTAAGGATGTTATAACGCATCTGTTTGGTGATAATAAAGTCTGCCTTCTTGCGCGGTTTCTCCTTCATTACAGCATCACTAGGAGGAATAGAAGCCAGTGCTAATGCCGCAAAAGTATCCATAATCAGGTTTACCCAAAGCATTTGTGTTACTGTCAACGGCAATTCCGTTCCTACAAACGCTCCAAGTAATACTATAAGTAACGCTACAAAGTTTATTGTTAACTGGAAAACGATGAATCGCTGAATGTTCTTATATAAAGAACGTCCCCACATTACTGCCGTACTGATACTATTAAACGAATCGTCAAGCAGCGTGATATCACTAGCCTCCTTAGCAACAGAAGTACCTGTTCCCATAGAGAGTCCCACCTGTGCATGATTCAATGCCGGAGCATCATTTGTTCCATCACCAGTTACTGCAACCACCGCGCCCTTTTGTTGCAATAACTGAACCAACCTCTGCTTATCAGTAGGACGGGCACGAGACATTATCTTCAGATCCAGTACACGTTTCAGCAATTCCTCATCGCTGAGTTCGGCAAAGCCTGCACCCGTAATGTGATTCCAATCCGTATCAGCATCTGTCCATAATCCAATTTGACGAGCAATCTCTTTGGCTGTTCCAGGAGTATCACCGGTCACAATCTTCACATTGATTCCGGCAGACTGACATTTCTCAACAGCAGCCGGAACATCCAGACGAATTGGGTCTGATATAGCAACCACACCAAGGAAATTGAGATCATTGCCTGCAGCCAAATCTACACAATCGCCCGATGCATCTGCATCCACTATTTTGTAGGCAAACCCTAAAGTACGCATAGCCATGTTCTGATAAGCCAATAATTGGGCTTCAACAGTTGAACGATATTCTGAGGCATTAACAGATTTGTCTTCCAATATAACCTGTTTACATTTTCCAAATACAATCTCAGGAGCACCTTTTACATAAAGAATCTTTTTATCAAGAAGGGAAGAGTGTACCAATGTGGCCATAAACTTCCGTTCAGTAGAGAATGTAAGCTGGTCAAATACCTTTGCATCTTCCCTTAACTCCAGATAATTGATGTCTTGTGAATTAAGCCACAGTAGCAGTGCTACCTCCGTTGGATTACCTACACCCTTGGGCTTCTCAGTACCTTCTCCATTTTCCAGGAATGCGGTAGAGTTTGCGCTAATGCCTTCCTGAATCAACTTGCTAATCTCATCGTCAGCCAGTTTTCCACTCTCTTTCAAACCGTAAAATCTGGTTTCATGCACCTGCATTAGATTCTGAGTCAGTGTTCCTGTCTTATCAGTACAAATAACAGTTACTGCACCCATTGTTTCACAGGCATGCATTTTGCGGACCAGGTTATTGGTTGAGAGCATCCGGCGCATATTTAAAGCCAGACTAAGAGTTACACTCATTGGCAAACCTTCGGGCACAGCTACCACGATTAACGTAACAGCCATCATGAAGTATTTAAGCACAATCTGAAAGATAGCTACATATGCCTGCCAGTTGTTCAACTCATTTGAACTCAATCCATATGCAGCAAATGCAATAATGCTTACCAATAAAAAAGAGAGAATCCCTATCAGTGACCAAAAACCAGAAGAACGTCTGTTTATTGCCAAAGAATATTTATGAGGCATCCACATTTTGATTGATGCAATCATCAATCCTAAAATGGCCGCAATAGAAATAATTTTAGCACCAATAAGATTATCAAAAAGAGTTCCCTTATATTCAACAGAGCTAATAAACAGAACATCTTTAATAAAGAAAACAAGGAAAGTTGCCATTGCAACAGAGAATCCTACTGTTCCTATGAATTGTGCAAGTTTACTCAGCTGAATATTAAGCGGAGTAGGCTCTTCGCTTTGTTCAGTTGATTGTTTTGCAACCTTACCAATTTCAGTAGCATCACCCACACGAAGAACTTTCATTATACCATGTCCATCAACCACTGTTGTACCGCGCATCACCATATTTGAAGCATAAGTAGCTTCTTCATCAAAATGTGCTTCATCCGTTGTTTTCTCTACAATTGGTTCTCCTGTCAGATTGGACTCGTTAATTTGCATTGATATCGCTTCTAGCAATTCCCCATCGGCAGGTATCTCTTCACCGGTTTCCAGCATAATGATATCCCCAACAACAACGTCTTTACGGGGAATCTCACGTACTTTTCCGTTACGAAGAACTTTTACCGCAGTCTCTTCATTGACGGCATTCAGCAAATCAAATTTTTTACTTGCATCATATTCAAAATAGAAGCCAATGCCTGTAGCTAGAAAAATAGCAAAGAAAATACCGATTGTTTCTGCATATTCATGTTCTATCACAGAGATAAGCAACGAAAACGCTGCAGCTATCAGTAGTACTCGTATTACAGGATCATCAAATTTTTCCAGATAAAGTTTCCAAAGAGAAGTGCGCTTTGGAGGCGTTAATAAGTTGACTCCATTTTTCTCACGGCTTTCAGCAACCTGTTGGTCATTGAGTCCAATATGATAATAATCTTTCTTAGTTTCAGTCATAAATCTGAATATCGTTATTTTAGTTTTCTTTCGTATTCTCCCGACTGTAAAGTTTCAACAGCCTTTCGTATACTCTCATTCGCGGAATTCATCACCTGATAATATTCGTTCATATCCCACAAATCTCGAGCAATAAGAGCTTTCAACTGGGTCTTTAATAAAGGCTCTGAAATTTTCAATTGTTCCTTATTAAGTGTCACTTTCGCTTCAGTACCCATAGCAATCAAGTCATCCATAATATCACTGCCAATCACAAACCCTTTGTTATAGTCATTGAACGATTTATATGTATTCAGTAGTTCCTTCCGATGATTCTCCACATATTTGATTGTTACTTTTAAAACAACACCTTTTGCCACAAGATTGCGGTGATAGTCTGTATAAAGAGTTGTGTCAATAGGAACAAAATAATCGGGCATAATTCCGCCACCTCCATAAACCACTCTTCCTGATTTCTTTGTTTTACACTTCAGCGAATCCGGAAAATGAATACTATCTGAGTTCATCATTTCCCCCTTATTATAGCGGCTAATCAAATCCATATTATATTTCTCGATGCTCTCATAAGGTTTCTGAATGCATCTTCCGGCAGGAGTGTAGTAACGGGCAACCGTCAAACGGATCATTGACCCATCGGGTAAATCAATCGGACGCTGAACCAGTCCTTTTCCAAAGGAGCGTCGTCCTACAATCAGTCCTCTGTCCCAATCCTGAATGGCACCTGACAGAATCTCACTTGCAGATGCAGAATATTCATTTACCAAAACGACCAAGCGTCCCTTCTGAAACTTACCCGTACCTTTAGCAAAGAACTCGCTGCGAGGAGCATGCAAACCTTCAGTGTACACAATTAACTCTTTCTCTCCCAGGAACTCATTTGCCAGATCAATGGCAGCATTGAGGTATCCACCACCATTATCCTGTAAATCAAGAATTAAATCTTTCATTCCTCTTAGTTTCAGATCTTTGAGTGCATTGGCAAATTCATCTGCAGTAGTAGATGCAAAACGATTGATGCGGACATAACCTATTTTATCCTGAATCATATAATGTGCATCCAGACTATAAAGAGGAATACGATCACGTTTAACCGTAAAATAGAGCAAATCTTTAACGCCTCTTCTTAATATCTTTAAATTCACAGTTGTCCCTTTTGGGCCCTTTAGTCGACGCATAACCTCATCCGTGCTCATCTTTACGCCAGCTATTGCAGTATCGTTAACTGCGATTATCCGATCACCCGCCAGAATCCCTATCTTCTCAGAAGGTCCACCGGAAACTGGTTGAATAACCAATAAGGTATCCTCAGCCATATTAAACTGAACACCAATACCTTCAAAGTTTCCCTGTAAAGGTTCATTCAGCTTTTTCACCTCATTCGCATTAGAATATGTAGAATGAGGATCAAGCGTAGAGAGCATTTTTACAATGGCATCTTCTACAAGTTTATCCTCATTAACATTATCTACGTATAGATTATTAATAGCAAATTCTGCCATATGCAGTTTACGTGAAGCAGCGGTTCCGTAGTTCTGAGCTTGCAAGTTAACAGAAAGCAAGCAAATAAAAGAAATAACTAATTTTTTCATTCAATGACTATTTGGCATCAGAGCTCCAATCCTTCAGGAATAAAGCGGCTAATATCTTTATTATAATGTAAAAGCTCTCTTACAATGGTAGAGCTCACACAAGTCAACTCTGGTTCTGTAAAGAGCAATATTGTCTCAATTCCGGCCAATTGCCTGTTCACATCGGCAATAGTCTCTTCATATTCGAAATCTTTCACCGTGCGAATGCCACGAACAATAAACTTTGCATCAACAGCTTTCGCAAAATCAATTGTCAGGCAATCATAAGGCTGGACCTTTATTCCGGGTTCATCCCTATATAAATTACGAATCATCTCCACACGCTTTTCTATAGGAAAGTAGGTCTTCTTATTTTCATTGATACCTATGCCTATTACTATCTCATCCATAAAGGTCAAAGCACGCTTCACCACTGAGAAGTGGCCAATAGTAAAAGGATCAAATGTTCCCGGGAATATGGCTCGTTTCATAATTTTACGCTACGTCTTCTTCAATAACCAGATTATCTATAATAAAGTTCTGACGTTCCATGGTATTCTTTCCCATATAGAACTCTAAAAGTCCTTTTACCAAATCAGTCCTTCGCAGAGATACTTGTTCCAGACGGATGTCTTTACCTATAAAATGCCTGAACTCATCCGGAGAGATCTCACCAAGTCCTTTGAATCGGGTAATTTCAGGACTGGGAGAAAGTTTATTGATTGCGCTCACCCGTTCTTCTTCCGAGTAGCAATAAATGGTCTCTTTCTTATTTCGAACACGGAAAAGAGGCGTTTGCAGAATATACACATGTCCTTTTTTTATCAAATCAGGGAAAAACTGCAGAAAGAAAGTAATCAGCAGCAAGCGGATGTGCATACCATCCACATCAGCATCTGTAGAAACAATCACCTTGTTATATCGTAACCCTTCAATTCCATCTTCAATATTCAATGCAGCCTGAAGCAAATTAAACTCTTCATTTTCATAAACCACCTTCTTGGTTAATCCAAAAGAATTAAGCGGTTTACCCCGCAGGCTAAATACAGCCTGAGTATTCACATCGCGGCTTTTAGTAATAGACCCACTGGCAGAATCACCCTCTGTAATAAAGATGCTGGAATTTTCCTGATCTTTTCCTTTTGTATCATTTAAGTGAGTGCGGCAATCACGTAATTTGCGGTTGTGCAGATTCGCTTTCTTCGCACGTTCACGGGCCAGTTTGGTTACGCCGGCAATCGCCTTGCGTTCTTTTTCTGAGTCTTGTATTTTCTGAAGTAGGATCTCTGAGGTTTCATGATTGATATGCAGATAATTATCCAGTTCTCTTTTCACAAAATCACCGATAAACTTACCTACAGAAGGACCATCCGGCCCCACATCCTTAGAACCTAGTTTCGTTTTTGTCTGAGACTCAAACACAGGTTCTTCTACCTTTATACTGATAGCCCCTACCATACCGCTACGAATATCGGCATAATCGAAGTTCTTGGGATAATACTCCTTGATTGTCTTTGCTACCGCTTCACGGAAAGCAACAAGATGCGTTCCACCCTGAGTGGTATGCTGTCCGTTGACAAAAGAATAATACTCTTCTCCGTATTGATCACTATGAGTAAGCACCAGTTCGATGTCTTCCCCTCTTAAGTGAATAATGGGATAAAGCGGTTCAGTAGTCATATTTTCATTTAACAAGTCGACCAATCCATTTCGTGAACTGAACTTCTTCCCGTTAAATATAATCGTCAAACCGGTGTTAAGAAAGACATAATTCTTCAGCAACGGTTCAATATATTCCTTTTGGTATTGATAATCTTTAAATATCGCATTGTCTGGAATGAACTCTGTTAGTGTACCATTATCATGTTCAGTCTCAACAATTGGAAAATCATTAACAATAACACCTCTTTCAAACTCAGCTGTTTTCTCCTCTCCTTCTCTGAAACTGGATATACGGAAAAAAGAAGAAAGTGCATTTACAGCTTTTATACCAACACCATTCAAACCAACCGATTTCTTGAAGGCTTTAGAGTCGTACTTACCTCCGGTATTCATTTTTGAAGAAACATCGATCACCTTTCCCAGAGGGATACCACGACCATGATCACGCACTGTCACTTTTCCGTCGGCAACCGTAACCTCAATTGTTTTGCCAAATCCCATCATGAACTCGTCGATAGAATTATCCAATGACTCTTTCAGGAGCACATAAATACCATCATCAGAATGAGAACCATCACCCAATTTCCCGATATACATACCAGGACGGCGACGAATATGTTCTTTCCAATCGAGGGTCCGAATGTTTTCTTCAGTATATTCTGAAACCTGGATTTTTTCTTCAATTACTTCTTCCATAATTATCAATTTGCCAATAGCTTATATACTACAAATCTATTTTCTTTATAAACGCGCGACGACGTTTATGTTGAACTGTTTCAAAGTATTCCCACTGAGCCTGAACCTTTCCGTTTAACTCCAATTCGGGATTGCTTTCCGCAAATATACAACCTTCTTTTTGGTAAACAGGAATTAAATCAGAAAATAATAAGGCATTCACCCCTTTGTTCTGGTACTCCGGTTTTACAGCAATCAAAAGAAGATCAATCACTTTTCTTTTTCCAAAGAATAACGCTTTAATTAAATGAAACCAGCCAAAAGGTAACAACCGTCCATTGGCTTTTTGTAATGCAACCGACAAGGATGGCATAGTAATACCAGCTGCAATTAGCTTACCTTCCTGATCAACGACTAGAGGAACCATTTTTAAATCGACAACTGGAAGATATATCTTCATATAATGTTCGATCTGCTTTTGAGAAAGAGCAGAATAGCCATATAGTGGGCTATAAGCCTCATTCATCAGATCAAAAATAGCCTGTCCATAATCTTTAGCCAATTTTTTCCCTGAAGTATACTTTATAACTCTAAGATTATACTTCCTCTGTATTAAATCGGAAATGCGCTGGTGCTTTTCCGGCACGCCCGTCTCAGGAATATAAATCTTGAACTCAACCCAATCAGCATCTTTCCCATATCCAAGTTTCTGCATATGTTCCGGATAATAGGGATAATTGTATATTGTAGCCATCGTACTTAACTGATCGAAACCCTCAATCAGCATACCTTCGGCATCAAAATCAGTGAATCCTAAAGGACCTTGAATGTTTTCCATTCCATGTTCCTTTCCATAGTTCTCCACCACTTTAAGCAGCGCTTCAGACACTTCTAAGTCATCAATAAAGTCGATCCATCCGAATCGCACATCCTTTTTATTCCAGGTTTGATTGGCCTTATGATTAATAATGGCAGCTATCCTTCCTACTATCTTGTCGTCCTTATATGCTAAGAAATACTCTGCTTCACAAAACTCAAAGGCTGGATTTTTATCTTTATTAAATGTATTAAGCATATCATCATAAAGATCTGGAACCGAATAAGCATTGCCTTTATATAACTTGATATTAAATCGAATAAACTCTTTAAGTTCTTTTTTATTAGATACTTGTTTAACTATTACTGCCATAAATTGTATAAAATATTAAGATCGCAAAGATACTCTTTTTCAATAAAAAACATTAAATCCACCCCCATTAATGTAATTTAAAGGGTCTATTTTATAAAATAGGAACAATATTATCGCTCAGGACTTATGACATTTTACTATTACTTTCTGATCATCAGCCAAAGTTGTTGCAAAAAGATAAGTATCGCCGCCATCCATAAGCTTCAGTCGTTTACGAAGTTCTGCAACAGAAGAAGGGAAATTGCGGACAGTAATATTGGCTTGCTTTATATTTCCGATATTGGCTTTCAGCTCTTTTTTATTTAAACTAAAAACAGCCTCACACTCAAATTTCCGGCCAGGGAAATCAGAAATCAACTTATCAGAAGTATACAAATGACTATTAGGATGGAGCTTTTTAATTGATAACTGTTAGTTATGCTCTTATAAGCACCCGCTTTTAGAATTGAAGCATTAGGTTCGTAAAGATAATGACCCACCTCATTAGAATAATTACATCCGTTTTGTTCATCCTCTTTCTCAAAAGAGTAAATCTGAAGCTCTCCGTTTTTGAGGATATTCACACAATGAATCGGCATCTTATCGGTTTCTTTCTCCTTACTTAAAATTACAAGAAGTTCCTTGCATTCATTGGCAACCGAAACCACATGTACTTCCCTGGCAAAAGACAAATCACGCAATGCAAGAGAGAGGTCGAGCATAGGAGACAGTTTAATCAATACTTCCCTTGCTTTGCTGACCAGCAACTCTGAGATTTCAGCAACATTTGGTTCACAATCAGCTATAGCAACCGTTTTTCCGCCCTGATTATCCCTTCTGGCAGGATCAATAAACAGCCAGTCTGCTTTTTCAACCTGAGAGAGATACTCCACACCATCTCCATTGATCACCTCAATATGAGATAAACCAAGCAATGGAAAATTAAAAGAAGCAATATCACACAGTTCCCGTTGACGTTCCACATAAACAGCCTTTTGAAAGTTTGCAGAGAGAAAAGCACAGTCTATTCCTAATCCTCCGGTCATATCCAACAAAGTATCTCCTTTCACAAGAGAAGCCTTGTATTTTGCCGTTGCCTCTGAAGAACATTGTTCCAACGAAATATGTCTGGGATAAATCAATCCATCCGTATTTCCCCAGAAAGGGATTTTTTCCTTTGCAACTCTCTTGCCAACAATCTGAGTAATGACAAAAGGCATATCCACATCAGGGTATTTCTTTGCCTGAAGAGCCAGCTTTGAAGGATCATCAGTGGCATGTTCCTTAATAAATTCAATCGTCACTTCGTTAAGTTTCATCTGTATACTATTAGTAAAGCTTGTGGGTATATTTTCGGTAAGTTTTCTCTTATACCTAATCGGTGTGCCTGAGCTGCTTGTTTTAAAACAGCTTTATTTTCCACATCTTGTTTAAGAGGCAAGGTCGGTATCTGGTACATGATTTTTTTATTTTGTTGTTCATGGGAAAAACAAATATAGAAAGAAAATTGCATTTCTTTTCTATACCAGATCAGATATGCAAAAAACAGGCATACTTTTGAATATAATATCCTGCAAACATATATTAAAACACTTTAGACATTAGCATTATCTCTCAGAAGCATAATTATCTGCTGATTCTCTAGCTAAATTAAATAAAGCTTCAGAATTGCTAATAAAAAAAGAAGCATCTATCTATACGACAAATGCTTCTTTAAGTGAGGTGGGCCATCTTGGGGCTGAACCTTTATGCTGTTATCGATCTGAATATCAGTTATATATATAGTATTGTAACTCAAAGAGTACACATAAAGAATACACAATCTTTTCAAAGAACTATAATATATACCTTGCAAAGGTATAATGATAAAGTTATAAAAAAAATCTTCGCAAGAATTTATTTATCAACCACTTCCAAAAGATTTTGCTAAAATGAATAGTTAATGGAACTGAGATGTATAAACTAAGGTAAACAGAAAGGATACATAAGAGTTACTTATTACTCTCGAATAAATCCATAACTAACTGTACTGCCTTAACTGTGAATTGCTTCCCAGTACTTGTTTTAAAGCCTGCTTTGTTTAACTCTCTCATAATACAAGCCCAGCTATTATTTTGCACTCTCATTGATTTAATAAAAGCGTATGCACGTGTATTATTGGGGTTACTCAAAGCTTTTGCCTTTCTTGTTTCCTTGCTTTTAGTAATTGCTTTCTCTAGATTGAGGCTTAAGTTCTCTGGTTTACCTAAAACGAATCCAGCTTCTATCTTTGCTTGTAGGGCTTTAGATGTTCTGTCACTTATTAATTCTCTTTCGTGCTGAGCCATACCAGCAAAGATAGCAAGGTTTAAAGTATTGAGTTCTGGAAGATCAACACATTCAATATTAACTCCAGAGTCTCTTAATGCAAATAAGAAGCTTACAGAGCGTGAAAGTCTATCCAGTTTTGCAATAACCAAAGTTGCATTGTAATCTTTGCAATAATCCAGAGCAGCTTTTAGTTCGTGTCTCTCATTGTTCTTTCCGCTTTCGTGTTCTTCAAAAGACTTAATCAATTCCCCGTTATGTTGTTTAATGTAACTGGCAATAATTGATTTTTGGGAATCAATACCTAAATTTTGATCTTTAGTACTTGTTCGGAAATAACCAACATAATTTTTTGTTCCCATATTTGTGATTTATTTGTGTTGCAAATGTAGTAAACAATAATGTAACAAACTAAACGGACGTTTAATTTATTACATTTTAACAAATTTGATTGATTTTTCGTATGTTTTGGTTAAATGAATTAGTTAATGGAACTGAGATGTATAAACTAAGGTAAACAAAATAGACACATAAGAATTACTTATTTGTATGTTTTTGGTTCAAATTTCAGGCTGTTTATAAAGTGTTATAATACTGTCTATAAGTATGTTACAGTTTTACAATGGTGTAAATATAAAGAAAAAAGCCCCCAGATCATTAAAAAACATATAAATTGTAAAAAAAGATGGGTGGGTACCCTTAAAAGTGCGGGCTGTATATATAAATTTTAGTCTCTGGCTCAAGTCTGGTTTTTGAGCAGTTTAGTTATAAAAAAAGAGGATGCCTTTAGGACACCCTCTTATAAAAACTGATAAGTAAATAGATACCGACTATCTTTTTCCCATTTTATTTTATTTTCTGGTAGGTTACTGTAATAACATTGTTTGCTTGTTTCTTGTAACGTTGATAGCCTTTAATTTTAGCGTAGATGCCAACAGCAACAATAGAACCACCACATCCAGACTGAATAGCTAGTTCTTTCATTTCTTGAAATGTCATTGTTTCTTTCATAATAATTACTTGTATATTTGATTAATAGTTTTGAAAAAAGTGTATTTAGGGCTTTAAGGCGATTGTAGATTGGTGATATTTGTATTTCAAATATCAGCACAACCCCTCCCCCATTATAGTCTTGTTGTAACAGTTATAAATAGATTGAATATATCATTTACAACGTCCTTAACAGACTAAAAAGACAAGGCTCTAACCCCCTCCTTGAACTCGTACTTACCACATACATTAGAGCGTGCCATATTTCACCCCAAAATCAAATTTAATAGATGCTGGTTGCTGGACAAGATACTTGTTACACCGTTCTTTTTGATTAATTTTAAAGACTATGTACCGACTTTTTATGACTTTTGCATCCAGTGGCTACTTTGTAACATGGAAGGTCCTTTAAGATTTACTGGCTACTACTAAAACACATCACTTGTTTTGTTTACCTACTTTTATCAATTTTCGGTCAGTGGTGCTCGTTCGTTGTCTTTGATTGAAATACATCAAAGAATAGTGTCTTTAGTCCAAAATGTTTAAAATGGTTTTTACATAGATTAGGGGCTATGTATTCAATCATAGATTAAAAACATAAAAGATATACAAGTTGGGATAAAACCTTATATAAGGGCTTAAAATCAATAATGAGAGGATATGTAACAAAAGGGTCTTTCTAACTTACTGGAAAAGCAAGCAAGAAAGACGTACAAATTAGCTCTGGAAGTAAATAAGGAAGTTACCTGATAGAGGAAAAGTGTTTAACCATGTATTCCAGATCATTCACCACTGTTAATGGGCTGGCGATATCTGATCTTAGTAACAAATAGGATTGTAACTCTTTCAGTTTAATTGGGGTTTCAAATCCTCCATCTATGAAAGTTACTGATTTATTGGTTATAAGTTCTAGTCTTTTGGATTCTTCCAGTAAACGTGTATTAAAGTCATTAACGGATACCATACCATTTTTGAAATAATATGTAATACTTTGATTTTCTGAGGCTGTAGATTCTATAATAAATGCATTATCTACTATGTCGAATCCTACTGTGTAATTGTATTTTAGTGTCTATCATTTGAGTTGAAACTTCAATTCATCATCTATGAAATGATTGGGTTTCCATCCTTTTAGAAGTTTGTCAACCAAAAATGTGTCTATGGCAGATACGACATTGCCAACAATAGGTATAAAACCAAATATTTGAGTAACTGCGAAGCGAGTCCCCTTAACCCATTTTTTGTCCGCAAGTGTTTCTTTTGTAATCTCTTCAATATATTTGTTTATGAGACTTGAGTCAAGAGGTACAGTTTTTAGCCATTCTCTAAATTTGTCACCTTGGACTAAAAGTTTGACTAACTCTTTGCCATTTATTGTTTTGTTTATAAATGCTTCTCCGACACTCGGATATTCCGTTAAGATGTGTTGGTTAAATAAATCAATCTGTTCTCCGCTTTTTATGGATTTCTGTACGGAATCAGTAAGCTGCAATCCGATCAAAGACGAATATTCTTTATCAGTAACAAGTTCACTCTCGAATTGTCCTGCAATGTAATTGTCCCCTCTGGACTCCATTAATGCAAGGATAAATCCTGCGTAATCAAAAGAATAAGCTATTCCTTTTTGTGAACGGATTTTGTTGATTAATTCTACATCGATATTTGAATTAATGGAATAAGTATCGAAAGGCATGACATGTACACTATCTTTTTCTATTTCAAATATCAAATCTTGCGGGATATTATATTCCGGTATGCTCGTTCTCAATAATTCAGGAATAGCCTTTTGAATATATAATTGGTTAGAAAAATCATTGATTATATGATCTTTGACTTCAGGAATATATGAAAAGGCAGATGTTATTTTTGAGAATCTGTCAGAAAAAGCTATACTTTTTGTGCTATTGCGAATGACAGATTGGTGTGCTTCATAAAGTACGGATGATAACGACTCATCTTTCTTTTGGACAATGAGACAGCCATAATGTTTTTCATTCTCTACAGGCACTGCAGGTACACCAAATATCTCTTGGCGAATATGCAATTTGATTCTGCCGGAGCTTATTAACTCGTTTAATAAATCCTCTCCAAAGTAAATTAACAATGTCGCTAGTTCTTCTTTGTAGACCAGCACATTTACTTCGCCATAGAACAACATCGTATCTATCAGAAATACTATGTCGATTTTCTGATTGCCGGATTTCTTTGATTTGATGCAAACTTTTTCAAACATAGAGTTGAATTTATAGTGATTCAAAAAACTTTTTTACATCACCTATTGGGGTGATGTTATTGAAGACAGCAATGACGTTTCCTTTAATAGAGCTTTCTTTGACCTCTATATTCCCCGATGAATGATTAAAAGAGAAACAATATCTTTTGCGATCAACTACCATCCATAGGATATTTGCAGGTGCGCCATCGTACTCCTTAACTTGTATGTCTTCTGTAGCACGCCAAATTACACCTCCTATTAGGGCAAAAGCTATTTCGTTGACGTTATTAGCATGATGATCTGCTCGTCCAATTACTCCGCTAAAATATTTTTTCAGTAAGTCTATTCCGTTAATTGTTAGTGCCATATATTTAAAGGTTTTATATTATATTTCAAATGTACATAAAAATATCTTTAATTATCCTTTGTATCGAATAAAAAAGATTTTATGGATAGAACGTACCTAATTGTCTTTGTACGGATACAGGAATCAGAAGTTCTTTGAACTCTAGATTCTGGCGATGCATGATAAGAACCACGCATTTATCGGATGAACCTTTTTTCATCTTTATTATATATTGTTTTTACAAATACGGGATTTTCCCGTATTTGTAAAAACAGAAATCTATTAGAATGCTTTATCAAGCAGAAACTTTATATAGACCACTTATTGCACTAGGCAAACTACTATCCATGGAGCTGTTATAATAGTGCTTTTCTATCATTTCTACTGAAGTCCCAGCCCATTGAGACACGGTTATAACTGGTATTTTACCAATGCTTAAAGAGTGTGTAATTGAAGTATGCCTAAAATCATAAGCACAAAGTTCTGGATCTAAACCCATTACACCTGAAACCATCTTTAGCCATTTATTCAGATTTCTATTGAGTTGTTTCAATAATCCCTCTTTTCCGTCTTTTAATCCTTGTGCTCTTTCTTCTGAATAAAGCGGAAGTATGTAGTTGTTATCAGATTGCCCTGCATACTTGTTTATAATAAATTCAACCTCTGGTGTTAATGGAAAAGTAGCAAGTTTACGTTTTGATTTGTTAGATATAGAGGCCTTTTTCTTTGGTACATAGCGAACAAAATTCTTGCCTGATTGGTTCGTAATATTTTCTTTCTTAAAGAGAATAACGTCACATGGGCGCATAAATGTTCCCAGCATCAACATACAAGTATCATGAAATAACTGAACTTTCTCTATGTTATATTTACCTTGTACAGTCGTAAGGTCTAAATTTGCAAATACTTTTATTTGCTCTGTGGTTAATGTATATGGTAATTCACAAATTCTTTCGTTAATATCACGATCTGTGAATTTGAATTTATTAATCTTTGATTTATCAAAATCAACAGATTTGTTCTTATCAGCACGATTTATCAATGAAACAAACAACTTAGTAAGACCCTCGTAGTCATCCCCCTTTCGTTTAACAATTATCCAATCTTTAAAGGCATCACAGAAAGTTTCATCCAATGCACAAAAGGTCATTTTCTTTGAAGTGGTTTCCTTTAGATAGGGCTCAAACTCATAAAGTCTCTTTTGAAGTTTTTCATAGCATTTATAGTTGCATCCTCCAGTAGGTTTCATTTTTTCATCATTAATAACCATATCAATAAAATCGAAAATAGAGTTGACTTGCTCAGAATCAATGCGTTTATTATCAAAGTATGAATACAATGCTTCTAAGGAAATACTGGGATTTTCTTCCAGTACATCAGCATATCGCTTCTTAAATTTATTGATTTCCTGATTGTTTATATCAGAATTAGGACTTTTATAAAACTGGCAAGTCTTAGAGTTCCAGTTCTTTACGGAAAACCCTCCAACTAATAAGTTTGATACAGATTTATACTTTCGTGGCTTTCCACTTTCAGAGAAACAGAGACTAAGAGTTTTCCCTCCTTTTTGGAGACAATAATACAATCTTATCATAAATGATAATTTTAAATTGTTAATAAAAGAATCTCGCCTTAGTTCCTTAAAAAGATGGTATACAAAAAGAGTACACAATTAGAGGTTTATTTATGAGAGCGGGGGAACCAATAAAAAGGCCATTTTGTTCAACGCCATGGAACAAATCAATTTAAAATGCTCATTTACAATACTTTCTGTTTCTTATATTCGGTTTTAGTAGATAAAAAAAGAAGCGTCAATCATGTTGAAAAACGCTTCTTTATGTGAGGTGGGCCATCTTGGGCTTGAACCAAGGACCTCCAGATTATGAGTCTGTTGCTCTAACCAACTGAGCTAAAAGCCCATGCGTCCTTTATTTGGATGCGGGTACAAAAGTAGAAAGTTTTCGTGAATTATGCAAGACTTTCGAAGAAAAAGAGAAAAAAAACATCCAAAGCAAGTAAGTTATGACTGTGAAACTTAATTAAACCGGTCGCCAAGTTAAGAACCTAAATCTTAACTTGGCATCCAGAGTTAATTGGCATTTCCACTTTCAAGAATTGAAGAAAAACGAGATAAACATTCATGTTAGGAAAAAGCCAGTCGAGAAATTAAAAATGAACAAAAAATAATAGTTTAGCGTGCGTCTAGTTTGTGTAATTCTATATTTCAATACTGTTTCTGTTTCTTCTGTTGCAAAGTAAAGCAAAAAAATCCGATGCCCAATAAAACGGCATTGGACAATTGACACCAACAATACAGACCTGATTTTCAATAGCATGATGCATATTTCAGCATTAAAACAAGAATCTGATATTGGACAAATGCATAATCAAAGCAGAAAATCAGGTTCAAAATGGATATTATTTATATGTTTAGGCCGTAATATTAATCCTATTTCTTTTTATTTGCTTTTTTTCTGAAAGCACTTATATCTATCAATTATCTATAAAGAAAATATGTATCTTTGCCCCGCAAATAACAAATAACTTATTTGCAACATGAAAAAAGAGTACCAATATCTACTGCTCGATTTAGACGGAACAATAACCGATCCCATGATTGGCATCACCCGTTCTGTGCAATATGCCTTATCATTCTTTGGAATTAAAGTTCTCAATCTGGAGGAACTTTGTCCTTTCATTGGACCTCCCCTTAAAGATTCATTTAAAGAGTTCTATCATTTCACAGACGAACAGGCAAGTCTTGCTTTGAAAAAATACAGAGAATACTTTGCTGCTAAAGGAATGTTTGAGAACAATGTATATGAAGGTATCGAAGAATTTCTTCAATCGCAAGTGAACAAGGGAAGAACAATCATGATTGCTACCTCAAAGCCGGAAACTTTTGCGAAACAGATTCTGGAGCATTTCAAACTTGATCACTACTTTTCTTTTATTGGAGGAGCTACCTTAGACGGAATCCGTTCAACAAAAACAGATGTTATCAAGTACGTACTGGAATCAAACCAAATCACAGATTTATCTGGTGCAATAATGATTGGAGACCGTAAACATGACATTGAAGGCGCTAAGAATAATGGCATAGATTCCATCGGTGTGCTTTACGGATATGGCGATAAAGCTGAACTTGAAAAGGCTGAAGCTGATTTTATTGTTGAAAGCATTGACGGATTAAAGTCAATACTACTATAGATAAATCCCTGTAAAATAATGCAAGAATCTTGATGCATTATCTAATTGTATCAAGATCCTTGATTATTAATTATATCACCCGACCTTTTCGAGCAAAAATTCAATTAAATAGAAAGTAAGAAAATTACAACTATTTACCATATATAACTTTTAGTACCTTTCCATCCTTTTTCTGAATTTCTACATAAGGAACTCCTCCTTGGCAACCTTTAGGAAGTGTACCTTCAATAATCCATACACCATTCCTTAGTTCTATACAGTATGGCCGACTAGCATATACTTTCTGACCATAAATAGAGAACAATATTACCTCAGCTATTTTCATTGCAGTTTCTTCATTAGGAACTATATCTCTTGTCACACCATGACTTGTTTCAAGGTTTCTTGATCGAAATTCAGCATAGGCAGAATCAACTTTTATCCAATCCTTAGCAATTGATATATTATTTTCTTTTTGATGAACTTCTTCATGGGTCTTCTTACAAGAAATAAATGTTGCTAAAACAAGCAAAACGGCACATAGGTATTTCATAACAGTCTATTTTAATTTGACAAATATATAAACAAATTGATTATAAATATAAAATTAAAATAAATTTCTTTCAATATATATATATTGCAAATATAGAATACATCATAAATAAATCCATAGCTCAATGGTTCAACAATTATTCACCAATGGATTTTATTTTCCGGTGAATGATTTCATTTTATTGGCGGGCCATTTGTTGAAAGAAAAAGGCACAATTGTTAACGAATGTTTTCAAACAAACATAAAAAGTCTATATTTGACAATATAATTATTCGTATGCATAGTTTTATCAAATCTAACCAACTGATAAACAACAATGAAACACATTTTAACTCAAAACAACCCCTCGAAACAGAAATATATAAGGTCATTTTCCGTCCTACTATTTTACTTTTAGAGATAACTATTTGAAAATAAGGCGCGGGCAACTTTATACCACCCTGTTAATATACAAAAATATGGTATAGTTCCCCGCGCCTATTCTGAGTAGCCCAATATCGGACCAACTACTTTATAACTTCTTTAAGCCTTTCAGCTCTTTTGCATCCTTTGCTTCGATAATGCTGATAGCATAACCTCCACCTGGAGCTGCCTTCAACGTGATTTTGGATTTGCCGGTTACCACAACTTTCTTTATGGTATATGCTGAAGGATTCTTTTCATAATGTGCATCGGCCGCATCACAATAAATGGTTGCAATGTACTTTTTACCCGGATCAAGGAAACCAAATGATAAGTTGGATACATGCCCATTCTCATCACTTGTGTTACCTACAAACCAGTTATTCGTTCCTTTTGCCTTACGAGCTACTGTAATATAGTCACCTGGTTCTGCCTCCAGATACTTGCTGTCATCCCAGTCAACTGCTACATCTTTTATAAATTGGAAAGCATCCAGATATTTATTATAACTTTCGGGCAGATCGGCAGCCATTTGTAATGGACTATACATGGTTACATAGAGCGCCAACTGACGAACTAATGTGCTGTGAACAAAAGAGTGCTTCCCTGGAAGGAAACTGATTCTGGTATCCAGAATACCGGGGGTATAATCCATCGGCCCACCCATTAAGCGGGTAAACGGAAGAATAGTAGTATGATCTGGATTACTTCCACCAAAAGCTTCATATTCTGTACCACGGGCAGATTCATTGCCTATCAAATTGGGATAGGTACGACAAAGTCCTGTAGGACGAACAGCTTCGTGGGCATTAACCATGATTTTATATTCGGCAGCCTTGGTTACAGCATATAGATAGTGGTTTACCATCCATTGACCGTAATGATATTCTCCACGAGGGATAATATTGCCAACATAACCACTCTTCACTGCATTGTAGCCATTATCCACCATAAACTGATAGGCTTTATCCATATGGCGCTCATAGTTACGCACTGAAGAAGAGGTTTCATGATGCATTATCATTTTCACACCTTTGCTTGCTGCATATCGGTGAAGCTCCTTTACGTTGAAATCAGGATATGGAGTAACAAAGTCGAAAACATAATCTTTCGTTTTACCAAACCAGTCTTCCCAGCCTTCGTTCCATCCTTCTACCAACACCGCATCAAAACCATGCTTTGCAGCAAAATCAATATATTCTTTCACATGTGCAGTGTTCGCCGCATGCTTGCCATTCGGTTTCGTTTTTGAATAGTCTGTTACACCAAGTTTAACGGCGGGCACGTCGGTATAAGCCCAGGTACTTTTCCCTGTAATCATTTCCCACCAAACACCTACATACTTAATTGGCTTAATCCAGGAAGTATCAGTATATTTACAAGGATCATTTAAATTAAGAATGGTTTTAGACGCCAATATATCACGTGCATCATCGCTCACAATGATTGTACGCCAAGGCGACTGGCAAGGTGTCTGCATATATCCTTTGTCACCAATGGCATCGGGGGTAAGCCATGATTCGAAAGTCATTGTCTTATCATCCAGATTAAGGTGCATACAAGAGTAGTCAACCAATGCAGCTTCGTGAATATTGATATAAAGTCCATCCTTGCTCTTCATCATCAACGGGGTTTGTACTCCTGTGGGTGAGAAAGATGTCTGCGAAGCGTTTGAAGTAATGGCTGCTTTCATCTTTCCACGGATCTCTGAGAGATTGGAAGTAACAGTACTGTATTCTTGTGTATCATAGTCTCCTGGTAACCAGAAAGCTTTATGATCTCCGGCCATGGCAAACTGAGTTTTCTCCTCTTTAATCACAAAGTAATTAAAGTTTTTTTGCTGAGGGAATTCATAACGAAAGCCCAACCCATCATTATACAAACGAAAACGGATCACTATGCAGCGGTCGGCGGCCTGCTGGGTTAATGTTGCAGCCAGTTCATTGTAATGATTGCGAATGGTTTTCACTTCGCCCCAAACCGGATTCCAGTTTTCATCGAAAGTGCTTGTTTCAACGTTGGTTAAGGTAAAATCCTTCAGAAGACTTGGTTCCTCTTTGAGTTGAAGTCCCAATTTACTTTCATTAATAACAGGTTTGCTCTTGTAAGTCAGTTGATAAGTAGGGACACCATCCTTAACATTAAAATTCAGTTCCAGATTACCATCCGGAGACTTGATAGATTCAGCTTTTGTCATCAGAATCGAACAGGTTAAGAATAAAAACAGAAATGCTTTTCTCATGATACTAATTGATAATTTTATATTTGTTTAATTTACTGTATTTCTGGCAAATAAAGGGATCGTAATGCTGGTATTTTTGTCCAATGGAAGGTAATCTCTTAATAAGTCTATAGACTGTCCGGCTACATAAATTGCACCTAAAGGACTTATTGTCAACAGACAAATAAGAAAATATTTCTTTACCATATTATCTCAAATAAGAATGTTTCATCGATAGCATTAATTGATTTACTTATTACAAGGTACAAAACAAACAATTTAGAATGGAAATCCACTATTCTAAAGCAAAAAAG
This sequence comes from uncultured Bacteroides sp., assembly GCF_963678425.1. Taxonomy (NCBI): domain Bacteria; kingdom Pseudomonadati; phylum Bacteroidota; class Bacteroidia; order Bacteroidales; family Bacteroidaceae; genus Bacteroides; species uncultured Bacteroides sp. The sequence continues at coordinate 513,279 of NZ_OY782857.1, forward strand.
AGAATAAACCATTAGTGCAAACGTTTTCAGTAGACCAGTTCAATCATTTCATTTAAAAAGGAAATTTCTGTTATATAAAAATCCTTAAAGAATAATATATACCTCACTTTTTATTTGTTTATTTGCACCAAATTAGGGTGAAGTGTGGCCTTGCGAAAGCTTGGTTGCCAAAGATGGTAATAAACAAATGAATAAACTCACGATAAACTCCTGTCCTCTCTGTGGTGGAACACACCTTAATAAGAAGATGACATGTACTGATTTTTATGCTTCCGGAGAGCAATTCGACCTTTTTCAGTGCGGGAATTGCAGCTTCCAGTTTACACAGGGGTTTCCTGTTGAAAAAGAAATTGGTAAATACTACGAAACACCAGATTATATATCCCATAGCGATACGAAAAAAGGAATGATGAACGAGCTTTATCACTTGGTGCGTATGCGTATGCTTCAAAACAAGGCAAAGCTTATTAACCGCACTACAGGAAAAAGTTCGGGAAGGATTCTGGATATCGGTACCGGAACCGGATATTTTGCTCATACTATGCAAACTAAAGGATGGACAGTTGAAGCTATTGAAAAAAGTGAGCAAGCACGGTTATTTGCCAAAAATAATTTTAATCTGGATGTAAAAAATGAAGCTGGATTAGATGAACTCTCTGCCGGTTCATTCGATGTCATCACCTTGTGGCACGTAATGGAACACCTGGAGCATCTGGATAATACATGGGAACAACTTTATGAGTTACTGGCAGACAACGGATGCCTGATAGTAGCTGTACCTAATTGCTCTTCCTATGATGCACAAAAATACAAAGAATTCTGGGCAGCTTATGACGTTCCCCGGCATTTATGGCATTTCACTCCCGACACTATGCAGAAGTTCGGTGAAAAACATCGTTTTAAGTTAATAAACCATCTCCCAATGCCATTTGATGCATTTTATGTGTCAATCTTGAGTGAAAAATATAAAAAGAGCACATGCAGCCTATTTAAAGGAATGTATGCGGGCACTATAGCCTGGCTTCACTCTTTGAACAATGAAAAGAAGAGCAGCTCTATTATTTATGTATTCAGAAAAAAAGATTATGAAAAGTAAACATAAAAAAAATACTATTCCATACTTCGATATTCAAAGTATAACCTCCAGCATTAGCACAATGCTTGTGCTTCTCTTACTGGGATTAGTTGTATTCTTTGTACTTTCGGCAAATAATCTTTCAGTGTACGTACGTGAGAATATCAACTTTTCGATCCTCATCAGTGATGATATGTCTGAGCCGGATATTCTTAATATGCAAAAGGAACTAAATAAAGAACCGTTTGTCAAAGAGTCCAGCTATATTTCCAAAGCGCAGGCACTTCGGGAACAGAGTGCCGCAATGGGCACCGATCCAGAAGGATTTTTAGGTTACAATCCTTTTACCGCTTCACTTGAGGTAAAACTGAATTCCGCTTATGCAAACTCTGACAGTATAGCGAAAATCGAGAAAAAAATAAAAAAGAATACAAATATCCAGGAGATCCTCTATCAGAAAGACCTGATTGATTCTGTGAACAAGAATATCCGCAACATCAGTGTGGTGCTGCTTTGTCTGGCAGGATTGCTCACATTAATCTCTTTTGCCCTTATCAACAACACGATCCGCTTAACCATTTACTCTAAAAGATTCCTGATTCACACCATGAAACTGGTTGGTGCCAGCTGGGGCTTTATCCGGAAACCGTTTCTTGTACGTAATATCTGGATTGGAATAATCTCAGCTTTTGCAGCAGATGCGGTATTGCTGGGAGGAGCTTACTTGTTGGTAAACTACGAACCGGAACTGATTTCCATCATAACACCTCAAGTAATGCTTATCGTTTGTTCATCAGTGTTGCTTTTTGGAGTCATTATCACATTCTTATGCGCTTACCTCTCAATCAACAGGTACCTGAGAATGAAAGCTAGTACGCTCTATTACATTTAAGGATAATTGAAACATAAAAAATAAGAATATGGACAAAAAGAAATTCGCCTTTGATAAGACCAACTTTATCTTACTGGCAATTGGAATGCTCGTTGTTATATTGGGTTTTATATTAATGGCAGGCCCTGGAACAACTGAAACAACCTTTCAGGCTGATATTTTCAGCGTACGCAGAATAAAAGTAGCTCCTGTAGTTTGCTTCTTAGGATTCATTTTTATGATCTACGGAGTTATTCATAAACCTAAAACGGATAAATAAGCATGGGAGATTTAACCTTATTGCAAACCATACTTATTGCCATCGTGGAGGGACTCACTGAGTTTCTTCCTGTCTCTTCAACGGGACATATGATCATTGCACAAAACATGCTGGGAGTGCAGAGTACTGAGTTTGTAAAAGCATTTACTGTAATCATTCAGTTTGGAGCCATCCTGTCTGTTGTGGTTCTTTATTGGAATCGTTTTTTTAAGCTAAATAAGTGTAAAGTCTTTGATAAAGAAACTGCAGCCGATAAACCTTTTCTGGGCAAGGTTGTTGTTTATTTCAAAAGATTTATATATAAATTTGATTTCTACTGGAAACTCTTAATTGCCTTTATTCCTGCAGCTGTATTTGGTTTTATTTTTAGCAATAAAATTGATGAGATGCTGGAGAGTGTAGAGGTTGTTGCTACAATGCTCGTTATCGGAGGAATATTCATGCTCTTTGTTGATAAGATATTTACTAAAGTAGACGAGAGCAAAGGGCTAACAGAAAAAAAAGCATTGAATATAGGACTTTTCCAATGTATCGCCATGATACCGGGAGTATCCCGTTCAATGGCTACCATTGTGGGGGGTATGGCACAAAAAATGTCAAGAAAGACTGCTGCCGAATTTTCTTTTTTCCTTGCTGTCCCTACTATGTTTGCAGCTACAGCTTATAAACTGCTGAAGCTTCTTATGGAACCCAACGGAATAGAAGTTCTAAGCCAGAATGTAGGAGCACTGATAATAGGAAATGTTGTGGCATTTATTGTGGCACTGCTTGCCATCAAGTTTTTCATCAGTTTTGTAACCAAATACGGATTCAAAGCTTTTGGTTATTACAGAATCATTGTGGGAGGAATCATCCTGGTGATGATATTATTAGGACATAATTTAGAAGTTGTTTAATGAACTTTATTGAAGGAGAAGTATTATACTTCAACAAACCACTAACGTGGACTTCTTTTAATCTCGTAGCAAAGGTAAAGTATCCTCTGCTGAGAAAACTAAGAGTAAAAAAACTAAAAGTAGGACATGCAGGAACACTGGATCCGCTCGCTACAGGTGTAATGATAATATGCACCGGGAAAGCAACCAAGCGAATCGAAGAGTTTCAGTTTCAGACAAAAGAATATATTGCCACTATCAGGCTGGGAGCAACCACTCCTTCCTATGATCTGGAGAAAGAGATTGATGCCACTTACCCCACGGAACACATTACCCGTGAACTGGTAGAAGAGACTCTGAAGAAATTTATTGGAAGCATTGAACAGATTCCTCCGGCTTTTTCGGCCTGCAAGATAGATGGCGAAAGGGCTTACGAACTGGCAAGAGCAGGGAAGGAAGTAGAACTGAAGCCTAAAACTTTGGTTATTGATGAAATTGAATTATTGGAGTGTAATCTACCTGAAATAAAAATCCGGGTGGTGTGCAGTAAGGGCACATACATCCGTGCACTCGCCAGAGACATTGGAGAGGCGCTGAACAGTGGCGGTCATCTCACCGGACTTATCCGCACCCGTGTGGGAGATGTCAGACTAGAGCATTGCATGGAAATTGAGAACTTTGTGGAATGGCTGGATAAACAAGATATAGAAGTAAACTAACGTAAAGAAAGAAAATATGAAACTATCACAATTTAAATTTAAGCTTCCTGAGGATAAAATTGCTTTGCACCCTGCCAGGTACAGAGATGAATCCCGTTTGATGGTTCTTCATAAGAAGACAGGCGAAATTGAGCATAAACAGTTTAAGAATATCTTAGATTATTTTGATGATAAAGATGTTTTTATATTTAATGACACCAAAGTATTTCCTGCCCGTCTTTATGGAAACAAGGAAAAAACAGGTGCCCGTATTGAAGTATTCTTATTACGTGAGTTGAATGAAGAGCTTCGTTTATGGGACGTATTGGTTGATCCAGCCCGTAAAATAAGAATTGGTAATAAACTATATTTCGGGGAAGATGATTCAATGGTTGCTGAAGTGATTGACAACACCACTTCACGTGGACGTACTTTGCGTTTTCTTTATGACGGACCACATGAGGAATTCAAAAAAGCACTCTATGCACTTGGAGAAACTCCACTGCCTCATTCCATTATAAATCGTGCGGTAGAACCAGAAGATGCGGAAAGATTCCAATCAATCTTTGCCAAACGGGAAGGAGCTGTAACAGCACCAACAGCCAGTCTTCACTTCAGTCGTGAGTTGATGAAGCGCATGGAGATCAAAGGAATCGACTTTGCTTTTATCACCATGCATGCCGGCCTGGGTAACTTCCGCGATATTGATGTAGAAGATCTCACCAAGCATAAAATGGACTCAGAACAAATGTTTGTAACAGACGAAGCTGTTAAGATTGTAAATGAGGCAAAAGATGCGAACAGGAATATTTGTGCGGTAGGCACTACTGTGATGAGAGCAATTGAAAGTGCGGTAAGTACTGATGGACACTTGAAGACTTTTGAAGGATGGACTAATAAATTCATTTTTCCTCCTTATGACTTCACCGTTGCCAATTCAATGATTTCCAATTTTCACATGCCTCTCTCCACATTGCTCATGATTGTTTCTGCATTCGGTGGATACGATTTTGTAATGGATGCTTATCAGGTTGCAATAAAAGAGGAATATCGCTTCGGTACTTACGGAGATGCAATGTTGATTTTAGATTAAGCAAAGAGAACTATGGCAACGGTTTATTTCGGTTTAGGCACTAACTTGGGCGATAAAGAAAGAAACCTGCGCTTAGCAATAGATAAAATAGAAGAGCGGATAGGGAGAGTTATTTCCCAATCCGCTTTTTATGCTTCCGAACCTTGGGGATTTGAATCCACCAATTCTTTTCTCAATGCCGTTATTTGTGCAGAAACCTCACTTTCTCCATTTCAGCTTTTGGAAGAGACACAATTGATAGAGAAAGAGATTGGCAGGAACAAGAAATCTGTTGGTGGTATCTATAATGACAGACTGATTGATATCGACACGCTTCTCTATGATGATCTGATTCTACATACTGAGAACTTAGACATTCCTCATTCTCTGATGACAGAACGTCCTTTCGTAATGAGGCCACTCTGCGAAATAGCACCGGAACTTATTATACCGGAAACAGGCAAAACAGTTCAAACAATCTGTGACGATTTATCTTTATGAGTATTAAATTCTTTTAAATTAATTACCACAAGGGTACAGAAATCAGGAATTTAGCTATATCTTTGCACCATCTTTAAACGTGGAAAGATTTGGGCAGCTTGCAACCACAGTAAAAAATGCTAAATGATAGCTTATACATGCGTTTCTTCCTTCCAAATCAACCCCCATTTCAGGAAATTTATATAGTATAAACAGACGAATTAACAATCCGTCAATCTAAAACTTTATTTATCCATGGGATATTTATTCACATCCGAATCGGTGTCTGAAGGACACCCCGACAAAGTAGCCGATCAAATATCGGATGCTGTACTTGATGAACTATTGGCTTACGATCCTAGTTCTAAAGTAGCTTGCGAAACTCTCGTTACTACCGGACAAGTAGTACTTGCGGGTGAAGTGAAATCTGAAGCGTATGTTGACTTACAGGAAGTTGCTCGTAATGTAATCAATAAGATTGGTTATACCAAAGGCGAGTATATGTTCGAAGGAAACTCATGCGGAGTATTTTCTGCTATTCACGAACAATCTCCCGACATTAATCGTGGAGTAGAACGTGCAGACCCAATGAACCAAGGTGCAGGTGACCAGGGAATGATGTTTGGTTATGCAACTAATGAAACAGAAAACTACATGCCATTATCTCTGGATCTTGCGCATAAAATACTATATATTCTGGCTAAAATCAGAAGAGAAGAAAAGGTAATGACTTATCTTCGTCCGGATGCTAAAAGTCAGGTTACAATTGAATATGATGATAATGGAAAACCTGTGCGTATTGACACTATCGTTATATCTACTCAGCACGATGATTTCGTAAAACCAGAAAATGACTCTCCTGAAGCTCAGTTAAAGGCTGACGAAGAGATGCTGGCTATTATTCGCGAGGATGTAATTAAAGTGTTGATGCCAAGAGTATTTGCTTCTATTCATAATAGAAAGATATTGGACTTGTTCAACGGTGCAATTACTTATCATGTTAATCCAACCGGAAAGTTTGTGATTGGCGGACCTCACGGAGACACAGGATTAACAGGTCGTAAGATTATCGTTGATACTTATGGCGGTAAAGGAGCTCACGGTGGTGGTGCTTTCTCTGGAAAAGACCCTAGTAAGGTAGACCGTAGTGCAGCTTATGCAGCACGTCACATTGCTAAAAACCTTGTTGCTGCTGGAGTAGCCGACGAGATCCTTGTTCAGATATCTTACGCTATTGGTGTGGCTCGTCCTATCAATATCTATGTAGATACCTATAACCGGAGCAATGTGAACATTACTGACGGCGAGATTGCAAAGAAGATTGATAAGTTATTTGATCTTCGTCCAAAAGCTATCGAAGACCGTTTGAAGCTTCGTAATCCTATCTATTCAGAAACTGCAGCTTACGGACACATGGGACGTACCCCTAAAGTAGTTACCAAGAGCTTCCACTCACGTTATCTGGAAGATAAAACAGTTGAAGTAGAATTGTTTACCTGGGAAAAGCTTGATTACATTGATAAAATAAAAGAAGAATTCGGTTTATAAGAATCAACCGACCTACAGATACAGAGCCTGTGCAGTTCCTTTTAAAGGAAATTGCATAGGCTTTTTTCTTTCTTGGAAACTAAACTTGCAGCAACAAAAGCTAACACGAGGGAAACAAACGGCCTTCTCCAAAAATCTTCCGCCAATAAATAAAAATATAACCCGATAAACCGGACAAGATAACCTGTTTCATTTTTAAGCATACAGGATAAATTCAGAACATGCTTACTTTGGCTTAATAAGGGACAAAGAATATCTGCTAAAGAGCCCGCTTTTTAGATACAAATTAAGTATCAGCATCAGTCATTTTTAGTGTAAATTCGCTATTTATTACATAGTAAATAGCTGTAATTCAGAAATTAAACACTTTTTAACTCAATCTTACTGCAAAAGCAAACAAAACATAAGGTTGTTTTCTGACAAGACGTTTTACTTTTCAGGATAACTAACTGATTATAAGCCGCGGAAAAATTATATCCACCCCCTATAATAGCAAAAAACAAAGGTAGTTTTTCCGCAGTTTCAATATCCCTTTCCGAAATAAACCAATGAGCACTATTTGCAGACAGACTCTATTTGTAAAGTCTAAACGATTCCTTAAATAATATAATTCCCTGATATAACAATCATAATACAAAAAGAAATGATTAATTTTGCCGCGAATTGTAAAACTGACTACAAGGATGAATAACATTAATTCAGTATGTGTATATAGTGCATCGAGTACTAAAATTGATCAGACATATTTCAATGCTGCAACCACATTAGGCAAAATTCTGGCAAAAAAAGAGATCCGTTTGATAAATGGTGCAGGAAGTATTGGATTAATGAGAGCTGTTGCTGATGCTTCATTGCAGGCTGGAGGAAAGGTTACCGGGGTAATTCCACGATTTATGGTAGAACAAAACTGGCACCACAAAGGCCTGACAAAATTAGTAGAAGTAGATTCCATGCACGAACGGAAACAATTAATGGCAGATCTGTCCGATGGCATAATAGCTTTACCGGGAGGATGCGGTACACTGGAAGAACTCCTTGAAATCATCACATGGAAGCAATTGGGGCTTTATTTCAATCCGATTGTTATTCTTAATGTGAACAATTTCTTTGATCCGCTATTAGCGCAACTTAATGAGGCTGTAGAGCAGAACTTTATGCGACCACAGCATGCTGCAATATGGAATGTGGCACAAACTCCGGAAGAAGCAGTAGATTTGCTTTTTTCTACTCCGAAATGGGATAAAGAAATCCGTAAGTTTGCAGCAATATGATAGTGGAATTAAACGATAGCATCCAAAAGTCTCAGGTTAAAACCCAGACGCAAGTCCCAGCTAAAGTCCAAAAACAGACACAGGCCCCGGTTCAAGTACAAAAAAAGTCCCAGACTGAGGTTTCTGCTAAAACTCAAGACCAGCATAAAAGTCAGACATTGGTTCATTCACAAGACAAAGCCTCCTTTCAGACGAAAGAAAAGAATCCGGTTCAAAACCAGACACAGGTAAAAGCTCAAACGCAGATTCCTGCAAAAGTTCAGGAACAGGTTTCAGCAAATAACCAATCTTCATCTAAAACTAAATACCTTTTCCCTGTACTGGAAAGCGACAGCATACAAAAAGCTCAGGTTGCAGCTAAGGACAGTATTCAAAAGGCACAAAAAGACTCAATCGCATCCCACACGATGCCTTTGTTCTATAAAGAAGAGTTTATCCCTGGAGACTCAATAAAATGGACATCCCTGGGGCATCAGCCGTCAGGATTTGATGGTATTTCCATACCATACAGGTTAAGGACAGACGATGGAATTACCGGGCTTATGTTACTATGTTTTATTCTTACTGCCTATGTATTTGCAAACGGAAGGAAAGCCATTATTGAGCAGGTTAAAAATCTGTTCAGCAGGAAAGACACGACCGATTTCTTAGGTCGGAATACAGCTTCAGAGCTCCGTCATCGAATTATGCTCCGGCTCCAGACTTGCATTCTTCTTGGGATTTTTATCTTTAACTATTTCCATGACTATAACCCAAGCTCATTTGATCAGAAGTCTATCTATTGTATATTAGGTATATACATAGGAATATGCATTGTCTATTATTCTCTAAAAAGAATAATATATGGGTTCCTGGGATGGGTTTTCTTTGATAAAAACATAACATCAGCCTGGTTAGAATCTTACTCCACGATTATAAATTATCTTGGGATTTGCTTTTTTCCGCTCGTTTTGCTGATGGTTTATTTCAATTTATCAGCGTCTATAATACTTATAATAGGCTTCATTCTGGTAATTTTTGCTAAATTATTGATGTTCTACAAATGGTTAAAGTTTTTTTTCAACAATTTGCATGGTCTATTGTATTTAATTGTGTACTTTTGTGCGCTTGAAATTTTGCCTTGCATCCTTTTGGTTCAAGGAATCATACAAACAAATATCATATTGCAACTAAAAACTTTAGGATTTTGAAAATTAAGAAAGTACTCGTATCGCAGCCCAAACCTACCTCAGAAAAGTCGCCTTATTATGACATTGCTGAGAAATATGGCGTTAAGATTGATTTTCGACCTTTTTTTAAGGTTGAAGGCATATCTTCTAAAGAGTTTAGGCAACAAAAAGTGTCTATATTAGATTACACTGCCGTGATTTTCACATCACGTCATGCTATAGACCACTTTTTCAATCTTTGTTCTGAGCTTCGTGTAACGATTCCTGAAACAATGAAATATTTTTGTATAACAGAAGCTGTTGCACTTTATATACAGAAATACGTGCAATACCGCAAGCGAAAAATATTTTTCGGCGCAACAGGAAAAGTGGACGATTTAATCCCTTCAATTGTTAAGCACAATACAGAGAAGTTTTTTGTACCTATGTCAGATGTGCACAATGACGATCTTAAAAATCTTCTTGATAAGAATAACATTGATCATGCAGAAGCTGTAATGTATCGCACCGTAAGCAATGATTTCACCGAAGATGAAAAATTTGATTATGATATGCTGGTATTCTTCAGCCCATCAGGAGTATTATCTTTAAAGAAAAACTTTCCTGACTTTGACCAAAAAGACATTAAGATTGGATGTTTTGGTCCTACAACTGCAAAAGCTATTCGTGACGCAGGATTACGACTTGACTTAGAAGCACCAAGTGTAAAAACGCCTTCTATGCCAGCAGCTCTTGATCTTTATTTCAAGGAAATTAGTAAAGGAGATAAAAAGTAACTTCAAAATTAATTTATAAAAAAGTCCGGGAGTTTTGTATTCACAAAGTTGTAACTTTGCGAATCAAAACTCCTGGACTTTTTTATAAACAGCAATATGAATATACTCAATAACGGACTATGCAAGGATGAACGCTTAAACAGCAAAAGCACAATTGAAGAATTGTTTTCGGGAAATTCGAAATCATTCTCCATATATCCTTTACGAGTTGTATTTATGCCTGTGGAGAAAAAAAAGAATGCATTAGCCTCCATACTGATCAGCGTTCCAAAAAAGCGATTCAAGCGAGCCGTAAAAAGAAATAAAGTAAAACGGCAGGTGAGAGAGGGCTATAGAAAAAACAAACATGAGCTGCTGAACGTTTTAAATGAGAAAGAGAATGGACTTGCCATCGCCTTTATTTATTTAAGCAATGAAATACTCCCAACAAACTTAATTGAAGAGACAATCAAAAAAATTCTGGAGAAAATAAAAGAAAAGATACAATGAAAAAGATACTTTCATACATTCTTTTGCTACCTATCTATTTCTACAGGGCATGCATATCTCCCATGACCCCTGCTTCCTGCCGTTTTATGCCTACCTGCTCCGAATATGCTTTGGAAGCTATAAAGAAACATGGTCCTTTTAAAGGGCTATACCTTGCAATAAGGAGAATTCTGCGTTGCCATCCATGGGGTGGCTCAGGCTTCGATCCTGTTCCTTAATTCCATTTCCATGAATATTTTAGATATACATACCCACCATCTGAAAGAGAATGTTTCGCAATACATCTATAGCTGTATGCCTTCAGCTTTCTCTCCTCAGAAAGGGGGTTATTATTCCGTAGGGATTCATCCCTGGTATATAAATTCAGAAATCAGGAATGAATATGAATATCTAAAGAAGATTGGATCACATCCACAAATCATAGCTATTGGTGAAGCTGGATTAGACAAGACGATTCCCATAGATTTATCTTTTCAGCAAGAGATCTTTAAGTTGCAAATTGAGCTGTCGGAAGCGCTCGGAAAGCCACTTATCATTCATTCTGTAAGAACTTCGAATGAAATTATTCAGTTAAAGAAGGAGTTTTGCCCTAAATCACCCTGGATTATTCACGGTTTCAGAGGGAAGAAGGAGCTTGCAGAACAATACACTGCACAAGATATATACCTTTCCTTTGGGGAAAAATACCAGAAAGAGGCTCTTAACAGTATCCCATTAGACCATCTTTTGCTGGAAACAGACGAAAGCGACAAAGAGATTCTCCGGATTTATGAATCTGTAGCCAACAGTCGTTCGCTTCCAACTAAACAATTAGTGGCACAAATACAACAAACTATCTCCCAACTCTTTTTTAACCGATAAGTGTTGCTTGTTCGAATAAAGTGTCGTACTTTTGTACTCATAAACATTTAATAATAGAATCATTCGATGAATTTTGTAGAAGAACTAAGATGGCGTGGAATGGTGCATGATATGATGCCCGGCACAGAAGAATTACTGGAAAAGGAACAAGTCACTGCATATTTAGGTATTGATCCAACAGCTGACTCATTGCACATTGGACACTTATGTGGAATAATGATGCTGAGACACTTCCAACGTTGCGGTCACAAACCGTTAGCATTGATTGGTGGTGCTACAGGCATGATTGGCGATCCATCCGGAAAATCTGCTGAAAGAAATCTACTGAATGAAGAAACATTGCGTCACAATCAGGAATGTATCAAAAAACAGTTGGCTAAGTTTCTGGATTTTGATTCTGATGCATCTAATGCAGCCGAACTTGTGAACAACTACGACTGGATGAAAAACTTTTCTTTTCTTGATTTTGCCAGAGAAATAGGAAAGCACATCACAGTAAATTATATGATGTCAAAGGATTCTGTTAAGAAGAGACTAAGCAGCGAATCAAGCGCCGGTATGTCTTTCACAGAATTCACTTATCAGTTATTACAAGGATACGACTTCCTTCACCTATACGAAGCTAAAGGATGCAAACTGCAAATGGGTGGATCTGATCAATGGGGTAATATTACAACCGGAACAGAACTAATTCGCCGTAAAGCAGCAGGAGAAGCTTACGCTTTAACATGCCCTTTGATTACTAAAGCAGATGGCGGTAAGTTTGGAAAAACAGAATCAGGTAATATCTGGCTGGACTCAAAATACACTTCACCATATAAATTCTATCAGTTCTGGTTGAATGTAAGTGATGACGATGCTGCAAAGTACATCAGAATATTCACCTCTCTTGAAAAGGAGGTTATTGATTCATTGATAGCAGAGCATACTGAAGCTCCTCACCTGCGTGTTCTTCAAAAGCGTTTAGCTAAAGAAGTAACTGTAATGGTACACTCTGAAGAAGATTATAACGCTGCGGTTGATGCTTCTAACATCTTGTTTGGCAATGCCACTTCAGATGCTTTAAAGAAACTGGACGAAGACACTCTTCTTGCAGTTTTCGAAGGAGTTCCTCAGTTTGAAGTTTCTAAAGACGCTCTTACCGAAGGCGTAAAAGCAGTGGACTTATTTACTGAACATGCAGCGATATTTGCTTCTAAGGGAGAAATGCGTAAGTTGGTTCAGGGAGGTGGCGTTTCACTGAACAAAGAAAAACTATCTGCTTTCGATGAATTAATCAATGCAGACAGCCTGTTGGACAACAAGTATTTACTAGTTCAAAAGGGGAAAAAGAATTATTACCTGATCATTGCAAAATAAAAAATATCCTAAAAAGTTTGGAAGATATAGGCTATTCAGCTATCTTTGCATCGCTTTTTAAGGAAAGCAATTAAGTTTGTCTCATGGTGTAATGGTAGCACTACAGTTTTTGGTTCTGTCAGTCCAAGTTCGAATCTTGGTGAGACAACAGAAAAGAGTCTTGATTATCAAATGATAATCGAGACTCTTTTTTTTTCACTCTATTGAGTAAAGCCACCCTCCTATTCATATCTATTTGTAACCAAAAGTCATTATTTATATGAATTGAAACAAAATCACCATGTAATTGAACTATTTTTCCCCCATAAATAAGTAATTCTTTTAGTAAATTTGCAATGTAGCAATTTATATTAACTTTTTAAAATCAATATAAAAGAGATGAAGACTAATTATGAGATTCGTTATGCTGCGCATCCTGAAGATGCCAAAAGCTATGACACAAAAAGAATTCGCAGAGATTTTCTGATTGAGAAAGTATTTACTTCAAATGAAGTAAATATGGTATATTCAATGTACGACCGCATGGTTGTGGGTGGTGCAATGCCTTGTGGTGAAGTACTCAAACTAGAAGCTATAGATCCTCTAAAACAACCAATCTTTCTTCGTAACCGTGAAATGGGTATGTACAACGTAGGCGGTCCTGGTATCGTAAAAGTTGGAGATGCTCAGTTTGAATTAGATTTCAAGGAAGCACTTTACTTAGGTTCAGGCGACCGTGAAGTAACATTTGAAAGTAAAGATGCAAAGAATCCTGCCAAGTTCTACTTTAACTCACTAACAGCTCACAGAAACTACCCTGACAAGAAGGTAACTAAGAAAGATGCAATCGTTGCAGAAATGGGTTCATTGGAAGGCTCTAACCACCGTAACATAAACAAAATGATTGTTAATCAAGTATTGCCAACTTGCCAGATTCAGATGGGTATGACTGAACTTGCCCCTGGTAGCGTATGGAATACAATGCCGGCACACGTTCACTCTCGCCGTATGGAAGCTTACTTCTATTTTGAAGTACCGGAAGATCAGGCTGTATGCCACTTCATGGGAGAAGTTGATGAAACTCGTCACATCTGGATGAAGGGAGACCAGGCTGTTCTTTCTCCAGAATGGTCAATCCACTCTGCTGCTGCAACACACAACTATACATTCATCTGGGGAATGGGTGGTGAGAACCTTGATTATGGTGATCAGGACTTCTCTAAGATTACCGACTTAAAATAAAAACTTATAAACGATAAAAACAATGGTAAATTTTTCATTAGAAGGTAAAGTAGCACTTGTTACAGGTGCTTCTTACGGAATTGGTTTTGCGTTGGCTACTGCTTTCTCAAAAGCAGGTGCTACAATCGTGTTCAACGACATTAATCAGGAATTAATAAACAAAGGTCTTGCTGCATACGAAGCAGAAGGTATCAAAGCACACGGTTATGTATGTGATGTTACTAACGAAGATCAGGTTAATGCTTTGGTTGCTCAGATTGAAAAAGAAGTTGGCGTTATTGATATCCTGGTAAACAATGCTGGTATCATCAAACGTATCCCAATGATTGAAATGAGTGCTAAAGATTTCCGTCAGGTTATTGATATCGACTTGAATGGCCCATTCATCGTATCAAAAGCTGTTATCCCTTCAATGATCAAGAAAGGTCATGGCAAGATTATCAATATCTGCTCTATGATGAGTGAACTTGGTCGCGAAACTGTATCTGCTTATGCAGCTGCTAAGGGTGGTTTGAAGATGTTAACCCGTAACATCGCTTCAGAATATGGTGAATTCAACATCCAATGTAATGGTATCGGCCCGGGTTACATTGCAACTCCTCAGACAGCTCCATTGAGAGAAACACAAGCTGACGGTTCTCGTCATCCTTTCGATTCTTTCATTATTGCTAAAACTCCGGCTGCTCGTTGGGGAACTCCTGAAGATTTGGAAGGTCCAGCTGTATTCTTAGCATCTGACGCATCTAACTTCGTAAACGGACACGTCCTTTACGTAGACGGTGGTATTCTGGCTTATATTGGTAAACAACCTAAGTAATTAATAATACAACCTATGTGCCGGTGTGCCTCCAATAGGAGATTCATCGGCACATTCGTTTTTTACCATAGTAATAAGATGAAAAAAATATTCTATTTATTATTAGCAGCACTTCCCGCAGTTACCTGCTTCGGCAAAAATGTGAATGTAACAGTTACTAATTCTTCATCAATAGGAAGAGATAAAGAAATAGTAGAAGTTTCAATGAGCAAAGTAAATGCCAAACTAAACCTGGCAAAAAATGCTCAGATAGTAGTTCTGGACAAGAACGGAAAACAAGTTCCTTACCAGATTACTTACGACAAGAAATTAATCTTTCCTACAACTGTTAAAGCAAAATCAACAGCAATATACACTATCAAAGCTGGTACTCCGGAGAAGTTTACTGTATTAGCTACCGGAAAACAATATCCTGAGCGCGTAGACGACGTGGCATGGGAGAACGACCGCATTGCATTCCGCACTTATGGCCCGGCATTGCAGGCTACCGGCGAACAAGCTTTCGGATATGATATCTGGGTAAAAAGGGGTGAAGGTCTTGTTGTGGAAAAAAGATACGCAACAGAACTGGATAAAGAGACTAATGCTAAGATAAAGAGTCTGGCGCAAACTGATCCTGCTGCATCAAAAGCCTTGAGAGAAAGTACTTCTTATCACTTTGATCACGGTAACGGACTGGATTACTACAAGGTTGGCCCTACTTTGGGTGCAGGAACATCTGCTTTCTTAGTAGACAATAAACTGGTATATCCATATTGTTATGCCACTCAAGAGGTATTAGACAACGGCCCTTTACGATTCACCGTAAAGCTTGTCTACAAGCCACTTAATATCAAAGGCAATTCTGTTATTGAAACACGTATCGTTTCACTGGATGCCGGCTCACAGCTGAACAAAGCTCAGATATCTTTCAGCAACCTGAAAGAATCTCTGCCTCTTGTTACAGGTATTGTTATTCATACCGGAAGTAAAGACTACAGCATGTCTGCAAAGAAAGGATATACTGCTTACGCAGATCCTAACGATCCGGTGAACGGACAAATCTATGTCGCTACTGTTTTCCCGTCAACAGTGAAGGAAGCAAAAGTGATGCCTTTCACAGGAGACGAAGCTTCCAAGATTAAAGATGGAGCAGACGGACACGTGGCTGCTATCAGCAATTACGTGCCAAACACCAAGTTTACTTATTACTTCGGCGCTGGCTGGAGCAAATGGGGCTTCAAAACTTCTGCCAACTGGTACAAGTATGTTGAAGAGTACGCACAAAAAGTTCGCACTCCTTTAACTGCAACAGTCAAATAAACTGAATTCATATAGTTTTATAGGAAAGCTGCTTCGAAATAACGAGGCAGCTTTTTTATTTCTTCACCGGTATATTCTAAATGTTCCTTGAATACTTTTTGGCGAGCTGCGCAGGTCATTAAGCCGAGCTGCGCAGGCTGAGAAAGTGAGCTGCGCAGGTCACTGGTAGCGAGTTGCGCAACTCGCATAAAAAGTATGGCCTGAAATAAAAAAAGTTACTATGTGTTTGTTAATAATAAAGATTTAAAATACCTTTGTATCAATATAAATTATTATTGATTCCTTATGAAAAACACGAATTTTCTACTTCTTATATTTCTTTTATTAATAAATTTCCCCATTTTTAGTGCTAATGTAGAGTGGAAGTCTGGAAGTATAATTACAAATGAAGGTGATACAATACATGGAACACTTGGTTACCGCAATGGAGTAGGTGATTATAAAGAATGCCTATTTAAAAAAAACCTTTCAGATTCTGTAAACAGTTTTACTCCCATTCAAATAAAAGGTTATATATACGATTTAGGGCCCTGCTATGAATCAATAAGCTTAAATGTTGAAGGACAAGAGAATAAATATTTTGTAGAATGCCTGTTAAAAGGTATTATTAGTTTATATTATCTGGAAATGAACGAAAGAAAAGAGTTCAAATATTACTATTCTTTAAATGCTTTAGACGGGAAAAAAGCCGCTATATATGCACAAAGTGAGTCTTATCTTGAAAAACAAAAAATCAAAAAGACTTTAAATGCTGTTTTTAATTACAATCCACAGCTAAAAAAGGATATAAAAAAGATGAACTGCTCGCGCTCTTCATTGATAGCACTTTTCAAAAAGTACCATGATTTAACTTGTACTGAGTACGCTTGCATTTCTTATCAAGAGCCAAAATATAAATTCAGATATTATATCACCCCCTATGCCGGAGCTCAGTCAAATACAACTTTTTATTCTGTTAGTTGGCTAAGAGAAGAGTCAAACATCAGCAACTTTACACCTTTGCTAGGTGTAAACTTCCAAATGAACACTAATAAAAAGAGCGACAGAATAGCGTTCAATGTTGGATTCAATGTCAGTCAAATAAAGATGGGACAAGATAAAGAGCCTGTTTTCCTAAAGGATTATAAAGCAATCCAGATAGCAAACAATATAGGAGCTGAGTTTAGATTCATGAATTACAAAATACATCCGTTAATTGAAATAGGATTTGCTCAGTCTCTACTAATTGAAACGCAGAACAGTAATCATACCACAATGGTTAATCATACTACAGGAGATGACGAATTCTTTTTTAAAAAAACATTGATCGATAAATACCGTCCTGGCTATTATTTAAGTACAGGAATTTTAATTCCTTTAAAAAACAACAGGGCTATTCCTATAAAAGCAACTTACTCCAAATACGTTCCTTCTAAAGATTATAGCTATTGCTTATCAGTAGGCTATACATTCCGGTTGAAATAATCAATATAAGGATATATAAAACTATTCAATTATTATTTATATTTTATGAAAAAAGCCACATTATTATTTATCCTTTTTACTTTACTTCCAAGCTTATCAACATACGCCGTCAACGAAGAATGGAAATCCGGATGCATCATTACAAATAATGGTGACACTATTCGTGGTTTTATAGCCTATCAAAATCAAGGTAATAGTTCTGAAAACTGCCTGTTCAAAAAAAGTAACTCCGAAACTGAAGACTATTATATCCCTAATCAAATAAAAGGATATAAGTACGATATAGGGCTTTACTATGAATCACTGCAACTTAGAATAAGAGAAGAAAAAAAGAATTTATTCGCAGAATGCCTTGTACAAGGAGGTGTTAGCTTATTTTATCTGGAAACAAATAATTTCAGTTCTTACTATGCTGTGTATGCAACAAGTGGAAAAACTATTCCATTCAACAGCTTTAACAAAGAAATATTATCGTTTCTTGAAAAGAGAAGAATAAGAAAATATCTGGAATTAATATTCAACAATGATCCTCTAATGAAAGAGGAAATAAATAAATGCGATTGTTCCCGCTCTGCTTTCATGGATCTTTTTCAGAAATACAATAATTTAGCCTGCACAGAGCAACTCTGTATTTCTTATCTGGAGCCAAAACATAAATATAGCTTATACATAACCCCCTACGTTGGAATGCAATTAAACAGCATTAAATACAACGTAGATTTTAACGATAACAGATCTGTTTGCAGAGATTTAACCCCTTTAATTGGCGCAGATCTTTATATCAATGCTGATAGAAATTCTGAGAAGATAATGTTTAATCTGGGTTTATATGCCAGTCAGATTAATATAGGAAGAAATAAAGAGCCACTTCTTAAGAAAGACTTTAAAGCAACTCAGATTGTAAATAACTTAGGACTACAATATTACTTCATAAAATATAAAACACGTCCATTTATAGAAGCTGGAGTAAGCCAACTTCTTATGTTCAAAGGAAATGATACTGAATCAAAGAAAATAGATATATATAATTATAACGTCGGAGTTTATTTTAGTACAGGCATTTCTATTCCAATCAAAGGAGGTAACGCAATTCCTATTAAACTTAATTATTCCATACCTTTTCGTATTCCTCAAACTTTGTACTTAATAAATAATAGTTTGGCTTTATCAATAGGTTATACTTTTAAGTTGAAGTAAAGGAAGATGCAAAAAAAGGAATACTAACTATTCCGGTAATATAGACTTAAGGTTGCGTATCAGGCCTTCATACTTAGCTCGTTTTACGGCACTTCCTTTGAAAAGAGTGCGGTATTCTTCAATAGTTAAACTGACCCAATCTTGCTTTTCCATAGAAAGAAAAGCTTCGGAAGGTTCAAGTTCGGGCGTTTGTTGAGAAGTAGCGAAGCGATTCCAGGGACAGCAAATCTGACAATCGTCACATCCATACAGATGATTGCCCATCTTGGAAGCAAATTCAGACTCTATCTCGCCTTTATTCTCAATAGTAAGATAAGATATGCAGCGATTGGAGTTAAGGACAAATGGCTCCTTTAAAGCCTTTACAGGACATATATCAAGACATCGGGTACAATTCCCGCATCTGCTCTTCATCGGAGAATCATATTCCAGCTCAATATCCAAGAGAATTTCGCCTAAAAAAAAATAGGAACCGGCACGGGGAATAATAAGCTGAGTGTTCTTTCCAATCCATCCAAGCCCAGCCTGGTGTGCCCAATAACGATCAAGTATCGGAGCTGTATCACAAAAAACTCTTCCGTTAACCGGATGTAACTGTTCATTGATATAATTGAATAGAGAAGTCAGTTTTGCTTTCATCACCTCATGGTAATCTTGTCCATAGGCATAATAAGCAAACTGCAACTGATCGTCATTGAGTTTGCGGGAAGGGTAATAATTAAGCGCCACAGAGATTACACTTTTAGTCCCCTCAACTAATAAGCGGGGATCACATCTCTTATCAGGATGATTTTCCATGTAACTCATCCCAGCCTGATTACCTTCCGCAAGCCACTTTTCAAGATGAGTCTTACTCTCGCCTACAAAGTCTGCACAGGCAATGCCACAAGCAGAAAAGCCGAGGCGTAATGCTTCGGCTTTTATCTGTTGGGAAAGTGTTTCTTTATTCATTATAATAACTTAAACTGATAACCTTGCTCTAGTAACCATTCAATGGAACGAGGTAAGGCATATTTCATGTTTTGTTCGGACTTTAGTGAGTCATGAAAAGTAATTATGGAACCATTTCGTACATAATGCTTCACCTTTTCAAATACTTGTTTACCATTCAGCTTATTGCTGTAATCACGAGTCACCAAATCCCACATTACTATTCTATACTTCTTTCTGAGAACATAATACTGGGCAGCTCTCATGTGGCCATGTGGCGGACGAAAAAGATCTGATTTAATCAGTTCATTTGCCTTATCGGTATTGGCCAGATAGTTCTTCGTCAGGTACTCAAATCCACGAATGTGATTAAATGTGTGATTGCCCACACGGTGACCACGTTCAAGAATCATTTTAAACTCTTCAGGGTGTTTGCGTACATTATCTCCCACCAGAAAGAATGTTGCCTTAATCCCGTATTTATCAAGTAAATCAAGTACCCAAGGAGTAATCTCGGGAATAGGTCCGTCATCGAAAGTCAGATAAACAGCTTTCTCATTAGAATCCATTCTCCAAATTGCTCCCGGGTAAAGAACCCTTAACGCTTTGGGGGGTTGTTCTATAAACATCTCTTTAACTCAGTTGTTATTTGGCTCCCGTTCTCATAGAATAAGCTGCATATAAAGCCTCAAACTTCTTTTTATATTCCTTTAATAATGATGATTGCTTTACTTGAAGCATTTTATTCATTTCATCCAGAATATACAAATTATATACACAATTCTGATTGCTTACAGCTAGTTTCTCATTGCTTAAACTGAGATACCAATTCACATACTGATAAGATTTAGTAGCTAAATCTTTAACGATTTGTTCTGCTTTTTGTTTTTGACCAAGGTCAAAATAAGCTTGAGCCATATCCATTGATCCACTTTGAAAATCATGAGGAATACAGTTTGTAGGAATAACCTTCATACCATAATCAAGCGCTTTCAAAGCTTTGTCTCTCTTGCCTTCTTTGACTAACTGCGTAGCCAGCTGAGCAAACAAACGACGATGTGAATAACACATTCTCATTTGATTTTCGTCCAGATAAACTTTCGGATTATCCATACCACCCCATTTGAACTTATGCATAATGTTATCATACATCTTTTCGCTATCAATGCGGCCTCCAATTTTTGAAGTACTGAACGGAGTAATACGGTAAGCCAAACCTTCCTGACAGAAGTTGTCCGCAAAACAAAGTTGATTTTCTGTGCCAACGGATATTGCCATATAAACAGGACGTTCCCAATTACATTGAGCAATCATCTCCAACATCATCAATTCCGCCTTAGTGACTCCACGTTTTCCTTTTAAAGAAATAGTCATATAGTCTGGAATCACTCCGTGAAGAGAATCAGGAATCATCATGCCTGAACGCTTGATTGCTTCTTTATCCAGTTTGATAACAATACTATCGGTAGGAATACACTGCAGATCTTTGTTATTTGAACGCACCCAATACTTAAGAATATTCTTTAATTCGAATGGGTTCTCCCCAAAATTCTTTTTGGCATCTGCCGGATTACTCTTATAAAGCGCAAGAATTGTTTCTTTCACTTCCGGACGTACCTGGACATATTCATTCGTTCCCGACACATATTCCAAACGGCTCCAGGTAATAGGAACAGACGGAGAGCTATAAGCCGGACGTTTCATCTGGTCAATGTACCAGTCAGTTTGCAGGTAGCTAAGGTTACAAACACGCATATCTGTACGGAACCCTTCAGTTTCCTGATTATACCACAATGGGAAAGTATCATTGTCGCCGTTCGTGAAAATAATCGGATTACCCTTTTTCTGGCAAGAATTCAAATAGTTCTGACCAATATCGCGGCAAGTATAACGACCTGAACGATCATGATCATCCCATGTTTGACCAGCCATTTGAATCGGTACAAACAAGCAAGCCACAGTGGCAATGATTGCAGAAGGCAATTCGCCCAGTTTCTGACTGAGTAACTTCACTATTCCGGCAACCCCCATACCAATCCAGATGGCAAACGCATAGAACGAACCCGCGTAAGCATAGTCTCGTTCCCGGGGTTGACTCGGGGTCTGATTCAGATAAAGGACAATGGCTATACCCGTCATAAAGAAAAGGAAGAAGACCACCCAGAATCCCTGAATACCTTTCTGCCCTCGGTAAGCCTGAAACAAGAGTCCAATAATTCCAAGCAATAACGGCAAGCAATAATAGACATTATGTCCCTTGTTATTTGCCAGCTCAGAAGGTAACAGTGACTGATCTCCTACTAATGCTTTATCTATAAAAGAGATTCCAGCAATCCAGTTACCATGTTCAACCTCACCGGATCCTGCTATATCATTCTGTCTTCCGGCAAAATTCCACATAAAGTAACGCCAGTACATAAAGTTCATCTGGTAAGAGAAGAAGAATTTAATGTTCTCCCATTGGGTAGGCATATTCACAGTAACCATTTCGCCACACTGGTCATAAGGAACATCATATCCCTTTATGTCCATCCATTGCTTATACTGTGCCTCATGCGCACTACTATACATACGGGGAAACAGCATATTCTGGGCATATACATAATCTTGTTGATTGCCAGTTGATGCATAACTATCTTTCTCATTCAAAGATTTTTTCTCTTTCCTACTGTAAATAGGAGCGCCTTCATTAACTACAGGAGTACAGTAACCGTCTTTAGCCTCTAGTTTTACCTTGGAAGAATAAGCCGGGCCATATAATAAAGGTGTACTTCCATATTGTTCACGTCCAAGATAACTTCCTAAAGTAAAGATATCTTCAGGAGAGTTTTGATCCATTGGAGTATTAGCAGTGGAACGAATAACTATCAATGCATAAGATGAATATCCAATCACAATCATCATAATACAAAGCAGAGAAGTATTCAGAGTACGTGCACTGATCTTATATTTCTGATTAATAAATTTGGCAAACAGATAGATTGACAGAACGCCTAAAACGATTGCACCAATAATTACACTTGTTCCTCCATGCCCCCAAAAAGGAATACCCAAAAGAGCTACGGTTAACAAGAATGCTAATTTCATCCTTGTGTCACTCTTTTGCATATAAGATTCATAAATGCCCCAAATAATAGCTGAAATAAGAATAATAATATAAGTAATCAGTCCAGTATTAAAAGACAATTCGAGATCATTTACAAACAAGAGTTCAAACCATCCTCCTACTTTTACAATACCCGGAACAATGCCATAGAGTACTACAGCAACTAAAATCATTGAACCTAGTAATGCCAGTAAAGAACCTTTAGCATTGGCATTGGGATGTTTTTTGAAATAGTAAACCAGCACAATTGCAGGTATACATAACAAATTCAACAAGTGAACACCAATAGAAAGTCCTACGAGATATGCAATTAAAACTATCCAACGGTCAGAATGAGGTTCATCAGCCACATCTTCCCATTTTAGAATCAACCAGAATACTACCGCAGTGAATAAAGAAGAGAAAGCATACACTTCACCTTCTACAGCACTGAACCAGAAAGTATCCGAGAATGTATAAACTAAAGCTCCTACAAGTCCGCTTCCCATAATTGTAACAAGCTTGCCAAGAGTTATCTCCTGACCCTCTTTTATCACAATTTTACGAGTCAAATGGGTAATCGTCCAGAAAAGGAACATAATACAAGCTCCACTCATTAAAGCCGACATCGTATTAACCATACGTGCCACCATAGCCGGATCACTAACAAAATGAGTAAAGAAATTAGCAACCAACATAAAGAACGGTGCGCCGGGAGGGTGCCCTACCTCTAGTTTATAACTTGAAGTAATAAACTCACCACAATCCCAGAAACTGGCTGTGGGTTCTATTGTCATGCAATAGACTGCGGCTGCAATGGCAAATATGAACCAACCCATCAGGTTGTTCACTAACTTGTACTGTTTC
The DNA here is from genome assembly GCF_963678425.1 of uncultured Bacteroides sp. Classification (NCBI taxonomy): domain Bacteria; kingdom Pseudomonadati; phylum Bacteroidota; class Bacteroidia; order Bacteroidales; family Bacteroidaceae; genus Bacteroides; species uncultured Bacteroides sp. The sequence continues at coordinate 536,986 of NZ_OY782857.1, forward strand.
ATTAAATATATGTTTATATTGTTACATATGCGCGGCAAAGATAGAAAACTTTAACGAAAAACATGCATGCATTGCTTGTTTTCAGTCTTTTAGGATGTTTAAAGCTTCCTTATTTTTATCTTTTTAATCATTGTTTCTATTAAAGATTTTACTTTTTATCTTCGTGATGATGATTTTTGATAATACGGTGAGGAAGCTCCCCATGCCCAAGTAATTCAATCGGGCATTCAAATTTCTCTTCCAACCATTCAGTGGACACCTCTGAATCCGGGTGATAATCAAGCGTTTCATTCACACAAGCTATTGTTTTTACGTTACTGATAACCGTCCCAATATCATGAGAAACTAATATTATTGCCCGTTCTTTATTTATTTCCGAAAGGATTTCATACAACCTGCTTTCGAAACGCTGATCAATATAAGTGTTCGGTTCGTCAAGAATCACAACTTCCGGATTAGAAACAATGGCCCGTCCCAGCAATGTTCGCTGAAGCTGCCCGCCAGATAACTTACCAATGGCCTTTTTCTCAAGTCCCAGCAAACCCATACGACTGATAACATCTGCCACTTGCGCATGATGTTCATCTGAGAATCTTTTAATCAGAGATTTTTTACTGCTTAATCCCGAAAGGATTACATCGTAAACTGATATGGGAAACTTTTTATCAATGGCATTGTACTGAGGCAGATATCCCATAGATATTCCATCAACAGATTTCCCATCACGAAAGAAGCGGATTTCGCCACTATCAGGTTTTAGTAAACCCAGAATAAGTTTGATTAATGTTGTTTTTCCACCACCATTGGGTCCAATAATTCCAAGAAAATCCTGTTCGTAAACGTTCAGGTTTATATCGCGTAGCACGGTTTTACGATCATAACCCGCTGACAAATGTCCTATTTCAATAATCTTATTCATCGTTTCAATGCTTGAGCAATACGAATCATTTCTCCTTTCCAATCATAAGAGAGAGGATTGATGCGCACAATCTTCGTTCCAGTCTCTTTGGCAACCAGTTCTGCATTACTCATATCAAACTCCTGTTGCACGAAGATTACCCGCACACCTTCTTTTTTGCATGTTTGTATCAACTCTTTAAGATGTGACGGAGATGGTTCTTTCCCCCCTTCTTCAATAGATATCTGATGCAATCCATAATCACGGGCAAAGTAAGAAAGGGCCGGATGATAAATCATAAATGACTTATCCGCGCCTTTTAGAATTATTTTAAGAGTGTCGTCCAAAGACTTGATCTCTTTCTTTAACTTATCACATCTCTGGATATAATATGTCTCATTAGTTTTATCCAAAGAGCAAAGAGCTTTACAAGTATTATCGACAATAATCTGAGCATTTATCGTGGAATTCCAGATATGAGGATCAACTCCTTTTGAAGAATGATTATGTGTATCTCCAATATTGTGATGATGAGAATCTGACAACAGGTTTACGCCCGCCGAAGTATCGAAAACAATCATATGTGGGGCATTATCCGTTAGCCGGTCAAACCAAACTTGCTCAAAACCAATATAGCCAATACGAAAATAGGCTTCACTATTCCCTAAAGAGACAAGTTGAGCTGGTATAGGATCATAACTTTCGGGACTTGTACCTTTGGGAACCATACTTACGACAGAGAACTTGTCTCCGGCTATCTTTTCAGTAAAATAACGTTGTGGTTCAATAGTTACAGTAACTATTCTTCTATGTTGTTCCTTCTTATTTGTACATCCGGTAAGACATACGCCGGCAAATAAGAAGAGTATAATAAGTATCTTCCTCATAAATTCATTATTATTCTGCAAGGTGCAAAAGTAACCATAATTATTGATAGTAAGATGAAAAAACGTACCTTTGTTGACAAAACAAAAGAGTGCGATTATAATGGAAACAAAGCAAAAATCACTTTTATCTGAAATAGAGCTAACGGCCGATGGAAGCCACACTCTTTTTGTTCCATCCATGGACGAGCATTACCATTCTGTTAACGGAGCAAAAACAGAAGCTGAACATATTTATATCAACTATGGTCTTAGGAAAAGCAGCGCGTATCCTCTTCATATATTGGAAATTGGCTTCGGAACAGGTCTGAATGCATATCTCACCTTACTGGAAACACAAAAACTTCATAGAAAGACTATTTATACAAGCCTGGAACTCTATCCTTTATCACTTGAAGTAATCAGACAATTAAATTATCCGGATGTAATTTACCCTGAATATGCAAATCTTTATTATGACCTGCATCAGGCTAAATGGAATGAGCCTTGCAAAATAACCTCAGATTTTACTATCCTAAAACAAAATTTCGATTTCACCCATATCACACATCCTTCCGATTCCGAGAAATGGAGTATGGAAATAATGAACGATCAGCCTATATTCTATGATGTAATCTATTTCGATGCTTTTGCTCCGGAGAAACAACCGGAAATGTGGAATCAGGAACTATTTAACGCACTCTACGCTTCTACTAACCATAACGGTATATTGATGACATATTGTGCTAAAGGGGTAGTAAGAAGAATGCTTCAATCTGCCGGATTTACAGTGGAAAGGCTCCCCGGACCTCCGGGAAAAAGAGAAGTATTAAGGGCTAACAAGCAGTAATATCAATTAACCAAAATATTGTGAGTATAATGCTGAAATACCATGAGCAGCATATATCATAAAATAGGCTATGATAATATAGCGGATTAGCTTTCCTACAAACATTGAAGCGGTGGTAATAATAACATTGCTACGCATAAAGCCCAGTGTCATCGCTATAATTTCGCCAAACGTAGGCAAAAAGCCAAAGAAGCCCATCAAAGCACCTTTACCCTGAAGAAACTTTTGCATCTTCTGAATCTTTTCATGCTTTACTTTAAAATACTTTTCCGCCCATTCAACTTTCCCCAGATAACCAATATAATAACAACTCATTCCTCCAACTGTATTACCTAAAGATGCCCACAAAACAGAATAAAAAGGATCCAGCCCCATTTTGATTAAGACAATAAGTACAACCTCAGAACTGAAAGGTACAATACTTCCTGCAAGCGCTGCAGATATAAAAAGTCCGGGATATCCCCATTCAACAAAAAGATGCTGAACTGTTGACATTAAAGCATCCATAAATTATATGTTAGAAGTGCAATTAATCCTATTAATGAAAAAATGAAAAATAAATTAGAAGCTCTGCTTTTCGTCAAAGCGAAAAAGTGACCTGCAAGGAAACTAAAGCACACTAACAACAACGGAAATATTGCTATGAAATGTTGCGGCTGCAAAATAATCAGTACAAGCAAGCAAACACCCATCAGTGAAAAGAAGCTTAGATATGCTCTGGTACGTATTTTATCCTGCCAGCTATTAATTAAACTATTGGCTACAGCAATTATAAATAACAGAAGCACATAAATAATAGTTACTATTTGCCATCCTTTCAGCGCAAAAAGATTAATTGGAACAAAGGTTATAAGCTCTTGAAATGGGCTATATAACACATCCAAATGATTAAAAGAGAACGCATATCCCATCAGGAACCAAAAAGGAAAAGTCAGACCGAGCAGTCCAGCAAAAAAGCTTTTAGGACTCAATGATTGAAAATTATAGGCACTTATCAGATAAATTGGGATTAAAAACAACAGTTGAGGAAGCATCAAACTACTCAACCCCAGAAACATCCAGGAATAAAAAATTACTCCTGTAGGTTTTGTATACTGATATGACTGAAACAAGAAATAGATTGAAGCTACCATACAAAGTGTAGTCACTGTTCCCATATGTAATGGATGTAACTCAGGGCAAACAGCAATTATAATAAAATAGAAAGATGTCTGAATGGAAGCTCTTAGACGTATAATAGCAAAAGCATTATTCAGTTCGATCAGGAAATAGCCAATAGCCGAATACAACAAGAAATTAACAATCAGGCCAACCGGCTTTCCTAGAAAAAAGTGCTCCACCATCTGCCAAACCGCAGAGGAAGAGTGAGAAAACACCGGCATGGGTTTAATAAAATACCCCCCAACCCAGATAGCAACAGACAATAACATAACGACAGGCAAAACAAATTTACCTGCCGTTATCCTTTGTTGTATTCTTTTCTTTATCATCTTTAATTATAAGTCAAATCCGATATCTGAACGGAAATATTTCTTTTCAAAATCTATCAATTTAGCTCCAGAGAAAGATTGCGCCAATGCTTCATCTTTGGTTTTACCATAAGAACTGATTGCCAAAACACGGCCACCATTGGTTACAATCTTTCCGTCTTTCAATGCTGTTCCGGCATGAAATACAATACTCTCTTTTACCTTATCAAGTCCACTGATAGGGAATCCTTTTTCGTAATGTTCCGGATAACCTCCCGAAACCAACATCACACTGACTGCAGAGCGAGGATCTTCTTCCAATATTTTCTTATCCAGATTCCCGGCAGCTACTCCTTCAAATAGTTCCACCAAGTCACTCTTCACACGAAGCATCACCGATTCTGTTTCGGGATCTCCCATACGAACATTATATTCTATGACCATTGGTTCACCCTTAACGTTGATCAGACCTAAGAATATAAATCCTTTATAATCAATTTTTTCCTGAGCTAACCCTTCAACAGTAGGACGGATGATACGTTCATCAACTTTCTTCATCCAGGCAGCATCTGCAAATGGAACTGGAGAAACAGAACCCATACCTCCGGTATTTAGTCCTTTATCGCCTTCGCCAATACGTTTATAATCTTTAGCTACAGGTAGAACTTTGTAATTTTTACCATCAGAAAGAACAAAGACAGAACACTCAATGCCACTCAAAAATTCTTCAATAACAACAGTAGCACTGGCATCGCCAAACATGCCGCTCAGCATTTCCTGCAATTCTTTTTTTGCTTCTTCAAGTGCAGGTAGAATTAAAACACCCTTTCCTGCGCAAAGTCCATCAGCTTTCAATACATAAGGAGCCTCTAATGTCTCAAGAAAGTCAAGTCCTTCCTGTAAATTGGAAGCTGTAATGCTTTTATAACCTGCTGTTGGTATACTATGACGCATCATGAATGCCTTTGCAAACTCTTTACTTCCTTCCAGTGTTGCTCCCTTTTGTGAGGGCCCAATTACCGGTATCTTATTTAATTCCGGGTCATTCTGAAAATAATCATAGATTCCCTTTACCAATGGATCTTCTGGTCCAACAACGACCATATCTATATTCTTGCCAAGAACGAAAGCTTTGATAGAAGAAAAATCATCAGCTTTCATATCAACATTTTCTCCTACACTTCCTGTTCCAGCATTTCCTGGAGCAATATACAATTTTTCTATCTTTGGGCTCTGCGCTATCTTCCATGCTAATGCATGTTCTCTTCCACCCGAACCTAATAGTAATAATTTCATAGTTGTATTGTATTATTTATTTAAGAAACTCATCAAAGTACTGAGTCATTTTATTATTTAAATGTACACGATCTTTACCCACCACACCATGCTCATGTCCGGGATAGATAAACAAATCCGGATAAGTGCCGGCTTCAACGCAAGCTTTCATGAAAGAGAATGTGTGCTGAGGAACGCAAGTAGGATCTACTCCACCGTGAATTACAAGCAGATGTCCTTTCAGGTTTCCGGCTTTTAGTTTCATGTTGCACTCTTTATAGCCTTCCGGATTACTTTCAGGTGTATCCATGTAACGTTCACCATACATCACTTCATAGTAACTCCAATCAATAACTGGCCCGCCGGCTACTCCGACTTTAAATGCATCAGGATAACGAAGCATCAGATTTGTTGTCATAAATCCGCCGAAGCTCCATCCATGCACACCAATACGGTTGGCATCAACAAAAGGAAGACTCTTAAGAAACTCTACACCCTTCATCTGATCCTTAGCTTCTATCACACCTAACTGACGGAAAGTAGCTTGCTCAAAATTAAGCCCGCGATTCTCGCTTCCCCGATTATCCACGCTGAACATTACATAGCCCTTACTTGCCATATATATTTCCCAACCACGAGCTCCGCCTAACCATGTATTATTCACAACTTGTGCATGAGGACCACCATATACATAAATAATTGTAGGATATTTTTTTGACGGATCAAAATCAACCGGTTTAATCAATCGGTAATAAAGATCGGTCACCCCGTCCTCAGCCTTGATTGTGCCCATCTCGATAGCAGGAGTTTTATAACCTTCATAAGGATTGCTTGCAGTAAGCAAATTATTTACCTTTCCTTTAGTTACATCAATAAGATCAATGCAGCGAGGAGTACTGGTAGATACATATCTGTCAATAACATATTTACCCGAACCCGAAAGTAATGCAGTATGAGTTCCTGCTACCTGGGTTATACGTGTACGTTTACCTGTTTTTAAATTTACTTTATATGTTTGAACCTCCAATGGACTGACTTCTGTAGATGAAATATAAATGTTATCTCCTTTATCATCAAAGCCAAGAACTTCTTTTACCAACCAGCTACCTTTAGTCAGTTGCTTTATAAGCTTACCATCTATATTATATAGGTATAAGTGATTAAATCCATCGCGCTGGCTCTGATAAATGAATTTGGTATTATCACCTTTCAAAAATAATATAGGATTCTGAGGTTCCACATATTTTGGATTGCTTTCTTCAATGAGCATATTCTCCTTCACGCCACTTTCCGCATTATATCGAAAAAGTTGTGAGTGATTCTGATCACGGTTCAGTTCAATGAAATAAATGCTCTTTTCGTCCGGGCTCCATGCTATATTGGTAAAATAGCGGTCTTTGGGATTACCAGCTTGTAGATAAACAGTTTTCCCGGTAGCTATGTTGTAAATTCCAATAGTAACTTCATGACTGGTCATTCCTGCCATTGGATACTTACCTGGATTCACGGTAGTGATGCGCGTATCTATATTTTCAAAAGGATAATCGGCAACCATACGTTCGTCCATTCTGTAGAAAGCTAAATAGTTTCCCTTTGGAGACCAGTAAGTTCCTTTTGAAATTCCAAATTCGTTGCGATGCACACTTTGTCCGCAAACAACCCCTTTTGGTTCATTAGTAATCTGTATATTTTCTCCTTTCGAATCAGCGATATAAAGATTATTATCAATGGTATAAGCAATTGAACCGTTATCTTTGCAGAAGTCACTATTCGCAGCCTTCTCTTTAACATCAATAACCTTGATAACTTTCTGCAATCTAAAATCATAAAAAATGCTTTTCAGAGGCATTTCAATTTTCATGATTTTCTTTTCTTCAAAAGGAAAGGAAATGGAGTAAAAATGATGAATCTGTCCTAGCTTCTGATCTTTCAAAGCCTTGTTTACCTGCTCTAGAGTTGCAATTGTAGTTTCCTTTATTTTACTAGCAGGATTTATAGAAACAATTTTATCGATATCCGGCTTTATGCAGATATCTCCCCACCATTGTAATCCATAAATATTCTCGGGAACATGTTGTGCATAAGTAGCTCCTCCCGGAATCAAATCATCAAGGTCAAATGTCTTTAGATTTTGTGCTACTACCCCAGCAGATAAGAGCAAAGCTGTACCAAATGCCATCATCAATCTCTTCATTATTTCTCTACTTCTCCTTTTTTGAACTCTTTGTATTTTCCTCCGAAAATCTGATATTTCCGGAACTCACATTCCAAAGCCCCATTGAAAAGTGGTATTTTACGAGACGGCTTCAATCCAATTTGGTCAAAACACTCTTCCCTATAACTCAATATCCAGGCGTCCTGATCAGTAAAAGCATGTTTCAAACGCTCTCCAATCATTTGATATAATCCAAGCAAATCACGTGTAGAAATACGTTCTCCGTAAGGAGGATTCATCACAATGATTGATTTGTCCTTTGGCTTCTCAAACTGCTGAAAAGGTTGTAATTTTAAGATGATTTCCTTGGATAAACCAGCAGCTTTTACATTGCGGATAGCAATTTCATGCGCTTGAGGGCTATTATCATAGCCAAATATTTTATGCTCGAACTCACGTTCCTGAGAATCGTCGTTGTAAATGTTGTCAAACACTTCCTGGTCAAAATCTTTCCATTTCTCGAATGCAAATTCTTTCCTGAACACACCTGGTGCAATGTTACGAGCGATTAATGCCGCCTCAATAGGAATAGTACCGGAACCACACATCGGGTCAATAAAATCACATTGCCCGTGCCATCCAGTCATCAGAATCATTCCAGCTGCAAGAACCTCGTTCAACGGAGCTTCCACTGCTTCCTGACGATATCCTCTTCGATGAAGCGATTCACCTGAAGAGTCCAAAGATAAAGTGCATTTATTTTGTGCAATATGAATATTTAAGAGAACATCTGGTTTGCTGATACGTACTGAAGGACGTTTGCCATTAAGTTCCTTAAAATAATCAACAATAGCATCCTTAACCTTATATGCTACAAATTTAGAATGACGGAATTCTTCACTGAATACAACTGCATCCACAGCAAAAGTTCTATCTGCATCAAGGTAATCTTCCCATTTAATTTTCTTTATCTGGTCGTATACCTCATCGGCGTCTTTTGCATTAAAATGTTTGATTGGTTTCAAGATACGAATGGCCGTACGCAAGCAGAAATTTGCACGATACATCATTTCCTTATCTCCGCTAAAAGAGACCATACGTCTGCCTAACTGTATGTCGTTTGCACCTAGATTAGTTAATTCTTCTGCTAAAACTTCTTCCAGCCCCTGGAATGTTTTTGCTATGAGTTCAAATTGCATATATTTTTTTTAAAATTATTTTTTGGCTTTTGTTTGTACGATTCTTGCTCCTGCCGGCACATCTTCGGTGACCCAGATATTTCCACCTACAGTAGCACCTTTCCCAATTGTTATACGTCCAAGAATTGTAGCATTAGAATAAACTATCACATCGTCTTCCAGGATAGGGTGACGCAATATTCCTTTGATAGGCTTTCCTTCTTCGTCAAGAGGAAAACTTTTAGCTCCAAGCGTTACTCCCTGATAGAGTTTCACATTGTTGCCTATGATACTAGTGGCACCAATTACCACTCCTGTTCCGTGGTCAATGGTAAAATGACTCCCTATCTGTGCTGCCGGATGAATATCAATTCCTGTTTCAGAATGCGCCATTTCTGTAATAATACGAGGAATAAGAGGCACATCAAGTTTTACCAGTTCGTGTGCGATTCTATAATTGGTGATTGCCTTAATGGCTGGATAACAGCAGATAACTTCTCCAAAACTTTGAGCAGCAGGGTCTCCATTATAAGCAGCTTCAACATCTGTTGCCAATATGCGGCGCAATTCGGGAAATTTGCTGATAAGTTTAGCAGCTAAATCAGCAGCTTTTACTTGTTTCGCTTCAGTATCTTCTTCACACTCTTCTGAGGAACTAAAACATAATCCGGCCATGATCTGCTTTGTCAGTAAGCCAAACAATTTTTCAATATTTACTCCGATGTGGTAACTGATTGTACGACTATTCACTGTTGAATTCCCGAAATAGCCAGGAAAAAGTATAGAACGCGAAAGCTCAATAATATCTTGCAGTATCTTAGCCGAAGGTAACGGTTCTCCGTCTTTATGCTGGTGCATCAGCCCTTTATATGATTCGCTTTCCGAAAGCTCATCAACGGCTTGTGTCAGAATGTGAGTGAAATTCATTGGACTCATAAGTCAATCCCTACTGTTTAAACTGCACAAAGGTAGGAATTATTGCCAATAATACAATGAATTAGCTCCGAAATCTTCTGATTAATAAGGGCTGACCCTTATTTTCCGTTTGAATACTCAGAAAAAAATAACCGGCAATCCATATCCGTTAAACAGGTTATAGATTGCCGGCTTTATATTGTATATATTATTTACAGTGTGTGACAAACTCTGCAGAAATACTTCTTTTATATGTCCCAGTATAAAATTTGGCACCCCCACTACCAATGGGCTTCAGAAGGAGAGAGCTTGTTACCCCCTCCAAAACGTCTAAGAATAAATCTGTTTTCAGAGGATTAACTTGTCAAAAATGAAATTTCACTTTAATCATCTGATATTGTTATTGTTAAGTTAAGAAAAAAGTTATTTCTTTTTTCCATTCAGCCAAAACAACTTATCTTTATATACAGAGTTTTTACTATTCTGCAAGTATGCCCTTCAAAGTGGCAGAACTCGCCTCTTTAATTGTTACCTTGACAAAATCCCCGATTTTATGACCGCCTCTATCAAAAACAGCCACACGATTTTGTTCTGTTCTTCCAAAAAGTTGCTCACGTGAACGTTTGGAAACACCTTCAATCAAGACTTCATAGGTTTTACCAATGCAGCGTTTGTTACTTTCAGCAGAGAGTTTGTTTTGTAATTCGATGATCTCATTCAAACGTGCTACCTTTACTTCTTCAGGCACATTATCTTCCAAATGCTTGGATGCATAAGTTCCCGGTCTTTCAGAATATTTAAACATAAAAGCAGAATCATACCCACAGGCTCTCATCAGAGAAAGAGATTCCTGGTGATCTTCTTCCGTTTCGGAATGAAAACCTGAGAAAATATCGGTAGACAATCCGCAATCCGGAATAATTCGTTTGATAGCAGCTACTCTGTCCAAATACCATTCGCGGGTGTACTTCCGGTTCATTAAATTCAATATCCTTGAGCTTCCACTTTGTACCGGCAGATGAATATGTTTGCATACATTCGGAACCTGAGCAATGACCTCCAATGTTTCATCACTCATATCCTTAGGGTGTGAAGTTGTGAAACGAACACGCATATTCGGAACGGATTCAGCTACCATACGTAACAACATCGGAAAAGTTATTACCTCACCTCTTTTCTCAAAACGATAGGAGTTCACATTCTGCCCTAGCAACGTAACTTCTTTGTAACCTTTTGCTGCTAAATCCCGTACTTCATTAAGAATGCTTTCCACATCTCTGCTGCGTTCGCGTCCCCGGGTGTAAGGAACAATGCAATAAGTACAGAAGTTGTTGCAGCCACGCATGATAGAAACAAATCCGGAAATATGATTTCCGCAAATACGTGAAGGAATCACATCACGATAAGTTTCGGTGGTAGACAGTTCTACATTCATTGCTTTTTCACCAGCCTCTACAGAAGCAACTAAATCAGGAAGGGTAAGATAAGCATCCGGACCAACAACAAGATCAACATGATGATTTTCAATTAAGTCGTCCTTTACTCTTTCGGCCATACAACCCAGTACGCCTACAATCAGGTTTTTCTTTTTCTTCTTTAGTGAATAAAAGAATTCCAGACGATTCAGAATCTTCTGTTCCGCATTGTCACGAATTGAACAGGTATTCATAAACACAGCATCAGCCTCTTCAAGAGTTTCACACGTAGAATACCCAGCCATCTTCATTACCGATGCAATTACCTCACTATCAGCCACATTCATCTGGCAGCCATACGTTTCGATAAACAATTTCTTGTTTTCCGAAGCAGTTGCAGATTTAAAGTCTGCTCCTGTTACTTCATTCATAATCTTTTTATTAAAATTTGAGCTGCAAAGATAAGGGTTCTTTGTCAATTAAGAAGCCAAATACCGGAAAGAACTACATAAACTTACATTTTATAAAGGAAACCTCTAATTATTGTTAAGTACAAGATTCTTATTATTTATAATTGCGTTGTGATATTAAATAAATTTCATAAATATACAGTATTAAAGAACTTCCATTTTTTCCTAGTTAAGGTTTATACTAAAAAACGAAGTGGAAGCTGTAAAGCTATCCCTTTTTTATGCCGTTTACTATTGAGTATCAATTTTATTTCATATCTTTGGCAGGCAAATTTTTAGTAAAATCATGGATGATATTCTTCAATATATAGTTATTACCATTGTTATTATAGCAGCTATAATAAGCAAAATCCGCAATCAAGAAAAAGTAAATGGAAATAAAGAAAATAAAAGGCCGGATTTAGCTCAGAAAGAAGATGAAAAAACGAATCATCTTCCCAACAATTGGGAAAAATGGTTAAATGGCAACGAAGAGAAAGCAGAACCACTTATACAGAATCCTGTCAATACTGTTCTTCATCCTCAAAGTTCCCAGGCAGATCTTACTAAAAAAAATAAAATCGGAGCAGAAAAGGACAGTACAGGTAAAGGAAAACTTCAGAGTAACAACACCACTTCAGAAGATAGACCTGACATTCAACTCAGTTCATTAGAGGATGTACGCCGCGCCATTATCTATTCCGAAATAATTAACAGAAAATACTAATATCCTAAATTGAAATATACCATTTGAAATTATGTCATTAAAGTTTATTACCGCAGAAGAAGCTGCAAGCTTCATTAAAGATGGAGATAATGTTGGTTTTAGTGGATTTACGCCAGCAGGAGCTCCCAAAGTTATCCCTCTCGCTATAGCAGAAAAAGCAATAGCTGAGCATGCCAAAGGCAATCCTTTCAAGATTGGAGTACTTACCGGAGCATCCTCAGGGGATTCTCTTGACGGTGCACTTACCCGCGCCAATGCAATAAGGTTCCGCGCTCCTTATCAAACCAACAAATCAATGAGAACCGCCATTAATAATGGAGATGTTCAATATGAAGATCTTCATCTTTCAGAAATGGCACAACAGGTTCGCTATGGTTTCATGGGAAAAGTAAATGTAGCCGTTATTGAAGCATGCGAAGTGACTGCAGATGGTAAAATATATCTGACCACAGCCGGTGGAAATGTTCCAACCTTCTGCCGCCTGGCCGAAAAGATTATTATCGAGCTAAACAGCCACCACAGCAAAGGCTTAATGGGTATGCACGACATGTATGAACCAGCAGATCCTCCTTACAGAAGAGAACTGGCCGTTTACTCTCCTTCTACCCGCATCGGACTTCCATACGTACAGGTTGATCCAGCCAAAATAGTGGGAATTGTGGAAACCAATACTCCTGATGAAGCACGTAGCTTTGTTGCAGCTGATGATGTTACCACACAGATTGGCAATAATGTTGCATCCTTCCTGGCACGCGAGTTAAAAGCCGGACGCATACCTTCCACTTTCCTCCCGCTTCAATCGGGTGTAGGAAATGTAGCTAATGCTGTATTGGGTGCATTGGGACAAGATAAAGATGTTCCTGCTTTTGAAATGTATACCGAAGTTATCCAGGATTCAGTTATTGATTTGATGCTTCAGGGAAGAATCAAGTTTGGAAGCTGCTGTTCACTGACCGTAACAGATGAATGCCTGCAAACAATCTATAACAATATTGATTTCTTCAAAGAAAAAATAGTGATGCGCCCCGCCGAGATATCCAATAGTCCGGAAATTATCCGTCGTCTCGGAGTAATCAGTATCAACACAGCCATTGAGGCGGATATCTATGGAAATATCAACTCTACCCACATTGGCGGAGTGAAAATGATGAATGGCATTGGTGGTTCAGGTGACTTTACAAGAAATGCCTATATGTCTATCTTTACTTGCCCGTCTATTGCAAAGGGTGGAAATATCAGCGCCATTGTTCCAATGGTTTCTCACTCTGATCATAGCGAACATTCAGTAAACGTACTTATCACTGAATTAGGAGTAGCCGATCTTAGAGGAAAAAGTCCGGTGCAGAAAGCACAGGCTATTATTGAAAACTGCGTACATCCTGACTACAAACAGCTGTTATGGGATTATATGAAATTAGCCGGACCAAAAGGTCATACTCCACACCGCATTGATGCAGCTCTTGCTTTCCATACAGCATTAGCAAAAAAAGGAGATATGAGAGCAGTAAACTGGGCCGATTACGAGAAATAAGAAAAATAGATTATATTATTTAAAGGCTGCTTTCTCAGTTCAGAGAAGCAGCCTTTTTCTTTTTAAATAAGTATAATTGTATCTTTATCAGTAAAGCATCGTGATTACTCACAAAGCAATTCACAAACCTTATCCTGGAATGCTCTTGCTTTAGCATTCTCCATTACATTCTGATTAATGATTGAGAAAGCGATAAGATGTCCGTTGGGTACAGTGGCATAACCGGCCAACGAGCTGACTCCTGTCACAGATCCCGTTTTGGCATGCACATTCTTATAGGCTTTCCCTTCTTTCATCCGTCCTCCAAGTGTACCGTCGACCCCAGCTATGGGAAGAGCCGGATAAAGTTCCTTAAATACTTGCTTCTGCGAGTACGCATATTTCAGATAGGCAATCAGAAGTTCTGGAGAGATATAATTATATAGGGAAACCCCGCAACCATCCACAATGTTGTAATCCTTCGGGTTGAATCCCAATTCAGAGATAACCCGTTGAATAACCTTCACCCCATCCCCACGATTCAGATGTTTCTTTCCGGACTCCTTTGCTGCGGTATTATAGAGAATTGCTTCTGCCGAAAGATTATCACTATTCTTCATTGCGCGCTGCAAAACCAGACGAAGCGGATGAGAAAGACGGGCAAAGAAAACAGCGGATGAGTCTTCCGGTAGTTCTCCGTAAGTATAATCAGGCAATTGAATGCCTTTCTCCCTGGCCCTTTGTATGAATGTGTGCATAAAGAAACCGGCAGAGCTGGATACCGTAATACGTTCTCGTTTTGCTGTTTCTACATTTCCGGTAGCTACAATATCATTTTCGTTATTCATCCAATGGCGGGAAACATCAAGATCCCTCATTGCCGGGTTATTGCTTACTGTCTGGTTCTTTACCGAGTAATAAGATGAAGCCGGAACACAGACCAGCTCTGCCAAAGAATCCTTTTTTGTAGGATTGGCGTATATTTCCACATATCCTTTTTGAAGCATTAACGGAGAGATCTTTGGCTGAAAAGAATAAGGGGCATCATCCCACGACCAGCCTGCTCCCCAATAGAGAGAATCTGTCATCGAAACATCTGCAACAAACTTACCTTTTACTGCTTTTATGCCTGATTGGCTAAGCATTCTAACCAATCCGTTCATACTGGGATCAATAAATTCGGAATCAAGTCCGCCAACTATATAAAGATCGCCATTCAGGGTGTCGTTCCGTATCTCACCGGTATGGTAAAGAGTTGTCGAAAAAAGATGGTCCGGACCGAGAACAGAAAGTCCTGTAATGACCGTAATTAGTTTTTGAATGGAAGCGGGACGATAGAGTTTATTATTCTGGTAAGTATAAAGTGGCTTATCAGCAGTAAGATCATATATAGAGATGCCAACCTCAGACGTTTTCAGAAAATCCTCTTTCAACAGTTTATTCAACTTTGCTTTTAGTCCAGACTGTGCGAATGCAGCCATTGAACATAAGATTATAAAAAATGCTATGGAAAGAGTACGTTTCATCACAAAGCCTCCCTGAATATTTCACCTACCGTAGGATGTGGAAAAACAATATGTTTCCATTCCTCTGCTTTTAATCTAAGTTCCACCGCCATCACAGCGATCGTTATTATCTCTGATGCCGGATTTCCATAAACATGTACACCCAAAATTGTATCATCGTCACCAACCAGGATTTTACACATGCCATTTACTCCTTCATTCTCGGCTACAAATCTTCCGGAAAAGGCCATTGGGAGTTTAATCGTCTTATAAATGGTTCCTGCTGCCAGCAAACTTTCTTCCGTTTGTCCCACTCCTGCAATTTCCGGATTGGTATAGACAACACCTGGAATTGCCCGGTAACTCATTTTATCCTGTTTGCCAAGAATATGATGGACTGCAACTTCGGCTTCGCGAACAGCGGTATGAGCAAGAAGAGAGCATCCGGTAAGATCACCGCAAACATAAACTCCTTCCACGGAAGATTGCATGTGCTCGTCTACTTTAATACATCTGCGTTCGGTCCTTTCCAAAGAAAGGTTTTCCAGTCCGAAACCTTCGGTAACCGGCCGGCGACCAACACTCATCAGTAGTTTTTCTGCTAAAAGAATTCCAGTACCTTCGCTATTTTCAAATGAAATATTTGTTCCTTGTTCTGTCTTTTCAAATGCTGTGACTTTAGTACTAAGCAAAAACCTGATGCCTCTCTTTGAATAATCAGCTCTAAGCAAAGCGGAAAGTTCTTTATCCATTCCACCAAGGATTTCATCAAGCATCTCAATAACTGTGACCTCTACTCCAAGGCTGTTAAAGAAAGAAGCAAACTCCATCCCGATAACGCCACCTCCAACAATAACCAATGAAGAGGGAAGTTCTTTATTATCCAAAGCATCCCTATGTGTCCAGTAACTAATTTGATCCACTCCCGGAATGGGAGGAACAAAAGTTTCGGAACCCGTACAAAGAATCAGGTTGTCACATTCATAAGTCTCACCATTGCATTGCACAGTATTCTTGTTGATTATCGTTCCCTGCCCTGTAATTATAGTGACATTGCTGCTTGTCAGCTTTGACTTTACCCCAAGCACCAGTTTACGCACCACCTTAGCTTTTCGGGCTATAATTTTAGGCAGATCAAAAGATGCTTCAGAAACTGTTACAGCATATTTTGAAGCATGCCGGGCATAATCATATATCTTTGCCGAATAAAGTAAAGTTTTGGTAGGAATACAACCTTCGTTCAGACATACCCCACCTAAACTCTGCTTTTCAAAAAGGAGCACGCTCAGTCCTGCCTTTCCGGCAGCTTCAGCAGCCGTATAGCCGGCCGGTCCCCCTCCTATAATAATTACATCATATTTCATAGTTTTGTCAATATAGAGGTTCATTCTTCATTCAGTAACTTCAATAATTCCGTTTGCTTGTCAGGAAGCAAAGAATAGTATTTATTATTGTGTTTAATCAAAATAAACTTTGTAACCGCTATCCCGGCTATTTTGAGCGAAAAGATCTCATCAATCAAATTTATTTCGTTAATGGGAATAACTTTCTTCTTTGAAAACTTACCCTTAGAGATGATAAGAAAATGATCAGGGGTTATTGTATAAACTGTATGAAGAATCTTATCAATCACATAAACCAGAAACAAAATATATAAGCCTCCGAAGATAAAGTCTCTATCCATAAGTATAGCAATCAACATTGCCAGTAGCAAAATAATATACATGTAATGGTACCAGACTATCCGTGCATGATATATTCTATTCATATTGTAAGTTATTGGGGGTGCAATTTACTAAATTTATTAATTATTAAGCGGGAAAAGAAAAATTAAAAAAGTTATTTTGTAGCTTTGTGTCCTCTAAACATATACAGTTATGATTAAGAAGTTTGATTTCTTAGTAATCGGTTCAGGTATTGCCGGTATGAGTTTTGCCCTTAAAGTGGCACACAAAGGAAAGGTCGCACTTATTTGTAAGACCACATTAGAAGAAGCAAACACCTATTTCGCACAAGGAGGGGTTGCTTCCGTAACGAACACATTAGTAGACAATTTCGAGAAACATATTGAAGACACGATGAATGCCGGAGATTGGATTAGCGACCGGTCGGCTGTTGAAAAAGTGGTTAGAGAAGCTCCGGCTCAGATAAAAGAACTTATTAGCTGGGGAGTGAACTTCGATAAAACTGAAAAGGGAGATTTTGACCTCCACCGGGAAGGCGGACACTCTGAATTCCGTATTCTTCACCACAAAGATAATACAGGAGCCGAAATTCAGGACAGTCTTATTCAAGCTGTAAAACAACATCCAAACATTACAATCTTTGAAAATCACTTTGCCATTGAAATTCTTACGCAGCATCACCTGGGAGTAACAATTACCCGCCAGACTCCGGATATTAAATGCTACGGAGCTTATATATTAGATCCCCAAACAGGTAAGGTAGATACTTATCTTGCTAAAGTTACTTTAATGGCTACTGGAGGTGTTGGGGCTGTTTATCAGACTACCACCAACCCATTGGTTGCAACCGGCGATGGCATTGCCATGGTTTACCGTGCAAAAGGTACAGTAAAGGATATGGAGTTTGTTCAATTCCACCCAACTGCTCTTTATCATCCGGGAGATCGTCCTTCATTTCTTATTACTGAAGCAATGAGGGGCTATGGAGGTGTGCTTCGTACCATGGACGGAAAAGAATTTATGCAGAAATATGACGAACGTCTTTCCCTTGCTCCGCGCGATATCGTGGCCAGGGCCATCGACAACGAAATGAAAAACCGTGGAGAAGACCACGTTTATCTGGATGTTACACATAAAGATCCTGAAGAGACTAAAAAACATTTCCCCAATATATACGAAAAATGTCTCAGTCTGGGCATTGACATTACCAAGGATTATATCCCTGTTGCTCCGGCAGCCCATTATTTATGCGGTGGTATCAAGGTAAATCTGGATGCCCGTTCATCTATCGACCGACTTTATGCCGTTGGAGAATGTTCGTGCACCGGCTTGCATGGTGGAAACCGCCTTGCATCAAATTCACTGATTGAAGCAGTAGTATATGCCGATGCAGCAGCAAAACACAGTCTGAGCGCTGTTGATCGATATACTTTCAATAAGGAAATTCCAGAATGGAACGATGAGGGAACCCGTTCACCTGAAGAAATGGTACTTATTACTCAAAGCGCCAAGGAAGTTGGCCAGATTATGAGCACCTATGTGGGTATTGTTCGTTCTGACTTGCGTCTGAAACGCGCATGGGATCGTCTTGATATTATTTATGAAGAGACTGAGAGTCTGTTTAAACGCTCTAAAGCATCCAAAGAGATATGTGAATTAAGAAACATGGTGAATACTGGTTATCTCATCATGCGCCAGGCAATGGAACGTAAAGAGAGCCGCGGATTACATTACACGATAGATTATCCTCACGCAAAGAAATAAGTTTGTGAGGTCTGAGGTCCGGTTGCAAAAGCAAAGACCTTATTTCTTGAATGATTGGAAGAGTTCTGTAAAAGAGCGACGATAAATAATTAAATCCTTGTACAAAACAATGCATTCTTTTGTACAGAAGAATATATTGTTTTGTACAAAAGATTGTTTTCTTTTGTACAAGAATCTAATAATATGTCCCGAATCACAACCAAACGTATCCTTATATCTGTAACAAACGACCTTATTGCCGACCAAAGAGTTGGCAAAGTTTCTGCTTCGTTGCAAAGTAACGGGTACAATGTTCTTTTAATTGGCTGTATTAGAAAGAAACGCCAACCATTAAAACGCCCTTACCAGACTTACCGCTTCAACCTTTTTTTCAAAAAACGCTTTGTCTTTTTTATGGAATATAATCTGCGCTTGCTTTTTGTACTGCTTTTTAAGCGCAAAGACATTCTGTTGTGCAATGATACCGATGCCCTACTGGCAAACTTCATAGCAAGTAAACTATGCAGAGTTCCACTGGTATTTGATGCCCACGAGCTTTATCCTGAATTGCCTGAGGTGGTAGAACGCCCACTGGTAAAGAAAGTCTGGGAAAAGATTGAAGATATTATCTTTCCCCACCTGAAGTATTCCTATACCGTATGTGAATCCATCGCCGAACATTATAAACAGAAATACGGAATTACGATGGGAGTGGTTCGAAACATTCCCAACAAAGAAACAACATCTGCGCCAGCAGATAATAATCAGAAAATAATTATAAACCGACTGCCTTCGCTTGTAGGAAAGAAACTGCTGCTATACCAGGGAGCAATAAATGTAGGACGCGGTGTGGATTGGCTTATTAATGCCATGCCCTATCTGGATAACTGTGTGCTTTGCATCTGCGGAGACGGCTATTTATTTCAGGAAATGCAGACCCTTGCTAAGGGAAAACAGCTTGAAGACCAGATAATTTTCACCGGCAGACTTCCTTTCGAAGAACTTAATCAATATACCTCACAAGCCGACCTGGGATTTGTTCTTTTAGAGAATATGGGATTAAGCTATTACTATTCCCTCCCCAACCGTATCTTTGATTACATGAAGTATGGAGTGCCGGTTCTTGCTTCTAACCTGCCAGAAATTGCCCGCATTATGGAGACACATAATACAGGAAAACTGATTTCTCACTACGAACCGGAATATCTGGCTAAGGTAATTCTTGAAATGCTCGAAGAATGGAAAGACAAACCGGTTTATAAGCAGCGTTTAAACGAATTATCTAAAAAGTTTTGCTGGGAGAACGAAGAGCAGGTAATGCTGGGAATTGTTGGAAAGGCAAAATAAAAAAGAAAGCCGTCTTCGTATTCTTCTCTCTCAGGAAAAGTACTCAGACGGCCTTCGCACCACTTAATCAACTAATGACAAATCAAAAAAGGAACGCTTTCCTTTTTTTCTAAAACACAAATTACAATCTAAAAAATCAGAATGGATATTTACCGGCAGATGCTCCTTGTACAAGACCATTAAGCGCCTTTGTATCCACTACTTCAGTCGTTGAACGATTAAAGATACCACATCCCTTGTCACCGGTTCCACCGTTATCCCAGTAAAAAGGAACAATACCATAATTCTTTGCTTGCTCTGTTTCATACTTAAGATAATATGCTCTTGAATCAAGATGGTAAGTCAAAGCATCACCGGTAAAAGATAATCTACGCGTTGGAGAATATTCTCCAAGAATAACCGGATATCCTTTATCCACAAAATTCGTTTTCATCTTGGCAAACTGTGCTCTCACATATTCTTCTTCTCCCCAGGTTGCCGCTCTTCCTGCCAAAGATCCGGTTGCATACTGTTTATAATCAGCTCCCCAAAGAGCAGCATACTTACCCCAGGTCTCATCCTTTTCCATTCCACAAAATTGCCATGGGTCGTAATAATGAACCTCTACCATTAATCTATTTTGTACTTTATCTGTAGATACTTTCAGATAAGAAACTGCCTGATCAATGTTGGTACAAAATGCCTGTATAATCAGATTGCGGTAAGCATTCTTTCCGCCTGTTGAACGAACTGCATCCACAAAAGTCTGGTTATATGACATCTGAACATTATAATTATCCTGAGTAGGTGTTCCACCTGCATCACCCATATTTACTTCATTTGTTCCAGCAAAAAGAAGATGTTCATCATAATTTCTGAAATAGACAGCTATTTGCTCCCATAAGGCTTTTTCTTTCTTTGTTACCTCCGTTTGTTTTGCAAGAGTAGGATTGTTATCCAACCACCCACCATCCCAGTGAATATTAAGAATTGCATACATATCATTGCTTACACAATAATCAACAACTTGTTTTACCCTTGCCAACCAAAAGTCTTTTATCTTATAATTTGTTGTATTTTCAAGGTATCTGTTCCATGCACAAGGAATTCTCACAGCATTAAAACCTGCAACTTTTACGGCATCTATCATAACCTTAGTAACTATAGCATTCCCCCAATCTGTTTCGCCACTACTTGCTGACCCTGTTATAGCAGAGCCTGTACATTCTAATGCATTTCCTAAATTCCAGCCTAAATACATTTTCCTGGCAAGAACTAAGGCATCACTCTCCATTCCTGTTTTGTCTGCAGGAATAGTCATATCTTTTCCAGCCTGAATCACTTTTACTTGTTTAGAAAGAGAACCAGCTGTAATGGTAATTATAGCATCACGCTTATCATTTGTGGTATTCTCTGTTACAGAAACATTAATTTGTTTTTCTCCAGCTTCACCTGAAGAAGGGGTCGATGTGCACCATGATTGCGAACTAGAAGCTGTCCATGGTACATTTGATTGAATTGCCAAAAGAGTTGTTCCACTACCTTTAGCAAGGGTTAGTGCTTCTTTTGTTAAGACTAATTCCGGGTTTATTTCTGTTTCACTTTTAGAACAAGAAAACAGAACCATCAAAAGCATTAGTACTAAAGGTGATAAATATCTCATACTAAAATTTATAAAGTTAACATGGCAAATACAAAAAGGAAAACAAAAATTATATTTTCTGCTTAGTTATCTCACAAAAGCGTTTCATTTGATCAGAATTTAAATTTACATTCTTTAATTGGCTGTAATATGAACGCACCTTCTCCATTCTATCATTTGCTTTTAAAACAAATTTCTTATCTTTATATAGCTCAGGATGCTTCTTGCCTTCGTTTGATATATTAACTAGCAATTCTTTTGCTTCGCCATATTCCAACAATAATCTGTCTTCATTGGATAAACCCCTCATCAACTTAGCCTTTTCACACATAGCATGCTCCATCTTGCTACCATATTCACTATTATGAATTGCTCCGGTATCTTGTTTCGCCACTTCTTCAAGGCTATCGCAAGTTTTATATACCTTTCCACAATGAACTTTCTGCTGATTCTTTCTATTCTCAACCTGACTTTTCTTGCATGCCATAAAACCAACAAGCAAAAAAAACACTAAAGACAATTTTATATATTTCCTCATATTACTATTCTATTTTTTAATCAAACGAAAAGGCTTATAGCTTTTGGTTCCCTTTAAAGTCATTATATATAATCCTGAAACAAGTTTACTCCCTATATTCAATGAAGAACCTATACCACTCTCTACAGTTTGTCCCGAGAGAGAATAAACCGTGTAACTCACTTCTTCATCAAAATTAAAACTTATACTATTATCAAAAATATAGCTGTTCGAAGAGAAACTATCCTCTGAATGATTTTCAATACCCGTACCTTCATCAGACAAGTACCCATATTCAATGCCACGTCCAGGAGTACTCATGTACACACGACCAAAATGATTCCAATCTCCGCAAATCATATTTCCATTACCTAATCCACCATAATTATGGTTATCATCGTTAACACGGATCCATGTTGCTCCTTTATCTATAGAACGGAAAAGACCTTCTACTCCATCTACTTTTCCATAAATAAAGATTGTGGGATAGTTCTTGCCGATAGCCGCTTTTCCTAATGCAACAGCAGAACAAGTAACATTGGAGATTGTATTTTTTGTAGCAGTAAGCACATTGTAATTCAATAATCCGCCACCATTCATAGGTATCCATAAATCGCCTTCGGCATAAGGATTAACAGCAATAAATGAAGAAGCACCTTTACCAATAGAACCGGCAACTACCATAGAAGGGGGCATCCCTGTTCCCATCTTATATAAATTCCCAGAACCTGAATCATAAAAATAAAATATATTATCATTTACTCCATCAGCAACAGGTTTCCCTGCAGTAATTCCACTTAATACATTTGTCCAACCCTTTCCGCTATTATAAGAAATATAAACATTGGTTGAAGCACTGGGACAATACATTACCTTTGTACCACTTGTAGAAATAGCAACCTTTCCTTCCTTAGCTCCAGTTGTAGGCATATTAGAAACAGTCCAAGTACTTCCATCATCCGTTGAATAATAAAATGAGCTACCTACACGAACCATAAAATTTTTCTTATTCCATGCAAAAGCCAAACCGGTTGTAGTTCCCATTGCCGGAGAATATCTATTAGATGGATATTGAGCCACATCGGTATGAATAAATCCGTCATAATCACCAACCACAGATGCAAAATTACCTCCTGGAATACTTACAAACTCAAAAGGAACGGTTTCATCAAGTCCGCTTACCACAAATTTGACCACAACCTGAGAAGTGGTAATTAAATTATCACTCATATAAATACCATTCCCTGAAGTAATAAAGAAACGGGAAGAGTTAAATGGATCAAATGCAATAGAACCACACCAATGAAGCGTACTCCCTTTTACCCAAGGAGAGCCGTTAGGATCAAGAATCATTTTATCCGAATTCTTATAATTGAAGAAAGTTGTCCAGGAAGTTCCTCCATTCTCTGTCAGATAAACATTATCTCCCCACAAATCAGTATTCGGAGCATCCATCCAAAACTGATTAGCCTGGAATTGCTGGCAACCGGATACAAGCACACGGTTGTTATTCTTAGTATCAATGCTTAGTCCACAATATGGGCGACTACTGGAGGAAGGAGTTATATCTGTCCATTTAGATGTTGTTACATCATATTTCAATACTGCACCTTTGTTATAGTTGTGAGGGCCGGGACCATCAGCACAAGTTACATAAAGCGTTTTTGCATCTTCAGTAAGTTCTGCTCTCTGCATCATTAATCCAATGCCAGCACCCACAAAAGCGGGAAGGGCATTCCATGTAGCACCACCGTCCTTAGATACATACATAGGATTCGTAGAACTTGCCACTCCTACATATATGGTTTGAGTAGCATTTCCTTTTGTTGAAGAGTTTTTATCAAAAACAACAACACACACACCATTTTCATCAGTAGTATTGGTTGATGAAGTACTATAAGGAAAACTTGTTACATGATTCCATAATACGCCTCGGTCTGTACTTTTCCATAAACCTTTCAATCTGCTGCCACAAAAAAGAATCTCACCCTTATTAGGATCAACAGCCAAACGTTCGCCGGTTTGTCTTCCCATGCCATTACCATTTATAGCAAAAGGACTCTCTGTTGCACTAAAAGTTTTTCCATAATCATCTGAACGGAGTATTGCTGAATGATTCCAATTATAAAGTCCTACCGACATATAAACACGGTTTGGTTCCTGTGGATCTATAGCTAAAGATTCTACTCCATAGTAAGCCCTGTATTCATAATCGGAGAAATCAAGCAAAGGAATCCAACTCTGTGTCTTCTCTTCCCAACGAAAAGCACCGCCCACATCTGTACGCGCATAAAATAAGTTTTTCTGGGTTGGACAGGCAATCACTGCATTTACAAAACCGCCGCCGCCAATCTTCACATTGTCCCATTTATATCCGGAAACATTTTGTGAGAAAGAAATGGCCGACCCGAGAGAAATAATTAAAAAGAGAAATATTTTTATGTTCTTTTTCATAGGATAAGATGATTGATGATGAAGCAAAAGTAATGCTTTTATAACCAAGAATAGATACAATATGTTACAGAGAAATACATAGAATGTTTTCAACATATAAAAAAACATCCCGAATCATTAAAGGTCCGGGATGTTTCTATCTAAATTAAATCATTATTCTGATACTATAAAGTGATAAACCATACGTTCACCGGCAGCCCCACCGGAAACTACTTTTGATTGCTTACCAAACCAGATTCCAGAAACCTTTCCGGATTGATTGTATTCCCATTTGTACAATTCCCAGAAATTGGATGCAGGTAACTTATCATTTGTTGAGCTAATGCCATCCTTAACCTCAACATTAGTATTAAAGTTACAATTAACCCATCCACCTTCTACTCCAGTCATTTCAAAGTTTATGGTAATTCCATCAAAAACAATCAGATTCTCACCATCAGCCTTATCACCGGAGATTATTCTAAATGTTCCGCTTTGATCTACACCCTTATTATCTGTATACTTAACTGTTCCATCATTAGAGAATTTCAAAGCAACCTTTGCCACAGCATTTAAGTTGGTCTCAGAGCCAGTCCAATTGGTCCATGCAGGAATAGGCGTTGTAAAGTCAAAGTCTTTTGATGCATTACGTGCCCAGGTAAATGGAGTTTCAGTAGAAACTTTATAATTCAGTGTAGAAGAATTAGTCAACAGTTTTCTGAGTTCTTTAGCTGCATCAACCGTGGTGGTGCCAGAACCCAATACCAAATGGAATACCTGATATTCTTTCTTCACAGGATCTGATGAACGGTTACCTAACCACATTTCAATAATATTACCCAAAGCATCCGTTTTTGTCTTGACAATCTTTAATTTATTTTCTGAAGTAGTGGCAAAACTTACCCAACCGGAAATAGGGAAACTTATAGCATTAGAGAAAGTAATTACATTCTCACTATTTACCTGATAAGTTCCTTCAAGCTCTGAATCTCCTGCAGTAATATTATATTTACCACCTTCTGCTCCTGTAGAAGTAAAAGTGAATTTTATACCGGAAATAGCATCAGCATCATAAGGAGCCCAGCCTGTTGCCTTATAATCTTCAGGAGTTTTCCATCCGTTTAACAAGCTACCATTCAAATCCGACCAATCGTACGGTGATTGAGTAGAAATTATCCAGGTTTTAGAATTAGATGTTGTCATTATTTGATTAGGATCACCTCCAATATTTGGTGTAGGATCTGGTTGATCTTCAGGAACATAAGCATCTGCATAATCTTTAGATACATAGTTCCAGATATACCACCATGCTCCTTCGCTATTTGTACGCATAACAGCAATACGAAGTTGATTATCGGTTAGTTTAAGAATTTTTAAGTCCTTGTTCCAGTTAGCTGCATTAGCAATAAAGTTATCAGCTCTCAAAATATAAGCATCAGTAGTAGTCAAAGTATGACTTTCAGCATTCAAAAAGAAAGTTCCTACTTCATCTTTACCGCCTTCGTTTATTTTATGTGTAGTCATTATAGCACCACCTTTTAAGCTAAAAGTCATTGTGCTTCCCCAACCCATATTAGCATCAGTACTACCATTGGCATTACCATTTGGTTCCCAATTCGGCGTAAAATTATTGTATTCTACCACTGTAGTAGGATCAGCATATGACATAGCTCCTGGAGCCATACCATATTTACCATTATCAGCAATCCATACCTTTTCTTTTCCAACACCACCTGTTAAAGATGTCCAAAGGGGATCGTTTACATAACTCAAATTATTCTGAGCTATATTCAACGTTACCGTATCACCAAAAACAACTCCACCACCGGACTCAACGCCATAAAGGAATTTATAATCCCCCTTAAAGGCAATCTTTACAGAGTCCGTCATTCTTAAAGAGCGCCCAGAAGGAGTAATCCAGATAGGAGAAACACCTGACGTTAAACTTTTCAGGACAATCATATTAGGATCCGAAGCACTAGGTGTTATTGAATATTTCAAATCACTCTTCGACAAAACGGAACCCATAGAATAATCATCTGGCTGACAAGATGTAAAAGCTATTAATAACACAGCCAGAAAAGATAGTATTTTAATTTTTTTATTCATAATCTTTCGTTTTATATAGTTATTCCCAACCTTTATTTTGTTTCAACAAGTTATTACTCAAAGTAATCTGAGTATTCGGAATCTGTTGAAGACCCTCAGTTGCACGAATTGATGCCGCAGAAACAGAAAGCACTTCTTTTTGACCTGCTGTTTTAACTTCAACTCCGTTTTCTGCTTGTTCAATTGTAGTAGCAGCTGTTTCTATACCCTGACGCAATAAATCCCAATAACGAAATCCTTCAAATGCAAATTCTAACATTCTTTCCTTCATTATATTCTCTTTATTGACTGTTCTTATTGGAGCTGTTTTAGGATAATAAGCACGATTTCTTACTTGATTAAAATAATCCTGAGCACTTGCACTACCAAGCTCCGCAGCCATTAACAATACATCTGCATAACGGATTGAAAAATAATCCTGGAATTGACATATCATAAAGCTGGTATTAGTATTAGGGCAAACATAAGCTGCATAACTTGTTCCATCCGGATTACTTAGCGGAGTGTATTTTTTATTCATGTATCCTGTGTAATCCTGCATATCTTCAATATGCTTAGCTAACTTAAAAATACCAGTTCCAGGTAATTCTTTTTCAACACTAATGATAGATAAGTCTTTTCTAGGATCGGTACCAAATGCTTCTACCAATTTAGGATTAACTGTAGCGCCACCCCATCCTTGTCCATAAGGATAACCGGCATTTTCACCACGAACACCTATTTGAACTAACCATTTATTAGAACCTATATTCTTATCCCAATAAGCTGTATTATTATATTTTATGGCAAAAACAATTTCAGAATTACCTTCACCAGCATAAGTACCAGGAGCAAGGATATCTTGTCCAGACTTTCCTCCTTTTTTCAATGTTTTATATGAGGTAGAAAGCCATAGGTTTTTATATTCAGGAACTAAGCTAAAGCCTCCATTTGTAATTACATCTTCTAATCCGGCAAGAACTTGTTGTTTAGTAATTACTCCATCATTTGATGGAAGGGTTTCTTTATTATAATAACCTGTATAAAATAAGAATACCCGAGCTAAAAGAGACTTTGCTGCCCAACTGGTTGCATGTCCATCATTATCTGTAGCCCAGCTTCCACTCCAAGATTCACTATTCATTTTATCAGCCGCAAACTTTAAATCACTAGCTATTACCTTGTATACATCATCAGCTTTGGCTTGAGGTTCATTAGCATCAGTAGGTTCTAGTTTCAATGGAATGTTACCCCATAGTCTTACCATATCAAAATAAGTATAAGCACGCAAGAATCTGGTTTCTCCTTCTATTCTTTTACGAGCAACAGTGTCAACACTTGCCTTATCTAACTTTGACAAGAGTTTATTATACCTATAAATTGCTTTATAATAACTAATCCAAGTATTATTAAATTGATTTACGTTACCAGCATCAGTCAATATATTAAAATTATTCAGCATTTTATAAGCTTTACCATCACCTTTACCTGTACCTCCAAAACAATCGTCAGACATAATTTCTGAAGCTATAGGAAATGCAACTCCATCATCCCAAATAGTTCTAAGAGCATCATAACATCCAACAAGCGCTCTATTAAAATCTTTTTCATTCAAATAAAAGTTATCTTCTGTCACATCTGTTATGGGATCTGAATTCAGAAAATTATCCGAGCAGGAAATAAATCCTAATAATCCTACTGCTAAAACTGCCGATTTAAATATATTCGTTTTCATTTTATTATCAGAATTTAATGTTAACACCAACTAAATAAGACTTTGAACGAGGATAAAGACCAACATCAATACCTGAACCAAAATCATCATCTCCCCAACCAACTTCGGGGTCCATTCCATCATATTTGGTAAAAGTGAAAGCATTTTGAACTTGTGCATATAATCTAAGTTGGCTAATACATTTCAATTTAATCAATTTAGAGAAATCGTAGCCTAATGTTATATTTGAAATACGAAGAAAATCGCCATCCTGCATATATAGATCAGAGAACTGCCAGTTCACATTTGTTTCTGTAACACGAGGCATTCTGTTTGAAGTTCCTTCTCCATGCCATCTTGAAAGAATTGCTTTTGTATAATTTTGTTTAGAATCTACAACATTACGATAAGACTGTACAATTTTGTTTCCTGCAACTCCATTAGCATTAACAGAAAAATCAAAGTTCTTGTATTCTAAAGAAAGATTAAAACCATAAGTATAATCTGGAGTTGGATGTCCTAAATCAACTTTATCAGAGTTACCAATAGTTCCATCGCCATTAACATCTACATAACGAACATCTCCCGGTACTGCATTAGGCTGAATAACTACACCTTTAGAATTCTTATAAGATTGAACTTCAGCTTCATTCTGGAAAATTCCATTTGTCTTCCATCCCCAGAAATAACCTATATCATGACCATTCTCTGCACGATAAAACTCTGTTGAGTTATTGTATAATATATTGGCTTTACCATGAATAATACCGTCTTCTGTAGGAATATTACCTACTTTATTCTTGTTATAAGCAATGTTTTCACCTAAAGAATATTTTAATCCGCCAATATTATCATTCCAATTTAAAGCTAATTCCAAACCAGTATTCTTTACATCACCACCATTTATTGTTTTAGTAGAAATACCTGTTGTTGCCAAAACTGGAACAGAAACTAACCAATCTTTAGTTGTCTTTCTATACCAATCAATATTCACAGATAATCTATTTCTAAATAAAAGTGCATCAAAACCAAAGTTAAGCTGTTCAGATGTTTCCCATTTAAGATCTGGATTACCTAATGTATTTGGATAATAACCTATTTGATTATAAGCAGTTCCTTCCTGAGTACCATAATTATAAACTGCATTATCTGTTTTTATCAAAGCTAGATATTTGTAATCACCGATATTCTGATTACCTACTTGTCCCCAACTAGCTCTAAGTTTTAAAAAATCGAGCCAATTTTTAGTTCCTTTCAGGAAGTCTTCATTCGAAATTGTCCAACCAGCAGAAATAGAAGGAAATAATCCCTGACGCTTACCACTTGCAAATCTAGAAGAACCATCAGAGCGAACAGTAGCATTAACCATATAAGTCTCTTTATAGTTATAGCCTAAACGACCAAAATAAGAAACAAGAGATGTCTCAGCCTGAGGTGCACCACCATACATACTTTTTGTTACTGAATTATTTTCTGCATTATCTAACCATGCATACTTTATTCCTGGAGTACGAAGATCTGTATTATTTCCCCAAAGTCCTTGCCCTTGATACTTACGTGCCGACTGACCTACCATAGCATCAATAGAATGTTGATCAATGTCAAAATGATAACTCAATATATTATCAATACTGTAAGCAAAGCCTTTATTCATTGATTGGGATACTTTTGTAACACTGTGCTGCGTGTCAGTAACACTAAATTTATAAGTTGGAGTATATTTACGTTCATCATCAGAATAATAATCAAAACCTAAAGTTGTTTTGAATTTCAAATTCTTTATAATCTGTAATTCAGCATATACATCTGCAATTAATTTCTGATTATTTTTTTTACTCTGATTACCTAACATCATAGCTCCATAAGGATTGCCTTCCTGATTATTCCACAATGATTCAGAATTATCCCAATAGTTACCTTTAGTATCATAAACAGGAACAAATGGACTCATTCCAAAAGCGCCCCGTAAACTATTTCCATATTGGTTGCCATCAGCTACACCACGACTATTAGTAAATGCAAAAGTCATGTGTTGGCCAACCTTTAATACATCTTTATAAAGTTTATGTTCTGTATTTACTCTAAATCCATATCTTCTGTAATTAGAAACTTCAGGTCCACCTACAATACCTTCTTGACCTGTGTATGAAAGAGACAAAGAATAAATTGATGTATCACTTCCTCCTTGTACTCCTAAAACATAATTTTGAGAAACGGCATCATTTACAAGCATCTGATCAATCCAATCAGTATCAGTCTTACCTAAATTATAAGAACTCCAATCAAATGGTAGTTTTTTTTCATTAACAGCTTGTTCATCCATTATTAACTTATACTCACTTGCATTCAACATTCCAACTTTACGAGAAGCTTGCTGAGTACCATAATATGCATCCATTGAAACTTGTGCTTTTCCTTTCTTACCTGATTTAGTTGTGATCAAAACAACGCCATTTGCTGATTGAGAACCATAAATTGCTGCCGATGCAGCATCCTTTAATACATCAACACTTTCTATATCTGAATTATTAAGATAAGTAATATCGCCAGTCTGGATACCATCCACTATATAAAGTGGATCAGAGTTACCTACAGTACCTAAACCACGAACTGTAACCTTCATTCCTTTTCCCGGTTGTCCAGATTTTGAAGTTATATTCACACCAGGAGTTTTGCCTTGTAATGCTTGCAGTGCACTCGTTGTATTCATCTTAGAAAGTTCGTCACCCTTGACCTGAAGTGTGGCTCCTGTATTCAGTTTCTTTTTCTGAACACCATAACCGATAACAACAACTTCCTCTAAAGAATGCGCATCTTCTTTCATTATTGCATTGATAACTCTCTTTCCGGAAATAGGTATTTCCTGTTTTACAAAACCGATATAAGTAAATACAAGAGTGGAACCGCTCTTTACATTTAAGGAGTATTTACCGTCCATATCGGTCATTGTTCCTATTGACGTTCCTTTTACAATAACACTCACACCTATCAAGGGCTGATTATCTGAAGCAGATATCACAACTCCTGAAACAATTTTGTTGTCTTGAAGAGGATTAGCTTGGAGGTTACTGATTGCAGGCAAGAGGAAAAGTAATGCCATTGCAAATCTACATAAATGAACATTTATGCATTTTTCAATAAATGTTTTTCTCATGGTACATTGTTTATTGGTTAATTTTCTTATTCTGGCTTTATAAACCGGAAGCAAACTTAGTGCATATATGTTTAATAATACTAATTTTTTGTTAAAGCTAAAGGGTATATCGGTTAACGAAGGGTATTTAAATGTTACTTAGAAGGGGGTCATTTGTTATTTAATACAAAGCCTCATTAAAAAGAAAAACAAAAATACTTATAAAACAGACGTTTATCACTTTTAATAGTATGAAAAAAAATATCTAAAATCAAATTTTTAAAGATTAATTTTAAAGTTTAAGACTCTTACCTACAAGTAATTTCAAAGAATTTCATATTCATTTAAAGAAATAAAGGCTTATTTTTTGTCTTCTTTGATGAATGTAAAAAGGGCCAGATACAATAATTATACCTGGCCCTTTCATTATTTAAATTAAAATCAATAATTCTCTTTCTTTACTTCAAAATGAGCTTGTGGATGCAAACAAGCCGGACAAACCTCCGGAGCTTCTTTACCAACATGAATATATCCGCAATTACGGCATTGCCATACAACTTCATCTTCTTTTGCGAAAACAGAAGCTGTCTCAATGTTCTTCACGAAAGAACGATATCTTTCTTCATGGGCCTTCTCAGCGATAGATATATTACGATACATTGCAGCTATTTCAGGGAATCCTTCTTTTTCTGCTACATCTGCAAAGCCAGGATAAAGTAAAGACCACTCTTCATGTTCTCCGGCAGCTGCGGCTTGCAAGTTATCGAGGGTTCTGCCTATTACTCCGGCAGGAAAACTAGTGGTTATTTCTACCATTCCTCCTTCTAGAAACTTGAACATACGTTTAGCATGTTCCTTTTCCTGATCAGCTGTCTCAGTAAAGATTGCAGCTATCTGTTCAAATCCTTCCTTTTTTGCTGCACTCGCAAAATAAGTGTAGCGCATTCTTGCTTGAGATTCGCCCGCAAAAGAATGCATTAAGTTCTTCTCTGTTTGAGTTCCTTTAATACTTTTAGCCATAATTATATTGTTAAAGATTGTAAAACAATTTCCAAAAGTCTTAGTTAAAACACAAAGATACATTTTTTGTTCAATAACAAAATTTTTATAAATACAGAATACTATTAAAAATCAAATAGAAAGTCCATTCATTTAAAAATCATGTTTCATAACACCCTTATTCACATTTTTTATGTACTTTTGCGATCTCTTACTTAATTAGTTAAGAATTTAGCGAAATTAACTATACATATCATATATAAATGAAAACGTTTGAATTCAGACCAAAGCTTTACGACGCTTTGAAAAATTACTCCAAGGAGACGTTACTTTCAGATTTGATGGCCGGAATTATCGTTGGTATCGTAGCACTCCCTCTGGCAATTGCATTTGGTATTGCCTCTGGCGTTTCACCTGAAAAAGGTATTATCACTGCAATCATTGCAGGTTTTATTATTTCATTTTTAGGCGGATCAAAAATCCAAATTGGAGGACCAACCGGCGCCTTTATCGTTATTGTCTATGGAATTATACAGCAATACGGAGAAAGGGGATTGCTTGTTGCAACCATTATGGCCGGTATACTATTGATTCTTTTGGGAGTATTTAAATTGGGAACAATCATTAAGTACATTCCTTATCCCATTGTAGTGGGTTTTACCAGTGGTATAGCGCTTACTATTTTCACTACACAGATAAAAGATTTATTCGGCTTATCAATGCATATTGTTCCAGCTGACTTTCTTTCCAAATGGGTTGCTTACTTTCAAAGCTTCGGTACATTAAATTTATGGCCCACAATAGTAGGCTTACTGAGTATACTTATTATTGCCTATACACCAAAGTTTTCCAAAAAGATTCCAGGTTCACTGATTGCCATTGTTCTGATGACAATTTTGGCTTACATCTTAAGAAATTATGCAGGAATTACTTCTATAGAAACTATCGGCGACAGATTTACGATCAATGCTTCACTGCCAGAAGCACAGGTTCCTGCTATGTCCTGGGAAGTGATTAAAGGACTTTTTCCTGCTGCAATGACTATTGCCATATTAGGTGCTATTGAATCATTACTCTCCGCCACAGTTGCAGATGGTGTAACTGGCGACAAACATAATTCCAATCAGGAATTGATTGCTCAGGGAGCTGCTAATTTAATTACTCCTTTATTCGGAGGCATCCCTGCAACAGGAGCTATTGCACGAACAATGACAAATATTAATAATGGTGGAAAAACTCCGATAGCCGGAATTATTCATGCCGTTGTACTTCTTCTTATCTTAATTTGTCTTGGCCCTCTCACAAAACATATTCCGATGGCCTGTCTAGCAGGAGTATTGGTAATAGTAGCCTATAACATGAGTGAATGGAGAACTTTCCGTGCGTTGATGAAAAATCCAAAATCAGATATTGCCGTATTGCTTATAACCTTCTTCCTAACAGTTATATTCGATTTAACTGTAGCGATAGAAGTGGGAATCGTTATTGCATGTCTACTGTTTATGAGACGAGTTGCGGAAACCTCAAACTTATCAATCATTACAGATGAAATTGACCCAAGTGCCGGACTAGATATTGCAATAAAAGAAGAACCTCTTAAAATACCAGAAGGAGTTGAAGTATATGAAATTAATGGCCCCTTTTACTTTGGAATTGCCAATAAGTTCGAAGAACAAATGGTTCAGATAGGAGACCGACCTAAAATACGAATCATACGTATGCGAAAGGTTCCATTTATTGATTCTACCGGCATTCATAATCTAACAAACCTTTGTCGGATGTCTAAAAAAGAAAATGTTCAGATCATTCTTTCCGGGGTAAACGAGAAAGTACATGAGGTTCTTGAAAAATCAGGTTTCAATGATTTATTGGGAAAAGAGAATGTTTGCAGCCATATTAATATCGCTTTAGCACGAGCTGAAGAAATTCTTAATAAATAAAGCAGTACTTAAGCAAAAATAATTTGTGAAATTATAAAAAAGGGTACAATAAGATTTACTTATTGTACCCTTTTTTTATATTAGTTCTATACCTTAACTAAAAAATTACGCTTGTAATTCTATCTTGTAAAGAAAATATTTGCTTAATATGAGGCAGTAGCAGAAATGCCATTTTTTTTGAGCATTTCAAGGATACAGTTTAGTTCCTGGCGCGTTGCTTTAATAAGATGCTTGTCAGGCGTTTCCCGGTCAATCGTATAAATCATTACCTGAGAAGGAGCTATTGATTTTACTGCTTCAAGCCAAGGTAATACATATTCATCGCCCGTATTATCAACATTTTCACCATAACAAGTTCCTTTCATAAACATGGTCTGAATAATTACATGTCCATGAAATGCTTTCAGATTATCTATGATTTCTTCTACATTAAAATGTCCAGCCGGTCGATCAACCATTTTTATGTATTCTTCATTCACTGTATCTAGTTTTAATATATTGTTATCAACCTTCATCAGTGCATCAAAAACCTTAGGACGATTAATAAAAGTGGAATTACTGAGCACACTTACTTTAGCCTTCGGGAAATAACGATTCCTCAATTCAATGGTATCATCAATAATCTCAGGAAAATGTGGATGAGAAGTGGGTTCACCATTTCCGGCAAAGGTAATCACATCGGGTGATGGTCCGTTTGCCTGCATATCTTTTAATTTATTTTCCAATGCCATTCGCACTTCCTCCCGCATAGGCAAAGGCTGAATAGGGCGGTTTTCTGCATTTAATCCACATTCACAGTAAATACAATCGAAAGAGCAGTGCTTACCATCTGAAGGTGCTAAGTTTATTCCTAAAGAAACACCGAGACGGCGGGAATGAACAGGACCAAAAATCGGTGAAGGATAAATTATAGTTGACATAATTATTGTTTTTAAAAAATGTCACAAAGATAACAGTTCGTGATGAAAAATGTTCTTGTTTTTATTTAAAACTTCCAACGTAACTGTATATTGAGATCTGTTTTAGTATCACCGTAAATTGTTTCCAGCCCAGAACCAATCACGCTCCGATCTGTATATCTTGTTTGGCCAAACTTAATAATAATCATCAGATTTTTATTAAAATCATACCGAGAATTAAAGGCAAAGCGCACTCCCTTACCATAGAAAGAAGGCATGGAAAAGGCATATAACAGTCCATGTTCATAAGAAGAGATTCGGGCTGTATAATCGCTGGTATCAAACATACCATAATATAGATCAAAACGAAGCGGAAATTTTCGGAATTTGTAGGAAAAGTTATTCAGAATCATAAAGCCTTGTTCTGCTTTCACACCTTGCGGATTGACCCAAACCCAGTTTGCAGTAATTTTAAAAGAGAGGTTATCCTGCAACAGGTAACCCATCTGATAATGAACTTTCTGCTGAATATACGGACGTATCTCTTTTAACTCCGATCCCTCGGGCGTATAATTTTTATCTTTTGCCTTATAGCGGTAACGAAAAAGCATAGTTAGATTAGTTTTGGGCATATAAGTAGCTTGTATAAGCCCATCAAATCCGGATGATGGCTGGTCAACTCCATATTTTAACCACGGAAAGTGAAAAAAATCAGCATAAGCAAAGAATTTCCAAAACCTGACAGGTTTGGCTTCAATGCCCAAATAGTATCCATTTTCGTTTTGTACACTGCTTCCTTCAGAAACAGAACGGGCATACAAGGCCTGGTAATCTTTCGCATAATACCTCTCCAGAAAAAGGACCTGGTAATTTGATACCGGAGAAAAACTAATAGTGTTGAGGGTAGCTATACCTCCATCTTTTCCGGCTGCTGTTTCACCAAAGAAATATATTTTGTTCCATCTATATTTATAATCAATGCCTAAATTATAAAATTCTTTTCCTTTCAGATTATAATAATTGTAAGGTCTTGATTCAGGAATATAGCTTTTATCAAAGAAATAATAAATACCTGTGAAACCCATTTTAAGATTATGATATGAATAGCCTATATTCCCTCCCAGTAGCTGAATATTAGCTACATCTTTTCGTTCAATTTCACGGGGAATACGGTGTAAACCATCGCGTTTAATGGAGGTCAGCACATTATCACATACTATTCCGTCTAAATTTCGGTATGAATAAAAGCCGGTAAAAGTAAAATGCTCATTCATATTATAAGCAGCTGCAACTCCTTGAAAGTAATTATATTCATCCGAAGAGGAATGCTTTTTTATTCCTGTGGATTTATATCCAATTGTAGCAATGGTAGAACTTTTCCCTAAACTATAATCACTACTGAGAACCAATCCCTGTCCAAAACTCATTCGATAATTTCCTAAAGCCAAAGTTTTTATTTTACCTAAATCATGAGCTAATAAATAAAATGAATAATAATCATATCCATATTTATTAACCGATCCGAAAAAAGGTTCTCCACAGTCATTTTCTGCTGTTATTCCACAGTATAACAAGTCTTTATAATAAAATCCATACCGATAAGAATTATAGTATGAACTGCCAATAAACTGCTTATTAACATCTGCAGTTAATAAACTATCCGAGTGCTGACGATAACCTTCCTTACGATATAAAGGAATATCAAAACGAGTAACTAATTCATGTTTTCCGTACTTCCAAATATCTTTCCACCGTGGCAAACTACTTTTCTTCTCAGCTTCTCCAATATAGATAAAAGGAAGCAAATACTGAATAGTCTGTCTATCGAAATCCTCCACCATCTGCAGCTCATAAATTGTCTTTATTGGACCGAAAACATATAAATAATAAAGTAAATGTTCTATTTGCAAATCTGTCAAAAAAGGAAATTGTTCCAATTGTTCTTTGGTTATTTTATTCAGATTTATAGGGTTTTCCTTTAAATAAGCCAAATCTTCCAAATTATTTGTCCAATCCTTTTCCTCATCTTCAGTATCCAAAGATAATTGTTCTGTCAAGTCTTCCCACTCTGAAGGAGTTTCAGTTTGTGCAAAAAGAGGAGTAAAAAATATAAATGGAATCAAATAAATAAAAAAGAGCTTTCTTTGCAATTCCATCCCTTAAAAATTAAATTGTAATGCACAGCAAGATTGAAAACCAAGTACAGGATGATTAGTGAAAGCCAGATTGAAAATAAACGGATGTAGGTTTAACCCTACACCAAAACTTGGCGTGAAAGGCTTTGTCCACATTCCTGTGCGAACAGATAACTCTTTAACAGGTGTATATTCCATTCCAAATTTATAAATTGTTGGAAGAGCAAAATCCTTTTCAATTTCAGCTGTTAATAAAAACATTTCCTTCGGTTGATAACTTATACCCATAGTAAGTACATTAGCAAGTTGAGTATTCTCCTCTCCTATTTTAATCTCGGTCCGTAAAGGGTTTATTACCAAAAAGGATAAATTCAGATTATCTGCAGGACACATTAATACCCCCACATCTCCCATTAAAATGCCAGCATCAGACTCTTTATCAGAATAATGTACACCTAAATAATTTATCCTCATTCCTAAACTAATCAATTGAGAAAGCTTTTTGTAGAAATTAAAACCAACTATAGTTTCATTGTATGCATCAAAGCCATATCGGGAAATATACATTGCTCCATTCAAATATTGGTTAGGGTAATTAACTGTGCAAGCAAAAGAAGATAATTCTTTAATTCCATACCTGCTTACATACCCTAGAGAAAGGGATCTGGAAGGAAGAAAACCATAGGAAGAAGGATTGGTAAACCCAGGTAATACCGAAGAAGTATTTCCCATAGAATAGGCACGAGCATCAATAATACGATCAGACTCGACAGCTTTACAAGTATTAAAAGAAAGAAATAATAAGAAAAGGAAAATAGGAACGCTTAATGATAAGTGTTTCATAAATTATTTTTTAAGGACTTTATAAAAAAGGTCTAACAGTTTGCGAATATAAGTTAAATAAACTCCCCTAGCAAATAAGGGCAAAAATATTTATCACAAAAAAGATTTGGATTTTAATTAATTGCACTAATTTTGCAACTGTGAAAAGAGTATTTAAAATAGGGTTACTACTATGTTTTGCAATATTTTGTTTTTCCATTGGAAAAGCTCAGAAATTGCAAACAAAGGCTCCTGTATTATGGGTAGAAGCTTGTGTGTATCAAGGGGATACTATACCCTTTGTAGAATTACGAAATATATATGTTTACCCTCCGCTCAAATTCAGTACTCAAAAAGAATGGCGTGATTACTACCGGTTAATCTATAATGTAAAAAAAGTACTTCCTCTTTCAATAATGATCCATAATACAATTATTGAAACCTATGAGTATGTACAAACTTTGCCAAACCAAAAAGCAAAGGACGCACATATAAAAAGAGTGGAAAAAGGATTGAAAGAACAATATACTGCACAGTTCAAAAAACTATCTTATTCACAAGGTAAACTACTCATCAAACTGGTTGACAGAGAATGTAATCAATCCTCTTATGAAATAATTAAAGCTTTTATGGGTAGTTTCAAGGCAGGATTCTATCAGACTTTTGCCAGCATTTTCGGAGCAAGTTTAAAAAAAGAATATGATTCTACTAAAGATGACAGTTTAACTGAAAGAGTTATCACTTTAGCTGCTAACGGTCAAATTTAAGTTTCTTAAAGAAATCCCAGATAACAATTCCGGTTGTAACAGATACATTTAAAGAATGCTTGGTTCCATATTGAGGAATTTCAATACAACCATCACTGTTGTTAATAACTTCCTGTTGAACACCCTTTACTTCATTACCCATTATAATAGCATACTTTTTTGCCGGATCTAATTGTAAGTCAGTTAATAACGTACTTCCTTCTGCCTGTTCTATTGAATATACTATATATCCTTCGGATTTCAACTTATCAACAGCATCAAGAGTGTTTTTAAAATATTTCCAATTCATAGTATACTCTGCACCAAGAGCCGTTTTATGTAACTCCGGATGCGGGGGTATAGCAGTTATTCCACATAAATAGATAGATTCAACCCGAAATGCATCGGAAGTACGAAACACAGAACCTATATTATGCAAACTTCTAATTTCATCTAAAACCACTATCAAATGGAGTTTCTTAGCTTCTTTAAATTGCTCAGCATTAATCCGGTTAAGTTCAGTTATCTTTAATTTGCGCATACTTACTATTATTTATTACGATGCAAAGATAATAACAATTCACAATACACTGTTCACAACCGTTTAAAACCTGTCGAATCATGAGACAAACATTTTTATAAATAATACTAGGATATTTGATAAAAACATTTATGTCACATATAAAATGAACATTCCAAATAAGTTAGCTAAAAGTTTATATACCTATTTAAACATCTTTTTACTATGAAATTATTTAGAATATCTTATAAAGTTCTTAACTTTGCACCATATTAACAAGCAGTTAATTATAACACAATATATAATATAAATATCTAATAATCAATACTTATAGGCACTTTTATCCTGTTTATAAGTCCTAAAGAACTTTATTCATTAGACTAACAACTTTAAAAGCAAATAAAAACATATTTATTTACCAACACTATTAACAGCCTATTATAACTAGTATTAGATTTTTAAATAATAAGTAGAGAATTAAATATAAATATAATGTATAAAGAAGAATGGTTGAAAAAAGGATTTGCAGATGAAGCTATTGATAAAACGATAGATATTAAAGCTGCTATTGATTCTTTAAGAAAAGAAAAGAATGCTGTGATTTTAGCTCACTATTACCAGCCTGGTAATATACAAGATATAGCCGATTATGTAGGAGACAGTTTGGCTCTTGCTCAATGGGCTGCTAAAACAAAAGCAGATATAATAGTTCTTTGTGGAGTTCATTTTATGGGTGAAACTGCAAAGATCCTTTGTCCAGATAAGAAAGTATTAGTACCTGATTTAAATGCAGGCTGTTCACTGGCTGATAGCTGTCCGGCTGATAAGTTTGCACAGTTTGTTAAAGAGCATCCGAACCATACAGTAATCTCTTACGTGAATACCACTGCTGCGGTAAAGGCAGTAACCGATATTGTAGTTACTTCTACAAATGCAAAACAAATAGTGGATAGCTTCCCTAAGGATGAGAAATTAATTTTCGGTCCTGATAGAAATCTGGGTAATTATATTAACTCAGTTACTAACAGAAATATGTTATTATGGGATGGTGCTTGTCATGTTCATGAGCAATTCTCAGTGGAAAAGATTGTTGAGTTGAAGAAACAGTATCCTGATGCTTTGGTTCTAGCTCATCCTGAATGTAAAGGTGCTGTATTAGCTCTTGCTGATTTTGTAGGATCAACTGCAGCGATATTAAAATTTGCAGTTAAATTAGATAAAAAGAACTTTATTGTAGCTACTGAATCAGGTATCTTACATGAGATGCGTAAGGAGTGTCCTGAAAAGAACTTTATTCCCGCTCCTCCCAACGATAGTACCTGTGGATGTAACGAGTGTAACTTCATGCGTTTAAATACGCTAGAAAAGCTTTATAATTGCTTAAAACATGAATGGCCAACCATTGAAGTAGATGAAGCAATCGCAAAAGAAGCTGTTAAACCAATTAAAAAGATGCTTGAAATATCTGAAAAGTTAGGATTATAATAATAATTATATGGTAAAAGTGGTAAAATAATTATCTGACCATTGCAAAGTAGGTTTTGTAATGGTCAGATTTTTTATAGGTTTATATTTTCATTATACATCTGTCCTGGTATTAGCATATAACAAGAGTAATATGATTTTATATTGATTTAATATGAGATACTATCATTTTACTTATTTTTTCAGCCCCATTTCTATTAGGATGCTGAGCATCATAAAAATCCTTATTAGGTAAAATAGAAGTGCAATTAATTAAATGTATTTTATCGGATAGGTTGTTTTCTATAGATTGAATGAATTTTTTAGTTATTTTATCGTGAGTATGTTTTATATCTGGATTCTCAGGCATTAGAACAATAAAATACTTTATTCCTTTATTCTTAAAATAATTGTTAAGTTTAAAAATTAATGAGATACATTCCTTATTTAGTTCTGAATTTTGTAATGGATTGACATCTGAATTAAGCTGATTAATATCTCTTTCATATTTTAATTCTGACCTGTTCGATGGATATAAATAGGGGTATATCAAACTAGAAACGTCATCGCCTGGGGCATCATCATCAGTTAACTTGCGGATTATAGTTGACAATCCGACTTTTAAACAGGCTCTTCCCTGGAAATTATTTATGAGTGGAGATTTGTTAGCGTAATCATCTAGATAAGGAGATAAAAATTTCTTCAAATTTTCATTGTATCTATACCCGTACATATAAAAGGATAGAGCAGCTTCAGAAGAAATTTCAGGTTTCTTGGTAAACATGGGGATGTTTAAACATTGAATCACATAATTTACAGAAGTCGGCAAATAAGGATAATATAAAGCACTCTCTAAAAGTGGCTGACCTACACCTGATAAGTTACAAGCTTTATCACTAATCATCTCATTATTTAAAATTTTACAGTTGACACCGGTCATAGTTTTACTGTTTCCAAATATTGCTATTGTTGGTTTAAAATTATTATCGGACAAAGAATCCAGAATAATTTCTGTTCGTTCGTAATCATTTGGTAATGATCTGTATAGATATGGCGTTGATAGGTTTAATAACAATAATAGTCCGAGGATAACTACCCCACCCATCATGATCTTTTTAACGTGATTCATATTCATTATTAAAATTTGAAATAGATAAATGAAGAGGCATCTGCGCCAAAGTAATAGACCAAAATAAGCAGAAACAGATAAATGCTATATTTTGCAAATTTATATTTCATGCTGCTAATATTAAGTCCGTATTCTTTATCTTTATTCCGCCATTCAAGTGCTATCATTATGATAATGAAAATAATTGAAAATAGCATTGTTACATTATTATATCCAATAATTTTTGGAATACTTAAGATGGAAGGTGAACATATATGTTTGATGTAATTGATGAACTGATTGATGCTTTCAGCTCGGAAAATAATCAGTCCGAATGTAACTAGAGTAAACGTAACTACCATTTTTCCGAAATCCTTTATTTTAGGCATACCGGATTTTGTAAGATGAATTTTGGCCTTTTTGGCAAATGTTCCGCTTAAAATTAAGGGAATAAACAATAATCCGTGGTATAAACCAAACAGGGCAAATGTCCAATTGGCTCCATGCCATAGTCCGCAAAGTACAAAATTGGTTATGATTGCAAATATTATGCCTAGGTTACCCCAGTCTCTCCATCTGACATTCAAGGGCATAAAAACATAATCAGTTAGCCAGGAAGTGAGAGATATATGCCAGCGTCTCCAATAATCGGCTATATTTAGAGCGAAGAGAGGATATTTGAAGTTAATGGTGACTTTGAAACCCAATATTTTTGCTATACCTATTGCCATGTCCGAATAACCAGAAAAATCTGCATATATTTGAAATACATATAATATAGCACCTAATAATAATGTGCTTCCTGAAAATAGTGAATAATTTTCCCAAATTTCATTTGTTACCAATGCAATATTATCTGCAACAACCATTTTTTTAAAGAGCCCCCAAAGTATCTGACTAAATCCGTCAATAGCTAAATCATAATTGAATATTCGTTTACTTTTTAATTGTGGAATTAATGTATTTGGTCTATCTATAGGTCCTGAAAGAATGCACGGAAAAAATGCTACATAGGTTGCAAATGCAACAAAATCTGTTGTAACTTCATACTTTCCACGGTTCAAATCAATAACGTAGCTTAGCAGACGAAAGGTATAAAAACTGATACCAAGCGGTAAAATTATGTCGAATGTATGTAAATTAGCCTGTAATCCTATACTTTCAAACAGTTGGGCAAATGAGGTGATAAAAAAGTTGCTGTACTTAAAATAGGCTAATGATCCTACTCCAAATAGTACACCTATTGTAGTATATATATTTTTCTTTTTATCATCTTTTGATCTTTCTATCTTTAGTCCTAAGAAATAATAGAGAATGGTTGTGATAATTAAAAGAGGTAATATCTTCCAATTGGCCCATCCATAAAAAAAATAGCTGGCAATCAGCAGGAGTATGTTTTGACGTTTGGTATTTTCGTTTAGTACAAAATAGTAAATACAGAAAATAGCAATAATAAATAATAGAAACGGGAATGTGTTAAATATCATAATACTTTATGTTCAACTATTTAGCTTGAATACTGTCAATCATCTCACCCACATTCTTCCATAATAGAATTTCTTTGGAGGTAAATTTGATCTTGAATGCTTTTTCAATGGCTACCACCAATAGAATATGAGTTAGTGAATCCCAGTTGTCCACATCGTTAGCAGTAGTATTGTCTTTCAATTCTATTTCTTCTTCATCCAGAATATCTTTAAAGATTTCTTGTACTTTTGCTATTATTTTTTCTCTGTCCATGTTTTTAAATTATTATATTTCATTTATATAACAGTCTCTTTTCTTGTATTTGTCAACATCGAGTACCCAACGATTCTCATTTAACGGTTCGAATCCCAAAGTTGAATAATGGTCTGCTACTATTAAATTTTTAACAGTTGGAAGATATTCGCCGGTAATCTTTTTGTATCCTTTGGTTTTTGCATATTCCACTATAGTATTTAATGTGAAATTTTCCATTCCTCGTTTCAAAACGCGACAACTCATTAGCCAGGTG
Organism: uncultured Bacteroides sp.; assembly: GCF_963678425.1. NCBI lineage: Bacteria > Pseudomonadati > Bacteroidota > Bacteroidia > Bacteroidales > Bacteroidaceae > Bacteroides > uncultured Bacteroides sp. The sequence continues at coordinate 581,105 of NZ_OY782857.1, forward strand.
TCAATAAATAAGTTATTATGATCTTTATTTTGCATAATAATAATGCAAATCAATCCATTATCTCCGAATTTATCTTCAAGAGTAAAGCTGAAACAATGATAATCGGGATCTTTTGATAGCTTATTAATGTCTCCCTCTGTATACCTGATTGTACGTAAATTGAATTGATTTGAACGCTGAGAAAGTTGTGCAACACGTGGAGTATTGAATTTAGTAAATCCTTCTACAATAGAAATCATACCGAGACTTTGGAGAAAATCTGCTTCATTGGTGAACTCCTTTTGAGTGAAGACTCGCTGAGCTTCCAACTGGTATTGTTTGGTTCGGTCTTTATCTCCAGATGAATAGGATATTGTTTCAAATAGATTCAGATTGTATATAAATTCCAGATAATCAGCTGGATCCGGAGGTAATTCCGGAACTAATATTCCCGAAACATTTTCTCTGACCATGTTTCTTTCAAATGGATTGTCGTCAAGATATACCATGGAATCAAAACCTATGTTAAGAACAGACTGGATATGTCGAATATTGTCTGCTTTATTATCCCAATTTGCAACAAATACAGCAATATCATCCAATCTGAGTATCATTTCAGGATGTTTCTCAAAAGGTTCCCTAGCTAAAGATTCTGTATTTTTGCTGCAGATAGCAAGAATAATTCCGCGCTCTTTGAGTTTTTTTATCCATCTCTGGAATTCTGTAAACGCTTTACCAATGCCTAGTCCGTGACCCAATTGAATGTTTTCAATGCCATCATCACCAATAATCCCTCCCCATAGAGTATTATCAAGATCCAGAATCAAACACTTTTTGATGTTTCCTTTTGATGCGCAAATCAAATCTATTGTTCGGGATGCGATAATTGGAAGGGAATCAATCGAAAGGATCATTTCGGTACTCGTATAGATAGAAGCGTTGAACATTACATCACGCCCAATCTTATTCTGAATGGACGATAAGTCACAAATATATAGATTCTGATGTTTCTGAGCCAATTGCATTAATCCGTAATTAAGCTTCCGTATTTGGTAAATAAAAGATTCTTCAATTTGATTGGCCAGATTTCCAAAAATAGTGTCATCAATCTCCGGATAGTTATAACATATAATCTTTCCTGCTACTTTTTGGGATGCCATTTCAACAAAAGAAAGTCTCTCTTCTGCTATATTTTTCCTTGTTTCGGACTTTGTACTTCCGAATTTATCCAAAAATTTATGTGTGGATTGAAATATAATTGTATAGTCTGGACTAAATTGGAATAAATCAGAAGTAGGATCCATGATCAGGCGTTCAACCTGATTGAACTCAGCCTCAAACAGATTAAGATTATATCCTTTTTCAATGGCTATTCCTTTCAATGCTATTGCTAAAAATTGTGTAGCAGTATCTCCCAGTAATGCAACTTTAATAGTTGGTAAATTGATGGTATCTCGTTTTAGATTTCGCCTTAATTCTTTAAATGTTAGCATAAAAGGTATGTGTTTAACATCATCGAAACCTTTTTCCTGAAAAATCCCGATTTGTAATTGCTTTATTAATGTTTACAGGTTATTTTATAATTAATATTTTGGTAGCAATGCCTTCTTTTCCTTCTGCATCAGCTGCTAAAACAAGGTATACTCCTGATGCCACTCTTTTACCTTTTGAATTTTTTCCATCCCAGGTGAATTGTCCACCTACAGAAGTTCCGGTATATAAAAGATTTCCATTAATATCTGTAACTTTAACGTCACTGTCGCGTATTAAACCAGTGATAGTAATTACACCTGTGTAATCTGGTCTTACTGGATTAGGAAAGGCATGGGCGGTTTCAGAGAAACTGCTTCCACCTTCTGTAGCATCGCTCATATAAGACATTAGTCCTTGATCGGTTCCAATAAATACTTCTCCTGTATTTGGATTTATAGCAATCGATTGAATTTTATCTGATAATAATGGACTGTTGCTGGTTGAAAAGTGGTGAATAGTCTCTAACCCATCTTCGCTTAATAAGAATACACCGTTACTTTCTGTTCCAATCCATTTTCTGTTTGCTCCATCAATGCAAATGGCATTTATTTTTTCATTAGCTAAAAGAAAGTCAGCCAGATTGGTTCCATCATTACGAGGAACTTTTATTTGAGTACAATAAAAGTCATCATCGAAAAACTTAGTGGGGTTATTAATAACAATAGGTCCTTTTTCTGTTCCTACCCATATAGTTCCGTCTTTATCTTCTGCAATGGATAAAATAGCTAATTTTCCCAGGTTGGTTCCGTCCTGATTAGTAAAAGATCCTATGAACTTTGTTTTATCATCGCTTTGATCTTCCAGTGTTCCATTTGTATTAAAACAAAAGATCCCCGGTTCATATCTCATAGAAGTTATCCATGCCCATCCTCTTTTATCGAATATAATTCTTTCTAATGTAGGCTTTCCAACTAATCCAGGATGAGAAAAATTAATCCATTTTCCATCATCTTTTAGAATATTGATAACATTATCTACATAAGAATTAACCATCCATAAATTATGATTTTTATCATATTGAAGTCCATTTATTCTTAGATAGTTTAGTTTATGAGAATCATTTGGAAGCACTGATTTAAGAGTACTATTATCTATGCTATATAGTTTAACGAATTTTTTGTCTTTAAATTCATAGACTCCTTCTCCTCCAGAAGATGCAAAGTGATGTTCTGCATCATTAGGATCCTGAATAATTGAAGTTATATCTTTATATTCTAAGCCGGTAATGTCTTTTATTCCTTCTTCCTGAAAATTATACCATTTATTATCTTCATACATCATGATTGTTCCGGGATTATTTAACCGATTATCAGTCATTCCTCCTCCGCAAACTAATAGTCGGTTATCGGTAAATGTCATGTAATATGGAAGATTTCTTTTAGGACTGTCAGGTATAATGGAAGAAGAAGTACTTATTTCCAGTTTATTCTCTTTTAGTGTGTAGCTATTTAATCCTTTATCTCCATTACTTCCCCAATATAAATTATCATTTTTCGTATATGATAAATGGTTAAATTTATAATCTGAAACCATATATTTGAAAGAATTGTAATGGTCAAATATAACAATTGAATTGCCGTTACCAGCAATTAACTTATCATCGAAAATATCACTAAATGAATAGTTTCCATCTACTATTTTTGTGATTGTATTGAAAATATCATCATATTGATAAATTCCATTATTTAATTGATTGCCGATAATTTTGTTTTCAAATAATAAAAGCTGATTAAATACTGTGTCTTTAGATTTTATCCAATTATTTATATCTAATAAATTATCTGTTGTTTTGCCAGAATACAGCCCATCTTCAGTTGCAGCATAAATTATATTATCTTTGACAACAGAGGCATAAACTTTTTTATTTAATACATAAGTATTTGTAATTTCCTTCTTTTTTAAATCAAGGATTAATATTCCGAAATCAGTTGAAAAGTAGGCATAATCGCCAGTTATATTAATGCTGTTTAATGTTTTATCCTGGCTCATGGTTTTATTCATAAAGTCAGGTATATTATATATATTTTCGTTTATAAGAATGTCAATATTAGAATTCTTGTACACAATAATAAGAGCGGAATGTGTGCTGCTATACTTTATATAACTAATATTATTATCACTTAAAATATTAGTTTTATTGAGTAAACGGATACTTTCATCTTCTTTGTCATACGAAAACAAAGCACCATCACTTAATGTGTATATAATATTACCAGCCGGAGCAGTTTGAATGACATTATTATATGCCAGATGTGCTTTCCACTCTCCTATTGCCATTTGTGCTGAAACAGAAGAGGCTATTATAAATAATATAAGGCTATAAAACAGCTTTTTCATAGTCATACTCGTTTAAAAAATTGCATAGTTTATTTATAGCTAACGCACGGTGACTAATTTTATTTTTTATTTCGTTTCCTAATTCAGCAAAAGTTTGTTCATACCCTTCAGGTACAAAAATCGGATCATAACCAAAGCCCGAATTTCCTCTTTTTTCTTTAATAATATTACCTTTTATAATTCCCTCGAAAAGATATTGCTTGTTGTCTATTATTAATGAAACAGCTGTTCTGAATTGTGCTTTTCTATTTCCAATTCCTTCCAGATTTTTTAAAACTTTAAGCATGTTTGCTTCAGAGCTTTTATCAGTTCCTGCATATCTTGCAGAATAAACTCCCGGTTCATTATTAAGTGCTTCAATTTCTAGACCGGTGTCGTCAGCAAAACAGTTTAATCCATAGTTTTCATGAATATATTGAGCTTTAAGTAAAGCGTTACCTTCTAAAGTGTTTGCAGTTTCCGGTATATCAACATCGCAATTTATATCTTTTAAGCTAAGTATCTCTATTTTGTCTTTTAATATATGTGATACTTCTTCTAATTTATGCTTATTATTTGTGGCAAAAACAAGTTTATTTTTCATTGAATTTTATATAAATTATAAAAAAATATATTTCATCCCTCACCCCTCACTAGTTTTGCTAAAACTATTTGCTGGTACTGTTTTTAAATAGTGAGGGATACTTTTTAGCTCTCACTTATCTATCACTTTTAGAGGTGATCCCTCACTAAATCAGCTTTATTTTACCTTTATTGTATCAAAACCTTCTCCGTAAACTCCAATAACCGAACTTTGAGAAACAAAAGCATTTGGATCAATATCTTTTACCAAACGGAATATCTCTATTGACTGGCTTTTTTTAGCCAAAACAACAAGTACTTTAACAGAATTCTTGCTGTACCATCCTTGTCCATCTAAAACGGTAACCCCTCTATGGGTATCTTTAGTAATTCTTTCGGCTATTTCTTCATAATGTTTTGAAAAAATAAAGAACTGGACAGATTGTCTTGCACTGTTTACAATCAAGTCGAGCACATAGCTGATTATAACCAATGTAGTGAATCCGAATACTACCCTTTTCCAGTCGTAAAAAACAAAGTAGCAGGAAGATATGATTACGATATCACAATATAGAATCATTCTTCCAAAGGTAACATCTCTGTATTTATGAACAATTGCTGCAATGATATCAGTTCCTCCGGTACTTCCATTGTTTACAAAAACAATTCCTAGTCCCATACCACACATAGTTGCCCCAATTACACAGGCCATAAAATCCTGGCCAGGTCCGAGTATTAGTGTTTTTCCTATTATTTGCTGGAATGACCACAAAAAATATGTAAGAGCAAATATTCCAAATAGAGTTTTTATACTAAATTTTGGTCCGAGTATTCTAAGTGCAAACGTGAGTAAAAAGGCATTTATTATAAAATAAGTGATTTGAATTTGTACGCCTGTAGCATAATAAATAATTGCAGAAATACCAGTCACACCACCGGTGGTAATTTGGTAGGGCAGTAAAAATGCTGCCCATCCCATTGCATAACACATCAAACCTAAGATTATAAAAAAGTAATCTTTTAATTCTCTTAGAATATCTGTTTTATTTAGTTTTTTCATTTTGTTGTCTATACTTAAACTACAATATTCACAATTTTCTTAGGAACAATAATAACTTTCTTGATTGGTTTACCTTCAATCCATTTAATTGCATTTTCTGATGCTAAAACTGTTTCCTGAATGGTATTATTGTCTGCATCGGCAGCAAATTCCATATTGAAACGAGCTTTACCGTTGAAAGAAATGGTGTAGTTTACTACATCTTCTTTGAGGTAATCTTCATTGAAGGCAGGCCATTGAGCATCGCATACCGAAGTTGTATTACCCAGAGCTGACCATAACTCTTCACTGATATGAGGAGCAAATGGCGCTAAAAGAACTATTAGATGACTTAGTATCTCTTTCTTGTTACATTTCAGTGAGGACAGTTCATTCACACAAATCATAAATGCACTTACTGAAGTGTTATAAGAGAATTGTTCAATGTCACCGGATACTTTCTTAATCAGTTTATGAAGCGATTTGAGTTCATCTTTGGTTGCAGGTTCGTCGTTAACAATGTATTCTCCTGCTTTATTATAGAATAATGCCCAGAATTTGCGGATAAAACGGTGAACACCATCAATACCGTTAGTATCCCATGGCTTAGATTGTTCTACAGGACCGAGGAACATTTCGTACATTCTCAATGTATCGGCACCGTATTTTTCAACAATCATATCAGGATTAACCACGTTGAACATAGACTTACTCATCTTCTCAACAGCCCATCCGCAAATGTATTTTCCGTCTTCAAGAACAAATTCTGCAGTTTGGTATTCAGGCAACCAGTTTTTAAAGGCTTCCAGGTCAAGAATGTCGTTGCTTACAATATTCACGTCCACATGTAGCGGAGTTACCTCGTATTGACCTTTCAGATTCAGTGAAACAAATTTATTTGTATTCTTTATACGATATACAAAATTACTTCTTCCCTGAATCATTCCCTGATTAATCAATTTTTGGAATGGTTCTTCTTTAACAGACACTCCTACATCATGAAGAAATTTGTTCCAGAAACGTGAATAGATCAAGTGACCGGTTGCATGTTCTGTTCCACCTACGTAAAGGTCAACGTTTTGCCAGTAAGCATTTGCCTTTGTTGATACTAAAGCTTCTGTGTTATGCGGATCCATGTAGCGCAAATAATAAGCGCTTGATCCGGCAAATCCAGGCATTGTATTCAGTTCAAGCTGATAACCTTCTTCCGTTTTCCAGTTCTTTGCACGGCCAAGTGGTGGTTCACCTGTTTCGGTAGGAAGGAATTTATCAACTTCAGGAAGTTCAAGTGGAAGCTTGTTTTCATCAAGCATATAAGGCATTCCATCCTTGTAATACACAGGAAATGGTTCGCCCCAATAGCGCTGACGAGAGAAGATAGCGTCACGAAGACGGAAGTTTACCTTCACTTTTCCCAGATTAGTTTCCTTGATGTATATTTTTGTCTTGGCAATTGCCTCTTTTATAGTCAGTCCGTTGAGCACTAAACCGCCTTCAATTGCATGTTCAGGGCGTGGTGAATTCATCATGATTCCTTCTTTTGCATCGAAGCTTTCTTCAGAAACATCGCAACCTTCAATCAATGGACGAATTTCCAAACCGAAATGTTTGGCAAAAGCATAGTCACGGCTATCGTGAGCAGGCACAGCCATGATGGCTCCGGTACCGTATCCTGCCAATACATAATCGCTGATCCAAACAGGAATAGCTTCTCTTGTCAAAGGATTAATGGCATACGATCCTGAGAATACACCGGTTACTCTGCGGTCGGCAATACGTTCACGTTCTGTTCTTTTCTTTGTAGCATCAAGATAAGCCTGAACTTCAGTTTTCTGGTCAGCAGTAGTTAGTTGAGCTACCAGTTCGCTTTCAGGAGCCAATACCATGAAAGTAACTCCGAAGATAGTATCCGCACGAGTAGTAAAGATGGTGAATTCAATATCTGAATCTTTCACGTTGAATTTCATTTCAGCACCCTCACTCCTACCAATCCAGTTCTTTTGAGTCTCTTTCAATGAATCTGTCCAGTTTAAAGTTTCCAGTCCGTCAAGCAGACGTTGTGCATAAGCTGATACACGCAAGCACCATTGGCGCATCACTTTTTGAATTACCGGATGACCGCCGCGTTCTGATACACCATCAACCACTTCATCGTTGGCCAATACGGTTCCAAGTGCAGGACACCAGTTAACCATTGTATCTCCCAGATAAGCAATCCGGTAGTTTAATAATATTGTTTGCTGTTCTTTTTCGCTTTTAGCCTTCCACTCTTCCGCAGTAAATGAAAGTTCTTCTCCGCAAGCGGCGCTTAGTCCTTCAGTTCCTGTTGCCTCAAATCTTTTGATAAGATCGGCAATTGGAGTTGCTTTCTTTGCATCTTTATCGTAATAATGACTGAACATTTGCTGGAAAGCCCACTGAGTCCACTTGTAGTAATCAGGTTCGCAAGTGCGTACTTCCCTACTCCAGTCAAATGAAAATCCTATTTTATCTAATTGTTCGCGGTAGCGATTAATATTGTTTACGGTAGTTATTGCAGGGTGCTGGCCGGTTTGGATGGCATATTGTTCAGCAGGTAGCCCATAAGCGTCATATCCCATTGGGTTAAGAACATTAAATCCTTGCAGACGTTTGTAACGGGCATAAATATCAGAAGCAATGTATCCCAGCGGATGTCCTACATGAAGTCCTGCACCCGATGGGTAAGGAAACATATTTAGTACATAAAATTTCTTCTTTGATTCGTCTTCAGTCACCTGATAGGTCTTTTCCTCAACCCATCTTTTTTGCCATTTTTTCTCAATCTCCCTGAAATTATATTCCATAGCGATATTCTTTTATCTTAGTGTGTTAATTAATTACGTATTATATACTTTAAGTGGACAAAGATAATGAAAGATAAGCTTATTTGGCATTTCTTTCGGCAATTTCTTGATGGTTTTAGAGTTTATGCTGAATGGTTTTTATATATAGCTTATATAGTTTTATAATCTTCCCTGAATACTTTTTATTTCCTTGTACAAAAGATTTTATTCTTTTGTACAAAACAATGATTTCTTTTGTACAAAAGATTGCAATCTTCTGTACAAAATATTTTTAAGCACTCAAATTATTTCCCAAAAAGAGTCGAATTATAAAAAATAATTATATCTTTGTGATAATCCAAAAGCCTTGATATTATGAAAACTATAACACTTTATCTTGGTAAGAAATACAGACTGTTTTGGATAGTCGTACTTCTGTTATCATGCGTCCTTCTTTTTGCAATATTAGAAGAACTGATCTTAATGATGTATCTTTATCTGTTTTTGTTGTTTCCACTGTTGTTTTATGCCTTCTCAAAAGGCGTGGGAAAAGTACAATTAGAGGAGGATGCTATTATCATTTATAATCTTTTTGGTTCCACAAAAGCTAAAATTCCTTTGAGCTCACTGAAAGGATTTGAATTTATGCGTGATTACTACTATTCTGTTCCTAAAGGTCGTGGAAGATATCTTGGAATAAGCGGACCTACTGTTATGATATTTCACTGTTATCCCGATGAAATAAGAGCCTTTTCTTTATTTGGTTTTCACGATATAAAGATAATACTCAACTTCTTAAAGGAAAATAACATCCCGTTTATGAATTATAAACCGGTAGTTCCTGTGGATGTAAAGGTAAAGGTTTCAATCTATCAGAAATCTGGCATACAAGCTTTTTTTACTGTTGTATTTCCTATTATTGTTCTTCTTTTAATTATAGCTACAATGCTATACATTTTCTTTACTAAATTTAGTAATGAGATATTTCACCTTTTACTTTGTCTTTTGCCTTTGTTGTCCTATTTTGTTTATGTATATTGGGAAAGGATGTATTATCTTAAGATAAAAGATGAATCCTTCACAATAAGAAATTTAATGGGAAGAAAGAGTTGGGGATTTAAGTATAGCGACACAATGAAGGTGGCTTTCGGTTCAAGTTTGGGAAAAGGAGCTTTTCTCTATCTTGAGATATTAGATAGGAATCTGAAATATTACCAGTTCCCGTTAGATATGCTTCCCAAGAAAGATATTAAAGAAATAATCAAAATTTTCAAAGAAAAAGGGGTTGATGCAACTGATGAATATTAATGAACTCTTTATAAACATCAACAATTATACAACTTTACACTTTTTGCATCTGTTTTTCTTCGTAAAAAGAACTATATTTGCGGTGATTATTCACTAAAAAAAGAGGAATTTACCGTGGCAAATGATATAGTTCTTACCCCTATGATGAAGCAGTTTCTCGACTTAAAAGCAAAGCATCCTGATGCGGTGATGCTTTTTCGTTGCGGAGACTTTTATGAAACATATTCTACTGATGCAGTAATAGCTTCAGAAATACTTGGGATTACTTTAACTAAAAGAGCTAATGGACAAGGCAAATCTGTAGAGATGGCGGGCTTTCCCCATCATGCACTTGATACATACCTGCCCAAACTGATCAGAGCGGGCAAAAGAGTTGCTATCTGTGACCAGTTGGAAGATCCTAAAACGACTAAAAAACTTGTGAAACGGGGCATTACCGAACTAGTTACTCCCGGAGTTTCCATTAATGATAACGTTCTCAACTACAAAGAAAATAACTTCCTTGCGGCTGTTCATTTCGGTAAGAATGAATGCGGTATAGCTTTTCTTGATATCTCAACAGGAGAGTTTCTCACAGCTGAAGGCCCGTTCGACTATATTGATAAGCTTTTAAATAATTTTGCTCCTAAAGAAGTTCTTTTTGAGCGGAGCAGGAGAGGGATGTTTGAAGGCAATTTCGGCAATAAATTCTTTACTTTCGAACTGGAGGACTGGGTATTTACTGAATCCAGTGCCCGTGAACGACTTCTGAAACACTTTGAAACCAACAATCTCAAGGGCTTTGGTGTGGAGCATCTGAAGAACGGAATCATTGCTTCCGGAGCTATTCTTCAGTACCTGGATATGACTCAGCACACACAGATAGGGCATATCACTTCACTTTCCCGCATTGAAGAAGACCGTTATGTGCGGTTAGATAAATATACTGTGCGTAGTCTGGAGTTGATATCTAGTATGAACGAAGGCGGCAAAAGTCTTCTGAATGTAATTGACAGGACTATCAGCCCTATGGGAGCCCGTATGTTAAAGCGTTGGATGGTCTTTCCGTTGAAGGACGAAAAGCCAATTAATGACCGCCTTAATGTAGTGGAATATTTCTTCCGTGAGCCGGAATTCAAGGAACTAATTGAAGAACAGCTTCACTTAATAGGCGATTTAGAGAGAATTATCTCGAAAGTAGCCGTAGGACGCGTTTCTCCTCGTGAAGTTGTGCAGCTGAAAGTGGCTTTGCAAGCCATTGAGCCAATAAAAGAAGCTTGCCTGAATGCCGATAATCCGAGTCTGAATAGGATAGGAGACCAGCTAAACCTCTGTCTCTCCATCAGAGATAAAATAGACAAGGAGGTAAACAATGATCCTCCGCTGTTGATTAATAAAGGCGGCGTAATTAAGAACGGAGTGAATGCCGAACTGGATGAATTACGCAAGATTGCCTATTCAGGGAAAGACTATCTGTTGCAGATTCAACAACGGGAGAGTGAACTGACTGGCATTCCAAGTCTGAAGATTGCTTATAATAACGTATTTGGATACTTCATTGAAGTGAGAAATGCTCATAAGGATAAGGTTCCTCAGGAGTGGATTCGCAAACAAACTCTGGTGAATGCCGAGCGTTATATCACTCAGGAGCTCAAGGAGTACGAAGAGAAAATATTGGGAGCAGAAGATAAAATTCTGGTTATTGAGACCAGACTTTATAATGAATTGGTTCTTTCACTGAGTGAATATATTCCGGCGATACAGATTAACGCCAATCAGATAGCACGTGTTGACTGTCTTCTATCATTTGCTAACGTTGCAGCGGAGAACAAATACATTCGTCCGGTCATTGAAGACAATGACGTTCTTGAGATTAAGCAGGGAAGACATCCGGTTATTGAGAAGCAACTTCCTATTGGCGAGAAATATATTGCAAACGACGTTACAATAGATACAGAACATCAGCAAATCATTATCATTACTGGTCCGAACATGGCTGGTAAGTCAGCATTGCTGCGCCAGACTGCCTTGATTACTTTACTGGCTCAGATAGGTAGTTTTGTACCTGCCGAGAGTGCTCATATTGGTCTTGTAGATAAGATTTTCACCCGCGTAGGAGCAAGTGATAACATTTCGGTGGGAGAGTCTACTTTCATGGTCGAAATGAACGAGGCTGCCGATATATTGAATAATATCTCACCACGGAGTCTGGTTCTGTTTGATGAGCTGGGACGTGGAACTTCCACTTATGACGGCATTTCCATTGCCTGGGCCATTGTGGAATATATACATGAACATCCTAAAGCAAGGGCGAGAACATTGTTTGCCACTCACTATCATGAGCTGAATGAAATGGAAAAGTCCTTCAAGCGAATTAAGAATTACAACGTTTCTGTGAAGGAAGTTGATAATAAAGTGATCTTCCTTCGTAAGCTTGAACGGGGTGGGAGCGAGCACTCCTTTGGTATCCACGTAGCAAAGATGGCGGGTATGCCAAAAAGTATCGTGAAACGATCTAATGATATACTTCTTAAACTGGAGTCTGATAACCGCAAGAAAGGAATTTCAGGCAAGCATCTGTCTGAGGTTAGAGAGAACAGGGAAGGTATGCAGCTTAATTTCTTCCAGCTAGATGACCCTATTCTTTGCCAGATAAGGGATGAGATTCTGAATCTTGATGTGAATAATCTTACACCTCTCGAGGCTTTGAATAAGTTGAATGATATTAAGAAGATTGTGAAAGGGAAGTAGTTTTTGATTCCCTGCGATACTTTATTTATTCATCAGATTACTCATCCAGACTGAAAAAAAGGTTCTTCGTCACTTTTGGTGCAAGCAAACTGTCTCAAATGCTTATCCAATCAAGATTCTACATGCTTTTTGATAAGCCATTTATTAACTCTTATAAAAAGCCTGCAAAATGCTATAAATAAAAGATTCAATGTTATAGCTTGCACCTAAAGTGACGAAGAACCGAAAAAAACAGAAATCATCTGCTACCTGCTACTAAAATGGACTAAAAGCCTTTAAATAGGGATTCCCAGCTGGTGGCATATGATTTCTATCTGCTACTAAATTGTGCTTTATCTGCTACTTTTAGAAGGATCTGCTACTAGTTTTGATGTTATGATACAAATAACATGATAGATTGGCTGCTAGACTTTGTTATTTAATTATTTTAGCTTTTTGATATACAATTTCTTTTCCACCTTTAGTAATAGTCAGATCAGCTGGAGGCGAGTCATCTTCTCCCATTTCAATTATGCCACATTCGTACACATAATTGCCTGATTTAAAAATGTAACTGCAATTTCCTCCGCTTCCGTCAGCTTGAAATTTTCCATCTTGTATTACCAATTCAGGTTTCTCGTTCTTGTTTTGTTGTAATTTCCAAGAAGCATATCTATACTTCTCGTTCCCCATATCATCAATTCTAATTCTGTACTTTGAAGTCTCCAGAATGCAAATAGGCCTTTTGAGATTTCTCAATGATTCATGTAATGAGTTCTTTTCGGCATTTATCAATTCTTCTAAATTCTTCTTTTCAAATTTAGATTGATAATTCACAGCAACAACTTCTCCTTCATAGCTAAGCCACACTTCTCCATCTAATAACATAATTCCTCTCCAACCCATTTCAGACCAGTCTTCTTTTATTTTCGAGTTAACAATATCATTTATAAGCTTATTGTCAAAAACTTCGTTAAAGCGTTTTATGAATTCATTTTTATTCTTGATTTCAGGTATTGGATATTCTCTTTCCAAAGGAAATATAACTTGGTTGGCTATTTTATCTTTGTTCTTAGTTTTAATGGTTTCAATAAAATTACGGATAACTTTCTGACTTTTAACACTCAAATCTTGTCCTGATACTGAGATTAAATCAAAACAAAGAAGTATGATTATCGCTATTTTCTTCATATTGTTTTCTTAATAATTTATTTTTTATTAGTCCTAATAAACTAGATGTGCGAATGATTTGACAATATATTCACACATAATATAACTATGCTTAAATTTTTAAAATTTAAATATAGTTATATTTTTTCATTAAAAAATAATTAGGTTGAAATTATTACTCAGAATTTTTGTATAGTTACTTGAATTGTTGAGATTCAATTGTATAATCTCTATTATACTGAATATTTTACTTTGATCAATTGTTCATCTTTTTAAAGACCTGTAAACCTTTGAGAATAGATTTTAATTGATGGATATGATAATCTTTTAGTATTTGTAAAATCAAATTTCATTTTACAGACTATTTATTTTTGGTTATCTGAACTTCTCAGCAACCAGTCTGTAAGTGGGCATACTGATGTCTAGTTCTTCTCCTTTGGCTATAAAGCTGAAGAGAAGGCCGTCTACCTCCGATTCGTGGCCTTTGCTGATGTCTTTTTGCATGGATGCTGTGCTGGCTGGATCAAGCTTATCAACCACTTTGAGGTTATAGGTTACCAAATCTTCCTGGAATGTGATGCCAAGGGCTTTGCCAATAGCGGCACTTTCTTGCGATAAACCAATAAATGTATCTCTGTATTTTCCCTCTTTTTGAAGCTCTCCCATGGGAACATCATAGTATGCACCGGTGCATGCCATGGCGGAGATGAACGACCATTTCACGAAAGTATCGCGGTTTATATCCTCTGAAATAGGTGCTTTGATGCCGCTTTCCTGAAGGTCTTTCTGCACGGCCAGAAGCTTTTCATAGGGCACATTGTCCTCCTTGCGGGCACCAAATACCAGGCGGAAGATGCTTCCCATCTGAGTAATCTCGCCAGGATCAGAAACGAATCCCACAATGTAGATGCATCCGTCGAGAACGGTTACGTTTTTTACCTTGCTTTTTATCTTGGGCCCCGTGCCATACACATTGAGAATAGGTATCACAATGGTGTCTTGGTGGGCAGCCCGCTCAATGAGCTCCGTTACAGAATCAATGGAATATCCTTTTACGCAGACAAAGATTACATCGGCTTTATCGGAATATTCCTCAGAGGTGCATGCGTTTACGTGGACAGTGTGTTCACCTTTCAATCCAGATTTTAGTTTTAATCCGTTATTCTGCATCGCTTTCAAGTGAGCTCCGCGAGCAATGCAGGTCACATCATGACCTGCCAGGGCAAGGAATGCAGCGATACTTCCTCCCACGCCGCCAGTTCCTATAATGAGATACTTTGTCGCCATTTTATTTCCTGTTGAATAGAAGAAAGGGCTGAAAACTCAGCTAATGTGATTTCAACCCCTTCGATTTTTATTTTTGATATCTTAAAGCGGAAACTGACAGTTTAATCAGTACAATTCCATTCCGCGTTGTTTTATTTTTTATACGTTAAAGCGGAAGTGCATAATGTCACCGTCTTCCACCACATATTCTTTTCCTTCAACACCCAGTTTGCCAGCCTCTTTTATGGCGGCTTCCGAGCCATATTCAATGAAATCATGGTATTTAATAACCTCAGCACGGATAAACCCTTTCTCGAAATCCGTGTGAATTACTCCGGCACACTGTGGTGCTTTGCTGCCTTTCAGGTAGGTCCATGCGCGAACTTCCTGAACTCCGACAGTGAAATAAGTCTCCAGATTCAATAACTTATAGGCAGATTTAATCAATCTGGCTACACCTGATTCTGTTAATCCAATCTCTCCAAGGAACATTTCGCGTTCTTCGAAAGTTTCGAACTCAGCAATTTCAGATTCTATCTTAGCAGCTACAACCAGCAACTGGGCATCTTCGTCTTTAATTGCCTCACGAACCATTTCTACGTACTTATTTCCGCTTACTGCACTACCTTCGTCTACGTTGCACACGTAAAGAACCGGCTTACTTGTGAGCAGGAACAGTTCCTTTGATATCTTTATTTCATCTTTTGTTTCAAATGTAACCGTACGGGCGGACTTACCTTGTTCCAAAGCCTCTTTGTATTTTGCCAACACTTCATAAGTCATCTTAGCAACTTTGTCGCCGCCTGTCTGAGCTTGTTTCTGTACTTTCTGAAGGCGACTGTCAATAGTGTCCAGGTCTTTTAGTTGAAGTTCGTAATCAATGATTTCTTTGTCACGAATCGGGTTTACATTTCCGTCAACATGAACCACATTATCATCGTCGAAACAGCGAAGAACATGAATAATAGCATCAGTTTCGCGGATATTTGCTAGAAACTTATTTCCTAATCCTTCACCTTTGCTGGCACCTTTTACCAGTCCGGCAATATCCACAATCTCCACAGTGGTAGGTACTACGCGATGAGGGTGAACCAATTCGGCTAGTTTGTTCAACCGTTCATCGGGAACAGTGATAACGCCCACGTTAGGTTCAATCGTACAAAAAGGGAAATTAGCAGACTGCGCCTTTGCATTGGACAGGCAATTGAAAAGAGTCGATTTTCCCACGTTGGGAAGGCCGACGATACCACATTGTAAAGCCATTCTTTATATCGTTAATTTGTTTTCTTATTCAAACTTTTTTCAGCTTGCAAAAGTACAAATTATTCCTTTGAATACAAAGGATTAGCTATTTACCTTGATCATTAATAATATCTATAAAGAAACATTTACCATTTATTGGTTATATATTTTTAGTTTGATATATATCAAACGCATGCTTAGATATATATCTAAAGGGTGCTTTGATATATATCATAATAGATCTCAGATATATATCAAACATAAAATATTTCTTGATTATCTTTGAACGTTCTGCTTTTATGCGTGTATGCTATCTCGGAACTGTTCCTCACAATTAGTTTACACTTAAAAAATGAATTTGAATATGAGAAAATTAAAGTATATTGGATTATTAATTACCTGTTTTGTTTTTCAGGTATCCTTTGCACAAACACCTCAGAAGGTAGTTTCTTTTGTACAAGTAGAGCATAATGCCGAATGGTATAAGCAGCAAGCTGAAGCATGGAAGAAGGTCCTTTCAAAAGATAAGCATAATGAGGTTGCGTGGGAAAGTTATTACCGTGCCACAAAATATGAATTCGTTTGTGGAGAAGGGGAGAAGGACTATGAAAAGATCTACGTTCGATTGGAAAAGATAATGCAGGAAATGAAACAGGCAATACCAAACTCTTACATGTATAACGTAATGATGTATTACAATGGCGGCGGCGATCTGAGTAAAAGCGCTTACATAACTAAAGCTATTGCAATGCGCCCTGACGAAGTGGACTTTTTCCCTGACTATATATCCTTTGCGTCATTGTCTCAGAACGATACACTTCTTACAAACACTTGCAAGAAATGGTATGAAAGCGGAAAATATTCAGCAGGATTGTTGAATTATGATTATAATGAGATGGCTGGAATGGAGAAGGATGGCATTATATTTGCCAATGGAGATAATTCAATTTATCCTAAATTGTTGCTTCAATATGGCAAGAATCTGTTTAAGGATAAAAAATTAATCTGTCTCCCTTTCTTGTATGAGCAGAATTATCGGGAGCGTGTTCTTAAGGAATTGGGAGTTCCTCCTTTTCCGGGAACAGATAAAGAACTGAGCGCAAAGTATCCAGCTAATAATCAATTGTCATTAGAGATTGCAAAATATATAATTAAATACACGCATCGCCCGGTTTATTTCTCAGCCATGGGAGATGATGAGCTTGCTTCATTCAAAGACAGCCTTTATTCTGAAGGATTAGTGATGAAATATTCATCCAAATCATACGATAATCTGGCAGTAACAAAACGCAATTATGAGCAGACTTTCTTGTTGGATTACCTCAAAGAAAGTTTTACCCCCGACGGTTATAAAAGTGTTGTGGGGCATATCAACCTGAATTATGTAACAGGTTTCCGTTCACTTTTGGAATTTTATCGTGTAACAGGAGATTTAAACAATTATACAAAACTAAAGACTCAGCTTCATGCCATTATTGATAATTATTCTTTTGATAATAGTGATAGTAAAAATGAGTACTTGAAATGCCTTGAACCTAACGAAAAATGAGGTTATTTCACTCATACAGACAAGATACGGACGAAGAGTTGATGCGGCAGGTTTCCCGAAGCGACACCAAAGCTTTCGAGGAACTCTACACTCGCTACGCAAGGCGTATGCAAGGATTCTTTATCCGTATGCTTGGATATGATATTGCTAAAGCAGAGGACTTTACACAAGAACTCTTTCTTAAAGTTTATGAAAGCAGAGGTGCCTACGAAGAGGGAAAAACTTTCTCTTCGTGGGCCTTCTCAATGGCATATAATCTGTGTAAGAATGAGTATCGTCACCGGGATATTGTTGAAAGTCACGAGCAGGAATTGAACTACAATTCCGATGCAACAGAAGAACCAGCCTTTGAGCAAATGTATGATCGGGCTGTCTTTGAAAATCAGCTGAGTATCTCTCTCACTAAACTCTCGGGAGATCAGTTGGCCGCCTTTACCCTTCGGTACAACGAAGAGCTTTCCGTGCAGGAAATTGCCCGGGTGCTCGAATGTCCGGAAGGGACAGTTAAATCGAGATTGCACTATGCACTGCGTAGTCTGTCTCAGTCATTATCCATGTATAACCCAGTAAAACCATAAAAGATGAAAGAAGATGAACTAACTAAATTGGAAGAATCCAGAGATGTAAAGCGAATACTTGAAGCATCTAAAGCTCTGTATGATAAGGATAAAGCTGAGAATGCTCCCCGGTCCTTCGATTCATTGATGAAGCAAATAGAGCAACGGGAACAAACTTCCCGAAAGATGGCTATATCTCCCTGGTGGCTTGCCGCGGCATGTCTTATAGGAATACTGATTGGTTGGAATTTCTCGTTTGATAATGCACCCAAAGACGACAAACTAGCGGTAAATGATACTGTGATTATTACTGAAAAACATACCGATACAATCTATCAACAGGTACAGGTTGCGGTGAAAAAACTGGAAAGAAAGGAGAGGAGAGAGGTGACTTACCCTCAAACAATGCAGGCACAAAAGGTTTTACCTCCCGTTATGACGAGTGAAATTCCACTTCCAGACCCGAGAAGCAGTCGTCCGGCAACGTCGGGCAGGAGCTTGTCTCAGGAAGATTTCCCCGTTCATTTACTGGTTTCGTTGTAGGGAAAGAGAAGGAAGCAGCTTTTTTCAATGGTACTTTGGACGATAACCGTGCTTTGATATTTTATATTTCACTTTGTTAAGTGGTTATTATAAAGCGCTTTTACTCTTTTATCAACGATTGATTTTCTGCTAAAAGTGATGCATAAACCAATAACAATGGATGAATGATTCTTTTTAGGAATAAGGTCATTCATCCATTGTTATTTTCCAGGGCAGGAACCTGGTATTCTATTCGTTTTTGACCCTTTTAAAAAAATGATGGTAAAGATCATTTTACCAGAAGAATCTGGTAAAATACTCGTTTTTACTCCTAAAATCCTGAAATATAATTAGCTGCTTTCTAAAGCATAATCTATAAATATTTTTAAATTTCTATTTCTTCAGAAATTTATCAAAGAAATCCAGCGTTTCTTTCTGCATTTCTTTGCTAAAGAAGTGAGGACCATCCCAAAACTTAGTTACAAGTTTATTATCAGCATTCTGGCTGTTCCACGTGGAATGCAGACTTTTATAAGCATCTTTTACACCATTAACAGGAAATAACTTGTCGCGTAGTCCGTTGAAGAACAGCATGGGTTTAGGGCAAGCCAGAGAGGCAACATCCGGGTAGTCCATATAGTTCCGGATTCCTGGTACAAGCATAGACCATGCACTACCGCCTTTATTCTGATTATTGGTTAGAGTCATCAAGGAATCGGTGGTGTTCATCCAGCAGATGGCGGCTCCTGCCTTCACTTTATCTGTTGCGGCGGAAAGCATCCAGGCACGGTGAGCGCCCATTGAGAAACCAAGTGTACCAATTCTGGCGGGATCCACCTCGGGCAATGAGGAAAGAAAATCAACACTTCTGATATCATCAAACGTGATAACTCCGCACCAGTTATATCCCATCTGCATCAGGTTGCAGGCAAGTGCTTGCTGTGCATCATAGTTTACACCTTCTTTTCGCCCTCTTTCACCCCAAAACAGAGCATCAATAGAGAGAACTACGTAGCCATGCGTCGCAAAATAATCGCCTACATAGACACTATCGTAACATTGTACCGCCCATTTATCGGCATCGGCCAATACTTCGGGCGATACACCAAAAGGTCTTATCATTTTCTCCTTACCAATGGAAAACTTTGCACCGTGATCGTGTAGCATCACCACGGCAGGGTAGGGACCTTTACCTTTATTAGGAACCAACAAGTAGGCAGGAATGCGATCGAATCCTGAGATGTTTAGTGCAATTTTTCGCGCTTCATATCCGTTTCTTTGCTCTTTTTCAAGCACTTTCATATCAAAAGATGCAGTGGGAGGCGCGGGATTCAGACAGGAAAAAAGGATCTTTCGCCCTTCCTTTTTCCACTTATTGAAATCTTTTATCGGAGACTTTCCCCAGGCCATAGGGTAGGTGAGTGTCTCTTTCATCTTCTGATAAGAAGAGGGCATATTCTTTTCTACTCCGTAAGGTGTATAATCTTGTGATTTAACCTGTTGAGCTGATAGTTGCAGGCTGAAAAGCGGGCATAAGCAAAGTGCAAAAAGTGATTTTTTCATGGTAAAATGATGGAAATATTAGTCTATTTTTTCAGTCTCAACCTGAAAGTCTGAATAAGTTTTAAAGCTGAATGGTACAAACCTGAGCATAGAAAAATCTTCTGAATCGATTCCTCCCGGATAATAAAGTTCCCATCCTTTCATCCATGCATTATGCTTGAACTCGCTATCGGTTACAATCTCAATTTTCCCTTGAAGCATGGTTCCGGTAAACGATTTCGGTGTACAAAAATAGAGAGATGCCTTGGCATTATTTCCAATCTCCTTAATCTTTGCAGACGATGTGTTGGTGGTAAGATATACAGTAAATTCATTTGATTCTTTTCCATACATTGGAATTAAATGAGGGTACTGTTTTTTATTTCTAAGGTTCAGCATGGCGCGTGTGGAAGGATACCCATTTTCATCTATTGTGGATAGATAAACAACCTCGGCAGATTCTATTACTCCGAGAATTTCTTTCAGTTTTTCTGCTAGTTCCATGATTAATTGGTTTTAAGGTGAAACAAACTATCTTATCATTTTTGAATTCAAGGCTTCTGATTTCCTGTAGCTGTATTTAAATCTATTGTTCTTTCTTATTATCTGGCCTAATATTATTTAGGTCTAGGCTGGATATAATGCTTTGAATTACAGTTTATTGCAACTAGAATTATATCTTTTGCCCATAAAAGAAACTTTGAAATAGATTTGTTATCCAACTATTTTGTTTAATCTATTGACATTCTTACTTATCTGCATAAGATATATCAGTAGATTAAACAAATTTGTTGGATTGAAAGATTTCTTTTTGCGAACAAGAACCTTATCTGTTTTGAATAATTAATAATTTTTAAACTGAGTAAGTTACCTCTTTTCCCCTATCTTTCTTATTTATTCGTTTTCTTCAAATTGATGAACTTATTTTACAAAATTCCCTTTTATGTTTTGCTCTGAGATATGTTTCCGTTGATCTTTATGTTGTATTGCAAACTCACTTTGAAGCATTTGGAAATAACATAAATATAAGCCCTCTTATCTCATTGCAATAACCCTTTTATCTCAGAATTTTATCCTGTAACAGTACTTTAAGTCATTGACATTAAACATAATACAGCCTGTCTATATCAGATTTATCCTTTTATTATCTCAGGTTTATAGCTAATTTATTAGTGCGCTTCGAGCCAATTTTTTCCCCATCCGCAGTCGGCTTTCAAGGGAACGTGCATCTTATAGGCGTTTTCCATCTCTTCTATCACAATCTTTTCAACAAGTTCTTTCTCATTAGTAGGAACGCTAAAGTTAAGTTCATCATGAACCTGAAGAATCATTTTGGCTTGCACATTTTCCTTCTTAAAACGGTTATAAATATTGACCATTGCAACCTTAATGATGTCGGCAGCACTTCCCTGAATGGGGGCGTTGATTGCATTTCTTTCAGCGTAACCACGGACAACCGCATTGTGTGAATTGATATCCGGAAGGTACCGTTTGCGGTGAAAGATCGTTTCCACATAGCCATTTTTCTTAGCTATTTTGATGCTTCTGTCCATATATTCTTTTACGCTGGGATAGGTTTCGAAGTAACCATCAATCAGTTCCTTTGCTTCCTTCCTGTCTACCGCCATTCTTTCTGCCAGTCCGAATACAGATATTCCGTAAATAATACCGAAGTTAGCCGTTTTAGCTTTGCGGCGCATATCCTTTGTTACTTCGGAAAGCTCTGTCTTGTAGACTTTTGCAGCTGTTGCAGCATGAATATCATAACCGGAATTGAAAGCATCTATCATATTTTTGTCTTCACTTAGATGAGCCATAATTCTAAGTTCAATCTGGGAGTAGTCCGCAGAAAAGAAGGTGCACCCTTCATCCGGAATAAATGCTTTACGAATCTCTTT
Source organism: uncultured Bacteroides sp. (assembly GCF_963678425.1). NCBI lineage: Bacteria > Pseudomonadati > Bacteroidota > Bacteroidia > Bacteroidales > Bacteroidaceae > Bacteroides > uncultured Bacteroides sp. The sequence continues at coordinate 603,121 of NZ_OY782857.1, forward strand.
CCCGTCTTCGTCACGGATTGGTATATTCTGCAGGTTAGGATTGCTGGAACTTAACCGACCTGTCGAAGTAACTGTCTGATTGAATGAGGTATGTATTTTTCCTGTATGAGGATTGATTAGCTGAGGAAGGGAATCAACATAGGTACTTAACAGCTTCTTTAGCCCACGATATTCCAGAATTTTCTCAACAACCGGATGCTTGCTACACAAACTTTCCAGTACATCTTCCGAAGTAGAGTATTGTCCTGTTTTGGTTTTCTTTGCTTTTTCCACCACCTTCAGTTTTTCGAAGAGCACTTCTCCTACCTGTTTGGGTGAACTAATATTGAATTCCATGCCGGCCAATGAGAAAATCTCTTTTTCTATTTCGTTCATTCTGGCAGTGAAATCCTCGGATGTTTGTTTAAGTGCTTCGAGATCTAGCTTCATTCCATTCCGTTCAATATAAGCAAGAACCGGAACAAGTGGCATCTCTATGTTATAGAATAAATCTTCAGCGCCGTTTTCCTTCAGTTCCTTTTCAAGAATATTTTTCAGCTTCAAAGTAACATCGGCATCTTCGCAAGCATACTTGTATACTTTCTCGGGGAGGAGGTCGCGCATGTTAAGTTGATTTTTTCCTTTTGCACCAATTAGCTCATCAATGTGAATTGTTTGGTAATTAAGATAAATTTCGGCAAGGTAATCCATTCCGTGTCTAAGTTCGGGTTGAAGAACATAGTGCGCTACCATTGTGTCGAAAAGTTTGCCTTTTACTTCCACTCCATAATTTTGAAGCACCAGCATATCGTACTTGATATTTTGTCCGACTTTGAGTGATTTCTCATTTTCGAAGACCGGGCGTAGCTCATTAACAATTTTTTGTGCTTCCTCTCTTTTGGGAGGGACCGGAATATAAAATGCCTGGTTTTCGGCCACGCTGAAGCTCATTCCCACCAATTCTGCCTTAATTGGGTCTGTTCCGGTGGTTTCTGTATCTAGACTGACTATGTCAAACGTAAGTATATATTGAATAAAATCACGTCTTTTTTCTTCATTATCAATTAGTTGATAGTCGTAATTAAGCTTTTCTAATCTTACGAGATTTGAATATTTATCTTCAACTTGCCCATCGGGCGTAAAAATTGCAAAGAGATCGCCTTGCTGAGGGGCCACGTTTACTTGTTTTTTCTCCGTTTTAAAAATTCGCTCTGACAACGTTCGAAATTCCAGCTCTTCGAATATTTTTCTCAATTCTTCCTCGTTCGGTTCTTCACGAACAAGTTCGTCCATTCTCAATTCAATAGGAACATCAATTTTTATGGTTGCCAGAAATTTGGAGAAAGTGATCATTTCTTTGTTGGTCTCCACTTTTGTTTTCAGAGCACCTTTCAGTTGATCGGTATGTTCAAGCAGATTTTCAATGCTACCAAATTCCGCAATTAATTTTAGAGCCGTTTTTTCTCCCACACCAGGACAGCCAGGAATATTATCAGAAGCGTCACCCATCAGACCTAACATATCGATAACCTGATCGGGGGAGGAAATGTCATATTTAGCTTTCACCTGTTCCACTCCAAGAACTTCGAATTCTTTATCACCGTATTTAGGACGATACATAAAAACATTCTCGCTAACCAACTGTCCGTAATCTTTATCAGGAGTCATCATGTAAGTAGTGATACCTTGTTTGCCGGCTTCAGTGGCAAGAGTGCCGATTACATCGTCGGCTTCGAAACCTGAAACCTCAAGAATCGGGATTCGGTATGCACGAATAATGTCCTTTATTATTGGAACAGAGAGACGAATTGCCTCTGGTGTTTCTTCGCGTTGAGCTTTATATTTCTCGTAAGCTTCGTGTCTGAAAGTAGGTCCGGAAGGGTCAAAAGCAACCCCAATATGTGTAGGATTTTCCTTTTTCAATAGCTCCTCAAGTGTATTTACAAAGCCTAAAATTGCGGATGTGTTAAAGCCTTTTGAATTAATTCTCGGGCTTTTAATAAATGCATAATAAGCTCTGTATATGAGTGCGTAAGCGTCTAAAAGGAATAATTTATCTTTCTGATTCATAATCTTTTGAATTTTTCTTTGGTAAAAGTACAAAAAAATACCATATTAATGGTTTTATTATTACTTTTGTGGCTAAATCGAATGTTGTATGGACAGATTATCTCAGATTAAGTCTCCTATTATTTCAGATCTGGAGCAGTTTAAAGAGCTCTTTAATAGTTCATTGGATAATTCAAACCCATTGTTAAATGAAGTCCTTTCTCACATTAAGCAACGTGGGGGAAAGATGATGCGTCCAATTTTAGTCCTTCTTATTGCCAGATTGTTAGGAAAGGTTTCTTCTTCTACACTTCATTCTGCTGTCTCTTTGGAATTACTTCACACTGCCAGTTTGGTACACGATGATGTGGTTGATGAAAGCTCGCAGCGCCGTGGCCAGGCTTCGGTGAATGCTTTGTATGATAATAAAGTGTCAATATTAGTTGGCGATTATCTGCTTGCTACTTGTCTTATTCAGGCAGCTTTTTCACGGAATCATGAAGTGATAACAGTCGTTTCACGCTTAGGACAGGATCTGTCTGAAGGGGAACTTTTACAGCTTTCCAATGTTAGTAATACTGAGATTTTAGAGTCTGTATACTTTGATGTTATTCGAAAAAAAACAGCAGCTTTGTTTGCTGCCTGCACTCACACTGCAGCGTTATCTGCAGGAGTTTCTCCTGAAAAGGTAGAAATGGCCCGTTTATTTGGTGAATATACCGGTATTTGCTTCCAGATTAAGGATGATATTTTTGATTATTATGATGATCGTGAGGTAGGAAAACCAACTGGTAATGATATGCGCGAAGGCAAATTAACTCTTCCCGCTATTTATGCTATAAATACCGCTGCTAGTGAAGAAGGAAAAAAGCTGGCTGTGAAGGTTAAATCAGGAACTGCAACCGATGATGAAATTAAGCGTCTGATTGATTTTTCAAAGCAGAACGGAGGAATTGAATATGCCACTAAGGTGATGTTTGATTACCATTCTAAAGCAGTTCAACTGCTTGAGGATTTTCCGGATTCTGATATTAAGCAATCGCTTATTTCCTACCTGGATTACGTGGTTGATAGAAAGAAATAAGGTAATATTTGGTGTAAGCTAACCCTTTTCTTCCTTAAGTTTTATAGAAAAGGTGTAGACTTAGCATGAAGATAGCGTAGAGTTTGTCTGTATAAGGTGTAGACCTATTATCAAATCCTTCGCCAATAATTGCCTTAGTTGTATAGTTGTTTTTATTTAACTTTATATATAAAATCCCCTGAATTTCTCCTTTCAATAGAAGAGAATCAGGGGATTCCTTTTTTGCTGGTTATTAATGCCTGACTTTAGAAGGCTTTCTTTTTATATACTAGAAGAACTTTATATCTTCTCCTTTGATATCTGATAGCAATAGGTTGGCAAGGCGACTTGTACCCAAACGGAAAAGCTCGTTGGTTAGCCATTCTTGTCCCAGAATCTCTTTTACGATGCTGTAGTATACAAGGGCGTCGTTGACAGTATTAATGCCTCCAGCGGGCTTAAAACCGATCTTATTTCCGGTTTCTTCGTAGTATTCCTTAATAGCCTCACACATTACGTATGCAGCCTCTGGTGTTGCAGCTGGGTTTTCTTTTCCTGTAGATGTTTTAATGAAATCGGCGCCTGCATAGATGGATAGGATAGAGGCCTTTTTGATGTTCGAAGCACTGCCCAGAGCACCTGTTTCAAGGATCACTTTCAGGTGATTTTCCTTGCATGTATCCTTTAATTCCTGAATCTCATCGCACATTGTTTCGTAGTCGCCGCTGAGGAATTTACCAACAGATATAACAATATCTATCTCATTTGCTCCATCCATAATGGCCATTGCCGTTTCAGCAATCTTCACTTCTATAAAGGTTTGTGAAGAAGGGAATCCGCCGCTTACAGCAGCAATCTTAACTCCGTCGGCCTCCAGTGTATCGTTTACAACTTGTGCCATATTGGGGTACACACAGATGGCGGCAACATTGTCAAGGTCTCCGTATTCATCGGCAAATTTATTCACTTTTTCAGTGAATTTCATTACACTTTCTTCGTTGTCTGTAGTCTTAAGCGTGGTAAGATCAATACAGTGGAAGAGGAATTTCTTTACTTCAGGTGTGTTGTTTTTGGGTACTTTATTCGCAATTATAGCGGCAACTTTAGCCTTAATATCGTTGTCGTTTATGTCGGTATTGTACTTCTCTAAAGCAATTTCATACTTACTTTTTTCTACTTCATTATTTTCCATTATTTGTAAGTTTAGGATTGTTTATATGTCTTTCGTTATCTCTTTTTGTTTTCTTTTCCAGGTTTCTTTTAAATGCCTCGGTGAGGTTTACGCCTGTCTGGTTTGCCAGGCAAAGAAGTACCCAAAGTACATCGGTCATTTCATCGGCCAGGTTGCATTCTTCCCCCTCTTTAAAGGATTGATCCCCATATTTACGGGCAATAACCCGGGCTAATTCTCCCACTTCTTCGGTCAGAATTGCCATATTAGTGAGCTCGCTAAAGTAACGCACTCCGTATGTTTTGATCCACTTGTCGACCTCTTTTTGTGCTTCTTCCAGTGTCATTATTCCTTGTTTTTAGTGTCCATCCAAATTGTTACCGGACCGTTATTTAAAAGCTCCACTTTCATATCGGCGCCAAACTCGCCTGTTCCCACTTCCTTTCCCAGAGAAATGCTTAATTCATTGCAGAAAGTCTCGTAAAGAGGCACGGAAATCTCGTGTTTTGCCGCCTTGATGTAGGAAGGGCGATTCCCTTTTTTAGTCGATGCGTGGAGTGTAAACTGGCTGATAACAAGAATTTCTCCGTCAACATCAAGCACAGATTTGTTCATCACTCCGTTTTCATCGTCAAAAATTCTCAGGTTGATGATCTTTTTGCATAGCCATTCTATGTCTTCCTGCCCATCGGCTTCCTCAATGCCCACCAGTACCAGCAATCCCTCTTTAACAGCAGATTTGCATGTCCCGTTAATGGTGACAGAGGCATGGCTGACGCGTTGTATTACAGCTCTCATTTTATAAAATTTCTTGTTTGTCGCGAAAGGCAAAGTTAGTAATTCTAACTTTATTTTGATAAGTTATCCAGGATATTTTTAGCTTTAGCCTCGCCAACAATGGCCGAAAGCTCTTCAATGGAAGCTTCCTGAATGCGTTTTACGCTCTTGAATTCTTTTAGAAGAGCGGTTTTTGTCTTTTCTCCGATGCCTTTTATTTCATCGAGAGCCGACGTAGTTTGCCCTTTGCTTCGTTTATTTCTGTGGAAAGTAATACCAAAACGGTGCGCTTCATCGCGTAAATGCTGAATTACTTTGAGGCTTTCTGAGTTCTTATCCAGATAAAGAGGGTAGGGATCGCCGGGGAAAAAGATCTCTTCCAGTCTTTTTGCAATACCAATAAGGGTTACTCTTCCTGTAAGATTAAGCTCACTGAATATCTTCTGAGCCGAACTTAGCTGCCCTTTACCGCCGTCTACAATGACTAACTGAGGCAATGGTTGCTCTTCTTCTAATAATCGCTTATATCGCCTGTAAACAATCTCTTCCATAGACGCAAAGTCATTGGGTCCTTCTACAGTCTTAATGTTGAAGTGGCGATAGTCTTTCTTTGATGGCTTGGCTTTCTTAAATACTACGCAGGAAGCAACCGGATATGCGCCCTGAATATTTGAGTTATCGAAGCATTCTATATGCATTGGAAGGTCTTTCAGGTGGAAATCGCTCTGCATCTTTTTCATAATCCTGATGCTGCGCTGTTCCGGATTCAGCTTTTCAGCCTGTTTTAACCGGTCTACCTTGTATTGCTTCACGTTCATTTGTGAAAGTTCAAGCAGTTTCTTTTTGTCTCCTCTCTGTGGAACGGTGAAAACAACGTTGTTGAGCTCTATATCCATCTCAAAAGGAACAATTATTTCCCGTGAAAGACTCTTATATCTTTCGCGCATTTCTATAATACCAAGAGATAGCAGCTCTTCTGTAGTCTCGTTAAGGCGCTTTTTATACTCGAAAGTAAACGCCTGATTAATGCTTCCGTTGGTTATATGCAGGTAATTGATAAAGGCCGATTTCTCATCGTCGGCAATAGAGAACACGTCGATATTGTGAAGAATAGAGTTTACTACTTCCGATTTAGCACGGTAATTCTCTATTAATTCATACTTCTCCTTTACTTTCTGCGCCTCTTCAAACTTTAAATCCATTGCTAAATCCTGCATCTTCTGGAATAAAGATTTGCTTATTTCCTGAGTATTCCCCTTCAGAATCTCTTTAACCTCTGCAATATTCTTTAAATATTCATCATGCGTCATTAATCCTACGCAAGGGCCTGCGCAGTTTTTAATATGGTATTCCAGACAGACTTTGAATTTGCCGGCACGAATATTCTCGGGAGTAAGGTTTAAATGGCAGGTTCTGATGGGATATAAGTGCTTTACAAGGTCTAGCAAAGCGTTCATTGACGGTGCGTGGCTGTAAGGGCCGTAATAAGTGGAACCGTCGCGGATTACTCTTCTTGTTTTAAAGACACGGGGAAAATATTCATTGCTTACGCAAATAGAAGGGTAGGTTTTATCGTCTTTTAGGAGTACGTTGTAGCGGGGCTTGTATTTCTTTATCAGATTATTTTCCAATAATAATGCATCTTCCTCTGTATTTACTACGATATAGCGAATATCTGCAATCTTGCTAACCAGAATCCTTGTCTTTCCTGGTTCGTGCTCTTTGCTGAAGTAGGAATAAACCCTTCTTTTAAGATTCTTAGCCTTTCCAACATAGATAATGGTACCTTCGGAGTTTAAATACTGATAAATTCCAGGTCCTTCAGGAAGATTCTGTACGATCCCCTTTAAATAATCTGAAGTATTTAGCTCCTGAGGTTCCATTATTTATTTGTTTTAGCTTTTTAAAGAACTAAAACAGCTTCAATGTCATCTTCTTCGTTGAAGATTGCACGTCCGTTCAACTCTTTTAATTCAATGATGAAGTTTACATAAACAGCCTTTGGATTAAATCTCTTCGTTAATTTAATCGCTGCTTTCATTGTTCCGCCGGTTGCCAATAAATCATCGTGAAGTAATACTACATCATTTTCTGTTATTGCATCTTTGTGAACCTGGATAGTATCTGTTCCGTATTCTTTGTTATAGCTTTCTTCTAATGTTGCTGCCGGAAGTTTTCCTGGTTTGCGGATAGGAACAAAACCGGCTCCCAATCTGGCAGCTAAAATAGGTCCCATAATAAATCCTCTGGACTCGATACCTGCAACTTTAGTGATCCCTTTATCTTTGTACATTTCGTAGAGTTCATCTGAAAGTTCCTTTAAACAATCGGGATCTTTGAATAGAGTTGTTTCATCTTTAAACTGAATTCCAGGGATAGGGAAATCGGGTACATTTCTAATGCTCTTAATTAGCTTTTCTTTGTTCATAGCCAGTATTTTAGTTGTTTCTTATTAATTTAATTGTTTCACGTGAAACGGGGGCTCTTATTTCCTTAAAAACACCAGCAATACGTTTATATCGCTTGGCGAGATTCCAGGGATTCTGCTTGCCTGTGCAATGGTTTCCGGATCAATTTTGATTAGCTTTTGTCTCGCTTCTGTTGATATGGAATTTATTGTATTGTAGTCAAACTTGCCTTTTATCTTGATTGTCTCGAGACGTTCAATCTTATCAGCAATTAATCTTTCTCGATTAATATAACCGTCATACTTGATCAGAATTTCTGCCGCCTCTTTTATTTCCTCTTTTCTTTCCGGAATCTGATTTAGTTCTTCTTTGAAATCAGAGACTAGTTCGGAAATGTTTTCTAAAGTAATCTGAGGGCGATTAATCAGGTCGATCAGTTTGCATCCTTGTTTTAGCGGGGTGGTGCCAAGACTTTCAAGCGCATTGTTGATAGGACCTACTTTTATAGAATATTTTTGTGCGAATTCAATGATACGCTTTACTTCGTTCCTTTTATTGAGAACCAGGTCATACCGATCTCTTTTAGCTAAACCGAGGTTGTACGATCTTTCTGTTAAACGCATGTCTGCATCATCTTGGCGAAGTAATATGCGATATTCAGCGCGGGAAGTAAACATGCGGTAAGGCTCATCTACTCCTTTTGTAACTAAATCATCGATTAAAACGCCAATATATGCTTCATCCCTGCCCAAAACGAAAGGTTCACCATTGTGAGAATTCTGATGTGCATTGATTCCTGCGATGATTCCTTGTCCGCCTGCCTCTTCATATCCGGTGGTTCCATTAACTTGTCCGGCGAAGAATAGATTTTTGATAATCTTCGATTCCAACGTATGTTTTAATTGTGTAGGATCGAAATAATCGTATTCAATGGCATATCCAGGGCGATATAGAACTAAATCTTTAAATGCAGGGATTTTTTTCAAAGCCCTGATTTGAATATCCAATGGGAGAGAAGATGAAAAGCCATTCAAATAAAACTCCTGGGTGGTTTCCCCCTCAGGTTCCAGGAATAGCTGATGCTGGTTCTTGTCCGGGAAAGTGACGATCTTTGTTTCAATGCTAGGGCAGTATCTCGGACCTATACTTTGAATTTGCCCGTTGAAAAGGGGCGAATCTGGTAATCCGTCTCTAAGAATCTTGTGAACCTCCTCATTGGTATAGCAAGTCCAGCACTGTAACTGTTTTAAGTGCTTTGTTCCGGTATTCATATAAGAGAACTTATGAAAATCATTCTCTCCATCCTGAACCCCCATTAAATCGTAATTCACACTACGTCCGTCAATACGTACTGGCGTGCCGGTCTTCATCCGACCGAATTGAACGCCATGTCTTGCGATGGATTCGGTTAAAAGATAAGAAGCAGGCTCGGCCATTCTTCCTCCGGGTAGTTTTGTTTTGCCAATATGCATTAACCCATTCAGGAATGTTCCTGCTGTGAGAACTACAGCCTTTGCTCTGAATTCAACATCCAGATAAGTCCTTAAGCCCACAATTTCCCCGTTTTCAACGATTATTTCCTTAACCGTATCTTGCCAGATGTGGAGATTTGGCATATTTTCCAGAATCTCTCTCCAGACCCAGATAAACTTATTTCTGTCACATTGAGCACGTGGGCTCCACATAGCTGGTCCTTTTGAACGGTTCAGCATTCGGAACTGGATAGCTGTCTTGTCTGTCACCAGACCCATATATCCTCCCAAAGCATCAATTTCCCGAACTATTTGTCCTTTGGCTATGCCACCTACGGCCGGATTACAGCTCATTTGAGCAATTTTATTCATGTCCATCGTAATGAGACATGTTTTCGAGCCTAGATTAGCAGCCGCAGCTGCAGCTTCGCAACCGGCATGTCCTGCTCCGATAACAATTACATCGTACTTAAAATCCATTGATTCAATCTATTTTACGCCGCAAATTTACAAAAAATACTTAGTATGTTTATTGTATGAATAGAAAAGAATTGTATCGTGGCTTTTCAGAGTAAAAAAAGGCCTTTTATTTAATCTCTTTAACCGCCAAATAGGATAGAATGTATCCAATTATCTTCTATTTACAGCTGTTATATGTGGCTGTTCCAATTAATAACTTATTCTTGTTTCATTGTCGCTTTTTGACTTTACAATGAGAGAATTGTTTTTATTTGATGGTTATTAAGCTTTTCACTGTGAAAACAAGCTATTTAATGGTGGCATATTCTCAAAAAATAGAAAGGGAGCAAGTTCTTTAACGGAAATAGTCTTGTATTCCGTTTAAAAATAATCAAAAAAGGTGGTAGATGCACTTGACAGATGGTAGATGAATGGATTTTAGTGGCAGATGATTTTTATCTACCACTTCTGAAAAGCTAATCAATAAAGGCTTTTATGCAAAAAGGTGGCAGGTGGTACTTGTTTTATGAAAAACTTTGGTTCTTCGTCACTTTAGGTGCAAGCTATTAGGTTTTAAACGCAATGAGTTTGACATTAAGTAGTCTATAGCTTGCCCTATTAAACATCTGCCTTTTGATGGCCTTTATTTTATTGACAGTTCCTTCCAAGAGTCCGTTGTTCAAATAAATATCCATTGCATTTTGCACCGCTTGTTGGTCTGCTTTTATTCCACAAGCAAATGCCCTCATAGCTTTTGAATCAGATTCCATAGCCTGTTTTATCCAATTTTCCAGAGACCATTGCCTGAGATTTCCATTTATCATTTCCTTGAATCTCAATCCTAATGTTACAACCTGTTTTATTGATGGATTCTTCAATAGATCAGTAAGACTTTGCACGGCGGATTCCCCTTTCAATATAAATCTCCGTATGCTCCTTATTGATGCGTGTTTTTTGTTTTTCCTTTCAGCTATATTTTTGTTATATTTCCTGACTTCCTGTTGTTCTTGCTTTATTTTGTTTCTGATTCCTATCGTGGCAGCCGAGATTGCAATCGCATCCATTTTGCCTTCCATTTTCTTCTTCAAATTCTTTATATCCGTACATCCATGGCTGATTTCCAAAGCCAGTTCATCGACATGTTTTAATATACTCTTTTGCTGCGCAGACATATAATCCTTGCCTGTATGGTGACGTACCAAACGCCAGATAACCAGTGAATGCACTCCTAATTGGCGGGCTGTTTCTGAAATGCTCATTCCTTTTCTGATAAGGCTATCTGCTTGCACAAACAGGTTCAGTTTATGTCGATGTCTGGCATCCCCCAGGCCATAAAGAGCTTCCATGATTTTGGTTCTGCATTCTTCCGTGGAGGGATAAGAATAAGTTTGCTTATGCACACTTAGCCGGAATAATGAGGCTATTTCTTCCGTCAGAGCATCCACCAGATTCTTTATCAAATGGAATCTGTCACAGATTTGGGTAACACCGGGTAGGATACGATTAATAGCTTCAACAAAGTTTCGCCCCCGGTCTCGGGTTATATATTGTATCTGAGGATTATCTCGCAAGAACTGCTCTAATTCATCCCCCTCCCGGCAAGGAAGTACTGCAATGGGACGATGGGTCATCTGGTCTACAATAACACTCCCATAGATATGCCCTTTCTTCTGTGCAAAGTCATCTATACCTATAGCCACAGGTAGAGAATTACTACTTTTTGAGGGCAATTTCTTGTGAGCACTCCGTAGACAGGCAGATTGACTGCAGAAGATGTTCTGCTCGTGTAAAAGCTCACTGGCAGTACGGGATGTGACTTTTAGAGATACTTCACGGATACGTTCTTCTACCTCCAGAGTGTTGCGGCCATAGGGAGAAGCCATGCAGGAATGGTCCTCACTAAAGACCTTGCGGAGACAATGCTCATTTCGACAACGAAATTTGCGGGTTTTGACCAATAGAGTCAGGGGATGATTAAATATTTCTGAGCCCTGAAGTTGGCGTATATAGTGCCCATGTAAGCTTTGACTCAAACAACCACAGGCCGGACAGCGGCTACTATTAGAGTTACGGGACAATTCTACAGTGTACGATTTCCCACTTATAGAGACTCTATCCTGGCGATAATGGGGAATATGAAGTTTAAAAGATATAGTTGATTTCTTTTTGTTAACATTGACGTAAATAGGCTTATTTGTAGTAACTTTGCCAACTGTAGATATGCTTTGATTCATTGGAGTCTTGATGCTTTGGTCAGCTTAAAGATACTAATTTTCAAGCATATCTACAACTTTTAAAACACCTTATTATCTGATAATCAGATACATACAAATATCTAAGTGGCTTAATTTTAGAGGTTGTTAGAAATTTCTATAGAACTTCCCTTTATCACGACTTTTGACAATATCATGACTTTAGATAACGGGGTATAATATTCAAGATAGAAAAACATTTGAAATGCCTATGAATAAAGACTTTTATCTGAATAGCTTGCACCTAAAGTGACGAAGAACCAAAACTTTTTTCCACGAAATAATTGGGCAGACTAATTTATATCATAGCCTGCCTTGATTCTATCCAGCCTTAAATAAGGCTATCGCATAATACCTGGGTAAAACCCCTAGGTATTTAGTAATGCTAAAGCTTTATTCTCGGCAGCTTCCATTATTTCCCGTTCGCCTTCTCCTTTGTCATTAATGCCGCAAAGGTGAAGAATTCCGTGAATAATTGTTCGGTGAAGCTCCTCTTCATAAGTGGTGTTGAATTGTTCCGAGTTACTTTTTACAGTATCCAGACTTATGAATATATCTCCCGATAGAACATTTTCCTCGCAATAATCGAAGGTAATGATATCAGTGTAGTAATCGTGCTGAAGATATTCACGATTAACTTCCAGAATCTTCTCATCTGAACAGAAAATATAAGCGATTTCACCGATTTTATTTTCATATAAACTTGCCACCGATTTAATCCAGGCAGTGGTCTCTCTCTTTTTAATGGCGGGCATTTTAACTCCGTCAGTCTGATAACTTATAGCCATATAATTTAATAAAAGAATAAATAGCAAACAGAAATAGCGGCAATCACTCCGGCAAGATCTGCAATTAAGCCACATGCAACTGCATGCCGAGTCTTTCTGATGCCCACACTACCGAAATAAACAGCAAGAATGTAGAATGTAGTATCTGTAGATCCTTGAAAAATACATGAAAGTCGTCCTATAAAAGAGTCGGCTCCGTAAGTTTTCATGGCATCGACCATTAGTCCCCGTGCACCACTTCCGCTTAAAGGTTTCATCAAGGCAACAGGAAGCCCGCCAACAAAACTAGTGTCCAGGCCACTAAGTTTAAACACATACTCAATTCCCTTGATAATAATATCCATAGCACCTGATGCTCTGAATACGGCTACTCCTACAAGAATTGCCACCAAATAAGGAATGATTCTTACTGCAGTGGAAAATCCTTCTTTTGCTCCTTCCACAAATGTTTCATATACATTTATTTTCTTTCTGACTCCAGAAGTAATAAAGATAAGAACGATAGAAAAAAGGAATACATTGGCAAAAAGAGTGGAGTAGGTTCCTATCTCTTCCTTAGAAAGAGCACTAAACAGATAAATAACACCTCCAATAAACGCACTGATTCCACTGATAAATACTAAGATCGTTTTGTTAAAAAGATTAATTCTCTGGAAAATACTTACAGATATTACACCGGCAATAGCTGCACAAAAAGTGGAGATCATGATCGGAACAAAAATATCAGTTGGTTGGGCGGCTCCTAATTGTGCACGGTAAACCATAATACTGATAGGAATCAGTGTCAATCCGGAAGTGTTAAGCACCAGAAACATAATCATTGGATTACTGGCGGTCTTTTTATCAGTGTTCAGCTCTTGTAATTCTTTCATTGCTTTTAATCCTAACGGAGTGGCAGCATTATCAAGTCCCAGCATATTGGCCGATATATTCATAAAAATAGCTCCCATAGCCGGATGTCCTTTAGGAATTCCTGGGAATAGTTTGCAAAAGAGGGGGCTAAGCCAGCGTGACAGAGCTGCGATTAAACCTCCTTTTTCTCCAATTTTCATTATTCCCAGCCAAAGGGAGAGTATCCCTGTAAGTCCTAATGAAATATCAAATGCAGTTTTCGAAGAGCTAAAAGTGGAGTTCATTATTTCACTAAAAACCTGTGTGTCTCCGAAAAAAATTAATCTAACTAAAGCTATGACGAAAGCAATAACAAAGAAAGCAATCCAGATATAATTCAATACCATATGAGTATATTTTTATAGAATTTTGCAAAAATAGGAATATGTTTTTAGTTATTGTTGTTTTTTTGTTGTTTTGTGGAATAATGGCGCCAAAATAAATTAATATGGAATGGTTATTTGCAAATGTTGAGGAAATGAAAGCGAAAAATAGTCCATTGACCTGACTTGTGTTTTCCTGTAATTGAATTTCTCGATTGGATATATTAGATTTGAGGACTAAAATAAATCCTTACTCAATAATAGTTATTAATTACCAGATAAACAATGATATAGCCACATATTCTATATACGCTCTTTTGAGTTTTTTATTATTTAATAATGAATCCTATATTTGTTCTATCTCAACTCAACAAAAAGACGTATAGAATCTATAGATTTCTTAGAGTTATAAATTGCAGCTCTTTAGTAGGCAATAGTTGATAGAGTGAAAGTAATATTTATAAAATTACTATAATTATTTGATTATTAGTTGTTTGATAGTTAAGCGTAACCGTAAATTACTTGACAACGATGAAAAAATGTTCAATATTTTATAGTATGGGACAATAAGATGTTTTTTAATTTCTTCGTTTGTATGAATAAGGGACACTATTAAATAAAAAATGGTTGGTTCTTCAAATGTGCAGATATATAATTTAGAAAACAAAAAATGGTTGGTTTTAAAAACATTTTATATAAATGATTGTTCACTAAATAGTTTGTTCTATTAACCATGAAAAAATCGTAATTGTAATAACAAATAAAGAGAAAAACACATGCCTAGTCTATTTAAACTATTTGTATCCCAGTTTAGTTTGTTAAAGGAAAAGGGAGCTAATCAAACTGACATTGATGAGGAGCTTGATCCTTCAATCATTGACTCAGATCATGAACTGCATATTTATAAAGAAGTCCTTTATAATATGGATGCTAAACAAATCTATTTAGATTCTTCTTTGTCACTTGTAAAACTTAGTTCTGTGGTAGGAACAAATACTACTTACTTATCTAATTCAATTAACAAACATTTTGGGTGTAATTTTAAAACACTAATAAATAGATATCGGGTAGAGTACTGTAAAAAACTATTAGGTACGAATCCAATGTCTGTTCCAATCAAAGAGATTGCTAAGAATTGTGGATTCTCTTCTGTGAGTGCTTTTTATGCATCGTTTAAAAAACTTACAGGTATTTCTCCTGTTCAATATAGAATGTTGACAATTTATAGAAATGAAATAAATAAAGATTCCGATTTTAAGGTGGATAAGCCAATTAAACAAGAATAAATTGTATTTATAAAATTATTAAATATAAAATATTCGTGTGTTACCGAATCAAGAACTGACGCAAAGAATTTTAATCCGAAGGTCGTTTTTAAATGTAGCAATTGAGCTAAACGAGAAATATAGAATATCTGTAGTTGTATTACAGTTCAAAGAAGATAAGAAAATTTATTTAACTGCATTGGCGAATAACTGAAACTGTGAAGTGATATGTGTTGCAGATTTAAATTTATAGTTAGGAGAGATCAAGCGTGATCTTAAATTTTGAGTATTTTATACTGTTATTTTCATGAAGGATCTATAGTAAGCATTTTCTTGCTATAGATCCTTTTTATTTTTATAAAGAGTTGTTCTTAACAAGATAAATTCAAAAATTTATCTATTTTTGTTCTTCTTATGAAAGCAATAGAGATACAAAAAGAATTAGAGAAATATGTTAACTTGCAGAAACGAGAATCTCTTTCTTCTTACTTTAAGACAGGATAAGGTCAGTATGGTGAGGGAGACCGATTTCTGGGAGTTGTTGTGCCCGATATTCGCATGGTGGCTAAGAGATATAAGAATATGATATTCGATGAAATAGCCATATTACTGAATTCAGAATATCACGAGTGCCGGATGTGTGCCCTTTTGATGCTGGTGAAGCGTTTTAAGAAAGGCAATGATGAAGAGAAAGCCAGAATTTACTGTTTCTATTTGTCGAAGACAGCAAGAATTAATAATTGGGATCTGGTTGACCTTAGTGCGCCTTATATTGTGGGTGAATATGTGAAAGAACGATCTCGGGAAGATCTTTATAAGCTTGCATCAAGCTCCATTCTTTGGGAGCAAAGAATAGCTGTCGTTGCCACCGCTACATTGATTAGAAATAATGATTTCATCGATATAATTAAACTTTCAGAACAGTTACTTCACCACCCGCACGATTTAATGCATAAAGCAATTGGCTGGATGCTTCGCGAAATGGGAAAGCGGGAAAAGAATCTTTTGATACAATTCCTTGAAAAGCATTGTACAGAAATGCCACGAACCATGTTACGTTATTCCATAGAAAAACTAACTGATGAGGAAAGAAAGTATTTTATGAAAAGGTAATTTATTTAATAATTTATGTTTCCTTTAGATGATATATCTTTAATCTTTCATACCTTTGCCAACTATTTAATGTGAAGTATGGAAGAGAATTTTAATATACGGGAACAGCAGCTAACCAACAAAGAAAAGGATTACGAGAACGCATTGCGTCCATTAGATTTTGAGAGCTTTAGTGGGCAAGATAAAGTTGTAGAGAATCTTCGTATATTTGTTAAAGCTGCCCGTTTAAGGGCCGAGGCTTTGGATCATGTATTACTTCACGGACCTCCTGGTTTAGGTAAAACAACTCTTTCCAACATTATAGCTAATGAGCTTGGGGTAGGTTTTAAAATAACTTCAGGCCCGGTTCTTGATAAACCGGGTGATTTGGCAGGCGTGCTGACTAGTTTAGAACCCAATGATGTCCTTTTCATCGATGAAATTCATCGTTTATCTCCTGTTGTGGAAGAGTATCTTTATTCCGCAATGGAAGATTATCGCATTGATATAATGATTGACAAAGGGCCTTCGGCACGGAGTATTCAGATAGACTTAAGTCCTTTCACTTTAGTTGGAGCAACGACTCGTAGCGGACTTCTAACGGCACCTTTGCGTGCCCGTTTTGGAATTAATCTTCATTTAGAGTATTATGATGATGATGTATTGAGTGGGATTATCAAACGTTCTGCCAAGATACTTGATGTTCCTTGCTCTTCCCAGGCTGCTGGTGAGATAGCTTCCAGAAGCCGTGGAACGCCCCGTATTGCCAACGCATTACTGCGTAGAGTGAGGGACTTTGCTCAAGTGAAAGGCTCAGGAAGCATTGATACTGAAATTGCAAATTATGCTCTTGAAGCCTTGAATATTGATAAATACGGGCTCGATGAAATCGATAATAAAATACTTTGCACCATTATTGATAAGTTTAAAGGAGGTCCTGTAGGAATAACTACTATAGCTACGGCATTGGGTGAAGATCCCGGAACAATAGAGGAAGTTTATGAGCCTTTCCTGATAAAAGAAGGCTTTTTAAAAAGAACTCCTCGTGGTAGGGAAGTCACAGAATTGGCTTATAAACATTTGGGCAGGAGTATCTATAATAGTCAGCAAACTCTTTTTTAGAAAAAAACGATCAAGTATCTCCTGAATGGATAATTTGGTGAATTCTAGATTCTTCAATGAATAAATTACTTAACATAAACAAGCGGATAATAATATGGCCGAATTAAAATCATTGGCAAAAGATACTGTAATTTATGGAATGAGCAGTATTGTAGGTAGTTTCCTGAATTATTTATTAGTGCCCCTTTACACGGCAAAACTATCTGCTGCTTCCGGAGGATATGGAGTCGTAACGAATATGTATGCCATTACAGCTCTTCTTCTTGTGGTGTTAACGTATGGGATGGAGACGGGCTTTTTCCGTTTTGTGAATAAGCATGATGAGAATTCTACGGCTGTTTATTCTACTACATTAATTTCAGTAGGAACCAGCTCTTTGCTTTTTATATTGCTATGTTTTTTATTTTTGCATCCGATATCTGATTTTCTTGGATATGCAAATAATCCTGAATTTATAGGTATGATGGCCATTGTGGTGGCGCTTGATGCATTTCAATGCATCCCTTTTGCTCACCTGCGCTACAAGAAAAGACCTATTAAATTTGCTGCTATAAAGTTCTTGTTTATTCTTCCGAATATTTTGCTTAATATTTTCTTTTTTGTTTGTTGTCCTTGGTTATTAGTTCATTTTCCGGCCTCTGTATCATGGTTTTACAATCCAGGTTATGGAGTTGGTTACGCATTTGTTGCTAATTTAATCTGCACATCAATACAATTATTAGCTCTTATCAGCGAGTTAACCGGATTTAAATATAAATTTGATAAAGCATTGTGGAAGAAGATGATGGCTTATTCCTTTCCGATTTTGATTTTGGGAATTGCAGGAATACTGAATCAGGTAGTAGATAAGATCATTTTCCCATTTCTTTTTACAGATCATATAGAAGCTAAGGTACAGCTTGGAATATATGGAGCAGCAAGTAAAGTGGCAATGGTGATGACGATGTTTACTCAAGCCTTTCGCTACGCTTATGAGCCTTTTGTTTTTGGGAAGAATAAAGAAGAAGGTAGTTTGAAACTGTATGCGGATGCAATGAAATACTTTATTCTTTTTTCATTGATAGCTTTTCTTGCAGTTATGCTTTATCTTGATGTTTTCCGTTATATTATTGCAAAAAGCTACTGGAGTGGATTAGGTGTTGTTCCAATTGTGATGGTTGCAGCGATGCTTAATGGTGTTTATTTCAATCTCTCTTTCTGGTATAAATTGATTGATAAGACAATGTGGGGGGCTTATTTCTCTGGAGTTGGCTGTTTCTTAATTATTCTTTTGAATGTTCTTTTGGTGCCTACTTATGGCTATATGGCATGTGCATGGTCAAGTCTTATTGGATATGCTACTGTTACAATTATTTCTTATTTGGTTGGTCAAAAGAAATATCCGATTAACTACGACCTGAAGGGTATTGGAAAATATGTGTTACTCACTGCACTTCTTTATGTCATTGCTAAATTTGTGGTAATTGACAATATTTTCTTACGTTTATTCTTTAAAACCATTTTATTCTCTATCTTTATTGCATATATAATAAAGAAAGATTTTCCATTGAAGCAGATACCTGTTATTAACCGTTTGATAAAGAAATAAGTATAAATCTGCATTTGCAGATTTATCCGTACAAATTCTGGATATCAATCTTTTAGGTTCTTTAAGTGGAAAAGATTCGAATGAATAAACATGCTTATGAAAAGGAACCTTTTAGCCTTTGTTCTACTTCTCCTTTCCTGCATTTCTTATGCAGATGAGGGGATGTGGATGTTGAATCATTTAGATAAGAAGACTTGTTTGCTGATGCGTCAGCTGGGTCTGGAGATGCCCGCAGATAAATTATTCAGTGATCGGAATCCTTCGTTAAAAGATGCCATTATTAGTTTTGGAGGGTATTGTTCAGGAGTTGTTGTTTCAGATGACGGATTGATCTTTACCAATCATCATTGTGGGTTTGAGGCAATACAAAGCCACAGTTCAGTAGCCCATGACTATATAAAAGATGGGTTTGTTGCAAAAAATAAGGAGGATGAACTTCCTAATCCCGAACTATTTGTCAGTTTTCTGGTAAGTCAGGAAAATGTAACATCGAGAATTCTGAAAGATGTTACTCCTGATATGGATGAGACAAAGCGGGGATATATTGTTGATTCTCTGTCCTATGCCATTGCAAATGAAGTATCAGAGAAGGATTCTTTGCTGAGAGGTGAAGTTAATGCATATTATGGAGGAAATGAATTCTACCTTTCCGTTTATAAAGATTATAAAGACATTCGATTAGTTTTTGCACCTCCCTCTTCAGTAGGTAAATTTGGTGGCGATACTGATAACTGGATATGGCCAAGACACACGGGGGACTTCTCAGTCTTTCGGATTTACGCCGATAAAAATAACCAGCCAGCCGCTTATTCTCCACAAAATCGCCCATTTCATCCGTCGTATGTAGTGCCAATATCGTTGAAAGGGTATCAGAAAGGTTCCTATTGCATGACTTTAGGTTATCCCGGATCCACGGATCGTTACTTATCTTCCTTTGGCATTGAAGACCAGATGCAGGCTCAAAATCAGGCAATGATTGATGTACGTGGAGTGAAACAAGCCATTTGGAAAGAAGCGATGGAATCGAGTGATTCTATTCAGATAATGTATTCCTCCAAGTATGCAATCAGCTCCAACTATTGGAAGTTTAGCATTGGTGTGAATAAGGCCATTAAAGAACTAAAGGTGCTTGAGAATAGGAGAATGCTGGAATCTGATATGGCTAAGTTTATAGAAACTCACAGCGATTTGAAAGCTAAATATGGCCAATTGATCGACTCTTTAAGAGCAAACTATAAGAAGCTGAGTGCAACATCCCGTGCAATGTCTTATCTTGGGGAGTGCTTTGTGAATGCTTCAGATGTACTTTCATTATCTTTGAAGGCGGTCAATACAGATTTTTCCAGTGACTCCGTTGCTGAGAGGGTCTATAAGGAGAGTCTGGTGAAGGAATATGAAAATATAGACCTTTCCACCGATAAAAAAGTGATGGTTGCTATGCTGAAACAGTGCAGCGAAAAGTTGGATACAACCTATTTGCCTGGTATTTATAAGGTGATAAATGAGAAGTATTGCGGCGATTTTCAGAAGTATGTTGATTATCTGTACTCTGAATCAGAGATGACCTCTCCAAGAGGCTTAGAATGCATCTGTAGTAAGGATACAACATTTAGTATGTTCGACGACCCTGCTATTTATATGGCTGTGGACGTTATTGCCAAATTTGCAGACTTATCTCAGGAGACTGCAGGCATTAGCACTGCTATTTCACGCGATGAGAGACTGTATAATGAGGTACTTCGGCAAATGTATGAGGGCAAGAGCTTCTATCCGGACGCGAACTCTACAATGCGTCTCAGCTTTGGTATTGTTACTCCTTATTCCGCAAATAATTCTTCCGATGCTGCTTTCTCAACTACAACAGATGGAATTTTTGATAAAGTGAAGCGATATAAGGGGAATGAGGATTTCTGGGTGCAGCCTTCGTTATTGGATATACTCTCAAAAAAGGATTTCGGGAAATATGCTGATAAAAATGGAGAAATGAATGTCTGCTTTATATCTAATAACGATATAACAGGAGGCAACTCTGGCAGTGCGATGTTTAATGGCAAAGGAGAACTTATCGGACTTGCTTTCGATGGTAACTGGGAAGGGATGAGTAGTAACTTGTCTTACGAGGAGTCATTGCAGCGCTGTATAGGAGTCGATATCCGATATGTGCTGTTCCTTATCGATAAATATGGGGAAGCGCCCAATCTTATTAAAGAACTCAATCTGAAGAATTAATGGTTTTGCCCTATTTTACCTTATGCTTTTCTTATTTAATTGGCATTGTTAAGGAATTTGTTCTTTAATACTTTTGGCTAAACCTGGATCAATTTAATATAAAGTATGCAGTATTTTAATAAAAGCTCTGCGCATTCATTTACCAGGCTATACATTTTAATAAAAAGAAAACCAGAATAAATGTTTTATTATTCTGGTTAAGTGGGTTTAATCAAATAATATAAGCACATTAACAGGGCTTATACTAAAAAAATAAGGCAACTGATAAAGCTGCCTTAAAATATTTATTTTCTGGATTTGCGTCTTGCCCATCCTTCTTCCTTAGGGCCTGATTCGCTATCTCTGTAAGATGGTTTGCTGTCATCTCTTCTTTTAGGACCTCTTTGAGCTGAATATCCGCGGTCTTCGCGGCTTTTTCTAGGTGCAGCTGATGCTGGTCTGTCAGAATACTTTCTTCCACTCCCACCACGGCTGCTTCTTTCTCCTCCGCGGCTTTCTTCACCTGCTATTTCAACAGAAATTGAACGGCCATTGAGTGATGCCTGGTTTAGAGATTCCATAACCGATTTTGCTTGTGAATCTTCTATTTCGAAGAATGAAAAGCTTTTTAGTAGATCGATCTTTCCTATCTGTACTCGTCTTTTTGTACTTTTGTTTATCAGTTCAATCAACTGATTTGGATAGAAATTATCTGCTTTTCCAGCATTGATAAACATACGTGTGAATCCTGGTTCCGGTTGGTGACCGCCTCTTTCTGTACTGCGACTTCTTGTGTTACGTTCTCCTCTGCCTTCGCTGGTAGGGGCCTGAAGATCTTCCGCATCACGGTAATATTCAAGGAAACGGTTAAATTCAAGTGAAACCATTCGCTTAATGATATCTTCTTTTTCCAGCCATTCCAATTTGCGGTAGATATCAGGCATAAAGTCTGCAATCTCTTCTTCGTTAACTTTAACCTTTTCAATATCATCAATTACCTTGATCAGTTGCTTTTCACAAATCTGTTTTCCGGTAGGCATTTCTCCGATAATGAATTTTTTGCCTATCTTTCTTTCTATGTCTCTCATCTTTCCTTTCTCGCGTAAGTTGATGATAGAGATGGAAATACCGGTTTTTCCCGCGCGTCCTGTACGGCCGCTTCGGTGGGTATAAGATTCTGTTTCGTCAGGTAATCCGTAATTGATAACGTGTGTCAGGTCGTCTACGTCCAGTCCACGTGCGGCAACATCTGTAGCTACAAGGATCTGAATGTTACGTACACGGAATTTCTGCATAACGGCATCTCTTTGCTGCTGAGAAAGTTCTCCGTGCAAAGAATCTGCATTATATCCATCCTGAATCAGTTTATCTGCAATTTCCTGTGTCTCTTTACGAGTACGGCAAAATACAATACCGTAAATCTGAGGATAGTAATCTGCAATACGTTTCAGCGCCAGATATTTATCTTTGGCCTGAACCGTATAATAGATATGTTTTACGTTCTTTGAACCTTCATTCTTTGTTCCTACAGTAATTTCCTTCGCGTTGTTCAGGTAATTCTTTGAGATACGTGCAATTTCAGGTGACATTGTTGCTGAGAACAGCAATGTGTTACGATCCTTGGGAACTTCAGCCAGAATAGCATTGATGCTATCTGTAAAGCCCATATTGAGCATTTCGTCTGCTTCGTCCATAATAACGTTGCTAACTGTAGCAAGTTTCACGGTTTTTCTTTCCATTAAGTCGAGCAGACGGCCCGGAGTGGCAACGATAATGTGCACACCATTCTTTAAACTTCTAATTTGACTTTCAATGGATGATCCTCCGTAAACCGGAAGAATCTTTAGCCCGTCCACGTATTTTGAGTAATCGTTAAGATCTCCTGCAATCTGCAGGCAGAGCTCACGTGTGGGGCATAGGATAAGTGCCTGAGGCACTCTGTTACTAATATTAATACCTTGTATAATAGGCAGCCCAAATGCTGCTGTTTTACCTGTTCCTGTTTGTGCGAGAGCTACTACATCATTGCCTTCTCCCAGTAGATACGGTATAACTTCTTCTTGTACTGGCATGGGACTCTCATATCCCATTTCTTCAATTGCTTTAAGTATCTCCGGGGAAACGCCTAACTCTTCAAATGTCTTCATTAATCTTTTATCTTATTTCAATTCGGGTACAAAGATACGCATAAAGAATGGATAAATAGTTATATAGCTGTAAAAGAATGCTTTTCAGCTATATATTTCACTTAAACATCTATAAAAATATCATAAATTCCCTTTTATTTGTATTAGAACTTTATTATTTAATTAAGAATTAAGTTCCGATCACTTTGTAAGTGACTTACTGGTATTTTTCTGCAAACTCTTTCGAGACCGAATTGCTGAAGCTCATGCATACCTCGGCAGAAAAATCTTTTCCACATTGTATTATCTTGTCCCACATAGCTTCACTCAGGTTGATAAGCTCTTGATAGCCAATATTGTACTTCAGTAATCCGAAAATAATTCCTGCATTAAAATTATCTCCGGCTCCAATAGTGCTGACTGCGCTAATTGGTTCCACCTCATACTCTTTTGTAACTTGTTTGGTTCGCAGACTTATTGATTTATTTCCTGAAGTATAAATAAAATTGGGACAATAGAATTGAATTTTATTCTTGTATATCTTGTCTATATCGCTCAGGTTGTACATATTGATAAAGTCTACATCCGCCCCTCTCACTATATCTGCATATTCCAGATTCTCAATAATGGCGGGAGTCAGCCTCATTGCTTCATATTTGTGTGTACTCCGGAAATTGGGATCGTAATAAATAATGGCCTTACGCTCTTTCGCATAATCCAGTAGTTCTGTTATTTTGTCTCTGAGAACAGGGTTTAGTGCATAATACGAACCGAAGATAAGAATATCATCCTCGTTAATTTGGGGGAAAGCAATATCCAGTCTTTGTTGGGGATAGTCCTTATAGAAAAGATACTCGGCATCATTCTTTTCATCCAGAAAAGCCAGTGAAACAGGAGATTTACCGTCAGGGAAGATATTAATGTGCTCAGTGCCCACGTTATTTTCTTCCATAAATCTTTTAATAATGTTTCCTACTTTATCATTTCCTATTTCGCTGATAAAACAA
Source organism: uncultured Bacteroides sp. (assembly GCF_963678425.1). NCBI lineage: Bacteria > Pseudomonadati > Bacteroidota > Bacteroidia > Bacteroidales > Bacteroidaceae > Bacteroides > uncultured Bacteroides sp. The sequence goes on from NZ_OY782857.1 coordinate 627,161, forward strand.
ACATTGACATTCATTCTCCCTAATGATACAATGCCATTAAATACAGAACCTCCGGGAACTGCTGCTGAAGGTTGTTCGTTCTGAAAGATAATGTCGAGAATAGTCTCGCCAATTCCAATTACTTTTCGCATATTTTTCTTGATTTCTCGCCTAGATATCCACCATGATGGCGTTTGGAGTATTCTTCAATAGTGAACCCCGTTTGTTTCATTGCCTCTACAACTAAAATATCACCGATAACAGTCATAATTGTAGTTGAGGTTGTAGGAGTCATACCCAGTGCACAAACCTCTTTCGGATTTCCTGTGCAAAGACACACGTTAGATTCATGTGCCAAAGGACTGTCCGGATTACCCGTAATACAGATAAATTTTAAGTTAGGATTAAGCACTCTTGAAAGTTGAGTCAATTCAACGATCTCTCTTGTCTTACCTGAGTTGGATATTAGCAATAATAAGTCATTTTCCTGGAAAATTCCCAGATCTCCGTGTTGTGCTTCGCTGGGATGAAGGAAAACAGACGGAATTCCAGTGGAACAGAATGTTGTAGCAATGTTCATTGCAATTTGCCCTGCTTTACCCATTCCGGTAGTTACTAATTTTCCTCCCTTTATATGAATTTGTTCTACTATTAGCTTTACAGCATCTTCATAAGCGTCTGTTACCGGAATATTCTTAACGGCTTCAGCTTCTTTGTTTAATAGAGCTTTGATTGATTCAATCATTGTTGTCGGGTTGTTTGTTTAATAGGTTGGTTAATTCTTTTAAATTATTGGCCACATCGAAATAAAGAGATAGCTTATTTCTGGTAAACTGTTTCTCTTCAAATGTCTTTAGAATGGTCAATAATTCATTATAAAAACCGTTTATGTTATAAAAAATTATCTTTTTTGAATGATATCCGATAGATGCTGATGCCATAACGTGAAAAACTTCATCCAGTGTTCCTATTCCTCCGGGCAAAGCGATCAAAACATCTGATTCAGCAAGAATTATATCTTTTCGGTCGCTTAAGTTTTTTGTGTGTAAGTATTTATCGGGTAGGTCGCTAACTTTTTTATTTTCTTCCAGTTTGGAGGGTATTACACCAATAATATTACCGCCACCTTGCTTAACAGTCTGCGCCAGACATTCCATTAATCCCATATTTGCTCCGCCATAAACCAATGTTTTACCTTGTTCGCCCATCCATTTTCCTAATTCTTTCGTCTTTTGGAAATATACATCGTCGATTGATTGTGAGGCTGAACAAAAGATCCCAATTTTATCCATAAAAGAGTTTATCACATTTTTAAAATACAAATATCTATATTTTTCTATAAACCACAATAAGTTTTATTGTATTTTTGCATGTTATTAAATTTAAGAAACAAGAAAAGAATGCATTACAATCAACATACTTTACCTAACGGATTGCGTATTATTCATGCCCCTTCATCCTCTAAAGTGGCTTATTGTGGATTTGCCGTTAATGCAGGTACACGTGATGAAGCAGAGAATGAGCAGGGGATGGCTCATTTTGTGGAGCATCTTAGTTTTAAAGGTACAGAAAAACGTAAAGCCTGGCACATTCTGAATCGCATGGAAAATGTAGGTGGCGATCTGAATGCCTATACAAATAAGGAGGAGACTGTGATATATTCTGCCTTCCTTACAGAACATTTTCCCCGAGCTGTAGATCTGCTTGCGGATATTGTGCTGCATTCCACCTTTCCCCAAAGGGAAATTGATAAAGAAGTAGAGGTGATTATTGATGAAATAAAGTTGTATGACGATACTCCATCGGAACTTATTTTTGATGATTTTGAAGATCTGATTTTTAAGAACCATCCGTTGGGAAGGAATATTCTGGGAAAACCGGACTTATTACGGAGCTTTACAACATCCGATGCACTCAATTTCACGTCTCGTTATTACCATCCGGCGAATATGGTTTTTTTCGTTTTAGGGGATCTTGATTTTAAGAAAGTGATACGGCTTGTAGAAAAGTCAACTGATGATATCTCTTTGGCTGAGTATAAGAATAATCGTATATCTCCACCAGTCTATGTTCCTGAGCGGTTAATCATTCCTAAGGATACAAATCAAGCGCACGTGATGATTGGTGGTAGGGGATATGATGCCTACAATGAAAAGCGTACAGCCCTTTATCTTCTCAATAACATACTGGGAGGACCGGGAATGAACAGTAAACTCAATATATCTCTTCGTGAAAGGAAGGCGTTGGTATATAGTGTAGAGTCTAATCTTACCTCTTATACTGATACTGGGGTGTTTTGTATCTATTTCGGGACTGATCCTCAAGATGTAGATGCTTGTCTTAGTCTTACCTATAAAGAATTGAAGCATTTGCAGGATGTGAAGATGACTTCTTTACAATTGAATGCTGCAAAGAAGCAGTTGATTGGTCAGATAGGGGTTGCCTCAGACAATAACGAAAATAATGCGCTGGATATGGCTAAGTCATTTCTTCATTATAATAAATATGATACTCCGGAATCATTGTTCCTCCGGATTGAGCCATTAACGGCTGAAAGCTTGTTGGAAGTGGCTAATGAGATGTTTGCCGAAGAAATACTCTCAACCTTAATTTATCGATAGAATAATGATTTAATCCGAATTTTGAGGGGAATTATTAAACTTCTCAGAAAATTTATTTTTCGCGAAAAAGTCTTGCAGTTAAGCAGCCCTTAAATTTGCCACTTCGACTTTTCATTAAAGCTGCAGCGAGGCTTCTTTTTTCTCTTGGGTAATTTTTTATTTTTCTGGAATAATGTTTTTGTATTCCTGTACAAAACAAATCTTTCTTTTGTACAGATGAATTAATTGTTTTGTACAGAAGAATGTATTCTTTTGTACAAGAACACAAAAGTTAGTCTAGTAGTTTTCTAAAAACTAAACCGGAGCTCAGTTATACTCCGGCGTTATATTTATCAAAAGCTTCCAACTAGTAGTGCAAGTGAGATTCTGCATCACGTAAAACAAGTAAACTTTCCGGTCCCATATTAAAAAGCAGATCAATAATGCTCAGGTTGGGTAGAAACCCATGACGTGCTTCAAATACCTGATAATAGTGATTAGCAACAAAACCTTCATTCGGGGCTTTTTTAGGGTGTATAAGGTCTCTGAAATCAATCTCATCTGGCATAAATAACTGTTTATATTCTGTTGTAAGCTCCATATTAGGGTGAATATCGATTAATTTACAGACAAGATTGCACAAAGTCTCATTGAAATCGAATAAAAAATCATATTTTTGTTCATAGAAGGGCATAAAGTCGTCCTTGTAATATTCAAAGAAAGGGGAGCTGCTATAAGCAGATTCAATAGCTATCCAGTGCAGATGGCGCCAGTTGCCGTGGTCGGAAATACGAATATCCTTCATGGGGCACTTTAGTGTTTCCGGTTTCTCCGTGGGAATAGAGAGCGTTAGCGGGCCATCGGCCGAAGCAATAGTACAACGGTTGCGGTAAGTCTGTTTGATGTAGTTGTCGTATTGCTCTATAAATGCCTTTTCACAGCTGTATAGCCTTGCATAATATTCTACCGGAGCCAGGTATGCTGAGCTGAGATAAATTGTCTGTTTCATTATTGCACAGATTGAAAGAATCGTTTCCAGCGGAAACCACTAAAAAAGCCAGCTCCGCTGTCTTTAGAAAACCAGATAAGGGATGCTTTTCCGATAATATGGTCTTTCGGAACAAATCCGAAAATGCGTGAGTCGTTTATATTAATGGAATTATTGGACACCATCCAGTAATAGTCCTTTGTAAATACATAAGAGGATACTTTTTGTCCATTGACATATAACAAAGAATCGTTGATTATAAAAGCTCTTTTGCCTTCATGTTCATTGATTGCATTTCTCAGAAAAGTGATATTCCATGGGGTAATATGAATATTTCTGCCTCTTCCGGGTACCACCAAAGCGTGTACCAGTTCACAGGTATCAGGAAGAACAGACTTTATCTTAAGACCTGGGATTTCCTGCTGAAGCAAGTAAATTTCATAGCGGCTGAAACTACGCACGTAGCCCATCTTATTGTATCCTATCAGCTTGTTTTCTTCAATGCCCAACTGTTTTATTTGTTTCTCTATTGAATTCTCTTTGTCTTTAGGATATACATAAAGTTGTTTGTGATCAGGATTAACCTCTTTTCTTGGGCAAATAATGGAGTATTGAGGACTCATCATTAATGTGTCCCCTGGCAGGCCCATGCAGCGGCTGATAAATACTTCGCGTCGGTCAGCAGGAACTTTTGTAGAACGGGCAAAGGGGTTATTAAAGACAACGATGTCATTTTTGTGGAGTGGTTTGTCGTTTATTCGTTGATAGCCAAAAACAGTCATAAATGGTAAGCGTAATCCGTAAGCCCATTTATTAATGATCAGATGGTCACCAGGATACAAAGAATTTTCCATTCCAGATGAAGGAATGTAACAGGAACTAAAAGCAAAGAGTTGCAGGAGTAATACTCCTGCAACTGCAATGCCTAATGTTCTTATCCAGAAAATAAGATTCTTTGCTTTTGATTTCATATTTAAATATTGTCCACAAACTTAAATAGACGATTCCAACGGATTTTTCCGCTAAACCAACCTTTGTCTTTGTCAAGCGATAACCATACAAGAATAGGTTTACCAACAACATGGTCTTCAGGAACAAATCCCCAGTAGCGGGAATCGGCCGAGTTGTCACGGTTGTCACCCATCATCCAATAATAATCCATTTTGAACGTATAACTGTTGGTTTGCTTGCCGTTAATATAGATCTTTCCACCTTTAACTTCAAGCTTATTGCCTTCATAATTTCTTATAGGACGTTCGTAGATAGCAAGATTTTCAGCAGTAAGATTTATGGTCGCTCCTTTCTTTGGGATCCAGATAGGTCCATAGTTGTTTCTGTCCCATTTGGTATAGAAATTCAGTGGATAAAGCTGAGTAGGGTCTTTTTCAGATTTTATTTTTATTTTGGCAACTAATTTTTTATTCCCGAGAAGTGTCTGGTAAGCTTTTCTCGTTAAAGGGAGATCATATATCGGGTTTAGTTTGCTTTGACTGTTGGTACTAGTGAATCCCATGCTGTATAATTCATTTTCAGAAAGCCCGGCTGTGTTCCTGTCAGCTTCACTGACCCCCAGTTCCTGGAACAGTTCTTCTGGAATATTAGGACCAGTTGTTTGAACAAGATAATTAAATTGCAGATTCTCCGGATTTTTCATTGGAATGTTGTTCACATACACTTGTCCGTTTACTATTTTAAGCATATCTCCAGGTATTCCCACGCAGCGTTTTACATAATTCTCGCGACGGTCAACAGGGCGCACCACAATTTTCCCAAATTCAGTGGGGTTTTCAAGTACCAGTTTACGTCCTTCAGCATAATAGATATCGTAAGCAGCCTTTTGTTGTTCGCGGGTCAGGCTGTCCATATTAACTCTTGGTATAGTTGTATGGGAAACCTCATAACAAAGAGTATAGAAGTCTGTTTGCTGGTAATTTATAGCGACGGTATCTCCTGCTGGAAAATTAAATACGACTATATCGTTTCGTTTCACTTTCCCGAATCCAGGTGCACGTTTATAACCCCATTGAGGGAATTCAATATAAGATTTGCAATTAAACACCGGTAAGGTGTGTTGAGCCAGTGGCATTGAAAGTGGTGTATTGGGCACCCGTGGGCCATAACTCATTTTACTTACGAATAAGAAATCACCTACCAACAGGGACTTTTCTAACGATGAAGAAGGTATCTGATAGTTTTGAAAAAAGAAGGTATTTACGAAATATACGGCTACCAATGCAAAAACAATGGCATCTACCCAGCTCATAACAGTGCGAACAGCTTTGTTTTTTGATCTTTTCCAGAAACTCCACGGAACGATTTTGGTAATGTAGGCATCAAATATCAAAGGAACAACAATAAGCCCCAACCAACTTTTGACCCAAACCAAAAATAATAAGTATAAAACGGTAACTATTCCACAGTTAATCCATTGTCTGCGTGTTGCTTTTATCATAGTGTATGTTTTAGAATTTAAATAAATCACTCATTCCAAGGAAACCTTGCTTCTTGCCGGTAAATTCAGCTGCTAAGACTGCACCAAGTGCAAAGCCTTTTCTATTCTTTGCATCATGAGTGATTGTTATGCTATCTGCCTCCGAATCATAGCGAATGCTGTGAATTCCGGGGACCTCTCCTTCACGAATGGAATGAATGGGAAGTTCGTTGGCAGCTTTTGCCTCTTCTTTCACCCAGCAATCTTTGCGGTTCAGATTCTCAATAACGCCTTCGGCAAGCGTAATGGCAGTGCCACTTGGAGCATCCAGCTTATGAATATGATGGGTCTCACTCATTGTAACATCGTAGGTCGGGAATTGATTCATGATCTTTGCCAGATATTTGTTTACTGCAGAAAAAATGGCTACTCCAAGACTGAAATTTGATGCCCAGAAAAGAGTCTTGCCTCCATTCTCACATAAATTCTTTATCTCATCTCCATGTTCATCCATCCATCCGGTACTTCCTGAAACAACTTTCACTCCGGCGGCAAAGGCTTTCATGTAGTTGCCGTAAGCAACGGTTGGAGCAGTAAATTCGATAGCCACGTCAGCTGATTTGAAAGCTTCAGAAGTGAATTCTTCCGGATTATTCAAATCAATGATACTAACAATTTGATGGCCACGATTAAGGGCAATTTTTTCAATTTCTTTACCCATCTTTCCATATCCTATCAATGCGATTTTCATTTGAATCTTTCTATTTTGTTTATATTTGTATGATAATGAAAATAATAATGATGCAAATATAATTAATTTAGAGATAAGTTATTACATTTGCTGGATATTTACAGCTCGTTAACAATGGAACATCTACTGCACTATATCTGGAAGCATAAAATATTTCCCTTAAAACAACTGGAAACAACTTCTGGAATGTTAGTTGAAGTAATTGATCCCGGACTGGCAAATACTGATGCAGGGCCTGACTTTTTTAATTCAAAAGTAAAGATTAACGAAACCTTATGGGTGGGGAACGTGGAAATTCATTCCAAATCGTCTGATTGGTTTCGTCACGGACATGATAAAAATAGAGCTTACGACTCTGTAATCCTGCATGTGGCAGAAGAAATTGACTGTGATATTTCACGGACTAACGGAGAGCCTATTCTACAAATGCAACTGAGTTGCCCCGCTGAAATTGAGAAGAATTATGAGACTTTGCATAGCACTGACATGCTCCCTCCTTGTTATGATATTATTCCTAAAATGTCTCAGTTTGCCATTCATTCCTGGCTTTCGGTATTACAAAGTGAGCGATTTGATCACAAGGCAGAAGCTATTAATGCCCGTTTGAAGCTTTGCAATGGTAATTGGGAAGATGCTTTTTTTATTACGTTGGCCCGCAACTTCGGATTTGGTCTGAATGGAGATGCCTTTGAGAAATGGGCAAGCCTGATTCCTTTTCGGGCAGTAGACAAACATCGGGATAGCCTGTTTAAGGTTGAAGCAATCTTTTTTGGGCAGGCAGGATTGTTGGAAGAATCTTTGGATGATCTCTATTATTTGCGTTTACAAAAAGAGTTTGCCTATATGAAACATCTTTTTCAGCTACCAGTAATGGACGTTTCACTTTGGCGTTTTCTTCGGTTGCGCCCAGGAAATTTTCCGCACATACGGATTGCTCAGCTGGCCTTTCTATATTCACGAAAATGGGGACTCTTTTCAAAACTGATGGAAGCTGAATCTATGAAATCTATTAAAGAGATTTTGCAAACATCTACTTCCGAATATTGGGAAGAACATTATCAGTTTTACAGTAATTCTCCAAAGAGAACAAAAAGTCTGAGCGATTCCTCTTTTAATTTATTGGCTATCAATACAGTAATTCCATTTCTTTATGCTTATGGAAGACATAAAGCAGAAGATGCGCTTTGCCTTCGTGCAAATAATTTGTTGGAGGAATTAAAAGCTGAAGATAATTATGTGACCCGAATGTGGCACGGAGTTGGACTATCTGTAAGTAATGCTGCTGATTCTCAGGCATTACTGGAACTTAAAAAAGAGTATTGCGATAAGAAGAAATGTCTCTATTGCCGCATTGGATTTGAATATTTAAAGCTGCGCAAATAATTTTGCTTTATCCGTTTGTCATATCAATTCTTCCTCTATCTTTGCAGCTAAAATTAGTAAATAACATAACACATACGAAGATGAAAAAGAACAGTTTGGTAATTTACCTTTTGTTTCTGTCTTTGTTCGCAACTATTTTACCTGCTAACGCTGTGACAGGTGAGGAGAATTTTAATTCCTTTCTGAAAAAGTTTACAACTAGTGCAGCCTTTCAATACTCACGGATTAAGTTTCCGCTGAAAACAGATATTGTCCTTTCACTTGGTGACGGAGAAAACGACAAGAGCTTTCCTTTTACTAAAAGGGAGTGGCCTCTATTGGATGGAGAAACATTTGTAGAGGAACGTAATGAGGTTGAAGGAGAAGGGGTTTATGTTTCTAAATTTACTGTGAAGAAACCAACTCATGTGGAATTTGAAGCTGGTTATGAAGAATCGGAGCTGGATCTTCGTGTTAGTTTTGATTTAATAAACGGTAAATGGTTCCTTACTGATTGTTATACAGAATGGTATAATTTCAATGTTTTAGACAGCGAATTAAATCAGGTTGTTCTTGAGGTGCAGGCAGAAAATAAAGATTTCATAAAACAAAACCCTTAAAAGATTTTTCAGATTTTGGTAGAGTATTTGTTGCTTTCTGATTCTTATAGTGTATTTTTGCTTAAAATTTAGATTATTTAAAATGAGCTTGTTAAATATAAAGAAAGTAGCTACAGAAGGTATTTCTGTTGCCGAACTATCTGTAATGATGGATCAGGAAAAGATTGAGTTTAATTCGATTGGATTTGTAAACTGGGATAGTTTCCCTTATAGGCCAAATGCTAAATTCCGTATTGCTCATTCTGATAATGCAATATTGATTAATTATCAGGTAGAAGAAGACGCTGTTCGTGCTATTTATGGAGAAGACAACGATAAGGTTTGGACTGATTCTTGCGTGGAGTTCTTTGTTAGCCCTGCGAATGATGGACTTTATTACAATATTGAATCCAATTGCATCGGTACAGTGCTTTTGGGAGTAGGGGAAGACAGACATGGACGAGGACGTGCGCCTTTAGATGTTTTAGCCGGAATTCAGCGTTGGGCGAGCTTGGGACGGGAACCGTTTGAGGAACGTGAAGGTAAGTGTTCATGGGAGCTTTCATTGATAATACCATATACTGTATTCTTTAAACATTCTATTAATTCTCTTGATGGAGTTGTTATTAAAGGTAACTTTTATAAATGTGGAGATAAACTGAGCACTCCTCATTATCTTTCCTGGAATCCAATTAAAACCGAAAATCCGGATTTCCATCGGCCTGATTTTTTTGGTGAGTTGCAATTTGAATAGTATTTTGGCTATTGCAAAGGGAATAGCGACATCTATTTTGTATATTTTATGCCAAAGTATGCTGTTAAGTTGTAGATAACATTTATTTTTGCAACATGTTAAGTCTGAGAAATCGTAAAATAAAGCATACTCTTTGGAGTGCTATGGGTATTGGTGTTTTCACGCTGGTAATGTATTCGTGTGCAAATATGGGTAACCCTACAGGAGGGCCTATTGATGTAACACCTCCTAAATTTGTGTTGAGTACACCAAAGCTTGGGGCTCTGAACAACGATAAGCATAAAGTGGTTCTTGAATTTGATGAATTCATAAAGATAGAAAAAGCTTCAGAGAAAGTCATCGTCTCTCCTCCACAAGTACTGTCCCCCGAAATAAAACAGAATGGCAAGAAAATAACGGTCAATCTGCTCGATTCCCTGAGAGCAAAAACGACCTATACCGTTGACTTTTCAGATGCCATTGTTGATAATAACGAGGGAAATCCATTAGGTAATTTTACGTACACTTTCTCTACCGGGGCAACAATTGATACAATGGAGGTCTCCGGTTATGTGCTTGATGCTTCCAACCTCGAGCCGGTAAAAGGGATACTGGTTGGGCTTCATTCTAACTTAACTGATTCAGCATTTACAAAATTGCCTTTTGATAGGGTTTCACGTACAGATAGCCGCGGACATTTTATTATTAAAGGGATCGCTCCCGGAACTTATCGTTTATTTGGATTGCAGGATGCCAATCAGAACTTTGCTTTCGATCAGAAAAGTGAAATGCTTGCCTTTTATGGCTCTCCGATAACACCACGTTTTGAAACCCGTAGCCGACAAGATACAGTCTGGAAAGATTCCATAAAGGTGGATACAATACGAACAAGACAATACACCCATTATTTGCCCGACGATCTTGTTCTTCGTTCTTTCAAGGAATATGCTAAATCTCAGTATTTAATAAAAACTGAACGGCTTACTTCTCAGAAGTTCTCGTTCTATTTTGCTGCAGAATCAAATTTATTGCCAAAAATAAAAGGATTGAATTTCGATGAAAAGAATGCTTTTTTAATTGAGAATTCGCAAAAAAACGATACGATCAACTATTGGATAAAGGATACTCTGTTGTGTAAGCAGGATACCTTGAATATGACTTTAGACTATCTTTATACAGACTCCTTGGGGAAACTTGTTCCCAAAACAGATACACTTTATCTGTCTGTGAAAAAAGGGAAAGGTGCAATTACCCCCAAAAAGAGAAAAAAAGGTGAACCTGAGCCTATAAAGCTTTTACAGGTCAAGGTAAATGCTTCTTCAACGATGGATGTATACAGTAATATCCAGCTTGAGTTTGAAGAACCGATCGCTTATTTTGATAGCACTGCAATTCATTTAAAACAAAAAGTAGATTCATTATGGCGTGATGCTCCTTTTGTATTCAGAAAGGATACGCTTCATCCAAGATCCTATGAGCTTGTTACTGAGTGGGAACCAAATAAAGAATATCAGTTCAAGGTAGATTCTGCAGCCTTTCATGGTATTTACGGATTACATAGTGATAAGATTGAATCAAAGTTTAAGGTACGTTCACTTGAAGAATATGCTTCCTTATATATGAACGTAACCGGAGCAGACTCCACTGCTTATATGGAATTACTTGACGGACAGGATAAACCGATCAGAAAAGTTAAGGTTGTCAAAGGGAAAGCTGATTTCTATTTCCTCAATCCCGGGAAATATTATGTTCGACTGATCAATGATTTGAATGGTAATGGAATTTGGGATACAGGTAATTATCAAAAGGGACTTCAACCCGAGGAAGTATTCTATTATAATCAGCCTCTTGAACTTAAGGCGCTTTGGGAAGTAGAACAAGATTGGAATGTTCGGGGGATATCTTTAGAAAAACAAAAACTGGACGTACTTAAAAAACAAAAGCCAGATGAAAATAAGAAAAAGAAGGCTCAAAACCCCAAGACTAATTCAAAACGCAGGACAAGCTATTAAGTCCTGTTGCGTTTCGTTTTTTCTTTTGTTGACGCTCATCGGCATGAGTCCGGATATTCATGCGCAGTGTGAATCTCAGAATGATGCTTTTCAATCGGGTGAGCATGTGATGTATGACCTTTATTTTAACTGGAAATTTATTTGGACCAAAGCCGGACTTGCCAGTCTAACCACGAATTCCATACATTATGGTTCAAAGCCGGCATATAGGGTTAATCTGTTGGCTTTTGGTAGCAAGACTGCGGACTTTTTCTTTAAAATGAGAGACACTCTAACTTGTATTATTGGCGACCGGATGCAGCCATATTATTTTCGTAAGGGAGCTGAGGAAGGGGGGAAATATACAGTAGACGAGGTTTCCTTTTCTTATCGGAATGGGATGAGCTATGCAAAGCAAAAACGAATAAAAAATAACGGAAAGCCTAAACTCTCATCTGTCGAAGATAGCCGTTGTATGTATGATATGCTCAGCATACTGGCTCAGGCCCGTTCTTTTGATCCTACAGACTATAAAGTTGGCCAGCACATCAAGTTTCAGATGGCCACAGGCTTAAAAATTGAAGAACAAACACTTATTTATAGAGGAAAACAGATCACTGAAGTTCAGAATGACGCAAAATACCGGACTTTGGTCTTTTCTTTAGTGGAATATAAAAAGGGAAAAGAAAAGGAAGTAATAACCTTCTATATCACTGATGACAAGAATCATCTCCCTGTACGTTTGGATTTATTCCTGAATTTTGGTTCTGCAAAGGCATTTCTTAAAAGTGTAAGAAACAATAAGCACCCGTTAACATCAATTGTTACAGGTTAAAAGGAAGCTTGTTGTCTTTACGGTACATTGTTGCCTCGAAGTCTGCGACTAATTCTCCTTTTTGATTGGTTATGTCTACATGATAGTGTCCGGTTCGCTTATGGATAAACCTTTCCGTAGCTTCAGCAAAAAGAGTATCTCCAAGGCCGCTGGTTCGGAAAAAATTAATGGATGAAGTAAGTGATAAGGCCAGGTTGCCGTGAGAATTTGCTGCGGCAGCTAATGCTAAATCAGCTAATGTGAAGATCGCTCCACCTTGCGTTGTATTTCCGGCATTCAGATGTTTTTCAGTCACTAGCATCATTACCTTACCGTATCCGGGTTTTATTTCCAGAAGTGTAACTCCTGTTTGTGCGGCAAAGTGGTCGTCTTTAAAGAAATCTTTAGCAGTCATCTGTTTTTAATAAAAAGGGGTGAAAAATTCGCACTCTTCACCCCATATTGTTGATCAATATTATTTATTAAGCTTCCATTCAAAGCCCTCTTTTGTATCTTTAATCTCAAATCCCAAAACAGTTAACTCATTCCGGATCTTATCGGCTGTAGCCCAATCTTTATTTGCTTTAGCCTGAACACGTAGCTCGAGGAGCATGTCAACCACTTTGTTGTAGACTTCAGTGTTGCTTTGTGCCGTATCAGTTTCTTCTTTCAGCCCCAGAATATCAAACATAAAGAGATGGAACACACCCTTCAGTTCTTCCAGATCTTCTGCAGTGATAGTATTGTTGCCGGCCAGAATATTATTAATTATTTTGGTTGCATCAAAAAGATGAGAAATTACAATCGGAGAGTTCAAATCATCATTCATTGCTTCATAACATTTGGCACGAAGAGACTTAACATCAACGGTAGAAGTGGCAGATGGAGCAATCTTATCCAGATTGGCAACAGCTTCCATTAAACGCTGAAGACCCTTCTCTGAAGCTACAAGTGCTTCACTGCTGAAGTCAACAGTGCTGCGGTAGTGAGCCTGAAGGATAAAGAAACGTATGGTCATGGCACTGAAAGGCTGTGTAAGCAGAGGATGAGAACCATTGAAGAACTCTTCCAGGGTGATGAAGTTTCCAAGAGACTTACCCATTTTTGTACCATTGATAGTAATCATGTTGTTGTGCATCCAGTAGTGAACTGTTTCTTTGCCAAGAGCAGCAACAGACTGTGCTATCTCGCATTCGTGATGAGGGAACAATAGGTCCATTCCTCCACCGTGAATATCGAACTCTTCGCCCAGATACTTTGTTCCCATTGCGGAGCACTCCAGGTGCCATCCAGGGAAACCTTCACTCCATTCTGAATGCCAGTGCATAATATGTTCGGGAGATGCCTTTTTCCATAAAGCAAAATCGGCAGAATTGTGTTTCTCACTTTGCCCGTCCAGGTCACGTGTTGTGCTTAGCAATTCTTCCACATTTCTGCCGGAAAGTTTTCCGTAGCGGTGATCTTTGCTGTATTTTTCAATATCGAAATAAACAGAGCCTTCGCTTTCATACGCATATCCTGCTTTTAGAATCTTACGTACAAACTCCATTTGCTCGATAATGTGTCCTGAAGCTTGTGGCTCAATACTTGGAGGAAGAACATTGAGAGCTTCCATTGCATGATGATAACGAGTCAGGTAATATTGAACCACTTCCATTGGTTCCAGTTGTTCCAGACGGGCTTTCTTTGCAATTTTATCTTCCCCTTCATCTGCATCATGTTCCAAATGACCTACGTCAGTGATATTACGAACATAACGTACTTTGTAGCCTAAGTGTTTGAGATAGCGGAAAAGCAAATCAAATGTGATGGCGGGACGTGCATGTCCCAAATGTGCATCACCATATACGGTAGGGCCGCAAACATACATTCCTACGTGAGGCTCGTTTAAAGGAACAAATAGTTCCTTTTTTCTATTTAATGTGTTGTAAATCGTCAATTGATGTTCCATAACTCATTTATTTTGAAATCACAAAGGTACAATAAATTATTAAGTGCCCATTCTATTTGAATACGTAATTTTGGGATTTTATTGTCATTTTTCCTATTGAAAAGGACTTTAAGAAAAGAAATTGAGGGCTTTACCCCTTTTTTTTAATAAATCCTTATGTGTAATTGAAAAGATAGGTTAATTTTGCAACTTGATTGAATAAAAAATGGCTGATAACTCTTTATTTCTAATAGACATAGACAATGTACTCCGATCTAAAGCTCCGGGAAAGTTTAAATATATCCCGAAGTTTTTTATTTCTTACCTGAAGAAGATTGTTCATCAGGAGGAGTTAAATGAATTCATGATAAGAGTGAGAGATAGAGTAGGAGTAGATTTTCTGGAAGCTTCTATGGATTTTCTGGATGCAAAAGTTAAAATAAAGGGAGCTGAAAATTTTCCTGAAGGTGGTCTTTACACATTTGTTTCCAATCATCCGCTAGGTGGATTGGATGGTGTTGCAGTAGGCTATGTATTGGGAAAACATTATAATGGAAAGATTAAATATCTGGTAAATGATCTTCTGATGAACCTTCAAAACCTTGCACCGCTCTGTATTCCGGTGAATAAAACGGGGTCGCAGGCAAAGAATTTCCCGGCAATGGTGGAGGCGGGCTTTGAATCTGATAGTCATATGATTATGTTCCCGGCGGGCATCTGCTCACGTCGTCACAATGGGGTGATAGCCGATCTGCCCTGGAAAAAAACATTTATAGTAAAAAGTGTGCAGTCACAACGTGATGTGGTTCCAATGTATTTTGAAGGATGCAATTCGGGTTTCTTTTATAACCTGGCCAACATTAGAAAAATTTTAGGGATTAAAGCAAACATTGAGATGTTGTACCTGGCAAATGAGATGTTTAAAAACAGACATAAGACATTTACACTGACAATTGGAAAACCTATTCCCTGGCAAACTTTCGACAAATCGAAATCGCCTGCTGAGTGGGCCGATTATGTGAGGGAGATTGTCTATAAACTTAAAACATAAAAAGTACAAACAATTAAATAATGGAAGATATAATAAAACCTATTAGCAAAGATATACTGAAAGCGGAACTGACAGATGACAAACGCTTACGGATGACCAATAAAAGTAATAATTATATTTACATCATTACTCATCAGGACTCGCCTAACGTAATGCTTGAGATAGGACGTTTGAGGGAAATAGCCTTTCGTGCTGCAGGAGGAGGATCAGGCTTATCGGTAGATCTCGATGAGTATGACACGATGGAGAATTCATATAAACAATTAATTGTCTGGAATCCGGAGGCAGAAGAGATCCTTGGGGGGTATCGTTATATACTTGGAACCGATGTTAGTTTCGACGAAAAAGGACATCCGATACTTGCTACCTCTCATATGTTTGACTTTTCTGAGAAGTTTATCAAGGAATATCTTCCAACTACCATAGAATTGGGACGTTCATTTGTTACACTTGAATATCAGTCCACCAGGGCAGGTTCAAAAGGTTTGTTTGCTTTAGATAATTTGTGGGATGGTCTCGGAGCATTAACAGTCATAATGCCTACTGTAAAGTATTTCTTTGGAAAAGTAACAATGTATCCAAGCTTCAATCGTCAGGGGAGAGATATGATTCTTTACTTCTTAAGGAAGCATTTTGGCGACAAGGAAAGTCTGATTACCCCTATGAAACCATTGAATTTGGAATCTGATGAAAATGAGCTGGCAAAGCTTTTTGATAAAGATACTTTCAAGAAGGATTATAAAACTCTGAATGCGGAAGTTCGCAAATTAGGTTATAATATACCTCCATTAGTGAATGCTTACATGGGGCTTTCCCCAACAATGAAAATGTTTGGAACAGCTATAAATTATGGCTTTGGAGATGTAGAAGAAACCGGTATCCTGATTGCTGTAGATGAGATTCTAGAAGAGAAACGTGTTCGCCATATTGACTCTTTCGCAAATAGTAATCCTCAGGCTTGTATAATCACTTCCGGTGCCAATAAGATTATTTATAAAGAAAATTAATTCTTTCTGAAGAATAGTATATAAAAGGAGAGGGAAACCTTTCCTTTTTTTCTTCTCTATGTATAGGAAAAATAGCTTTTCTTGTACAAGAGAAAAACAATCACATGTCGAATTCTTATTTTTTTTCGTTTTCTGGTCTTATATTTTAAGTCAAAAATATAAACTGTTCTGTTTGTTCTTTGTTTTTTTTATGCTGGTTCACCGTCTGATATTGATTGAATATCTATCTTATTTGAATTTGAAACGAGTAATTGTGAATAAAATATGTGCAAAATCATAAATCCCCTGATTAATAAATGGTTTCTTTACATAATTAGATGATATTTTTACGTACTTTTGCGCGGTTTTTTTAAGAATATTAAGAATATAAGAAATGAAACAACAACACAAAGTGCCCTTTGGAATAATGGGTATTATGATGGCTATCGGAATCGTGTATGGAGATATAGGAACATCTCCTTTGTACGTTATGAAAGCCATAGTAAATGGATTGCCTAAGGGACTGCAAGCAAATCCGGATTATATTATTGGTGCTATTTCGTGTATTATATGGACTTTGACGTTACAAACTACTATAAAATACGTAATTGTTACTCTCAGGGCAGATAATAAAGGTGAAGGTGGTATTTTATCTCTGTTTGCTTTGATCCGTAAGAAATACCGCTGGGCTTATATTATTGCCATCATTGGAGCTTCCACTTTACTGGCGGATGGTATTATAACACCTTCTATCACAGTTATCTCGGCCATTGAAGGATTAAATGTGTTAGTTCCCTCTATCCCAATTATACCTGTTACTTTAGCAATAATAATTGCTATTTTTCTTATTCAACCTTTAGGTACAGCACGTTTAGGTAAACCGTTTGGGCGGATTATGTTTTTGTGGTTCACAATGATAGGTATCCTTGGTATTTTTGCTTTGATCCACTATCCCTTAATTATTAAAGCATTTAACCCCGTTTATGCTATTAAGCTTTTAATTAGTGCGCCTGACATATTTGTCATATTAGGTGCTGTTTTTCTTTGTACTACCGGAGCCGAAGCACTTTATTCAGACCTGGGACACTGTGGGTTGCATAATATTCGTGTATCATGGATTTATGTGAAATCTACCTTAATCCTAAACTATCTGGGACAAGGTGCCTGGGTTATCACTCATCCAAATAATATTGTTCCAGATATCAATCCGTTTTTTACTATCATGCCGGGCTGGTTCTCATTCATTGGGGTAGCAATGGCAACAATGGCTGCAATTATTGCCAGCCAGGCTTTAATTAGTGGATCATTTACTATTATCAGTGAGGCAATCTCATTAGATTTATGGCCAAATATTAAGATTAAATATCCTACTGAAATAAAGGGACAAATGTTTATCCCTCAGATCAATTATACATTAATGGTTTTATGTGTCTTTATAGTCTTAACATTTGGCTCATCCTCAAACATGGAGGCGGCTTATGGACTTTCCATTACCATTACGATGTTGATGACAACCTTATTGCTCTTTATCTACTTCTTTTTTATGCAAAGGCCATTGTGGTTTAGTATTCCGCTAATTTTGTTCTTTGTTACGATAGAAAGCAGTTTCTTTATTGCCAATATGTTTAAGTTTGCTCATGGAGGCTGGGTAACGATACTAATTGCAGGTTGTATATTTTGTCTCATGTATATTTGGTATAACGGACGCCGCATCAAGAATCACTGCGCTACTTACGTTCCTATTGCCCCAACAATCGAGTGTCTGGAGAAAATCAGTGTTGATGAATCCATTCCTAAGTTTGCCACTCATCTGGTGTATGTTACCCGTGCTAAATATCCGGATGATATGGAAAGTAAAATTTCCTATTCTCTTATTAATAAGCAACCCAAAAGGGCTGATACTTATTGGTTTGTCTATCTGCACCGTAGTGATGAGCCCTATCATTTCAAATATACAGTGAATACTTTTGTTCCCCAGAAGATGTTCCGGCTTGATATCTATTCTGGATTCAAACAGGGGGTTCACATGGATAAGTTTGTTCATCTTATTTGTAAAGAGATGGAAGAGACCGGACAGGTTGATTTAATGAGCCGGTATCCATCTTTACGTGAAAAGAATATTGAAGGTGATTTTAGATTTGTTGTTGTAGAAAGAATTGCACGAAATTTAGATTTGCCTGCTATAAAGAGAACACTTTTATTTCTGTACTATTTGATTAAGAAATACTCTACGTCTGATACTCAGATACTGGATCTGGACCCATCTGTTGTGACACTGGAATATGTTCCTCTAAGGTTTTCACAATTGGCAGGACAGACTGAAAGCAGAGATTCTATATAGATATAAAGTTCGCAGCCTATCAGCAGTAGTTTATACTGCAGGTAGGCTGTTTCCTTTTATTTTACGATAAAGATCGAGTGCATAGACATCTGTCATGCCCGATATATAATCAAGAACTGCTTGTATCTTGCCGTAAAGTGTCGGTGCATTTACATTATACTGGCTTGACATCCGGTTTATCAGGAGCTGTGAATAAGCCTTTTCCGGGGAACATACTGCATCGATCAATAGATCAATCAATGTACTTATCACATGGAACCCGGCCAACTCTATATCCAGAACATCTCCCGAATGGTAGATCTTTTTTAATGATACAGCTTCACAATGCTTATATGCTTCTCTTGGCTGTTCGGAAATATTCTTTATAAGGGTCCCTTCAAAAGTTCCGGCCAGGATTGCCTCTTCATTTTCAATAAATACATGGGTACACTCTTTGATCAGCAAACCAATTACTGAAGATCGAAGATAAGCAATCTGTTCGTTGGTGTCGCTCACAATCTTCATCGTTTCATTGATGTGAGTCCGACGGCTTTCTCCAAAATACCCTATAAGCAGTTCTTTTGTTTCCTCGGTAGTTAGTATTTTTAGTTTATGAGCATCCTCAATGTCCATCATCTGGTAGCAAATATCATCTGCTGCTTCTACCAGATAAACCAATGGATGGCGAGCAAACCGAAGAGGATTTTCGTTTACACAAATCATTCCAAGCTCTGTGGCTATTCGTTTAAAATCTTTTTCCTCGGTTATGAAGAAACCGAATTTGGATTTTTTTCCTGCCAAAAGCGATGAAAAGGGATATTTTACGATAGAGGCCAACGTAGAATAGGTCATGGCAAACCCGCCTTTCCGTCTTCCTTCAAACTGATGAGTTAGCAACCGGAAAGCATTTGCATTTCCTTCAAAATGAATAATATCTTCCCATTCATCAGCCTCCAGCTTGTCTTTCAGGTTTATCCCGTTTCCTTCTGAAAAGTACGTTGAAATGGCCTTTTCTCCTGAATGTCCAAAGGGAGGATTGCCAAGGTCGTGTGCCATACAGGCTGCAGAAACAATGGCGCCAATTTCAGAAAGAAATGAGTTCTGCAACTCCGGATGTTTGGAAAGAAGACTTTTTGCCACATCATTCCCCAGCGAACGGCCCACGCATGAAACTTCCAGGCTGTGTGTCAGTCGGTTGTGAACAAAGATACTTCCTGGTAGCGGAAATACCTGTGTCTTGTTTTGCAGGCGTCGGAATGGAGCCGAAAATACCAATCGATCATAATCACGTTGAAATTCGGAACGGTTTTCTTCTCGAACCTGATGAAATTCTTCCATCCCAAAACGCTTAGCTGAAATTAAATCTCTCCAGTTCATTTCTTTTATACTGTTTATTTACCTGCAAAAGTATAAAAAAGCCTTTAATAAAGCAGTTAATTGATACGAAATACGTATTTTCGCAGATTAGTTACACTAAAATGAAACCAAACTTCATTTTAGTGTAACTAATTAGGTTAAAAGTTCCGTTTTTTGTAGTTTTCGGCATAAAAGGCTACATTTTTATGTAATATGTTAATAGCAGATAATTCATTGATCAATCACAAGTAGTAATATGAAAATACAGATTATAAATAAGTCAAAGCACCAGCTTCCTGCCTACGAAACAGAATTGTCCGCAGGGATGGATATCCGTGCCAATATCTCAGAACCGATCACGTTGAAACCTCTTGCACGTTGTCTTGTCCCCACCGGACTTTACATTGCACTGCCCGAAGGGTATGAGGCTCAGATTCGTCCTCGTAGCGGATTGGCCATAAAGAAGGGTATTACCGTACTCAATTCTCCGGGCACTATTGATGCTGACTACCGAGGAGAGATTTGTATAATCCTGGTCAACCTGTCTACTGAAGAATTTGTGATAGAAGATGGCGAACGTGTGGCGCAAATGGTTATTGCACGTCATGAACAGGCACAATGGGAACAAGTGGAAGTGCTTGACGAAACTGAACGTGGTGCCGGAGGATTTGGACATACGGGAAAGAAGTAAAGATTGTCAGGTTAATAATTTGCTGGCACTACAAATTGCAAAAGTAAGTTTTACGTTAATTATTAGAATATAGATATGGTTGCATTATTGAGTAATTCTCAAAATAACAGTTTAAAGCCGCTCTTCGGAGGTTTAAATCCTTTTCACATAGGAGCGCTAACCGCTTTACTGCTGTTTTCTTCCTGTGGATCATCAAATAAAACAGCACAGCAGGTTCAGGTAAAGATACCGGCTACAGTAACCGTTGCAACTCAACTATCTCCTGATTTACAAAGAAAGTACGATTACTTTTTTCTGGAAGCAACCCGGCAGAAGGCAAAAGGTGAGTTCGATGCGGCTTTTGAACTCTATCGGCATTGTTTGTCTATTGATCCCAATGCAGCCTCTTCCTTGTCTGAAATCTCACAATACTATTTCTTTTTGAAGCAACCGGAAAAAGGGTTTGCCTGCATGGAAAAAGCAGTAGAGAATGCACCTGATAATTATTGGTATAACCAGAGCCTAGGATCACTCTATCAGCAACAGGGGGATACAGCAAAGGCTATTCAAGCTTTTGAAAGAATGTCCAATCAGTTTTCTGACCGCCAGGAACCACTTATGGCATTGATAGAGTTATATAACCAATCAAAGAATTATACTAAAGAGATTCAGACTCTTGATCGTTTAGAACTTCATAGTGGGAAAACAGAGCAACTCAGCATGGAGAAGTTTCGTATATACCTTACGATGGAGGACAATAAAAAAGCATTTAATGAGATAGAAAGTCTTGCCAGCGAATATCCTAACGATATGCGTTATTTGTGTATTTTGGGAGATGTCTATTTAAATAACGGGAAACCGAAGGAAGCGTATGCCACTTACCAGAAAATTCTGACTATTGAGCCTGGAAATCCACAGGCTCTTGTCTCTCTGGCAAATTATTACGAACAGACGGGTCAAAACGAACTGTATGAGCAGCAAATTGATTCGGTGTTGCTTAATAAGAAAGTTGAAAACGACATAAAGGTGGACATTATGCGCCAGATGATTGCTCATTCACAGCAAACAGGGAAAGACAGCACCCGTATTATCCCTCTTTTTAAGAAGATGACGGAAGGTGAACAGGAAGACGCACAGATATCAATGTTATATGTTCAATATCTTATAGCTAAAGGAATGGAGAAAGAATCGGTTCCAGTATTAAATCAGATTATTGAGCTCGATCCTGAGAATGCCGCAGCCCGCTTGCAATTGCTGAGCTATGCAATTAAAAGGAATGATTACCAGGAAGCGATAAAAATCTGTGAACCGGCTATTAAAATTTCTCCCGACGCCCTGGAATTTTACTTCTATCTGGGACTTTCTTACTATCAGGCGGAGCGGGTAGACGATGCATTTAATGTTTTCCAGAAAGGAATAGCTCATGTAAATGGGGGTAGTGATAAAAAGATTGTTTCCGACTTTTACAGCATGATGGGAGATATCTATCATACAAAGAAACAAGATGCACTGGCTTATGCAGCGTATGATTCGTCGCTGGTTTATAATGCAAATAACGTAGGGGCACTTAATAATTACGCTTACTATCTTTCTGTAGAGAAAAAAAACCTGGATAAAGCTGAGGAGATGAGCTATAAGACGATAAAGGTGGAACCTGATAATGGCACTTATCTGGATACTTACGCCTGGATCCTTTTTGAAAAAGGTAAATATACAGAAGCAAAGATTTATATTGACGATGCAATGAAGAAAGGCGGCGATAAGAGCGATGTGGTAACAGAGCATTGCGGAGATATTTACTTTATGAACGGTGCCAGGGAAGATGCGGTTAAATACTGGATTAAGTCCCGTGAAATGGGGAATAAGTCAGAGATATTAAAGAAAAAGATAGAACAAAAGAAATATATTGCAGAATGAGAAATAGTGTTTTAATCTGTCGTCGTAATAACGTGGCAGTGGTTGGATTTAGCTTTATTTTTTTAGTTTTGCTGTTGTCCGCATGTAAATCAGTACAGAACGTGAGCAAGCCTGTTAGTGCTGTAATGACTCAGGATTTAACCTATCTGGGAAATGTAGCTAGTAATACTCCTTCGATAACCAGTTTTTCCTCAAAGATGAGATTAACGATTAATTCCAATGGGAAAGATCTCTCTGTCAATGGCACACTTCGCATGAAGAAGAATGAGGTCATTCAGATGTCAATTGTACCTTTGCTTGGAATTGAAGTAGGAAGAATTGAATTTACCCCAACAAAGGTTCTGATTATTGATCGGATGAATAAGCAATATGTGGAAGAACCAATTTCAGAATTAACGGCAATGGCCAATACAGACATGGACTTCTATACGTTGCAGGCTCTTTTTACCAATGCGCTCTTCTTGCCAGGTAACAAGGAACTTAATAATAAACTCCTTTCTGAGTTTGCCGTTCATTCAAGTACCGATAATAAAACAATAGAAATAAAGAAAAAATCAAAGGATTTCTTATATAGTTTTTCTGCTACTCCAAATACGGGACAGTTGCTTGAAAGTTCTATCTCTACACTGACAGCTCCTTATCAGTTAAACTGGAAATATGCCGATTTCCAACCATTTGCATCAAAAAGTTTTCCCGCTCGTATGGACATCTCTCTCGAAGGCGGGAAGAAGCCCTTTTCTGCTGAAATTGATCTTTCCAAATTAACTGAAAACGGAGATTGGGAATATCCTACAACAGTATCGGCAAAATATAAAAAAATGGATTTTAATGAACTATTAAAAGTGTTATTAGGATTATGAAACGTTTCTTGTTTTTATTGATTAGCATCCTGATAGCAACGGGTTTTTCTGCCCAGACAAACAGAAAGATCAAGGAACTTCAGAACAAACGCGGTATTCTCCAGAAAGAAATATCTAAAAAAGAGTCTATTCTTAAATCTACAAAGAAAGATGTGGGCAGCCAGCTAAGAGGTTTGAATACCCTTACCGGGCAGATAGAAGAAAGAAAAAAATACATAGTAGTGATTGGAAACGATGTGCAGACTATTGATCAGGAGGTGACATCCCTTTCCCAGCAATTACGCATTCTTGAGCTTGATTTGCTCGATAAAAAGAAGAAATATGAGTCTTCCGTAAAGTATTTATATAAAAATAAATCCGTTGAAGAGAAGCTGATGTTTATTTTTTCTGCAAAATCTTTGAGCCAGACCTACCGCCGTCTTCGTTACGTAAAAGAGTATGCTACTTATCAACGCATACAGGGGGAGGCGATTCTTAAAAGACAGGCGCAGATAGGACGGAAGAAGAATGAGATGGAAGAGGTAAAAACAGCCAAAGAAAGCTTGCTTTCTGAGCGTGAAAAAGAAAAAGAGAAACTTGAATTGCAGGAGCAGGAAAAGAAAATGCTGGTTTCCGGTTTGCAGAAAAAGCAAAAAGGATTGCAGTCAGAGATTGCAAAGCATCGACGGGAAGCCAATCAATTAAATGCGCAAATTGATCGTTTAATCAATATTGAAATAGAAAAAGTACGTAAACGTGCTGCTGAAAAGGCACGCCGGGAAGCAGCGGCAGCTGAAGCATCCTGCCGTAAGGCCGAAGCAGCTGAAACAGCTCGCCGAAAGGCAGAAGCTGAAGAGGCTGCTCGTCGTAAAGCTGCAGCAGCAGAGAGAACGAATAAAACTGAAAAGAGTGATCGGACTGCGAAGGCTGAAAAAACTGAAAGAGTAGAAAAAGTAGAAAAAACTGAAAGGACAGAGGTTAAGAAGAAAACCAGAACAGCTCCCGAACCGGTTTATTCAATGGATTCTTCTGACAGACAACTTTCCGGTAACTTTGAAAGGAACAGAGGGTCGCTTCCGTCGCCAATTACCGGTCCGCATATTGTGGTCAGTCATTATGGTGAATATGCGGTAGAAGGAATGAAAAACGTTAAATTGGATAACAAAGGAATCGATATTCAAGGACAACCCGGAGCACAGGCACGGGCTATCTTCGATGGAGAAGTGGCTGTTGTCTTTCAGGTAAATGGATTGGTGAATATAATCATTCGCCACGGAAGTTATATCTCTGTATATTGCAACCTTTCATCTGCCTCAGTGAGTAAAGGTCAGAAGGTTAGCACCCGACAATCTATCGGAAGAGTATATTCTGATCCTTCGGATGGCAACCGCACTATACTGCATTTCCAATTGCGTAAAGAGACATCAAAACTGAATCCGGAAGCATGGATTGGCAGATAAGAGTGAATAACCTGAATTTTAACTTGTAATGATTTGAATGGCCTTAAATAATCAAGTAAATAAAAACTTTATATCCAATGTTGTCAATTTATTGGTTGGCATCTTTGTGGGTCTGTTTTATACTCCTTACTTGATTAGATGTATCGGAATTGCAGCGTATGGTGTAGTTCCGCTGGCTTTCATTGTAAACCAATATATCAGTGTGGTTACTTCCTCATTAACGGGTTCATTGACTCGTTTTTATTCTGTTAGTTTACAACAAGGAAAATATGAAGAAGCTTCAAAATATCTTAGCAGCAGTTTTCTGATAATTACCTTTATCGGAGTTCTGATGCTCCCTTTTTCCGTTTGGTTTATTACACATATAGATTATGTTTTTAATATTCCGGTAAATTTAGTTTCTTCAGCCAAATGGCTCTTCTCGTTTACAATTATTGGTTTTATCATGTCGTTATATTCTAGTTTGTTGAATATAACTTTGTATGCCCTGAACAGAATCGACTTAATGAACATTGTTAAGATAGTCCGTTCAGCAATGAAAGTGGTGCTTACAATTGGTTTCTTTGAACTGATCAATAAAGATGTAAGCTTCATTGGTCTTGTACTTTTCCTTACTGAACTTGCAATTCTTTTTATGAGCTATCTGATGTATCGGCGTACGGTGCACAACAATATAGTTGTTTCTGCAAAACATTTTAATAAGCCTGCTCTCTATGCAGTTCTTTCCATGACAATCTTTGTTATTGTTCAGCAAATAGGAGATACCGGGCTGTATAGAATTGATAATATTGTGGTCAATAAATTCTGGTCTGTACGTGAATCTGGAATTCTGGGTGCAGTTTCTGATTTTGGTAATTATGTAATGACCGCCATTGGAGTTATTTCTTCTTTATTCGGACCTCTTATTTTAATTGCTTATTCTAAAGGGGAGCATAACACCGTTAAGAAATTAGCTGTTGATAGTTCTTTATATGTGGGGTTATTAGCTGCATTACTCATTGGGGCGATAATAGGTTTTTGTAAGCCCATCCTGGCTCTTTGGATCGGTCCCGGTTATGTAGCTTACTTTCCATGGATGATACTTAAACTTTATGTCATTCCTTTTTATGCCGCTGCAGGTGTCTTTGCTTCTGTTTACCGGGCCTGGAATTACCTGAAAGTTCCGGCATTTCTAACTTTGGCAATCGGTGCTGTGAATCTGCTTGTATCAATCTTGTTTTGTAAGTTGTCCAATGGAAATGAGACATATATTTTTTATATGCTGATTATATCCTCTATATTTGTTATTCTGCAAAGTTATGTACTTTGTTCTTTCTGTTTTTCAAAGTTGTATAATTTCTCAGAAAAAGGGGCTCTGGTTATAAATTTCTTTAAGATTATAGCAGTACTTCTTCTAACTGTTTTAACAGCGTTAGCATATGAAGAATTCATACCTGTAAATAAGCTCTTTCAGCTTTGCATCGCAATAGCTTTAGTTGTTATTGTTGCACTGGTTCTTTCTTTTATTCTTATTTTAAAGAAGGAACAAAAGGAGGAGCTTCTGGATTATGGAAAGTCTCTCTTTTCATCTAAATAGATCAGAAAATGGATATTTCAGTATGTATACCGGTTTACAATGTTGAGCATTACTTGAAAAGGTGCTTGGACTCTTTGTTTTCTCAGGAGTTTGAAGGAACTTTTGAAGTGATTTGTGTTGATGATGCATCCACAGACAACAGTTTGTCTATCTTAAAGGAGTATCAATTGAAGGAACCACGACTTAACGTTTTGCAATTGATTGAAAAGAAGAAAATATCAGTTGCCCGTTCTACGGCTATTTGTGCTGCTTCGGGCAACTATATCATGCAAGTCGACTCTGATGACTGGCTGCTTCCGGGAACATTTAATTCCCTTTATCAGAAATCCATTGAAATAAATGCAGATGTGATTGTCTATGATTATGTGGTGGACCATGATTTTGAGAAACAGATTATTCATAATCATTTCGACAAAGAAGGATTTGTAACAGAAGACAAGAGCTGCGTTCAGGAAATATTTAGCGGAACATCTGTGTGTAAAATGGTGAAACGCAGTTTGCTGTCTGATTTATTATTTTATAACTTTGATATAAGCTGGGGAGACGACTTTCTTTTCAATACTGAAATACTATTGAAAGCAGAAACAATTTATTTATTTCCCAGAGCTTTTTATGTTTACTGCACCAACCGTGATTCTATTTCTTTTAGCATAAAGAAGAATAAAAATGAAATGCTGGAAGACCGGATTACTTCTATAGAAGCTACAAACCTTATTCTCAGTAAATTCCCGGCCTCAGATAAACTTAAACAGTCCTTATTGAATTATCATATATACAAGTTCCTTATATTTCTGTTCAGAACAGATAGCAGTGATTGTGAGAGGAAAGAGCTGCTTAAAAGATTGACAGATAGCATGAGAGAACTTCCTTTAATGACCGAAGCTAAATACAGAAGGCTCTGCTTGTCAGCTAAATACCCACTTTATGCGCTGATCTATATGGCATTGGGGTTTGACTTTAAGCTATCCTTAAGTGTTTATTATGAAAAGTATTTAAGAAGATGAGTGATTTATCCAAAAATATAAGAATCTTGCAGCTCCCTTCCTGGTACCTTCCGGAGGGAGGACAGTTCTGCAAGGATCAGGCAATTTTTCTCAAAAAGAGAGGTGTTGAGGTTCATATTCTGGCTAACGTAATGTTGCCCTGGAAAAAGTATAAGCTAAAAGCACTGACAGCTCCCTGGAAATCATTTGAGTCGGTAGAAGATGGAATACTTACTTACCGCTATTATTACCGCAGATTGCCTAAACAGAATAAAGCAAACCTTGTCAGATGGTGCCAACGTACCGTTAAATTGTTCGATGAATACGTTGAAAAATATGGTAAACCAGATTTGATTCATGTGCATAGTTGTACCTGGGGTGGTTACGCCGCTTACCTAATTAAGGAAAAATACAATATCCCTTATGTAATTACCGAGCATCGTGGCATTTTTGGGATGCGTTCTTCTCTGGCCAAAGAATCTTTTTTACCCGGCTATACTCCGTTTTTGGAAAAGGGATTCTCCAATTCATCGTATATCATTCCTGTTTCCGAACAGCAGATTCCCAAGATTAAGGAGTTTCTTGCAACAGAGGTTCCCATCAAAGTGATATCCAATATTCTGGATACAGCCTTTTTTCATTACTTGTCTCGTGAGCCGAAAGAAAACTTCACTTTTGTCACTGTGAATGGATTTTATGAAGTGAAGGGATATGATATTCTTCTTCCTGCATTTGATTTGGTTTGTGAGAAGGTGAAGAACGTCAGCCTGCGTATGGTAGGCGAGAACTTTGAGCAGAAAGCCTTTCAGGAGATCTTATCTCGTTGCAGAAACAAAGATAAAATAGTTTTTACCGGTTGGCTTGAACCGGATGGTGTGCTTGATGAGTTGAAAGGAGCCGATGCTTTTGTGATGTCCAGCAGGGTAGAAGCACAACCCATTGCGATACTTGAGGCTATAAGCACAGGACTGCCGGTTGTATGTACCGAAGTGGTACCCGAAGCGGTGGTTTCATCCAATGAAGGATATCGTGTGCCGGTTGAGGATGTCAATGCTTTGGCCAGTGCCATGCTGGAAATGATTGCCAATCGTGACCGGTTCAATGCAAAAGCAATCTCTGCTCATGCAGCTTCATTGGCTGGTCCGGATGTAGTAACGGAGAATCTTATTTCCATTTATGAAAAAATACTCAGCTAAGCCTCTTATGAATAGAGAAAAGAAGCTTAAATAATACCGAATAGTATTTCTCAATCAGGAAATAGGGCTTCTGTGTCGTACCAAACTGTCGGTACGAGTTCTCTATCCCTTCCACCATACTTCCCTCAAAGTCGAAACAGCGAGTCTTGTGAACCAGGAACCTGATGGCTTCCCATATCACTAGCGTAGATGCTCCTGAAGAGGCATATTGGGGAGATATGGAGTATAACAAGGTATAAGCGGAAGCCTTGTCCCATACTACGAACAGGCATGCATGTACTTCACCATTATCATCCTTAATGGCAAATAGCTGCCCGGCATTGTTGCTTTGAGTGGCTTTATAGATACGTAGAAAGAGTTCATAGGAATAACTGATCTCCTCACCACGCTCTTTTAATGATTGTTTATGGTGGCTGTAGAACTCGTCGGGCCTCATGTCAAGAGACAGATGCAGTTGGTTTTCGCATTTCCTTATTTGCCTTTGCTTGGCAGGGCTAAACCGGCTGAACACCTTTTCCGGATTGTCTATGTTACTAATCAGGTATGTATATCGTGTGGTTTGTTTGTATCCTTGCCAATAAAACGGGAGCCAGTTGGTAATGATCATGTGAAAGCACTGCTGGTAAAAGGATAAGCCTAACTGTTCCAGTTGCTCAATCAGTTTATTGAAAATTCTCTTTTCATAGGATAAACGTTCATGGTCCGTGGCAAACTGTTTCCGCTTAATCCATATCCCGTTATATTGAGTCAGTTGAGGTTGAAGAACACAATTAAATCCCATCTTCTTTCTCTGATGATATGGTAAAGCCCCAACAATTTCCCCCTTTTCATCGGCCAGAAAAACGTCCCATTCATTAAAACATACAGCATCCATCCACCAGTCCTGGCAGAAAAGAGGAATGTTATTTTCCTCCTTGCATAGCTCTCTGTATTGTTCTTTGGCAGTCATCCCTTTTAGATTGTGAGTCCGTCGAGTAATTTCAGATAGATTTCAATGGCTTCTTCTATCTCACTTATCATAATATATTCGTCGGCAGTATGCGAGCGCGATGATTTACCTGGCCCAATCTTTACGCTTGGGAAAGGCATCAGTGCCTGATCTGAAAGAGTGGGTGATCCGAAAGTATTTCTTCCCATTTTAACGGCACGTTTAATGAAAGGATGATCTTCTGCTATCCGTGATGAATTCAGACGGAAGGAACGTGCTTTCACCTCACTTTTTACATTCTTTTTAATGGCAGCAAAGATCTCTTCATTGGAATAAAGCTCGTTGCTGCGAATATCTACCACAAAAGAGCATCTGTCGGGAATCACATTGTGTTGTGTGCCGGCATTTATCTGAGTAACACTCATCTTTACCGGACCCAGCAGAGACGATTCTTTCTCAAATCTGAAGTCTTTGAACCAGTTGATATCATCCAATGCCTTGTATATAGCATTTATTCCTTCGTTGCGGGCTGCATGTCCGGCTTTGCCAATACTTGTTACATCCAGCACCATTAATCCCTTCTCGGCAATTGCGGGGTGCATTTCCGTAGGTTCTCCCACTATGCCGAATGTGATAGGCGGAAGTTCGGAAAGAACACTTTCTATTCCCTCTTTTCCGGAAACCTCCTCTTCACAGGAAGCCAGAAAAATCAGGTTGTAGCTTTGTTCCGTTTTAGACAGTTCCTGATACACCTGAAAGAGTGAAACCAGACTTGCTCCTGCATCATTGCTGCCTAATCCGTATAACTTTCCGTTCTCCTCAGTCGGTGAAAAGGGATCTTTTCGCCATCCGTTCACCGGTTTCACCGTATCAATATGCGAATTTAGCAAGATTGTCGGCTTTTTAAGATTGAACATTGGAGACACACAAATAACATTATTCCCCTTTCTGCGTGTCTCAATTCCGATGGATTCTATGTAATTCTGAAGATAATCAGCGGCTGTTTCCTCTTCTCTGCTGAAAGAAGAGATACTTATCAGTGATTTTAGCAAGCCCACTGCTTCAGATAAAAGATAATCTGTATTCATTAATTTTAGCTTTTTGAAACACAAATATACGCATAATAATTTATCCGTTTTAATTCTCCTCTGATTTTTAACAGCAAGCATTGATTCCATACTTGTTCTTTGAACCTGATAGACTAAGAAATTTTTCAGCTGTAATCAGTAGAAAAATAGTTTCTTTGGTATATATATTTATACCCTTACGATTTTTACCTGGCATGCGCTGATTATTAGATGGTTAACCATTGAAAATAAAATACCTGGACAAATGATTCAGTTATAAATTGCCTTTTTTTTGGCAGTTTTTTTGCATTTTGAGACTTGTTGTCCAATGTATTTACGATTGAAATCATTATTAAACTTATTTTATAAGGCATTATAAGTAAATATTTGTTATAATTATTTAGTGGGTTTGCTTTTATAAATTGATAATTCATAGTCTTTGCAAATTAAGGTATAAATGGCCTGAAACCCTTTGGTGGAAGGCTTTAAACGCCTTGACGCTTTTTGAGAACCTCAAGTCTTATTCTTCAATATCACTTGAGTCTTTCAAAGGAACTATTTGGCATATTCTTAATAGCCTTTTTGAGAAATAATTGGTGAATAAATCTGAATGATTCACCAATTATTTTTATTTATCGCTCAATAAATAAATTTTATTCTCCAATAAATCTGAATAATTCAACAATAAATCAGATATATATTTATATATGTTTTATACCTAAATATGTGTAATTTGAAACATAAAAATACGATTTATATAAATAATGTCCAATATTAGTCTTTTCTGATATCGCTAAAATATCTGTTAAATAGCTCTATATTAATAGCTTATAGCTAAAATTATTTGTCCAATGATTTTTTTTGTTATAATCTTTGTTTTTGTCTTTATTTGTTGTCTTTAATTAAAATCATAAACCAAAATATTAATTTACATGAAAGACCTATATTCAAAACTGTTATTTCTTTCCATTCTTTTTATTTCGTTGTCTTATTTTTCTAAATATTCATTAAAAAAGGAATACAATATGTTTCGGGGAGAAGATGTGATTGTTAAACAACAAGTAAAATTCAAGAATCCCGGAAGAGCAGTAGTTGATGTATTATGGGATTTCAGCAAGCAGAATGCTGTTAATGAAAAATATAAATTATCTTATATTCAGGCGGATTCTGATTGCTTAATTATTGGATGTTAACTATGTTGTAAAACAAAACACGATTATGAAGAAATTAATATCATTTATTGTATCTATTTGTTCGCTATATAACATTTATGCACAAATACCAGAAGCCCCTAAGACAGTCTTAAGTCCTAATGCTTCAAGCCTGGGGCTGTATGGCGAGATTCCGGTTTCTTGCTTTACCGGGACTCCGTCAATCAACATTCCACTCTATGAGTTTAAATCAGGAGACTTCAGTTTTCCAATTTCGTTGAGTTATCATGCTTCAGGTGTTCGTCCGGATCAACATCCCGGATGGACAGGACTTGGATGGAGCCTTAACGCTGGAGGTGTTATTTCACGTATCGTTAATGATATGCCTGATGAATCTAATAATAATAAATACGATAACGGCGTGGGAAAAAATGCCGGATATTATTATTACCATGAAGTCTTAAATAGGGCAGATTGGAATCAACGTGAATATTTAAGAAGTGTAGCACAATCAGATAGTAGCATCCTTAAAGATACAGAATCGGATAAATATTCATTTGATTTTATGGGGTATCATGGCAATTTTTATATCGATGCCAGTGGGCAATGGAAAGTTCAATGTGATAAATCTGTTGAAGTTCGGTTTTCTGGAAATTTTATAAATATTCCATTTATAGCAGGAAGCACTCGTGGTATAACTTATGGCTATTCTCCTTCATTTGAAGGCTTTACCTTGATTACAGAAGATGGCACTCAATATATCTTTGGAGGTAGTGATACTGCTATAGAATATTCCATTGATTTTTTTAATCAACACAATGATGATTGGATTGCAACATCATGGTATCTAACCAAAATAATAAATCCAAATAAGGATGAAATTAATCTGACTTATGAAAGAGGCGATTTTATTAATCAGATGTATATTAGTGTTCATCAGGTATTAGGTTCATATGCAGAATCCAGTGGAGGAATATTTAACCTTCTGGATCCGGATTGTTCTTATTCGGAATCAGCTAGTATCAATAGTAGTTATCAGGGTAAACTAATTGCTCCAGTTTACTTAAAAAATATTATTCTGCCCAATGCTCGTGTAGATTTATTAAGAGGAATTAGTACTGAATTAAGGTATGATAAAATTACTTATGACTGGAAGTATCTTCAGTGGTATAGAGCTGGGGCATCTCCATTTTTACCTTATTTGTCTCAAGAGAATAATAATGATAGAAATTATTTAGAATGTTTAGATAAACTAAAATGGCAGAAATTGAATTGTATCCAAATTTATAATAACGAAAATTTCTTAATCAGACGTTTTGAATTTAGCTACAATAATAACTCATCACAGCGTTTATTATTAAAGACACTGCAAGAAACAAGCGGAAACAATCCCGATAATACAATAACTTCAGGTAAAAAATATTCCTTTGAATACAATCAACCAGATTCGCTACCAGCATATTTAGCCAATAAAACAGATCATTGGGGTTTTTATAATAATACATATGCTCAATTAGATAGTAACTATTATACACATCGTGAGCCAAATGCGAGTGTTCTGCAATATGGCATTCTAAATAAGATAATATATCCTACAGGAGGGTACACACGCTTTGTATTTGAACCCCACACATACAGAAAACAGTTAGGTCTTAAAAGGTGGGAAAGTTTAATCGAACTGCCTGAAAACAAGATTGCAGGAGGGTTACGTATTAAAAAAATTATTAATAGCACAACAGGTAATATTACAGATGAAAAGACTATGAATGAATATTTTTATGTAAGCGATTATCTTCAAAATAAAGATAATGCAAATAAATCAAGTGGGGTGTTGGGAGGGCAGAGCCAGTACAATTTTTCGGATTATGAAGTTTATGCATTCAAAAATAAAAATACAGATGATAAAGATGTAAAATATATGCAAAATATATTTAGTTCGCAATCAGTACTTCCTGGATGCAACAATTCATGTGGTAGTCATATCGGTTACACAGAAGTCATAGAAAAAAGATCCGACAATGCGTATAAACGTTATCAATATACAAATTTTGATAATGGTCATATGGACGAACCATGTGATGCAATTATTCAGCTAAGCAGAACTCCTTATGAGCCCTATTCATCCAAAGAACAAGAACGAGGCCTTCCTCTTCTTATTCAGGATTATGATTCTAACGGAATACTCAAAAAAAGTAAAATAGTTGAGTATGAAAAAGACGATAATTCGTCTGAAAACTATGTAAAAATGATGAAAGCAATATATAAGAATGTATGTCCAGAGACTGCAGTAAGTTACGATGAGGGGACTGCTTATAGAATGTATACTTACAATTTCAGAACAGCAAAAGAAACTGAGAATGTCTATGAGAATACAACTTATCCAATAACTTTTACAACTAACTATTTGTATAATGAGAATAAGTTGCTTAAAGAAATTTCAAAGACTACTAATAATGGGATATATAAAATCAATTATAAAAGACCTGATGAATATACTACAGATGTTTACAGCTCTATGGTTGTCAGCCATGTATTGTCTCCGATTGTAGAGGAAATCCATTCTCTCTATCAGGATGGGATTTCTAAAATTCTAAAACACACCCGATATAACTATGCAAAATGGGCCAATGATTCTCTCTATTTTTATGCACCATCGTCTGTAGATTATTCTATTGGTTCTGCAGCTTTGGAGAATCGTATTGTCTATAACGGATATGATAAAAAAGGTAATCCTGTTTATACAGTAAAAGATAGCATTAAAACGGTGTATGTTTGGGGATACAATTATCAGTACCTGGTTGGCGAAGTAAAAAATGCAACTCTAACCGAAGTACAGGGAATTATAGGTGATCTTAATTTATTTGCTTCTGCATTAGTCCCGGATTTTACAAAATTGGATCAACTCAGAACATCGCTTAAAAATGCGGAAGTTACTAGCTACGGCTATAAGCCCCTATACGGCTTAACCTCAAAAACAGATCCTAATGGTGTTACTACTTATTATGAATATGATAGTCTTGGAAGGCTTCTTAACATAAAAGATAATTCTGGAAAAATTGTCAATACTTATAAATATAATTATAAATTAATGCAATAATAATCTTATAATCATAAATCCAATTATTTAGTATTACTATCTAAAACAATAAGTAAAATACAATTAAAACATAAATTGAAATAATGAAAAAGCCTTTAAATCTAATAATCCTAAGCCTTTATTGTTTTGTTTTGCATGCCCAACCTTCAATAAAACTATATGCTGACAAATATGGCTATCAACCCGGCGACAGCCTGTATAAATATCAGGTAGAATACAAAGACCCAGGTAGAGTAGGACGTGAACTGAACTGGGATTTCTCCAACCTGAAAATACTGAATAAAAACTATCTAATCAAATATTTCAGACCGGACAAAAAAGACACGACCAAGCTTTGTGGTACTGAGCACCGAACTCGCTATTATTACCGCTGTAAAGCTGATAGCATTTGGGCTATAGGATTTGAAAACTATACCACACTAATGAATTATACCAAACCAGAACTAAAGCTCAAATTTCCTTTTACTTATGGTGATACTTTATATAGTACTTTTGAAGGAAAAGGGAAGTATACTAATTTGCTACCTCTATATGTAAAAGGGTATTCCCGTGTAGAAGCAGACGGAGAAGGTGAATTGAAATTACCGAATAATAAAAAATTGGAACAAGTACTGCGACTGCACAGCATGCGATATTATACCGAGACAGGAAAAGACAGTGTGGAAATGATACTTGATACATACACCTGGTACACAAAAGATATACGCTATCCTGTATTCGAGAGCATTAAAACTACACTGCATAAAGCGAATAAGAATGCCACCGTATTTTATACTTCATTTTACTATTCACCAAAAGAACTGAAGGAACAATCTGAAAATGAATTAGAAAACGACAAGGATTCTACGGATATATATGGAAAACCGATACCAGAAGCAGAGAAAGTCTTTACTGAAGCACTGATGCTTCCTAATCCTGTGGTTAATAATTTGGAGATCAATTATAAGCTTACACGTAGAGCTTCTATATGGTTTTCTGTACATAACAACATTGGTATTCCAATGTGCGCCACCATTCCTCAGACCTTAAATGAAGGATCGCATCTCGAAACCATAAAAATGGAACATTTGATTACAGGTACTTATATGATCTTTGTGCATGTGGATAATATGGTGATAAAAAGAGTGATAATAAAGAAATAGCCTTATAATATGAAAAGAATTTTATATATAATCATCTTTATGGGAATTGTGTTAAATGTTAACTCACAATCTTCCAACCAAAACTATATTAAAACCAGTACTTATATTAAAACAGGAGCTGAATTTATAGATGAGATACAATATTTTGATGGCTTAGGCCGTCCTGTAGAAGCTGTACAAAAAGAGATAACACCATCCAATAACGATTTGGTAACATATACTGAATATGATGTTGCGGGACGAGAATACTGTCATTGGTTGCCTGTTGTCTCCAAGCAGGACAATAATGGATTGTATGTAGATACAAATACATTTAAAAGTGAATCATCGAATTTTTACGATAGCCTAATCAATGACGACTATCCATATACCGAAACTATTTTGGAATCATCTCCACTTGATCGTACTATAGGACAACGAAATCCTGGAGCAGCATGGAATACACATCCAATACAGGTTAAATATGAAGTTAATGATGCTACGGTTGCTTATTTTTTTGTAAATAGTAGTGGTGCATTGCAGCGAGGCAATAATTATGCCGCCAATACTCTCTATAAAACCACTACAACCGATGAGGATGGTAATACTAAGACTGAATACAAAGATAAGTTGGGACAAATAATCATGAAAAGAATTGGAAAAAATGCAGACACTTATTATGTATATAATGATTTGGGACAGCTTGCGTATGTTCTTCCTCCGTTGGCCTCCGATGCGCTAGGTATTGGTATTTATAATGATAATACTACTTTAGTATTAGAACAATATGCATATATTTATAAATATGATGAACGAGGTAACTGTACGTATAAACGCCTGCCAGGTTGTGAACCTATCTGTATGGTATATGATAAAGCTAACAGATTAGTCCTCTCGCAGGATGGAAATCAGCGTGATCAAAAACAATATACAATAACAAAATATGATAGATTGGGTAGAGTGCTTTATACGGGAGTCATTAATCGCGATATTATCCAATCAGAAAAAGACCTTATTCATAACAGTGTAATTATTGAAACAATAGGAACAACTAATCAATTAAAAGATACAGGTTATACTTGCAATACTTTTGCTAATGAAATCCTACCTTTAACTGTTAACTACTATGATAATTATCAATTTCTTGACTTTCCTGGGGCTGATGCCTATTTAAAATATGTAGAAGATCAAGATTTCAGTGTACCGTATATTTCCTCTTACCCTTCGGGAGATTTAGGAGGATTTAATGCCAAAGGTTCCATAACCGGTGATCGTACTTATTTGCTGGATGGCTCGGGCAAATATACAGTCACAGCGATGTATTACGATGATAAAGGCAGAGTAGTGCAATCCCGTTCAACCAATTACATGGGAGGCTATGATATTGTGTATAACGACTTAGATTTTACCGGAAATCCTAATAAAGTGCTGAAGGAACACAATATAGCTGGGCAAGCCGTAATATCCGAACTCTATACAAATACCTATGACCATGCCGGAAGACTGAAAGAAACATGGTATAGAATAGGGGATAATAATCCTGTACTACTCGCTTCCAATACTTACGATGAACTAGGAAGGTTAGAAACAAAAAACCGCCATAATAACAACGATACTGAGGAATTTAAATATAATATCCGTAATTGGACAACTCGTATTAAGAGCGGCGATTTTGAAGAAAATCTATATTACAATTCGCCGCCATCAAACATTACAGTAGCAAGTCCTTGCTACAACGGTAATATATCCTATAGCACATGGACGTATAATGGCACAATCAAAGCTTACAACTATTATTATGACGATTTAAACAGATATAGAGGTGGCTATTGCTATATTGACAATGAACTTCAGGATATTGGTTTCTATTCGGAAGGTATGGGTTACGACAAAATGGGTAACATAACTAGTTTAGGTAGATGGGATGGCGAAGATATTGTTGATCAGTTAACATTAACTTACAATGGTAACCAGTTAAAGTCAGTGAGTGATAATGGAGTTTCTCCAAACTTGTATGGAGTAAAAGAATACCAAAACAAATCCATTACTGATAATGAATTTGCTTACGATAAAAATGGCAATATGATAAAGGATTTAGATCGTGATATAGTAACTATTAAATATAATTTATTAAATTTGCCGGATACGGTACAGTTTAAGAATGGCAACCAGATAGTGAATTTGTATGATGTATCCGGAAATAAGTTAGGAGATGAATATTATACAATATTACATGGCGTCCAGGTTCCTATATCAGCAGGTCAGATACTTAATATAAAAAACATTTATGGTCCGGATGAAGTTGATGTAATAAAAAAGTTTTATGTTGATAATATAACATATAATTGGAATATAATGAGTCTGTCTCCAGGTCACTGTGACTTAGAAAAAGTATATAACACAGAAGGTTATGTGGATAATGCAGTTGGTTATTATCGTTATAACTATTACCGTAAAGACCATCTTGGCAATAATCGAGAAGTGTGGCGTGCTTCTTATAAGCTCGATAATTACACATATCCTGCTGCCACTATACAAAGCACGCAGTATTACCCAAGTGGTTTACCATGGGGGGAAGGAACAGGCTCAGATGTACAAAGCAAGAAATATAATGGCAAGGAATGGATAGAAGCTCACGGCTATGATATGTATGACTATGGTGCACGGGGATATTATCCTGCTATATGCCGATTTACTACTGTAGATCCACTGGCGGAGAAATATTATTCAGTTTCACCGTATGCTTATTGTATGAATAATCCGATTAGGTTTATTGATCCTGACGGAAGATTTTCTAGTGATTTTTTAGTATTAAGTACTAATTTTTTAGATTCTAAAGGCGATCTTGTGAAACATATTGACGATGGTTCGAATGCAGTCTTTCAACAAACTGGTTCTGGCGTTAATTTATATTATAAATTTACTGGTTATGATGTTAGCCAGGGAGGGGAAAATGTAATAAACCTTGAATCTGCTATAGAAGAACAACAATCTTTAAATATTATGAATCCTTATTTACAAGAAGGTCCAGAAGGTACTCATTGTAATCAAGCGACTCAAAATATCCTCAAAACAGTTGCTTCTGCAGTTGGAAATCCATCAATTATTATTACTGGCTTAGCAAATGAGATGGATCAAAAGTTGAAAAAGGGTAATATTAATTTTTTAGAAGTTGATGAAGCGACAGCACGTATTAATGCAGTATATGGAGGAATTTCATTAATTACTTATTTTAACCCAATACCACGCCATTCTGGACATATTTTAACGTTTAGTGTTGGTCAAAATAGGAAAAAAGGAGATGTTGCCAATATAGGTCCATCGAAATTTACTGGATTTGTTCCTTTAAACAGAGCAATTAGTAAACAAAGGAAAAAGAGTTATTTTATTTATGTACCTAATGTATTACCTAATATAATTGTAACGAATAGATGAATTATGAAACGAATTATCTGTACCTTAGCTTTAGTCATATATAGCCTATATATTGCTAAAGCGCAAAATTTAGTCGGAGTTTGGCAAGAAAATACACCAGAAGTTGCTGCAACCTATATTAATTCATATAGTTTCTTTTCTGATGGTACTTTTCACTATAATACAAATGGTTTTAATGGTTTGAATAGGATTTTAACTATTGGTGGGAAATATAAGACAGAGAATAATAATTTGGATTTTCATGTGGAATATACAATCGAATTGGTCGGGGGGACTCTAGAACGGAGTATGACTGAGACGTTGAGTGATTCTTGGTCAATTATAGATGGAAAAATAGAAAAAATCCCCTTAAGAAATAAATTAATTGAAAAGGTTTCGTTTATTGGAATTAGCAATATTGATGATAAAGAGTATATCATTATTGATAAAATAAGATATTATAAAGTTAGTGATTGCCCCAATAATGAATAATAACTAACTTTCTTACTTATTAATATGTATTGTTTCTGAAATGTAAAATAAGTGAAAATGAAAAAAATATTTTGTGTAATAATATTGGTGATTATTGGAATATATCAATCAAAAGCTCAGAGTTTAGTCGGTGTCTGGCAAAGGGATACAAATTGCGTTCTCGGGAAACATCTGGATACATACTGCTTTTTCTCTGATGGGACATTTTGTTTTAATTCTGACGAAAATAATAGTTTGAGTCGGATTCTGTCTATCGGTGGAAGTTATATTATTGTGAAAAATCAGATTGTCTTTCATGTAAAATATACCATTGAAAGGTCAGACGGAATTTTAGTAAGGGATACACTCGCAACTCAATGTGGCTCATGGAGTATAAAAGGAGGAGTTATAAAGAAAATGATGTTAAGAAAAACAATTGTTGAAAAAGCTGATTTAGATAGAACTGTTAATTCGAAGTCTGGAAAGTGCCTTTTGATAGATATGAGAAAGTATTTCAAAATCAGTAATAATCCAGATATAAACTACAAATCCGGCACGAAATAGTCAGTCCTTAAAAAGTGGTTATATCTGTGAATCATAATAAACTACGATATTAAAATATTTGATATATCTGCAAGATTTAGTATTTTTCCAACACTGGTTATGTAGGAAACAATCGTGACGTGGTTAGTTATCGAGGTGATCTGGTACAGTGCACTGAATAAACTGCGTTTAATGTGCTGTTTCCTAATGCAGTAGGCGATCTGGAGGCTCAGCCTTATAAATACAGTGGGAAAGAATTCGATCAGATGCACGGTTTGAGTTGGTATGATTTCTCAGCCAGAATGTATGATCCTCTGCTTGGACGGTTTAATTCTGTAGATCCACTGGCGGAATATACTCAGGGGATTAATCCGTATGCTTACTGTGCGGGGAATCCAGTAAAATATGTGGATTGTCAAGGAGATAGTTTGACTTTAGCAAGCCCAAATGCAACTGATACTCAAGCTACAACAGACGCATACAATACAGGTCTTGGTGGATTTTATACAATATCAACTGATGTAAATGGAGTTGCCTCAATGACTGCTGTAGCTGGAAAAGACCCTAATAATATGACAAGTGAACAGAAAGCTTACCATGATGCGTTATCTAAAGTTATAGATGGGAATGGTATGACTACAATTAATGTTGTAAATAATACACCAGTGGTAATTGGAGACGTCAAAACAAAGACTATTGATATTGGTGATATTAAAGCTTTAGGGAATGGTACAGATGTAAATCAAGGAAGTGCTTTGCTGCATGAAACATGGGAACAGTATGAAATTCAAGTAAAAGGACAAACTGAGATAAAAGCACATCTAAATGCTGCAGGTATAGAAAACTTAGTGACAGGTAGCAGAACAGATCCCATAAATAGATTTTTGACTAGAGGGCAGTTAAGTGTTCCTATTTTAGACTCTTTAGGCAATGTTGTTAAAACAGTAGTTATAAACGTAAATAGTGCAGGGAATGTAACAAATATAACTCGCTAATATTAAATGCAATGAAAAGGAAAATATTTATATTATTATTATTAAGTACAATTGGTCTAGCTAACGCGAATTCATGTAATACTGATTGTTATATCAATGTTGATTCGTTATTTCAGATAAATCTTTCTACTTTAAAGAAAAAAGTTTCAGAATCAGCAGAATGTGTAACTATAACTAATAAAGCAAATCTCGATTTTTTATATGTTATATCACTTTTATCTGATATGAATTGTATAAGCTCGCAAAATAACTGTGTTGATTCAAATACAATCCAAGCAATAGAAAACTGGTATTTGAAGAAAAAGAAATTTGTAACATGCGAAAAACTAAGGAAAGCATATTCACTCTTGAGGCCTCAGGTATTTAAATCCTTTAATGAATATGAAGAATACTCAAAGGAGCTAGATCAATTAAAAATTAAAGAAGAATAATGACGATCTGTTATCAGATAATATTTAGTATTACTAAAAAAAATGAATGCCAAATACGATTAGAAGATGGTGGGTGTATACGAGGACACTGAAAAAGTAGCTCATAAATAATCAAATAAAAAACAGAGCTAGCAGGTGAAGAACAAAATCTTCATCTGCTAATTTTTTTCTACATAGTAAGAAGTGTTAATTCTAACCTGAGTTCGATATAAAAATTAGAATGGTAGATACATCTGCGCGTTCTTTCCAAATTCCACATTGATATATGGTTCCTTTGGCAAAAGGGTATATGTTGCAAGCTCACTTATCAAGTTAGAAATAAAATCCTCTTTCATTTGCCGATTTCACATACTGGAGATAAAAGTGCTTCAGACAGCGGTAACCATCCAAACGAAAGAGTATCAAAATCGCGGCTACTTTACTCTCGGACATTTTGCCGGTTTCCACCCATTAGCTTTTTTGGGCAAGATTAGGATAAAATATCAAGAGAAAGAAAAAAAACAACTCGTGTTTAATTCAATGTCAAATTATATAAAGTGGCATTATATTCTAAGAAGAATTCGGATTGCTTCGAACTGTTGCCTGTTGAAAGAATAATACTATTTTTGTTATGGAATATGAAGGCGATTATAGCGATCGTACAATCCTATCAACGCTTTGGAATAGTTCAGATAAAATATCATACATACATATCTATTGATTTCGGAAAGCATTATGTTATAGAGAAAAGATCCTTTTTTATTTGATATATGATGGAATTAGCGTCTGAATGGAATCTGGGAAAAATTTAAAAAGAGGAATTTGAAAATGGACATATACTTCCTCAATGTTTTGTTTTTGCGACGAGGATTATTTTAACTGGTAAGAGATACAAGATAGACAGTGTGTATTTTAAAGAATTTTTCAATCTAAAGAGAGATGGTGGTGATTTTAGGTGACTAATTCATCAACAATTCAATTTGCATAAAGATTAAAATCTTCAGCTGATTCTTATTTCAATAAAACACGAACATAAGTATGTGTATAGAAAAGTTTACTAATATAGTAGTAATTATAATACTTATTTGTAATAAATAAAAGATTAGAGATTTACAAATGACTATGTGTGCCTGTACTTGCTTCTAATACAAATTACTTCTCAATTATGGCGATAGTTGCAAATTAAACAATACCTTTGCAACGAAATTTCAAAAAACATAGTATGACTTATCATCATTTATCTGTTTTGGTTCATCGCCAGGCCGAAAAATATGGCGACCGTATTGCCTTGAAATACAGGGATTACGATAAGGGCCAGTGGCTTCCCATTACATGGAACCAATTCTCTGAATCGGTGCACGTTGCTGCAAATGCAATGGTTGAAATGGGGGTGGCCGAACAGGAAAATATCGGCGTATTCTCTCAGAATAAACCGGAATGTTTATATACAGACTTTGCAGCTTTTGCAAACCGTGCTGTAACAATACCTTTATATGCCACAAGTTCTCCCGCTCAGGTGCAATATATTGTGAATGATGCCGGAATCCGGTACTTAT
Source organism: uncultured Bacteroides sp. (assembly GCF_963678425.1). Taxonomy (NCBI): domain Bacteria; kingdom Pseudomonadati; phylum Bacteroidota; class Bacteroidia; order Bacteroidales; family Bacteroidaceae; genus Bacteroides; species uncultured Bacteroides sp. Next base: position 670,446 of record NZ_OY782857.1, read on the forward strand.
TTGTGGGTGAACAGTTCCAGTATAACGCTGCAGTTACTGTTCAGTTTCTTTGTAAATCACTCGAGAAGCTGATTATCTTTGATCGTTCGGTTGTGAAAGATGAGCGTGATAATACTTCAATCTATTTTGATGAGTTTCTAAAGTTGGGAGAAACAAAACAACACTCGGCAATAGTTGAGGAACGTTCTTCAAAAGCTACTGAAGATGATTTGGCTAATATTCTTTATACATCGGGTACTACCGGTGAACCGAAAGGAGTAATGATTCATCATTCTTGCTACATGGAACAGTTTAAGAATCATGATATTCGTCTCACTGACATGTCTGACAATGATGTTTCTATGAACTTTCTTCCGATGACTCACATCTTTGAAAAAACATGGGTGTACTATTGTATTCACAAAGGAGTGCAGACTTGCATTAACCTGCGTCCGAGTGATATTCAGACTACAGTCAAGGAGATTCGTCCTACACTGATGTGCAGTGTTCCGCGTTTCTGGGAGAAAGTGTATGATGGTGTGCAGGAAAAAATAAATGAAACAACCGGTATTAAGAAAGCTTTGATGCTGGATGCAATAAAGGTTGGTAAGATTCATAATATTGATTATCTGCGTGTAGGAAAAACTCCGCCACTGATGAACCAGTTGAAATACAAGTTTTATGAAAAGACTATATTCTCTGTTCTGAAAAAAACTATAGGTATTGAAAATGGTAATTTCTTCCCAACAGCCGGAGCTGCTATCTCTGACGAAATTAATGAGTTTATACATTCGGTTGGAATTAATCTGATAATTGGATATGGGCTAACAGAATCAACAGCAACGGTTTCTTGTACTATAAGCAATGACTATACTATTGGTTCTGTAGGAAAAGTACTACCGGGTGTAGAGGTGAGAATCGGCGAAAATAACGAGATTTTTCTTCGTGGCAATACTATTACTAAAGGATATTACATGAAAGCTGAAGCAACTGCTGCTGCTTTTACAAAAGATGGATGGTTCCGCACCGGTGATGCCGGATATATGAAGGATGGTGAGCTCTACTTAACGGAACGTATCAAAGATCTCTTTAAAACATCGAATGGAAAATACATTGCTCCACAGGCTCTTGAAACAAAACTCGTAGTGGATCGTTATATTGACCAGATTGCGGTTGTTGCCAACCAAAGAAAGTTTGTTTCTGCGCTTATAGTTCCTGTTTATGAACATGTAAAAGAATATGCAGAACAGAAGAATCTAGAGTTTGGTTCCATGGAGGAGCTGTTGCAGAATCCAAAGATTATAGCTCTATTCAAGGCTCGTATTGATACATTGCAACAGCAATTTGCCCATTATGAACAGGTAAAGCGCTTTACTCTGCTTCCTGAACCATTCAGCATGGAGAAAGGTGAACTTACAAACACTCTGAAAATGAAAAGAAATGTGATAGAAGCAAATTATAAAGAGCTGATAGATAAAATGTATGAGGCATAGGATATAATTCTAACTATATTTGTTAAGGGATGTTCAAAAAGCATCCCTTTTTTAATGTTATGTTTTGAAACATGCATCCTATACTTGCTTATATGAAACAATATATATTCCTTTGCATGCAGCACAGTTCAGCATGGAGTTTTAATCTGAATTGCTTAATTGAGAATGAAAATAGAGTTTGGACAACAGGCAACAAAGGTAAAGCAACTGGCCGATTTAATCAGTCAGTCTATTTCTATGGGTATCTATAAAGTAGGTGACCCGCTTCCTTCTATCAATCAACTCAGTGCTGAACATAAGGTATCCAGAGATACTGTATTTAAAGCTTTCCTGGATTTACGTGAGCGTGGGGCTATTGATTCAACTCCGGGAAAAGGTTATTATGTAACCAGTAAAATTATAAATGTACTTTTATTGCTGGACCAGTATTCGCCTTTTAAGGATGTACTTTACAATAGTTTTATAAAACGATTGCCTTCAGGCTATAAAGTAGATTTACTTTTCCATCAGTATAACGAGCGCTTGTTCAAGACGCTAATCAGGGAATCGGCCGGCCGTTACAATAAATATATTGTGATGAACTTCAGCAATGAGAAGCTTTCTAATGTTCTTTGCAAAATTGATCCGAATAAACTTCTTTTGCTGGATTTTGGGAAGTTTGATAAATCACCATACTCCTATATCTGTCAGGATTTTGATGAAGGATTATACAATAGTATGACATCGGTGCTTCCTCACTTGAGAAAATACAAGAAGCTGGTACTTGTTTTTCCAAAAGATTTGATGCACCCTCAAAGTAGCAAGGATTATTTTATTAAGTTTTGCCAGGACAATGGTTTTTTGTGTGAGATAGTCGGATCCCTGGAAGAATGTAAACTGCAACGTGGTGTGGCTTATCTGGTAATAAAGCTTCAGGATGTAGTCGATTTAATAAAGCAAAGCAGGAACCTGAATCTTAAATGTGGCAGCGATATAGGTGTGTTGGCTTATAATGATATTCCATCTTATGAAGTGATAGACAATGGAATAACAGCTTTGACCATTGATTGGGAAAGTATGGGCATGAAAGCTGCTGATTTTGTTCTTAATAACACAAAAATACATGAATATTTGCCTACGAAAGTTACTTTCCGTAGTTCATTATAAAGCTTTTTTTATATTTATGAATCAGCATAGCTCAGCATACAAGCTCAAATTTATATAGATGATATTTAGTACTTTATAACTCTTTTAATTATGAAAAACTATCCGAAAATCGGGATTCGTCCTACAATTGATGCACGTCAGGACGGTGTGCGTGAAAGCCTGGAAGAAAAGACCATGAATCTGGCAAAGGCCGTGGCTAATTTAATCTCCTCAAATTTAAAAAACGGTGATGGCTCACCTGTTGAATGCGTGATTGCCGACAGTACTATTGGCCGGGTGGCCGAGACTGCTGCTTGTGCTGAGAAATTTGAGCGGTCGGGAGTAGGGGCAACTATTACTGTGACTTCTTGCTGGTGCTATGGTGCTGAGACAATGGATATGAATCCTCATTATCCGAAAGCTGTTTGGGGATTTAATGGAACGGAACGTCCGGGCGCTGTTTATCTGGCTGCTGTTTTAGCCGCTCATGCACAGAAAGGACTCCCTGCTTTTGGCATTTATGGTCGTGATGTGCAGGATTTGGACGATAACTCAATTCCGGATGATGTGGCTGAAAAACTACTTCGCTTTGCTCGCGCAGCTCAGGCTGCGGCTACTATGAGAGGAAAATCTTATCTTTCTGTTGGCAGTGTATCTATGGGTATTGCCGGCTCTATTGTTGATACCAACTTTTTTCAGGAATACTTGGGCATGCGCAATGAATCCGTGGATATGAGTGAGATTATCCGTAGGGTTAATGAAGGTATTTATGATAAAGAGGAGTTTGCCAAAGCGATGAAATGGACTGAAAAGTATTGTAAATCTAATGAAGGAACAGACTTTAATACTACTGCAAAGACAAAAGCACGTGAAGCAAAGGATGCTGACTGGGAGTTTGTTGTGAAGATGACTATCATTATTCGTGACCTTATGCAAGGAAATCCTAAATTAAGAGATCTGGGCTTTAAGGAAGAGGCACTGGGACATAATGCGATTGCTGCAGGTTTCCAGGGGCAACGTCAGTGGACAGACTTTATGCCTAATGGTGATTTTTCTGAAGCGCTGCTAAATACTTCTTTCGACTGGAATGGCATCCGAGAAGCTTTTGTGTTGGCTACCGAAAATGATGCATGCAACGGGGCGGCAATGCTCTTTGGACATCTGCTTACTCAAACGGCTCAGATATTCTCGGATGTGCGTACTTTCTGGAGTCCGGAAGCTGTAAAAAGAGTGACCGGAAAGAAACTGACAGGAAGATCGGCCGGTGGAATTATTCATCTGATAAATTCCGGTGCAACTACATTGGACGGAACCGGACAGCAGACTAAAGATGGAAAACCAGCCATGAAACCCGCATGGGAAATTACTGAAAAAGAAGCGGAAGATTGTCTGGCTGCAACTACCTGGTATCCGGCTAACCGTGATTATTTCCGTGGCGGTGGTTATTCTTCAAATTTCTTATCCAAGGGTGATATGCCTGTTACCATGATGCGTCTTAATCTGGTGAAAGGTCTGGGTCCGGTACTTCAGATAGCTGAAGGATGGACAGTAGAGATTGATCCGGAAATTCATCAGGCACTTAATGTCCGGACAGACAAGACCTGGCCTACCACATGGTTTGTTCCTTGCCTGACAGATAAATCTCCTTTCAAAGATGTTTATTCAGTAATGAATAGCTGGGGGGCAAATCACGGAGCAATCAGCTATGGACATATTGGAAAAGACTTAATTACCCTGGCTTCTATCCTTCGCATACCTGTATGCATGCATAATGTAAAAGAGGATGATATTTTCCGTCCATCCGCATGGAATGCTTTCGGGATGGATAAAGAGGGAGCTGATTACAGGGCATGTGCTAATTACGGACCTATCTACAAATAAAAACAGGGTTTAAGTATTCTCTGGATATCGCAGATTAAAAATAAAAAATAATTTTTCAGACAGTAGCTTGTTTAATCTTGCTGCTGTCTGTTTTTTGTAAGATGTTGTTTTAATGCATTATATTTACCTTTATCTCTTTTACTGCTAATAAAATTATCTGTATCTTTGCACCCTAAAAAATATTAATAATAATCAGAGATGATAACAATCGAACAACTTAAAGACGTGAAAGAGCGCACCGATGCGCTGAGGAGGTATCTTTGACATCGACAATAAATTAATTCAGGTCGAAGAAGAACAATTAAGAACTCAGGCTCCCGGGTTTTGGGATGATGCGAAAACTGCTGAAGTTCAGATGAAGAAAGTAAAAGGAATCCAGGGATGGATTGACGGATACAACGAAATGAAGACTCTTGCTGATGAGTTGGAGCTGGCTTTTGATTTTTATAAAGATGAGTTGGTAACCGAAGAGGAGATTGATGAAGCGTATGCGAAAGCGATAGAGGAACTGGAAAGTCTGGAACTGAAGAATATGCTTCGTGAAGAAGCCGACCAGCTGGGCTGTGTACTTAAGATAAATTCAGGAGCAGGCGGAACGGAAAGTCAGGATTGGGCATCTATGCTGATGCGTATGTATATGCGCTGGGCGGAAGCAAATAAATACAAGCTTACTGTAGTTAACATACTTGATGGTGATGAAGCCGGAATTAAAACGGTTACCATGCAGGTTGAGGGAGATTATGCTTATGGTTATCTGAAAGGAGAAAATGGTGTTCACCGATTGGTGCGTGTATCGCCATTCAATGCTCAGGGTAAACGAATGACCTCTTTTGCTTCTGTATTTGTGACTCCTTTAGTTGACGATTCCATTGAAATAGAGATTAATCCGGCTGATTATACCTGGGATACATTCCGTTCGGGTGGTGCTGGTGGACAGAACGTAAATAAGGTTGAAACAGGTGTTCGTATTCGTTATAACTACAAAGATCCGGATACCGGCGAAACCCGCGAGATTCTGATTGAAAATACGGAAAGTCGTTCACAGTTGGATAACCGTGAGAATGCCATGAGATTACTCCGTTCACAATTATATGACATAGCCCTTCAGAAGAAAATGGCTTTACAGGCAAAAGTAGAGGCTGGGAAGAAGAAAATAGAGTGGGGGTCGCAGATTCGCAGTTATGTATTTGATGACCGTCGTGTGAAAGACCACCGTACAAATTTCCAGTCATCTGATGTGGGTGGAGTAATGGATGGTAAGATTGATGGTTTCATCAAGGCTTATCTGATGGAATTCGCAGGAGAATCAGAAGAATAATTTTCTTTTTGAAATGGCGATGATTCCTTGTAAGAATATGTTTTCTGATATGAATGGATTATTTAATAAGAAATATTGCTTGCAATATGATATTTTATTTATAATTTTGGGAAACGCAAGGGATCATGTTAAACCTAATAATTTAATAGCCATGGGAAAGAATAAAAAAGTGATGAACGCTAAAAAAGAAGAGTTGCAAGCCAAAAGGATATTTCAGATAGTTGTCATTGTACTTATCATTTTGTGTTTGGTTTTGCTATTGAGTTCTTCTTTCTTTGCATAAAAAAATCAGGCGGAAAAGGGAAATAGACCTTTCCGCTTTTTTTTATTTTTCCTGAGGCAGCAATAATAGTAATATTTTATATGAAAAAATTAATTTTGCTCCCTTTTGTGTGTTTGTTTTTGGTCTCAGCTTCTACTTTTGCTGAAGAACCAGTTTCTTTTTCTGATAATAACAAGAAAGATAATCCGGTTTTCAATTTATCTCAGAGTGACTTAAAAGTCTCTTTTGGCGGACGTATTCAGATGGATGGTGCATTTTATTCAGGAGGAGATTTTCAACCTCTGGCCAATGGTGTTGGCTTCCGTCGTGTTCGTCTTAATACAAATGCTTCTTTTGGAAAAAATCTTTCCGGAAAAGTGGAGATGGACCTTGCCGGTGGAACTTTTACCTTGAAAGATTGTTTTATAAAATATGATTTCTTAAACGGGTTGAATTTTCGCTTGGGTAACTTTCAGGAAGGTTTCTCCATGTTGACTATGACTTCCTCGGGAGATTTCCTTTTCATTGAACATCCTAATGTGGTTTCAGCTTTTTCACCGGAATATCATATAGGTGCTCAGGGAGCTTATCAGAAAGATCAATTCCTTGGACAGGCGGGGGTTCATTTTCAGAAAATCAATGGCAGTACAGAAAAGACTAATGTGGATGACAATCTTACGAAAGGTCAGGATGAGGGCATTTCTTATACATTACGAACAGTATGGATGCCTTTTTCTAAATCAAAGAATGGAGGTTTCCATTTAGGAGTTGCTGCTTCATATCGTACTCCAAAAACTGATATTGGCGCAGGCAAACCGAACACAGTGAGATATAGTACCTCTTCCCTTTCAGGAATTGACAAGGTTAAGTTTATGGATACAAATTATATCACTAATGTTAATCATGATTGGTTGTTGGGCGGAGAACTTGCTGCTTATAGCCATGCACTTCGTTTCCAGAGTGAGTACATGTTAAACCAGACTCATAGAATGGGAGATCTTGCTACTGAGAAGTTTAACGGTTATTATGCTGAAGTTGCTTGTATGTTGTTTGGTGGTGAGCAGAAATATGTTGCAAGTAAAGGTGCTTTTACTCAACCATCTTGCGGAAAAGAATGGGGTGATGTAGAAGTTGCAGCCCGTTTTGATCGTTTGGATATGAATGGAACAAACGTTAAGGGTGGACAGTCTAACGGATATACTTTAGGCGTTAATTATTATGCAAGCAAGAACCTGAAATTTCAGCTGAACTATTCGTATGTTGATCATGATAAATACGCAAATGGTGCAGGATCATATGGTGTTGGGTATGATAATTTAGGCGTGGTAACCAAGGACCCTTCAAAAGTGGATAAAAATATGGGCAAGGTGGGTAATGACTATAGCATTGTTACTCTTCGTGCTCAATTAAATTTCTAATATTATGGCTCAGGAGATAGAACGGAAATTCCTGGTGAAAGGAGAATTTAAGTCGGAAGCTTATTCTCAGAGCCATATTGTACAAGGTTATATCAGCAGTGCGCATGGGCGCACTGTTCGTGTAAGAATACGCGATGACAAAGGATATTTAACCATTAAAGGGGCATCTAATGCTTCGGGTACAAGCAGGTATGAGTGGGAGAAAGAACTTCCGCTGGAGGAAGCTCAGGAGTTAATGAAACTTTGTGAACCGGGTATCATAGACAAAACAAGATACTTGGTTAAAAGCGGACGGCATACATTCGAGGTGGATGAGTTCTATGGAGAAAACGAAGGCTTGATTCTGGCAGAGGTTGAACTGGTCTCAGAAGACGAGCTCTTTGTAAAGCCTCTATTCATTGGGGAAGAAGTGACTGGAGATGTGCGCTATTACAATTCAAACTTGATGAAGCAGCCATTTATAACCTGGAAATAAATTGTTATTGCCTGAATAATTTTATATATTTGTTTTAATAAAATGTTCTTAAATCTATTTGTTTGTTGTATTATTAGTGATTATTACTAATGTCTGGGAATAACAGTAGGTTAAAAACGATTATCTGATGCAAATAAAATAACATAAAATTATGGAGAAGTTATATCAAATATTTCCTCAGGAACTGATTACATTTGTTTTGGTAACTCTGTTTTCATTACTTATAGGTCTTTCTCAGCGCAAAATGAGCCTGAAGAAAGAAGGAGAAGGAGCAGAGAAGACTTTTTTCGGAACAGATCGGACATTTACATTTATCGGGATTCTTGGTTATCTTCTCTATATTCTTGATAAGGATGATATGCGCCTCTTTATGGGTGGCGGACTAGCCTTGATTATCCTTTTTGGGCTGAACTATTACGTAAAGATGGCTCAGCATAATATTTTTGGTATTACTACCATTGTTACCGGACTAATTACCTATTGTCTTGCACCGATTGTTGTAACCCAGCCTTCCTGGTTCTATATCATGGTTGTTGTAACCGTGCTTCTGTTTACTGAGATGAAAAGCACTTTTACTGAGATTGCTCAACATATGCAGAATGATGAAATGATTACTCTGGCTAAGTTTTTGGCCATTAGTGGTATAATTCTTCCTATGCTCCCCAATGAAAATCTTATTCCCGGCATAAATCTTACCCCATATACTGTCTGGCTTGCTACTGTTGTTGTTTCGGGTATATCGTATCTTTCTTATTTGTTAAAGAGATATGTGTTTCAGAAATCGGGGACATTGGTTGCTGGCATTATCGGAGGATTATATAGCAGTACTGCTACGATATCTGTTTTAGCGCGCAGATGCAAACATGCTAAGGAAAGGGAGATTCCAGAATATGTGGCGTCCATGCTTATGGCTGTTAGCATGATGTATCTTCGTTTTTTGATTCTTATTCCTATTTTCAGTGTAAAAATATTCTTCTCTGCTTATCCTTATTTACTTATCATGTCTATAACCTCAGCAGCCGTGGCTTGGTTTATTCATAGAAAAACAGAGCTGGAAGAAGCGTTGGAGAATGCTGAGGAAGATGACGATGAAACCAGTAACCCTCTGGAGTTTAAGGTCGCTCTGATCTTTGCATTATTGTTCGTTGTGTTCACTGTTGTGACCCATTACACATTGATGTATGCAGGAACAGGTGGATTGAATGTACTTTCTTTTTTATCAGGGCTGAGCGATATTACACCATTTATCTTAACGCTGCTTCAAGATACCGGAGGTGTGGCTGTGGGGGTAGCTGTGGCATGTATCATGCAGGCTATTATCAGTAATAACCTGATGAAAATGTGCTATGCTTTATTTTTTTCCGGTAGAAGGAAAGAAATGCTTCCTGTCCTTACTACCGGCTTTTCTATAGTTATTGCTGTTAATGTTATGCTTCTTCTTTTTTTCTATCTGTAGCAGATTGGAGTTACATATCTAAATGGAGAATCAGTCCGATGGAAACAGGGTGAATTTCAGGTCCTTTTCCTCCTTCAAAAAGAGTCTGTGGGGAGTATCTTGCATACATTCCGAAACATCCTACACCTGCTTGTACCAGGAAATCCATTGATACCGGGCGAATGTTTAAGTCGCTTCCTAGCTTTTGCTTATGGCTACCACTTTCATCGTTTAGTTTCACTTTGGACGAAGAGCATAATTTTACATTACCCACAACGCCTGCCGAGAGATAAAGGGGACCTGTGTGTGGAATCCTTTTTTGATATTCAAGCAGCAAAGGTATGGTGAAGTAGGAGGTATGCAGTTTACTGTCGTCATATCTTCCTCCTGCAGGAGCTGTTCTCAGTTCGGTAACTCCGTTAATTTCAATAAGCGCCTTATTCCCGTCAAAGTGATAACTATCAAAACGGAATCCGGTTCCACTAACAATCGCTAATCCACACTTAGATATGTTCCATGCACGCTCGTAAAAGTTCACAATGAATTCTTTTGAACTACTTGATATCAGATCAACTCCATTTACATTGTTCAAGTTCATCTTGTTGTCGGCAAAGTTGGTAAAGCCCATTCCAAAACCGGCCCAGTGAGGGTCCGTTATACGATTTGAATATGAATGTCCTGACCCTAGCTTAGGGATAGGAATATTTATACTATTGGACATGCGTTTCTCAGTACTCTTTCCATCCCGGTATATGCCTTCGAATATTTGATCATTCTCTATGGTATCGCCCTGAGCCTTTTGTTCGTACACCTTGATTTTAATCTTATCATTGTTCTCTTTAATCACTAATTTCTTTCCGTTTACATAAATAGTAGTGTCGGAAGGAGCTATCTCCCCAGCCATTAAGAGTGTGGGAAATATTAGGAAAGCAAGTAACATAATCTTTTTCATACTGTTTTGTATTTGATTGTGAGTTATAAATCTTTTTTCATGAATAGCAAAGTAATAAGGTCGTCAGATTCCAGTTCGCCTTCTATATAAACCAGTGTAGCCGCTCCTTTTTTACTGAGTTTAAAAAGTATAAACCGGTTAAGATCTTCTTTTCTTGAAGGAAGTTGATAGTAACCCGATACAAGCTGCCCTCCTTCAATAATCTCCTTTATCTTCTTTGCACCTTTTTTGTCCGTTTCCAGGCTTTGACGTATCTCGGGTAAAGCCCTGTGAGAGTCTTTGATTGTGATGCTTTTATACCTCTCCATTCCATAGGTTTCCAGCATCTCTGTTGACAGCTCTACCATGGCAACTCCTTTTTGCTTCCCATATCTGTCGAATATGGAAGCTATTCTTAACCCGCTTTGTGCCCCACAGACCACAGGGAAACACCCTGAAAGTATAAGCATAAGCAGTAAAAACTGGATTCTTTTCTTCATTATTCTCTGTTTTTAATCCGTTAATCTTTAAATAATTCAGTAAAAACCTCATCTTTGGAAGTGGCCACTTCCTGAAGAGAAGCATTTGCATAAGCCTTTATTGTTGCTTCGTCAGTATAACATTTACCATTAATTACTACATAGTTTCTTTTGTCGGAATCATTGGATTGCTGCAAGAATGTAGATATTCCTATTGCCATAACAGCGCAAGCCGCTATACCGCTTAATGTATAGATCAACGTTTTTCTTCGCGGAATAGCCCTCTTATTAGCTTGTTCAGTCTTCTTAGCCTGTTCTGCAGTTATTTCATTATCGAAGTAAGCAAACATTTGCTTATAGCAAAGCAGGTGCTCTGGAACCTTTTCATTTGAAAAGAAATTCCTTATCCATTGCTCTTCTTCACAGGAGGTTTCTCCTTCAAAGTACTTATTAAGCAAATCGTCTATTTTCATCTTTATTCTCCTTTCTCTCATTTGTTAATTGCAGGAACACCTCCCTGACTCTTTTTCTTGCTCTCGACAAGTTCATTCTTACTGCCTGAATATCACAACCGGTTATTTCAGCAATCTCCTCCGATTCATACCCTTCTATGTCTTTCATCCGGATGATTGTTTGCTGTAAGGGTGGGAGAGTCTCCATTATCTTCCCGATTAACCGCACTTGGTCATGTTCCACAAGTATTCGTTCGGGATTATCCCATCCAGAGAGAGTTTTGATCTCATCAAGTCCCACAGATGCATGAGCCGGCGATTTCCATCTGTCAATACAGAGATTCTTTACAATCTCTGTGGCTAGTGCATCAATGCTGCGATACTCGTCCAGTTTTTCACGCATGCGCCAAAGCTTAAGAAAAGCCTCCTGCACAATATCTTCTGCATCGGAGGTTTCTTCAGTCATCTTTCGTGAATAATTAAATAGCTTTTCACGAAGTGGCAACACGTTTATTTTGAATTGTTCGAGATTCATCTATGTATAATAGACGAAAAAGGAATGAAAACATAACATTCATCCCTTTGTTTTTGCAAAAAAAATATTTTGTGGAAGATTAATCTGTTTTGATAAGTTCTGATTTATGCCTTATTCAGAGGTTTGCAGAGATTTCATAATTGTGATATCCTGAAAACCGAAGTGATGCATAATTTCTCTTAGAATTAATAAAGATGCTGCAAAAGAGGTGCTTTCCGGTAATGTGTCCGTGCTGTACGGTCTGCCTGAAATAATGATAGCTAAACGGCTGAATATGTCTTCCATCTCTTTTATCGACAGAATTATTTGTTGAGAGAACATTTCTTTTCCGGATTGAAGAGCAATTTCCTGTATAACCGGAGAAACGGAACATAACTCTGAATTCGCAGGTAATAGCTTTTTTATTGGAATAATATTATCCTCAACAAAGTTAATGGCATATTCTATTTCACTTGGTGTGGGAGGAATATGCTTGAAGAATTCTTCGGACGTCTTCTTGCTTCCCAATGGGAGTACCCAAAAATCATCCGGTTTAATCGGAGATTTTCCAGAGGCTAAAATAGTATATTCTTCAGTGATATGAAGTAACGTTATTACCTCTTTCTGAAGTTCGGTATGTGCTGTCTGATAGAGTTTTGTTACGATAGCTTGTATTTCGGGGCTTACGGTAGGATTCATATGTCGGTTAAGTTTAAAATACTGAATTATTTAGATTATACCCCGTAAAGATAATCTAAAAATGGGAAAGTAATTAGTGATAATATAACTTTGAGATAGATCAAGTCTATTAATTTGTCCTCTTTACCGCATAGCTAAAGTACGGTAAAGGGGACTATTTTATTTTGAATTACAGTTTGGTAAATTCTACTCTTCTGTTTTTTGCTTTGTTCTCAGCGCTGTTATTGTCTGCAATAGGTGCACTTTCTCCTTTTCCATCCGTTTCAATTCTGGATCCGTCAATCTTGAACTCGTCAATCAGGTATTGTTTAACATTAGCAGCTCTTCGTTTTGATAAATCCAGATTAAGTGCGTCATCGCCATCACTGTCTGTATGCCCAGTGACTTTTATTCTCACCGTTGGGTTCTCATTCAGAACATTGGCTATTTCCCGGATTGAACCATAAGATTCCGGCTTTACTATATCTTTTCCTGAATCAAAATAGATGCCATAGGAAATAACCTTTCCTTCGGTTAACAGTTTGCTTCTTGTGTCGGGAGAGGCAGTTGTGACCTTAAGGTTGGTGATGTATGGATGGCTGTTACGATCCCATCCATTAAAGACTATCTTGTTGAACTTTGTAGTGCTGTGGATGTTGGTTGGAATATCAAGAACCTTTGCTCCCTGATGATAAATCCGCACTCTTCTTTTTTGTACCCAGATAATTACATGATTTACCTTTTCGGCAATCACCGGATTTGTATTTGATGAGCCAGTAAGGTTTTCACTTCCTGATTTGTATCCGATAGTTTCCCATTCATTCTCTGCTATTATGATTTTTAAACCATGAAGTCCCGGCCATGCATCATCGTTTATCTCCTGTGGTCTTGCCGGATCATCTTCGTAAATATTCAGCATTGTTCCGCGGGAATAATCTTTATCCGGAACAAAATCGAATTCAAATATAAAGTTGTCGGGGAAAGCAATCTTTTTTGTGTAACAGTAAACAGCATCTTTTCCATTCATATGCAACCAGTTTCCAGGTGCAATATTTAACTTTTTAACTTCTCCGGTGCTGTTACCTGTCCATTGTGCAGGAAAATCGCCTATGAGATCTTGTGAAAAGTCTTCGAAAAATATGATTTTATCTCCAGGAACAAAATCATATTGAGTGAAGCTTTCCAGTTTTCCTTTTTCTGAAGATTCTGTGGAAACATCTTTAGTACCTTTATTATTGCCGTTACTTTTATTTGTAGCTTTTTGCCCATTATCAAGCTCTTTGTCAATAGCTTGGTCTGTTTTCTTTTCGGCTTTCTTCTCAACCTTGTCCACAACCTTATTTCCTAATTTCTTTAACCAGCCTTGCCCATCTGCATTTGCAAACACAAACAGGAACAAAAGAAGATACAATATTCTACTTTTTTTCATCGCTTTAATTATTAAGATTTTATTGATGTTGTTCTAAATATATAATGCGCCAAGCACCATTGAGAGTAATAAGAAAATAAGTATAACGCTGATAATAGTTGATAGAAAGTAAGGAGTGATTTTTTCTTCGGGCGTTTTCATCATGGGGGCTATTCCTACATACAAAATATACAAACCATACAATCCCAGAATTGCTGCAAATGAACTTAATGCCGGGAATATATATAAAATTCCGGCTACCCCCATCGGAGTATAAGAATATGCAACTAGTTGGAAGGCTTTGTTAAAGTCGCCTTTTGATTCAAATTTGTTAGCTAGCTTAGTAATAATATAAGCAGTAATATAAGCGCTGGCAATTGTGCCCACAAATGAGATAACGGCCTGACGAATACCGGCGCTTATTGACCCGATGTGTGCACCTAATACATTGTATCCAACAAGTCCGTAACCAATAAACCAGCCTATGGCAGGTATCAGTGCCAATAAGATCAGATACGACGATAAAAGCTTGCTTGCCGGTATTTCTTCAGCGTCAATAACTGTCCATTCTGTTTTTGGAGAAAGCAGAATCTTTTTTACCCGTTCAATTGTGTTCATAATAGATTTTAGTTTTTTGTTAGAAAACGACATAATTCATGGCATTCTTTCTAATTACTTTGCAGGCTTTTTTGAGGGCTTATCATAAATAAAGCTTCCACGGAACCAAATTGCCTGACGGTTTGTTGGCGTTACATTTACATCTGCCCATCCTGAAGTAGAAATTGAGAGTGAATAGACAAAACTATCTTCATCTGTACGAGTCTTGAAACGAATATTAGCTGTGCCTTTCTTGTCGAAAGTTAGTTTGTATTCGGTTATTCGTTCATTAAAAATCAATCCTTTGCCTCCTCCATAAGGCACGCTGTAAGCAATGCCAAAATATGGTAGATAAGAGAAAACAGAATCGTTACGAATTTCTACAGAGTAGTTCGTTGTAAGGTTTTTGCTTGACCCTCTCATGGGGTAAGCTGTATTTACTTCTACCTTTATTTTCTGAGCTTCTACCAATTCTCTGATTGCTTTCTGAGTTTCTTCTTTTTTTTGCTTTTTTGTCTGGCCACTCATCGGAGAAATACCTATTAACAGGAGGGTAAACATACAAATAAATAATCTTGTTGCTTTCATGATTTTAAGTATTAATGTCTCAGATAATAAACGTTTTAGGGTACTAAAAAGTTGTATAAGGAAGGCTTATGAAATCTATGCTGAATGAATCTTATTAAGACCCGGGTCTCAGCACCATTTACACTTGGGTGTAATAGGTGCTGAGACCCGGGTCTTAATAGGCGTTTGATGTACATCATACTAAAGTTCTTTCACCGGTTTTAGCTAATAGTTAACTTCAAAAGAACAAAATATTCAAAATGTCTACAAAATAGAGTCCTTAATTTGTTTTTGATTTTATATGAAATATCAAATTTATGAAGAATCAAGTAATAGTCTGTATTTTATTTTTAGCTTCATCAGGAGTTCCAGCTCAGAACAAAGATCTGGACTATTTTATTCAGAAGGCTAAAGTAAACAGTCCGTTGCTTTATGAACTGGGGAACAAGGTGAAAATCACAGAACTAGACAGCTTAAAAACAAGGGCGACATATAATCCTATGGTATCGGCTGTCTCTAATGTAATATTTTCCCCAACTTATAAGGGATTTGGATATGATACAGCTATATCCAACGGGCAAAATGTGGAAGCCTTGCTTACCGTTAGTAAGCAACTAATAAGTCGGCAGAATCTAAAAACGAGATTGAATAATTACAAATTAGATAAGAAAAGCATAGAAAATCAGACACGACTGTCTACTGACATAGTTGAAAAGACAGTTACCGAGCAATACATAACTACCTTTCTTAATCAGCAACTGCTACATTTATCCAATGAGATAATCGGCTTTCTGCAAAAAGAAGACAAAATACTCAGGAAACTGGCAAAGAATTCAAATATAAAACAGACAGATTATCTTAATTTCAAGGTCACATTACAACAAACCCTCTTTAATAATGAACAACAGCGTTCACTGTGGATGAATAATCTAAGTACGTTGAACTATCTTAGTGGTATTGACAATGGAGGAACGGATTCAATTGTTACACCGGCTATCAAATTACCGGCTGTAGCTTCTTTTGAAGAGAGTTATTACGGTAGAAACAATGCTATTGACAGTTTGAAAAACAAGAATAACGAGCAACTTATAAATCTTAACTATAAACCTCAAATATCCGTATTTGCCAATGGCGGATACTCATCTTCGTTCATGACCAGTCCGTATAAGAATTTGGGCGTCAGTATGGGCGTCAGCATTAATCTTCCGCTCTATGATGGGAAACAAAGAAAAATGTCATTGATGCAAAACGAATTGAATGATCAGAATCGTAAAAGATACCATGACGCAGATAAACAGCACTATACTCTTCAGAAGCAGGAACTCCTGCGACAAATAGAACGTTGCGACAAACTTACTTCCATGACTCCCGAACAGTTTAAATATACCAAAGCTCTGGTTGATGCAAATGCTCTTTTACTTGGCACGGGAGAAGTGAGTATGACCGATTTTCTTTTATCTATCACTAATTACATGAACATAAGAACAATTGACATCCAGAATAAAGCTAATAAACAGTTGTTAATTAATCAATTGAACCATTTAATTTTACCTTGATATGAAAATAAAAATAATCACTTTGTTGTCACTGGCCGGAACATTGGTTTATGGCTGTGGTGCAAAAGATCCAGCTTCCTCTTCAGAAGAGACCCAGAAACCAACTACACCTGTTACTGTTTCTAGTCCCGAAATAACATCAATGCAAGACGAAATTACCCTGAATGCAACTTCTGTTTATATATTGAAAACGGATATCAAAGCCAATATTAACGGATATATTGTAAAGCCGGGCATTCAGCTTGGAGATAAAGTAAGTAAAGGTGAAGTTTTATTCCGGTTGCAAACAAAGGAAGCTAAAAGCTTAGGCAATGAGGTGAATAAATTAGATCCATCTTTTCACTTTACAGGTTTAAACAATATTGTCTGCCCAACCAGTGGTTATGTGGTTATGTCCAATCACCAGAAAGGAGACTATGTTCAGGAAGGTGAGATTCTGGCTACAATTAGTGATCGAAATAGCTTTGGCTTTGTATTGAGTTTGCCTTATGAACTTAATGGGGTTTTGAATAATAATAAAGAAATATGCATTACTTTACCGGATGGAAAAAAGGTTACCGCAGTTGTAAATAAAATAATGCCCGAACTGGATAGTGCTTCACAAACTCAGCGAGTCTTTTTAAAAATAAAACAGCCAGTCAACCTTCCAGAGAATCTTGTTGCAAAAGCTGCATTAGTTAAAAGTAAGATTGCAAAAGCAATTACTTTGCCAAAACAAGCTATCTTATCGGATGAAAATCAGTCTTCATTCTGGGTTATGAAACTTATAAATAACACTACGGCTGTACGGGTGAATATAAAAAAGGGCATCGAAAAAGGTAACCGTGTTCAGATCACAGAGCCTCTGTTTACAGAAAGAGACAGAATTATAACAACCGGTAATTACGGTTTAGCTGACACTGCAAAAGTATCTGTTCAAATAAAAAATACTCAGGTAAGATGAAAAGAGACTTCTTTTACACTTATAAAACGCCGTTGCTTGTTATCGTGGTACTTATTCTCTTTGGTGGAGCGTTCTCCCTATTGAAAATAAAGACCTCACTATTTCCGCAAGTAACCTTCCCGAAAATAAAAGTGATAGCCGAAGCCGGACAGCAACCTGTTGACCTAATGGCTGTAAGCGTAACCCGCCCCCTCGAAAATGCAATAAAGAAAGTAGCAGATTTGAAGTCTGTACGCAGTACCACAAGCCGGGGAAGTTGTGAAATATCAGCTTTTGTAGATTGGAAAGCAGATGTAAATATCGCACAACAGCAAGTGGAATCCAGAATAAATGAAATAAGAAATCAACTTCCCCAGAATACAAACATTACTGTGGAGAAAATGGATCCATCCATCTTAGCTGTCATGGGATATTCACTCAACAGTAACAAGCGGAGCAACATTGAACTAAAACAATTGGCACTTTACACTATCAAGCCTTTTCTATCTCAGGTTGAAGGAGTCAGTGAAATAAGGATAATCGGAGGAGAGACAAAAGAGTACTGGGTTAATCTGGACAAAGAGAAGATGTCTCAACTGGGGTTAACTCCATCTGCGGTTAAGGAAAGAATGAATAATACTAACTTTTTATTGGCAAACGGATATCTCTCTGATTACAGACTTATGTACCTATCTGTAACAGATGCCCGGATTATGAACCTGGAGCAACTGGGAAACACTGTAATCAAGAATGATGGAAAGCGGATTATCAAGTTAAATGATATTGCCAAAGTGGAGATACACAAGGCGAAAGAATATATCAAGACCAATGCAAATGGAAAAGAGAGCGTACTGATAGCAGTTATTCAACAACCTAATGCAAATGTATCAGATATTTCTTCCAATATGGAAAAACAATTGGAGAAACTAAAGATAATTATTCCTTCCGATGTGCAGATTAAGCCTTATTATGTGCAGGCAGACTTTGTAAATGATAGTATCAGGAGTGTAACTGATTGTTTATTTATTGGTCTTTTCCTGGCCATTATAGTAGTGGTTGGCTTCTTGAAATCATGGAGAGCGAGTTTAACTATCCTGATTACTATTCCTGTCACACTGGGATTAACTTTACTAGTTCTTTACGCCACCGGGCAAACTTTTAATATCATGACTTTAGGTGCTATTGCTGCGTCTGTAGGGTTGATAATAGACGATGCCATTGTGGTGGTTGAGCAGATTCACCGGACACATGAAGAGAATCCTGATGAATCAGACAATGTTGTAGTTCATAAAGCCATAAAATACTTGTTTAAGGCAATGATAGGTTCTTCTATGAGCACGATTGTTATCTTTGTCCCTTTTATGCTGATGACGGGTGTGGCCGGTGCATACTTTAAGGTAATGACCAACACTATGATCATTACATTGATTTGCTCTTTCCTGGCAACCTGGATTTTGTTGCCTGTTGTCTATCTATTCCTTGGAAGAAAAGTGAGATACAAAGAACAGGAAAACCACGAAGTAAAAGAACGGAGATGGGTGGGTTACTTTATTTCAAGGCCTTATTATAGTATTGCTTTTATAGTTGTAATTATTGCTATGGCAGCCTATGCAATACCTAATCTGGAAACCGGATTTCTGCCGGAAATGGACGAAGGAAGTATTGTGATGGATTATGCGTCACCTCCGGGAACAACATTGGAAGAGACTGATAATATGTTGGTTAAAATAGAACAAGCCTTGGTTAAAATACCCGAAGTAGAAACATACAGCAGACGTACAGGCACTCAAATGGGATTCTTTATTACTGAACCAAATACCGGCGATTATCTTATTCAGCTAAAGAAAAACAGAGGGCGGACTACAGATGAAGTAATAAATGATATCCGGTCAAAGATAGAATCTACCCAACCGGCCTTACGCGTAGACTTTGGACAGGTGATTGGAGATATGTTGGGCGACTTAATGAGTTCAGTTCAACCTATTGAAGTTAAGATCTTCGGTCCGGATCAGGATATTATTCAGAAATATGCTAAATCAGTAGCAAAATTGGTTAATAAAATACCCGGAACAGCGGATGTGTTCAATGGAATTGTTATTGCCGGCCCTTCTATTGCTATTGTTCCCGATTTCCAGAAACTGGCACAGTATAACATTTCTCCAACTGACTTTCAATTTCAGCTACAGACAGTTATGGAAGGAAATGAGGCAGGAACTGTTTTCGATAAGCAGCAACTTACCCCAATCCGACTGATTTATAATTCTAACAACGGTGTTTCGGCTCAAGATATAGAAAATAGTCAGATATTTCTTCCAAACGGACAACAAAAGTTGCTAAAGGAATTTGCTCGTGTAGACATAAAATCGGGTTCAAATGAGATACAACGGGAGGATTTGCAAACGATGGGTGTTATAACCGCTCGACTTGATAAAGGTGATTTGGGAGGAACGATGAAAAGTATACAAAATGAAATACGACACCACATCTCTCTGCCCAAAGGATATTCAATTACTTACGGAGGGGCTTATGCTCAGCAACAGCAATCATTCAAAGAATTACTGTTGATCTTAATATTGTCATGTATGCTTGTATTTACAGTAATACTATTTATGTTCAGAGATCTTAAAGTAGCCTTTACTATTTTACTGGTATCAGTTCTGGGTATTTGCGGAAGCTATATATTGCTCTATATTACAGGTACGGCACTTAATGTAGGAAGTTATACCGGAATTATTATGATGGTGGGGATTATTGGAGAGAATGCCATCTTTACTTATCTGCAATACCACGAAAGTTTATTGGCGATGAGCCGAAAACATGCGCTGATTTACGCTATTAGTACAAGACTTCGCCCCAAACTTATGACAGCAATCGGTGCAGTCATCGCACTTTTGCCTTTAGCCATGGGAATAGGGACTGGAGCACAACTCCATCAGCCTCTTGCCATAGCAGTTATTGGCGGGTTTATAGTGGCTTTGCCTTTGCTGTTGATCGTGTTGCCCACATTTATTTATCGGATAAAACCATCACATACTTAAATTTTTCATATATATTTGCTCTTATGAAGCTATTAATCATAGAAGATGAACGCGAACTTTCACATGGAATCGCAACTTACCTTACCGCAGAGAAATATCTTTGCGAACAGGCCTTTACGTTTGATGAAGCCATAGAAAAAGTTAGTCTCTACTCTTATGATTGTATTTTGCTGGATTTAATGTTACCCGGAGGAAGCGGACTTGATGTGCTCAAAGAAATAAAAAGGCAGAACAATCCGGCAGGTGTGATAATTATCTCTGCAAAAGATTCGTTGGACGATAAAGTTCGCGGATTGAAGATTGGTGCAGATGATTATCTTCCCAAGCCTTTTCATCTTCCTGAACTAAGTGTGCGCATCTATGCTCTTATTCGTCGCCGTCAATTCTCCAGTAACAATACACTAACAATCAATAATCTGACTATTGATTTACTTAACAAAGAAGTGAAAGCGAACGGACAGATTATTAATCTGACCAAAACGGAATATGGGCTTCTTTTATTTCTCATAGGGAATAAGAATAGAGTTGTTTCTAAAAGTGCTCTTGCAGAACACCTTAGTGGTGATATGGCAGACATGCTCGACAGCCAGAGTTTTGTCTATGCTCATATCAAGAATCTTAAAGCGAAACTTGCTGAGACAGGCTGCCCGGATTATATTAAAAATATTTATGGAACCGGATACAAATGGATAGAATGAAGAGTCTCCTTCAAAAAAGTCTTACGAGATTTACAATTTGTACAGTGATTATTTTTATACTCGCTACACCCCTTTTTTATCTTCTTACCAAGAATTTCTATGCAGAGGATTTAAAGGAAATAATTGACGCTGCTCAATCTGGAGTCCCTCTTCCGAAAACAGACTTTGAACGAGATATGCTAGCAGGAATAGTGTTGCAATTTGGATTGATAATGGGGGTTCTATTGGTTTCATTAATCCTTATGCTGAAACTAATTTCTAAACAGCTTTGGGCTCCCTTTGATGATACACTGAAACGGATTGAGCATTTCTCTCTTGAAAAAGGAACGCTTCCTCAATTTACGAAAAGTAACATAAAAGAATTTAATCGCCTTAATTCAGTGCTTACTCAATTGATAGAAAACAATCTAAATAGTTATAAGGTGCAAAAAGAGTTTACAGAAAATGCATCACACGAGTTACAAACTCCACTAGCTGTTTTCCAGGCTAAACTTGATTTGTTACTACAACAACCAGAACTTACAGAACAACAGGCTGAAATTGTACAAAGTCTTTATGAAGTATCCGCGCGCCTCACACGTCTGAATAAGAATCTTCTTTTACTTGCAAAAATAGATAACAGGCAATACACGCAAATGGAACTTATTGATGTAACTCAGATAATTGAAAAAGTGTTACCCCTTCTTAACGGGTTTACCCAAGGAATAACAATACGAAAAGATATACAAGTTGCCTCGCTTACAATACAGGCTAACAGAACTCTTTTGGAAAGTCTCATTAACAATTTAATTGTAAATGCCGTGCGCCACAATACTAATAACGGTGAGATCTTTATTATAATAAAGCCAAATCAATTGATTCTCTCTAATACATCTTCAGAAGGAATTTTGGATAAAGAATTACTTTTTGAACGCTTCCATCGTGCTTCAGAGAAAGTGAAGGGAAATGGTTTAGGACTAGCTATAGCAAAGGCTATATGCAATCTTCATGGATGGGAGATTGAGTATCAATACAAAACATGTATGCATGAGTTTATTGTCATCTTCCCCGACTAACCTTCAATGCAAAAGTATATTTATTAGATACTCTTTTTATCATTAATTTCGTCAAGTTGATATAAATTCAAATTCTCTACAAATTTCTCATCTACCTTCGCTTTGTTGAATAATGATAAGGTTATGAAGATATTTTTTATTAGTTTGTTGCTGCTATTACTTCATGTGGCATTTGTTCAGGCGGACAATATTCAGGAAAAGGTAAGTGGGGCTGTTTCTCCAAAAGGAAAAGTCACGCTTGAAGATATTAATGCTATCAGAAACGATGTGCAGAAAGCTTCATTCAATGATAATTTGTTATTTTATGCACAAACAGATACAGTGAACAATTCACCTTCAAGGGAGTGTTTTAAAATGAGGTTGGATAGAATAACTTCTTCTCGGGCTTTCCAGATGACTTATATTGGCATACCCCTTATTGCCGCAGGATTAATTGTGAAAGGTGAAGACAATAATTTTCGCAGTTTACGCAATGAATATCTACCCTCTTTTCATTTACATTATGATGACTACCTGCAACTTTTCCCTGCAGTTGCAATGATAGGAATGAAGATGGGTGGTGTAAAAGGCCGGAGTTCCTGGGAGAGGATGTTAGCCTCAGATGCCTTTTCTGTAGCTATCATGGCAGCAGCAGTAAATACTCTGAAGTCCACCGCTAAAGAAATGCGTCCGGACGGTTCCAACAATAAGTCGTTTCCTTCCGGACATACAGCAACCGCATTTATGGCTGCTACTATGATGCATAAAGAATACGGGCTTACCTGCAGCCCATGGTATAGTGTGGGGGCTTATTCTGCAGCCGCCATTACGGGGATTACCCGCCAACTGAATAACAAGCATTGGTTGAGTGATGTCATGGTGGGAGCAGGAATAGGTGTTTTATCTACAGAATTTGGATATTATCTGGCAGATTTGCTATTTAAAGATAAAGGAATTACCCACTCTAACCTTGAGGATCAGTCGATTGATAGGTTTAGTAATCCATCTTTCTTTGGGCTTTCTTTAGGTATTAACATCTTATCCGGTAAGTATAAAGTATCTAATGGAGCTTATTTAACAACATCAAGCGGAAGTAATGCCGGATTGGAAGGAGCATGGTTTATGAATCCATACTTTGGGATAGGAGGGCGCTTTTCTGTTGCCAGTATGCCAGTGCTTTTAAATAAAATATCACAGAATGAACCTTTGGATATTCTTTCGGGTTCCGCAGGTGCTTATTTCTCTTATCCTATTTCTACAAGATGGTCAGCGGGAAGCAAACTATTAGCAGGATATACACATTTTTCTAAATGCACGCTTTCTTCTGCTGTAATAGGGAAAACTGGGGGAATTAGTTTTGGAACTGGCTGTTCTATGGATTACTTAGTAAAACAAAACTTTAGTATGAGATTCTTTTTTGATTATAATCTTTTGCCTTCTTCTATCCCGGCAAACACCAGCGCTCAGCACCTTCTTACTTTTGGCGGATCTGCAAATGTAATATTTTAGCTTAGAGTTTCCGCTGAAGCTAATTTTATATCCTTATTTTTTACCTTTCCAGTCAATTTCCTGTAAATCAAGAATAGTTCTTGGTGTGAAGGAAGTTGGTTTTGGCATTTCATAGACCGATTTTCGTAAAAAAGAGCGAAAAGAGTTTAAGTCTGTGTATTGCTTCTGCTCTTCAACAGATATGATTTTACCGATTCCGAGACGAGGATTCTGCTTACTTTTGTTAAAGATCTCATAAGGCATTCTTATTAAACGGACTCTCCAGTTAATCAACCCTAGAGAGTAAAAGAATGGAGAATTCTGATCAAAGAAGCGAATGGGCACAATCGGTACCCCGGCTTTTTGAATCAGTTTAATAACGCTTTCCTGCCATTCACGGTCTCTCACGTGTCTGTCCTGTAAACTCAGGTCTGAAACAGCTCCGGAAGGGAAAAAACCGATTGGATGACCTTCCTGAAGATGTACTAAAGCTTTACGAATACCATTGATGTTTAAAGAGTTAATTCCGATATCTGTATTTCCTTTAGGCCTTACTGAAATGAAATTTTCATCCATCGCTTTGATTAAAGACAGTATTCTGTTGACCATTACCTTGTAATCGGGACAAATCCCTGCCATCAGGTCTATCAGCATAATACCGTCCAAACCGCCATAAGGATGATTCGATATGGTGATAAATCCGCCCTCTGGCAAATTGCTCAAGCGCTCAATATTGCCAATCTGATAATCTACACCTAAATTATTCAACAAACTTGCAGCGAATTCCGAACCGGTGTAATTGCACGAATTTCTGTACAATTGGTTCACCCTATCTATTGCAAACAAACGTATTGCAAACTTGGCCAAACGATGCCCTGTCTTTCCTCTAAAAATAGGTGACAGGCTTTCCAAATCATTTATATCAATTAATTCCTTTTCCAAATCACTTTAAAATAATATAGTAGTTGTCACTCAATGTCTTGAACTTTAAACTATTATTTTGATTCAAGAGCGTTCTTTTCTAAAAACCCAGTGCCGTTGAAGCGTATAATTAAAAACTATAGAAACTATCAGATCCGTAATTATACGACTAATTTCATAATCTATTCTATAAAAGGTTGTAAAATAATATGTTCCTGCTGCTTTTAATGCAATACTATTAATTACAACGATTGCGAATCTCGAAAATTGCCTCCTGGACGAATATTTATAAGAACTGGTTTTAGATTGAAAAGTCCAGGTTTTATTTAAGGAAAAATTAATGATTGCACCAATAATTCCACCGATAGCAATGGATATAGTATAATGTATATTTAATAATTCGGTGCATAGAATCATTATAATATAATCGACAATTCCCCCAATACCTGATGAGACCTGAGCCTTTGTGAACATAAATAATTTCTCAATCATTCTTTTCTTCTTTCAGTTTCTCCTCTTTTTCTGCTAGATCTCTGGTATCAGCCAGACTAAGCAGCTTTTTTGTGTCTATTATGTTTGATATGAGCAGCATAACACATGCTAAAACTCCTGAATAGACGATTGAGTCTCTGACAAAAACTTCAAGTATAAGAATGAGTGAAATAAGAATCCTGACTTCTGTTGGTCCGAATAGTCCATTGTCAATGGAGTATTTATCAGTAATTTTATATCTTAATAAAGTTGTGATCATTTCCCAGCCGTACATTACCACAAAGCCAAATCCCAATAATTCGGCAGGGCCTCCTACATAGATAACAAATCCTAATCCAATGAGTATTGTTGTAAGCCAGTCTACTGTAATGTCAAGAGAGAAGCCGTACCATTTCCTGGGAGTCTTACGATAATATGCAATTCTACCATCCAGAGAGTCGCCAAACCAGTTTGTAGCAAACCCTAGTACTCCTAGCAATAGAAAATTTACATCAACATAAGTGGCTAAAATAAAACTTGCAGTTGTTATTAAGCTACCAAAAAAACCAATACCTGTAAGTATATTCGGAGAAATATAGGAAGGAATACGTTCAACTAAAAAAGCAAGAGCCTTTTGTTCCTGATTCTTAAGTAGATTGGTTCTGTGTCTTCCTTTTGAAATAGTTGATAATATCTCTATTGTTTCTCTGGATAATTTATTTCTCATTTGAATATATTTGAATTACTAAAACGACTTCCGACATTTTGCATTTTAAAAATTATGTAAAGTTAGGGAAAAGATTGAAATATTGTGAATTTCAATTTGTGAAATACTATTAATTGCTATTTTTTGCCATTGAATTTTATGCTTAAATATATATCTTAAGGCTTAAGGTATAGTTTCTTATGCCATTAAACTACTTTAATTCATTATTTAATTCCCTTGTTGTTAATATTTACTTATGCTTAGTTTCTCCATACTTTTAGGAATGTTGGAACTTCATAAGCAAGCATTACTATCCATCCAATCAGGCAGGCATAAGCAATTCCTGACATCCCCCAATGGGGTGCAAATATATATGCGGCTATGGCTCTGGCGAAAATCTGAAAGAAGGTAGAATTTAATGTAACCTTTAATTTTCCTATTCCACGGAAAAAGCCTTGGAGCGCATTTGTTAAGCCTGGCAAAAAATAGAAAAAAGCCATCGTTTGTAAGTACAATACTCCTGATTTAATTACATTGACTCCTTCATCGCCAACAAATGGATATACTAACCAATAGGCTCCAAAGTAGATGCCAACCATTAGAACAACACTATAAACAAGTTCTATCTTGATGGATGAGATAAATCCTTTTCTCATTCTTTCTCTTTGTCCGGCTCCCCTGTTTATTGCTAAAAACGTGGTGGCTGAGTTGGCAATGCTTTGTTCAGGAGCAAGTACAAAATCGTCAATGCGATTAACGGCATTAAAAGCTGCTATAGCATGCACACCAAGTGGATTAACGGCTCCTTGCACAAACAACTTACCAATATATAAACAAGTTTGCTGCATGGCAGAAACCGAACTATAATTTACTGTGTCTCGTAACAATGATCTGTCAAACACAAATTCAGAACGCTTGAATTTCAGAATCGGTATTTCTTTCCAGACATAATATATACATAGAAAGGCGGATATTGCTTCTGCTGTTACGGTTGCGCAAGCTGCACCTATTACTCCCATTTTAAAGACAACAACAAAAAGAATATCCATTATTATATTCATGATTGACGATGTTATCAGGAAGTAGAGCGGAACTTTCGAATTGCCCATACTACGCAATGTTGATGCGTAGATATTGTATGTGAAGGTGAAAACTAATCCGATAAATATGATCTGAAGAAAATGCGTTGCATCATCAATAATTTCGTTTGGGGTATTCATAAACATCAATATGGTGCGTGAGAATACAATGCCAAGGATGATGAGGACTAATGTAAAAATGCCTCCAGCAATAAACGATGTGGATATTTCACGCTTTAACTTTTTCATGTCACCTGCTCCGAAAAACTCGCTCATCAGAACTGACATTCCCAGGCAAATACCGACTATCATAAAGATAATGATGTTCATAATTGGACTTGCTGCTCCAACAGCTGCCAATGCATTGGGACCAACGAACCGACCAACTATTATGGAATCTGCAGCATTGTATGTCAGCTGAAAGAAGTTACCGAGGATTAGAGGAATGGCAAACCTGATTAGTTGCGGGGAGATTCTGCCGACTGTCATATCGGCTTTATTTTTATTATTCATATATACTATTGCTCAATATCTGCTCTTTTCTCTCAAGAAAACAAGCAAATCAGAAATTTATTTCTTATAAAGACTGCAAAGGTAGGGCTTCTGATTTTTTTAATGAAAGATGGTTTATCAATAAACTCTTATTAAGATTAAAAAGTAATAAATGGGAGAGGTGTATAAAGAAAAAGACCTGCAAAAATTTTGCAGGTCTTTTCTAAAAGTGCGGCTGAAGGGACTCGAACCCCCACGACTCTCGTCACTAGATCCTAAGTCTAGCGCGGCTACCAATTACGCCACAGCCGCATTCGCGGTTGATGTCGCACTTTTTTGTTTAGCGATGCAAAGGTAGGAATTATTTCTTTCTTTGCAAATAAAACGGAACTTTTATTTCTTATTCTTTTAAAAAA